>JAZRMW010000032.1:0-60260 GCA_045647865.1 Phocaeicola sp.
GGAATGTGGTTGATGTATCCCAATTTTGTAGCATCCATGTGGGGTACTCCCATGATGTCTGCCAATTTGTCGAAACGCTCTTGATCCATTTGACGTTCATAGATGACAATCGCGTTATCCAAATCACCTCCCTTTACAAGACCGGCATTGAGCAGCGGCTCAATTTCACGGACGAATACGAATGTACGGCTGGAAGCAATTTCAGATGCAAAGTTCTCCATGTTGTCCAATGTAGCAAATTGGTTATACAACACTTGGGAGTCGTATGAAATCAATGCATTCACGCTGAAGTTCTCATCAGGGAGAATCATGATGGAAGAACCCGTTTCTTCATCGCGGTATTCAATTTTTGACTTGATGATGTAATAGTCCTTTACTGCAGTCTGTTCTTCGATGCCAACACGCTGAATATTTTCAACATAGAATTTGGCACTACCATCCAAAATGGGGAATTCGGGACCATTTACTTGAATGAGACAGTTGTCGATGCCTGCTGCATAGAGGGCAGCCATGGCATGTTCGATAGTACTTACCTTAATGTCACCTTTGCAAAGAACGGTGCCTCGAGTAGTATTACCAACATTTTCTGCAACCGCGTCAATGATGGGCTGTCCTTCCAAATCGATACGCTGGATTTTGTACCCATGATTGTCGGGGGCAGGATTAAACGTTACGGTTAAATTTAATCCGGTGTGAAGACCTTTTCCACAGAGTGAGAAACTGCCTTTGAGAGTCTTTTGTTTCAGCATATATTATTTATTCAATTGTTTCTTAATTTCTTCGATTTCTTTTTGCAACGCATTCAAAGTGGCATACATTTCAGGTAATCTCTTGTTGACTACTGAGGCGCGGGCAAAAAGTCTGGCATCAATCGCAGGTGAACCCATAACAGTTTGATTGCCTTTCATGTTTCCTGGAATACCTGTTTGTGCTCCAACGTTCAAACGGTCACCGATTTTAGAGTGTCCGGCTACACCCACTTGGCCACCAAACATACACCATTCTCCAATCTTGGTACTTCCAGCAATTCCGCATTGAGAAGCCATTACCGTATTCGAGCCGATTTCCACATTGTGAGCAACCTGGATAAGGTTGTCGAGCTTCACACCTTTACGGATGATGGTTGCGCCCATGGTTGCTCGGTCAACACAGGTGTTTGCACCGATTTCTACATTGTCTTCAAGAATGACGATTCCAATCTGAGGTATTTTTTCGTATCCGTCGGCTGCAGGAGCATGGCCGAATCCGTCAGCACCAATGACACTTCCTGCATGGAGAATCACATTGTTCCCTATGCGGCATTCATGATAAACCGTCGCATTGGGATAGATGATACATTTGTTTCCGATTTTGGCATGGTCACCAATAACGGCATTTGCATGAATTTGAGTATGGTCGCCAATGACAACATTTTCACCGATGACTGCATAAGGAGCGATATATACATTCTCTCCAATCTTGGCTGTAGGAGATACAGAGGCCAATGGGGATATGCCTGTTTTCTTGGGCTTACTCATTTCATAGAGCGTGAGTAATTTGGCAACACATTCATATGCATTGTTGACTTTGATAAGAGTTGCTTTGATTTCCTTTTCCGGTTCAAAGTCCTTGTTTACCAAAACAATACTTGATTGGGTTTCGTAAATGTAAGACGCATATTTGGGATTGGCAAGGAAAGATATGGCTCCTGGCATTCCCTCTTCAATTTTTGCAAAAGTTTGTACTGTTGCATTTTCATCGCCTACGACAACTCCCTGAACATATTCGGCGATCTGTTTGGCTGAAAACTCCATTTGAATATTTCTTAATTCTTTAATTTTTGCGATTTATTTGTGTTGGAAAACTTGTGCGTGGAACATGAGTTTTCCTAATAGGGTGCAAATTAAGCATTTTTTTTCCAAATTTCCGTGCAAAAGAACAAATATTTATGGGTTACATCGTAAATTTCTTATCAAAACCGAGGAGAACAGATGTAATATTTCTTAACCTTTTTAGAAAGTGTGGATATATTCAGCATATCTGATGCGTATGCTATATCGTGTGTACTTCCGTCTTTGAACATGATGTCTATGCTATCGTCCTCCTTACTATACATGTCTTTCCCGATGGCATTGGTATAAAGAAAATATTCGGCCTCTTTTTGTGTAATAGATAATTGATTGCTAATTTTTTGCAGGATTTCTCCTTTGCGTTCTTTGCTGATAGACTTGTCGGAAATTTCTACTTTGAACAAATTCCGGTTGATGATTCCTTTGCTGAGGGTTGACAATATGACATCTTCGTGTTCACACCATATTTTCAAAGATGTCCAAATGTCATTGTCGTCCAGTTTTATATAATTTTCTATACAAATTGGGTCTTCTTTGAAAACGCGGTCATTGATGTCATTATAGAGGAAAAAGCGCAAAGCCGGTGATGCAAACAGTTCAACTCCTTTGCTCGCCAATTCTTTTGCACGTGTGAGGGCACTTACTAACATCTTTTCAGCAGCTACGGAGGTCTTGTGCAGATACACCTGCCAGTACATCAGTCGGCGGGCCATCAAATAGTTTTCGATGGAGTAGATGCCTTTGGAATCGACCACCAGGTGGTCGTCTTTGACATTGAGCATCTTGATGATGCGTGCCGAGCCGATATTTCCTTCGGTCACTCCTGTATAGAAACTGTCTCTGCGCAGATAGTCCAGCCTGTCCATATCCAACTGGCTGCTTATCAATTGGTGGAGGAATTTTTTGGGATATTCATCCTTGAATATCTGTATGGCAAGTGTCAGTTGTCCCTTCATCTCTTGATTCATCCGTTCCATCAGCATCAGCGAGATTTCTTCGTGGTTGACACCTTTCACTAATGTATGCTCCAGTACGTGTGAGAAAGGGCCGTGTCCGATGTCGTGCATCAAGATAGCAGCCTGTACGGCTTCCGCTTCGCTGTCAAAGATGAAGTTTCCCTTTTGACGCAAGGTGTTGATGGCTTCGCTCATCAGATAAAACGCTCCCAAGGAGTGTTGGAAGCGGGTGTGTTGGGCGCCCGGATATACGAAGCACGAAAGCCCCAATTGTTTGATGCGTGTCAGGCGTTGCATGACAGGATGCGTTACGATGTCGTACAGCAATCCTTTGGGGATGTTGATGAATCCGAAGACTGGGTCGTTGATAATCTTGCGATCTTGCATGGTTTATAGTTATTAGCTACGAGCTACAAGCTACGAGTGGAGGCAATATAACTTTTTTCTTATGTTTATTACTCACCCGTAGCTTGTAGCTCGTAACTCATTACTTATTTAGTTGCTCAGCCATCTGCTCCTGTACTTTCTTGGCTTCCTCGCCAGCCACTTCAGCAAAGCGCTCGGTCTTGTCGGCATAGATGATGGCACGGCTTGAGTTGACGATAAGGCCGCAATCCTTGGTCATACCATATTTGCATACCTCTTCGAGGCTGCCGCCTTGTGCGCCTACACCAGGTACCAGCAGGAAGTGGTTGGGCACAATCTTGCGGATGTCCTCGAACATGCGTCCTTGGGTAGCTCCCACTACGTACATCATGTTCTCGTCGTTGGCCCACTCTTGACTCTTACGGAGCACTTTTTCAAACAAGCGTTCACCCTCAGTGTCTGTAGTCAACTGGAAGTCGTGTGAACCTTTGTTGCTGGTCAGTGCCAACAGAATCACCCATTTGCCTTCGTAAGTGAGGAAGGGAGTCACTGAATCCTCGCCCATGTAAGGAGCTACGGTCACTGAGTCGATGTCCATCTCTTCGAAAAAGGTACGGGCATACATCTGCGATGTGTTGCCAATATCGCCACGCTTGGCATCAGCGATGATGAACTGTTCGGGGTAATTCTTCTTGATGTACTCTACCGTTTTTTCGAATGCAATCCATCCCTTCACACCCATGCTCTCATAGAAAGCCAAGTTGGGCTTGTAGGCGATGCAATAGGGGGCGGTGGCATCGATGATGGCCTTGTTGAAGGCAAAGATAGGGTCTTCCTCCTTCAAGAGGTGCTCGGGTATCTTTTTGATGTCCGTGTCAAGTCCTACACAGAGGAATGACTTCTTCAATTTGATTTGTTCAATCAGTTGTTGTTTGTTCATATGCGTTGATTTATGATTTATAATTTATGATTTATGATTTGTGGTTTCTGATTCGTGATAAATCATAAATCAGAAATCATAAATCGCTAAAGTTCACTCTCCTTCATCCGTTCGGCATTTTCCGCCACGGTCAGTTGGTCGATGCAATCCTGTATGTCGCCATCCATGAAGGCGGACAGGTTGTAGATGGTGTAGTTGATACGGTGGTCGGTGATGCGTCCTTGCGGATAGTTGTAGGTACGAATCTTGGCCGAACGGTCGCCCGTAGAAACCATCGTCTTGCGCTTGGCGGCAATGTCGTCGATGTACTTCTGATGTTCCTTATCATATATAAAGGTACGCAGGCGCGAGAGGGCACGCTCCTTGTTCTTCGGTTGGTCGCGTGTCTCGGTACATTCGATGAGGATTTCCTGCACCTCACCTGTGTTGGGGTTTCGCCAATTGTAGCGTAGGCGCACACCTGACTCCACCTTGTTCACATTCTGTCCACCGGCACCACTTGAGCGGAAGGTGTCCCACTTGATTTCCCCTTCGTTGATTTCCACATCGAAGGCTTCCGCTTCGGGGAGTACGGCTACAGAGGCTGCCGAAGTGTGTACACGTCCTTGTGTCTCTGTGGCAGGCACGCGTTGTACGCGGTGAACGCCCGACTCATATTTCAGTGTGCCATATACCTTGTCGCCCGTTACCGAGCAGATGATTTCCTTGTAGCCTCCTGAGGCTCCTTCGCTGGCACTTGACACTTCCATGCGCCAACCTTTCGATTCGCAATACTTGGCGTACATGCGGAAAAGGTCGCCGGCAAAGATGGCCGCTTCGTCTCCACCCGTACCGCCACGTATTTCCAATACTGCATTGCGGTCGTCTTGTGGGTCGGCAGGTACAAGGAGCAATTTGATTTCCTCCTCCAGTTGGGGGATGCGTGCTTCGCAGAGGTTGGCCTCTTCGCGAGCCATTTCCTTCATCTCCGGGTCGCTCTCGGTCATCAGCAATTGCTTGGCCTCTTCCAATCCGTTCAGTGCATTCACATACTCTTGGCGCACGCGCATGATTTCGCTCAAGTCCTTGTACTCCTTGGTCAGCTTCACGTAGCGTGCCTGGTCGGCAATCACGTTCGGGTCGGTGATGAGGGTGGATACCTCCTCAAAACGTGCTATCAGTCCTTCGAGCTTTTCTAATATCGTGTTGTTGTCTGCCATTTAAAAAGTGTTCAGCTACAAGTTACGGGCTACAAGTAAATCCTGTGTGGCATAAACTTGTCACTCGTAGCTTGTAGCTAGTCGCTATTTAGTATTTGAACTCCCCAAACTCGCTCTTGATGGTCAACTCCTTCTGTCCGTCGCTCTCCTCGATACGTCCGATGATTTGTGCATCGATGCCGAAGCTCTTGCTGATGGCGATAACCTCTTCTGCATACTCGGGTGCGAGATACACCTCCAAGCGGTGGCCCATGTTGAACACTTTGTACATCTCCGCCCAGTCGGTGTTGCTCTGCTCCTTGATGGTCTTGAACAAGGGAGGCACGGGGAAGAGGTTGTCCTTGATGACGCGGCAATTGTCGCCCACGAAGTGGAGCACCTTCGTTTGTGCACCTCCTGAGCAGTGAACCATACCGTGGATATTTTTTCTCAGGTTATCCAAAAGTTTTTTCACAACGGGAGCGTAAGTACGTGTGGGTGAAAGCACCAGTTTGCCTGCGTCGATGGGACTGCCCTCTACGGCATCGGTCAACTTCAATCCACCGCTATATACCAACTCGTCAGGTACACCTGCATCATAACTTTCGGGATACTTCTCGGCCAGGTATTTGGCAAATACATCGTGGCGGGCGCTGGTCAAACCGTTGCTTCCCATACCGCCGTTGTATTCCTTCTCGTAAGTGGCTTGTCCGTAAGAGGCGAGACCTACAATCACGTCACCCGGCTGGATGTTCGCATTGTCAATCACGTCGCTGCGCTTCATGCGGCAAGTCACGGTAGAGTCAACAATGATGGTGCGCACCAAGTCGCCCACGTCAGCCGTTTCACCACCTGTAGCATACACGCCTACACCCATTTCGCGCAATTCGGCCAGCAACTCATCCGTTCCGTTGATGATGGCGCTGATTACCTCGCCCGGCACAAGCAGCTTGTTGCGTCCGATAGTTGAAGAGACAAGGATGTTATCTACTGCACCTACGCAAAGCAAGTCATCAATGTTCATGATGAGCGCATCCTGTGCAATGCCTTTCCATACACTCAGGTCTCCCGTTTCCTTCCAGTAGAGGTAGGCCAATGAAGACTTGGTGCCCGCTCCGTCAGCGTGCATAATGTTGCAATACTCAGGGTCTCCACCCAAGATGTCTGGGATAATCTTACAGAATGCTTTGGGATAGAGTCCCTTGTCAATGTTCTTGATGGCATTGTGCACATCTTCTTTCGAGGCTGATACGCCACGCATCATGTACCGTTGGTTACTCATCGTTTTATGTCAGTTTATGATATTTTATTGATTATACCTTTTTAAAGAGCTCGTAGCTCGTACAAACATAGTACGGCCGCAAAGATACTTATTTTTTTTCAGATTATGGATGAAATATTCATCAAACCTATAAAAAACAATGATTCTTCCTGTATGCAAAGGTCAAGAAGATGCAAATGCCAATCAAGTTACGTAGGTTCATCTTCTCTTGGGCCTATGTTTAGATAGGCAAAGAGCTTGATTTATAAACCGTCTCACGAGGGTAAAACGGTTGTCTCACCCTTGTGATAAAAATGCCTTACCCTCGTGAAACGAGTGTATTACAAGGGTGAGACGATTCATGAATATGGGATCTTGTGCTGCTGAACATAAGTGTTTGGTTGATAGAAACCTATATTCTTGCTTGATGAAGTCCGTTAAACTCCATCCGTCACTCCGTAGTTGGGGAAAGATGACACTGATGTGTCCAACAAAGAGTGTGGTTCAAAAGACTATTTTTTCTCAAAACTCCGCCGTCAACCCGAGAGAGGGTACAAGGGTATTGCTGTCCTGCCCGATGCGTTTCATCTTGTAACGTTGTTCGGAAAGAGGGGCAAGGGGATTGATGATTTTCCCTGTGCTCATGAATACATCCTGTTGCTGGATACGTACATTCTGCAGGTTGATGAAGAAGCCCATGCGCCAATGGCGGAAGTACCACTCCTTGTCGATGCGCGCATCGTATTGGGTATAGAGGGGGCTGCGCTCACTGTTGTAGCGTGAATAGTCGGGGAGAGAGCGGCCGTTGGCGTTCCAATAGGTGACGTAGGATGAGGCTGTCTCATCGTAAGGTGTATAGGGTGTTCCGCCCAGCAGGCTTACTTTGGCTCCAATGCTCCAATGGCGGGGCAGTTCGTAGGTGCCGCAGAGGTTGAGGATGAAACGGTTGTCCCAAGGCGAAGCGATGTAGGCTGACGATTCGTCCGGCCGATAAGCACTACGGTACCATGTGAATGAACCTGTAAGGTTGATGTGTTCGGGCTTCAGCCAACGGAAGAGAAGTTCCATACCGTATGCCTGCCCCGATGCTTTCGATACTAGCCGTTCGTTGCCCACAATGCCATAGTCGGCCCCTTTGCACGTAAGGGGGATATCGTCGGTAACAGAAAGTGGTATGTGATAGTATTGCTTGTAGAATCCTTCGACGGAAAGGGACATTTCGTCCGTCAATCGCCATTCTCCTCCCACGGCGCTTTGCCATACACTCATGTAGCGAAGGTTGTTATTGACGGGTTGTCCCTCCTCTTGGTATCCCAAGGCTGTATAAGGTGGCAATTGGTGATAAAGTCCCGATGATGCGGAGAGTGACCATGCAGGGGTAAGGGTATAACGGATTGAAGCCCGTGGTGACAACTGATGCCACATATGCTTCATACGTTTGGAGAAGGTGTTTCCATCCAATCGGATTCCTGTCGAAAGTTTCAGTTTGTCCTCGTGGCCGGTATAGTTGGCAGTGAACGACGCTCCATAGCTGAAGAAACCCAATTGCGTGGAATAGTTGTCCCATTGTCCCGACAGATTCTGTCGGCTACTGTGGGTGAGAAAGTTGTGATAGGCCAGTTCGGCATTCTCCTTCAGTGTCCAACGGTTGTTGAGGATGGTGCGGTTCTCCACTTTCAGTGTACTTTTCTGCTCCCGTCCATGGAGGTCGAACATCAGGTTCTCCACTTGGGATTCGTCGTTATCCTTGTATTTCACATTCCGATTGTTCAAGTAGTTGTGGCTGAGAATGAGCGAAGTCGTATGTGGCCCGGCATAGTGACGGAAGAGTCCTCCTATAGTGAAGGTCTCCTGTGTCACCTTGGGCAGATAGCTGAGGATGTAGGCTGAATTTTCGTTGTCCTCAATGCCTGTGTTCAGTTTCATGCGGTCGATGCCTCCCAAGGCTATCAAGGTAAATGTATTGTAGCGCGAAAGTTTCGTCTCGACCTTGAAAAGTCCGTCGATATAATTGGGCAGAAAGGGAAGCTCGAGCATTTTGAAGACCAGTTGCAGATACGACTGGCGGAGCGAGAAGAGGTAAGTGGTACGCTCACCGAGGTGTCCGCGTCCACTGAGGGAAGCCTCGGCCGAACCTAAAGTGGCTTTGAATGTCTGCCGTTCAGTATCGCCGTCCCAAAGAGTAAAGTCGAGTACTGAACTCATGGCTCCCGAGCGGTCGGCAGGGAAGGCTCCCGTGTAGAACTGAATTTCTTGGATAAGGTCGGCATTGATGAGGCTCACAGGGCCTCCTGTAGCTCCTTGGGTGGCAAAGTGGTTGATATGAGGAATTTCGATACCGTCCATATAGAAACGGTTTTCCGAAGGACCTCCCCCTCGCACAATCAGGTCGTTACGATAACCGGCAGGTGAGAATGATACACCCGGCATCATGCGGACAATGCGTGAAACATCTCGTCCGCCTCCGGGAGTCTTCTCTATTTCGCGTACACCGATGATGTGCATACTCAGCGGACTTTCCGTAGTCTTCCGGAAAGGAGACGGACGGACAGATACCTCACCCAAGTCCTGCATCCACTCTTCCAATTCGACACGGATGGCCGATGTCGTGGCAGATACCTGGAAGGATGGAGTCTGTATGCCCCGATAACCGGTAGCGGTCACCCACAGGGAGGTTATTCCTGCCGGGACTTTTCCGATGCGGAATTGGCCGATACTGTCCGTTGCCGTCTGCAACTCGTAATGTCCCACTACCATGATGGCAGCCCCAGCAATGGGGGTACGGCTCATTCGGTCAATGACCATTCCGCGTACCTCATAATGTTGTTGAGAAAAAAGCTCCCCTGTCAGACAGAGGAGCAAACATCCTAAAAACAATCTTCTTATCTTCATTCGTCATCGCGTTATCCGATGAGATAAACAAGATAAGGGATGTTTTGTTTCGAAAATAAACTTGATTTCGAAGTTAAAACTCTACCTTCGGAGCCTTTTCGCTTCCGGCTTCAGCTTCGAAGTAGGCGCGTTTCTCAAATCCGAAGATGCTGGCGATGATGTTTTGGGGGAACTTGCGGATGTAAGTGTTGTAGTTTCCTACCACTTCGTTGAAGTTGCGGCGCTCCACACTGATGCGGTTTTCTGTCCCTTCCAGTTGGGCTTGCAGTTCTTTGAAGTTCTCGTTGGCTTTCAAGTCGGGATAGGCTTCTGTGATGGCCAACAGTTTTCCCAGAGCGTTGGTCACTTGTCCCTGTGCGGCTTGATATTCCTTCAACTTTTCAGAAGTCAGCTCTTCGGCATTCACGGTTATTTGTGTCGCTTTTGAACGGGCCTCCAGTACGGCGGTCAACGTGTTTTGTTCGTGTTGGGCATATCCCTTCACAGTGTTTACCAAGTTCGGGATAAGATCCGAACGGCGTTGGTACTGGTTTTCTACATTACTCCAAGCCTTGTTTACGGCTTCTTCTTTCTCTGTCATCGTGTTGTAGCCACAACTGTTGAGGCTTACCAAGGCCACCAAGGCCACTAAAAGTTTGCTGATTGTCTTCATTTGATTTATGATTGTTGATTTATGATTGTTTGATTCTTTCACTCTTCATTCTTCACTTCTAAAATCTTCCTCCGGCACCGCCTCCGCCGAATGAACCACCTCCGAAGCTTCCTCCACTGAAACCGCCTCCAAATCCTCCGCCATGGAAAGTGCCGCCACGGCCATGGCCGAAGATGAAGGGACCACCTAATGAACCGCTTCCACCACCGAACCCCGTGTAGTTGTCGTCCTCCTCTTGTTCACGTTTCACCACGGAGTGTCCGCAATGTTTGCAAGTATAAATGACCTCGCTGGTCTTTATGCCGTGTTGTCGGGAGATCAGGCGTGAATTACTCCGTTGCAATCCACATTTTTTGCAATGGGGACATTGAGTCTGTTGTCGGTTGATAAGGTAGCAAAAAAGGAAGAAAGCAACAATCAAACCTAAAAATCCGCCCAGCATGATACCTAATCCTTCACTTTCTTTTTCTGCTTCTGAAGCTTGCCATCCATCGTAGTCGGTCAGGTAGGTGTTTATGGCGCGTATGCCTTCCACCATACCTTCGTCCCACTTGCCTTGGCGGAGCAGAGGAAACATGGTGCGCTCCTGTATGCGTTTGCAGATAGCGTCGGGCAGATGTCCTTCGATACCATATCCTGTGACGAATTGGACACACCGTTCACCGCGCACCAACAGGATGACAAGACCGTTGTCGGCTTCCTTTTTGCCTACACCGTTCTGTTTGCCAAGCTGATAGGCAAACTCGAAGCAGTCACCGCCTTCAATCTCTTCCACAGCCACCACCAGTGTCTCGATACCCGTCTTTGCTTCCAATTGGCCGAGAATCTGATCCATCGTGCTCACGGCCTGTACCGACAGAATTCCGTCGGGGTTGCTCACGTAGCGTGTCTTGTCCTGCAGATGCACCATAGGTACATCTGCCACTTTGTATTCTTTGGCCACAAGGGGGAGAGCGGTGACCAGCATCAAGGGCACCATGATATAGGAGAATAATCTTTTCATCTTTGCTTTATATGCTTCATTCACGAAGCAAAATTACGAAAAGATTGCATATTTAACAAGGAAAAGGAGGAAGAATGTACGGAATCTCTATTCCTCCTGGATACTCCGGCTTTTCTCCACTACTTTATAGACTGTGGTGTCGGTGGATTGCTGCTCTTCCCTTTCCAATAGGCGCAAGTAGTAGGGATGGACGAAGAAGGGCATGGCGAAGTTCACGCTCCAAGGTTTTTCATCATAAGCACCGGGCTTGAAGCGTGGCAATTGGCGGACGTAGTTGATAACCATTTCGTCAATCGTAGGATGAAGCCCATGGCCTGGGAGAATAATGGGATCTTGGGCTATACCCTCTTTGTCGATGATGCATTGCACAACGATTCTCCGCTTTCTCTCATCGGTAGCCAAACTATCGGGATTGGCTTGTGGAAACATGTTTTTTAATCTCGTCTCCATGTAGGTATCTCTATCTTTTATCCATTGGCTTTCCCCACCGGGGTATTCGGGCATTTTTTCGTAGTCGATGAACATGTAGGTAGTGTCTTGTGTCATGGCCTTCAGTGTGAAGAGCGGCAATACCATGAAGGCAAAGGTGAACAATATTTTTTTCATAAGCATGAATGTTAATAGATTTTGCAATTGTCTGGTGCAAATATAGGGAGATTGGGAGGAAAAAGCAAACAAAAAGGAAAGTAATTGTAATGTAGAAATGCATATATGTCGGGGAAATACTCGTTTAAATGTTTGGTAATGGATTGTAAATCAAAGATTCAATGCTCTTGATTCTCTTTTTGATGAAAGCCGAACAGTTTGATGAACTCGTGAGGATGAATGTACTTTTTATTCAAAATCCTTGGTGGGTTAAGCTCTTTTCTGTACTTTTGTGACAGTGTATAAAAATGTATTACCATGAAAATAAAGAAAATAATTATATGTGGTATCTTATTGTTGGCGATAACCGTGACAGCGAATGCTCAACGTATGATGGAGAACTTGAGTCGGGGGCTGGTGGCGGTGAAGACCACTGGTGGCGTTTATCTTAGTTGGCGTCTGTTGGGACAGGAGTGGTACGATGTCACTTACAATGTCTATCGCAATGGAGTGCGAGTGAATAATAAGCCGTTGGTGACTTCCAATTATCAGGATAGGAAAGAATGGTAATGCGATTCAGAAAATATGGAAATAACAGAAATATAAATGTTTTATGAAAAAGAAATTGTTCAAAAGATTGGCTATGGCCACCCTGTTGTTGACAGCAGCAGGAAGCTTGATGGCGCAAGGCACTGCAGAGGATTACAAGCGTGCCTACTCGCTACGCGGGAAGTTCACGAGTGACAAAGTGTATTATTCGGGTGTCTCACCTCGGTGGATAGGGGATACGCATGCTTTCTGGTATGTGCGTCATACACCGGAAGGTGACCGCTATGTGAAAGTGAATGCAGACAAGCAGACACGCACAGATTTGTTTGATCACGAAAAACTGGCCGATGCTTTAGCCAGAAGTCTCAATCGCAAGGTTGACAGTAAAAAACTCGGATTGCAGAATCTTTCTGTAAACGAACGTCAGGATACGGTGCGATTTCAGTATGATGGCAAGAATTTTACTTATGCCGTAAAGAAAAACAAATTGAAGGACGATGGACGTATCCATTATCCCCAGCGCGGACGCCAACGTCATTGGATGGAGGTGGACGATGAGAAGAGCGGACGTCCCGTGACTTCGCCCGACGGCAAGCATGAGGCTTTTATCAAGAACGACAATATATATATAAGGAATAGGGCGAATGGCCGCGAACGCGCCTTGAGTATCGATGGTACGTTAGGAAACTATTATTCATCCTATATCCAATGGTCGCCCGATTCGCGTTATGTCTTTTCTGCCCGTATCCGTCCGGTGGAGAAGCGGTTTGTCTATTATGTAGAGTCTTCGCCTAAAGACCAGCTTCAACCCAAACTCCATAAACAGGAATATGCCAAACCCGGTGACGAATTGCGTTCAAAGGTGCCTTGCATCTATGAAGTGGAGACGGGACGCGCCATCATTCCTTCGACAGAATTGTTTGACAAGCAATACGAACTTTTCTGGTTTCGTTGGAATGAACAGGGTACAGGTGTCACCTTTGAATATAACGAACGTGGACATCAGGTCTATCGTCTGCTCGAACTCTCGGCTGAAACGGGCAAAGTACGTACTGTTGTAGAAGAGAAAAGCAACACCTTTGTGAACCACCAGCGCATGTATCGCCGATTCTTGAAGGGAGGAAACGAACTTATCTGGATGAGCGAACGCGACAATTGGAACCACCTTTACCTTTATGATTATGCAACCGGTAAGGTGAAGAATCAGATAACGAAAGGACCTTGGTATGTGCGGGAAGTGTTGCATGTGGACGAGGATGCCCGGCAAATCTATTTTACGGCAAGTGGAGTGGTTGGTGGAAAAGAAGACCCCTATCTCATCCGTTACTATCGGACAAACTTTGATGGTACAGGGCTGACTTGTCTCACTCCTGATGAAGGGCATCATACCGCTACATTCTCGAACGACCGCAAATACCTGGTGGATGTACATTCGTTAGTGGATCGTGCTCCCGAGGCAACCGTGCGTCGTGTGAGCGATGGTTCTTTGGTAATGCCACTTGAAAAGGCCGACATCTCGACATTGGTGGCTGAAGGATGGCGTGCTCCTGAAGTGTTTGTGGCCAAGGGACGCGATGGTAAGACTGATATTTGGGGCATTATCGTACGGCCTACAAACTTTGACCCCAATAAGAAATATCCCATTATTGAATACATCTATGCAGGTCCTGGAAGTCACTATGTGCCGAAGAGTTTTTCTACCTACAATCATAATATGACAGCATTGGCCGAACTTGGATTCATTGTTGTACAGCTCGATGGTATGGGAACCTCTTTCCGTTCGAAGGAGTTTGAGGATATCTGTTACAAGAACTTGAAAGATGCCGGATTCCCCGACCGTAAGGCTTGGATACGTGCTGCTGCTGAGAAGTATCCTTATATGGATATCGACCGTGTAGGAATCTTTGGTGCATCAGCTGGAGGACAGGAGAGTACGACAGCAGTTCTTCTCCATCCTGAATTTTACAAGGCAGCCTACTCTTCATGTGGATGTCATGACAATCGTATGGATAAAATTTGGTGGAACGAACAGTGGCTTGGTTATCCGCTTGGCGACCAGTACAAGGAGGGTTCTAACGTTGAGAATGCCCATTTGCTGACCCGTCCTTTGATGTTGGTTGTTGGTGAACTGGATGACAATGTTGACCCTGCCTCAACTATGCAGGTTGTGGATGCTTTGATAAAAGCAAACAAGGATTTCGAACTGGTTGTTCTTCCTGGAGTAGGACATACCATGGGTGAAAGTTATGGTGAGCACAAGCGTTTTGATTTCTTTGTGCGCAACCTCATGGGAGTGAATCCTCCGAAGTGGGAAGAGGTGAAGTAGTGTATCTTTTTCTTATATAGACATAGGTAGTCACATTTATTGATTGTTTGTAAATGTGGCTACCTATTTCTGTATCCAGACAGTTTAGGGGATTGTTTATGGTATGTCTAAGTACTTTTCAACGAATTGTTTGACCTTTTGTGTATATTCCTTCGGATAATTGTGGAAGGAACGGGCATGTCCTTCGCTGGGCACAAGCCATAGCTCTTTGGGTTGTGGTTTGGCTTTGTATAGTGGATATACCATCGATGTTGGGACAAAAGTGTCGTTTTCTCCGTGGATGAAAAGCATGGGCAGGTGGCATTTGGCCACTTGTTTCGTTGCATTGGCTTCGATAAAACTCCAACCATAACGTATCTTGCACATCAGATTGGCTGCATGAAGCAGGGGGAAGGCCGGTAAATTGAATTGGTTTTTCAACTCGCCTTTGAATTCATCCCAAGCACTGGTGTAACCACAATCTTCTACGAAACACTTTACTGATTCGGGTTGAAGTTCGCCTGAAAGCATCATCGTCGTAGCTGCTCCCATGGAGATACCGTGTACGACAATTTCTGTTGAATCACCAAAAAGGGTGGGTGCAATGCTTATCCATTGGGCCACATCCTTACGGTCATTCCATCCCATCTGCAAATGGTCTCCTTCGCTCAAGCCTGAATAGCGGAGGTCGGGGAGGAGGATGTTGAATCCCAAACTTTTATTGTACATATATCCAATCATCATCATGCGGATGGCATTGTCAGTATAGCCATGAACGATGACAGCCGTTTTTCGGGTAGAGTTAGGGGCTTTTGCATAATAGCCGTGCAGGCGCACTCCATCAGGGGCATAGATAAACGTGTCGCGCAAAGTTCCCACATGATGTAGGCTATCCATATAAGGTTTCAGATAGGGATATTCCTTATACATATAAGTGTATGAACCTTCGATGTCCTTTCCACGATTTTTGGGAGAAAGGGCATACTCCACCATGTAATAACCACCTATTCCTAAAAGGGAGAGCAGGAGGATGCAGATGAGAACTGTGATTCGTAGCAGTTTCTTCATCGGTTAGTTGCTTTTTGTTTTTTTTCTTTCACTCGTAGCTCATTATTCGCTCCAGATTTCCCATCCGGCAATGGCTTGCAGGAGAAGCATTTCAAGACCGTTCTTTACGGTAGCTCCTTGAGCGGCACCCTTGCGCATGAACAGGGTCGTGTCGGGGTTATAGAGCAAGTCATAGAGAATATGTTGCGAGTTGACGTACTCATAAGGAATGGCTGGGCATTTGTTTGTGTTGGGATACATGCCCAATGGGGTGGTGTTGACAATGACCGTGTGTTCCTCCATGATTTGGGGAGTGAGTTGTTCGTAGCAAATAGCAACTTCGGTTTCGGTACGTGAAACCAATTGATGCTCCAATCCCAACATTGTCAATCCGTGGCAAATGGCTTTCGATGCACCACCCGTACCCAATACCAGGGCTTTTTTGTGGTGGGGTTTCAGCATTCCTTCAATAGATTGGGTGAATCCTATGACATCGGTGTTGTGTCCGATGAGTTTATAGTCTTTTCTGTCTTTTGAACGGACAATCTTGATGACATTTACGGCTTTGATAGCCATGGCATTGGGAGTCAGTTCGTCCAAATAGTCGAGCACTTTTTCCTTATAAGGAATGGTTACATTGAGTCCCAGCAATTCAGGATTTTCTTCCACTATATCCGGTAAATCGTGAATCGTGGGAATTTCAAAATTGATGTACTCAGCATCAATACCTTCGCTTTGAAAGCGGTCGTTAAAGAAATCTTTGGAGAAGGAGTGTCCCAAAGGATATCCGATAAGTCCGTATTTGTCCATGTCTTTTTTAGTTATTAGTTACAAGCTACGAGCCACAAGTAACCGTACGACACTAAACCTGTCACTCGTAGCTCGTAGCTTGTAGCTCATCACTTACTCAAATATTCAGTCACATTCTTTTCGATGCGTGCGGCGATGTCGTCGGTAGCTTCCTTCACGAACTTTTCACCGGTGATGTGCTCATACAGCTCGATGTAACGTTCACTGATGCTGGTTACGATTTCGTCTGTCATTTCGGGCACCTGTTGGCCTTCCTTGCCTTGGAAACCATTGTCCATCAACCATTCGCGAACGAACTCCTTAGAGAGCTGCTTCTGAGGTTCACCCTTTTCAAAACGCTCTTCGTAGCCTTCGCTATAGAAGTAACGGCTTGAGTCGGGAGTATGGATTTCGTCCATCAGGTAAATCTTACCATCGTGCTTGCCGAACTCATACTTAGTATCTACCAAGATGAGGCCACGCTCAGCGGCAATCTCGGTACCGCGTTTGAACAGAGCCAATGTGTATTGCTCCAACAGAGCGTACTCTTCGGGAGTGGCAAGACCTTGAGCGAGGATTTCTTCCTTGCTGATGTCGGCATCGTGTTCGCCGATTTCGGCTTTGGTTGTGGGAGTGATGATAGGTTCGGGGAAACGCTCATTCTCGCGCATACCCTCGGGTAACTTCACACCGCAAATCTCACGCACACCACTCTTGTAGGCACGCCAAGCCGAGCCGCACAGATAGCCGCGGACAATCATCTCGACGGGGAAACCTTCGCACATTACGCCTACGGTCACCATGGGGTCGGGAGTGGCCAGTTTCCAGTTGGGGCAGATGTCGGTGGTGGCATCCAAGAACTTGGCTGCTATCTGATTCAGCATCTGTCCCTTAAAGGGGATTCCTTTGGGCAATACAACGTCGAAGGCCGAGATGCGGTCAGTAGCCACCATCACCAGCTTGTCGCCCATGTTATACACGTCACGTACTTTTCCGTGATACACTCCCACTTGTCCGGGGAAGTTGAATTCTGTTTTTGTTAGTGCCATATTAAAGAACTATTAAATGTTTTTAAATGTTTTTATTTTCTATATGAAAAAGCTCCATTTCCAACAGGTAGTGAAGCGTATTTGTCGAAAAAATTTTCTAACACTTTACTTTCTAAATTTTTCGCGTCCTCTTTCCCAATTGTTGGTAGATAATAGACATCTGCTCCATGATGTATGATATAATTATATCGACTATAAATCCATATATCTTTTTTATGGAGGTGTTGTTGAGCTGTATGGAATGATTTTAGATGTTCTTTTAATCTTCGCTTTAAATTATTGGAAGTTCCGATGTAGATAATTGGAGATTCTCCACTAGGATATATATAACGGTGTGATTTGCTTACAAAAAAATAAATTCCACTTTTATCTCTTATATCATTCACTAATTCTTCTTGTTCAAAAAGAGGAATCGGGCCTACAATACTATCAATTCTTTTGAGGCTTATATAATCCTTTATAAAGCGCATCCATTGTTTCATAATAACCCCTCTTTCTTATTTTGTTTCTTGGTCTTTCTCTTTCTTCTCCTTATCAAATTTCTCATACGCCTCCACAATCTTTGTCACCAGCTTGTGGCGGACGATGTCTTTTTTGTTGAGTTCGACAAAGCTGATGCCTTTCACTCCTTTGAGGATTTTCATGGCTTGGATGAGGCCTGAAGTTTGCGAGTGGGGGAGGTCAATCTGAGTCATGTCGCCTGTCACAATCATTTTGGTGTTCATACCCATGCGGGTGAGGAACATCTTGATTTGTGCCGAGGTGGTGTTTTGAGCCTCATCGAGGATGACCACCGCATCGTTCAATGTACGTCCGCGCATGAAGGCAAGCGGAGCTATCTGTATGATGTTCAACTCCATGTATTCCTTCAACTTGGCAGCAGGTATCATGTCCTGCAGGGCGTCGTAGAGGGGTTGCAGATAGGGATCGATTTTTTCTTTCATGTCGCCTGGTAGGAAACCCAACTTCTCACCTGCTTCTACGGCCGGACGCGAGAGGATGATTTTCTTTATCTCCTTGTTCTTCAGCGCACGCACCGCCAGGGCGATGGCCGTGTAGGTCTTTCCCGATCCGGCAGGGCCGATGGCGAACACCATATCGTTCTTTTCGTACTCCTTCACCAACTTCAATTGGTTTTCGCTTCGTGGTGTGATGGCCTTGCCGGTGACGCTATAGACGATGACGTCGCCCGTCTTCTCCACCTGTGGCTTGTTGCCCTTGATGATGTCGAGGATTGCTTCCTCGTTCAGTGAGTTGAACTTGGCGCAATGTTTCTCTAAAGCCACAATCTGCTCTTCGAAGGCACACATCTGCTCCTCATCACCCATCACCCGTATGATGTTGTCTCTGGCTACAATACGGAGTTTCGGATACAATGCCTTTATCATCTGCATATTGGCATTGTTCACTCCGTAGAAAATCACGGGATCCACATCCTCCAGTACGATATGTTTTTCTATCATGCTTCTGTTTTTCGCGAATTAAGTGGCAAAAATAGTGTAAATTGTGTTCTTTACAAAAAGAAATCGCCCTTTTTTCGTCTGTAGGCCGATTTTTCTCCTTTGCCTGAGAAAAAAATCTCCCCTACCTGGAAAAAATATTTCTCAGGTAGGGGAGAAAATGGATGTCCCTAAACCTTAGCCGGCAGGTAAGGTCTGCTCATCCTATTATTCTGCAATTCTCTTTTTATTTCAAACGCAGAGACGCTGAGGCGCAGAGGTCTCTTTTTTAGAGTTTAAGAGAGACTTAGAGAATAAAACGCCCTACGAGCGTTTAGAGTTGTGCCATAAGCAGACTTGTCTGCCAAATCTCTGCGCACTCAAGAAACTCCTGTTGGATCGAAAGCTTCTCTGTGTCTCTGCGTCTCTGCGTCTCTGCGTTTTTTGTTCTAAAATAGTTACACTCCTTTTACTCACAATACCCTACGGTTTGTCCGAGTACGACAATCATGGAGTCTTTCAGTTTCAGTGTCTCCACCACCTTCTGCTGATTCCATCCGCCACGTGCCCGGCTTCCGATGCCGGCACTGGCACAATAGAGATAGACGTTTTGCGACACATAGCCTACGTTGACGTACGAAACCGTGTTGGCATCGCCTGGTTTGTGGCCGGGACCCGTCTTGTCCGTGTCGGCAATGAAGAGCAGGTTCAAGTAAGCCTTCTGTGCATCAGCACGTCCGGTGATGGCGCGGTGGTCGCCCTCGGCCACCAACTCCAGTGTGTGATTTTTATAATTATAGTAATAAGCCCCGTGTTTGAAGAAGGCATATAGCTCAATTTCTTGTTTGTTCGACCCTGTAGGAGCCGTGCGTTTACCATCGGGACGGTTGATTCCCAAGGCTGCCCACATCAGGTTGGAGATGTCTTGCAAGGGAATCTCCTTCTCGGTAAAGCCCTTAGACGACTGACGGTTCTTCAACGCCTCCATAAGTTTCATTCCTTCGTTGAATGTAGGAGTGTTCAACTTGATTACTTTCGGGGCTTCCTGGCCCATTACGCAAGCCAATGTGATTAGCATAAAAGCTAATGTAGATATAAGTTTTTTCATACGATGATTTTTATTAAAGTGAATAAATTTGAAATAAAGGTCAATGTCTCGTTTTCTCCCTCTTGGTGGAGTTGGAGGGGGCTTCAATCGCTCAACTCAATCACTTCCATGTCCTCGAACTTGGCGCCGTTGACGGTGAATCGTACCAGTGTACGCACCTTGTGGAAACCGTAGTTGCCTGCCGCACCGGGGTTGATGTGGAGCATGTTGAGTGTCTTGTCGTATTTCACCTTCAGGATGTGCGAGTGTCCGCTGATGAAGAGTTTGGGCGGGCGCACCATCAGACTTCCTACAATCGAGGGGTCGTACTTGCCCGGATAACCACCGATGTGCTTCATCACCACCTCGGCCTCCTCCACCTTGAAACGCAATGTCTGTGGATAGAGTCGGCGGATTTCCTGTCCGTCGATGTTTCCATACACCGCCCGTAGGGGGCGGAAGGCAGCTAACCGCTCGGCCACTTCCAGCGAGCCGATGTCGCCCGCGTGCCATATTTCGTCGCAACTTTCGAAGTATTTCAGGTACTTTTCGTCCCAAAATGCGTGTGTATCCGATAATAATCCGATTCTTTTCATCTTTTTTTTTGGCTTTGTGGTGCAAATGTACTACTTTTGACGGGAAAAAGAAAAGTTCGCAACAAAAAAATGAGAGCAGAGAGGCATGGAGACACAGAGTCTGTGTGCTAATGAATAGTTCGACTTCCGCAAGTAAAGGAGTTCAGAACTCCAGAAAGTAAAGTTCGCGAAACTTAAATGAATATTAAACCATGAAAGGAAAGAAAAATAAGGTCCCCACCTTCCGCTATTTCGACCGCGATATGAGCTGGTTGTCATTCAACTACCGCGTACTCATGGAGGCAGCAGACGAGTTGTTGCCTCTGTATGAGCGAATCAGTTTCATTGCCATCTATACCTCCAATTTGGAGGAGTTCTACAAAGTGCGTGTCGCCGAACATCGTGCTATTGCTTGCGGGTTGAAGGAGGTTGAGGAGACCAGCCGTGAGGAGGCCGTCAACCTGTTGGGGCAGATTACGGAAGAAACCACCCGCCAGTTGGCCGAGCGCACACGTATCTTCGAGCAGATGATAGTGCCCACTCTCCGTCGTAATCATATCATTTTCTATCAGGAACCTTCGGAGGTGGAAGAGGCGCACAAGCCTTATTTGCAACGCTATTTCATCGATGAAATATTCCCTTACCTGCAACCTGTGCCTATCTGTCGGGGAGTAGTGAACACTTTTCTGCGTGATAACCGCCTTTATATGGCCATGCGCATGAAGAGGCAGGGACAGTTCGACTATTTCCTGCTGAAACTTCCCTATAGCAAGGTGCCACGCTTCGTGGAGCTTCCGCGATTGGGCGAGTACGACTACATTATATATATGGAGGACATCATCCGCATGTATGCTGCGCAGATGTTTCCCGGTTATGAATGGGATAGTTGCTATTGCTTCAAGATTTCACGTGATGCAGACATCCTGGTGGACAATATTGGCACGAATGAACTTCTCAGCCAATTGAAAACCAAGGTGAAGCATCGCAAGAACGGGGCTATCAGCCGTTTTCTCTACGATGGTCAGATGCCCGAAGACTTCCTGGCCTATCTGATGGATGCCTTCGGAATAACAACGGACGAACTGGTGAAGGGAGACCGCCATCTCAATCTGGAGGACTTGCGTCATCTGCCCTGTCCAAACCCGATGTTGAGGCAGGAAGAAGAGCGTCCTGTTACCATGATGTTCAATCCTTTATCAGGAATGAAGGATTCCGTTTGTCGCTACGTGGCCAAAAGGGATATGATGCTTTTCTATCCCTATCATTCGTTCAGCCATTTCATCCATTTCCTCTACGAAGCCGTGCACGATCCATTCTGCACCGACATCATGATTACCCAATACCGCGTGGCCGAAAACTCTGCCGTCATCAACTCCCTGATTGCCGCGGCGCAAAATGGCAAGCGCGTCACCGTATTTGTCGAACTGAAAGCCCGCTTCGACGAGGAGAATAACCTCGAAACGGCTGAACTCATGCGGGCGGCCGGTATCAATATCATCTTCAGCATCAAGGGGTTGAAAGTGCATGCCAAGGTGGCTCTTGTCCTTCGTCAGAATTATGCCGGCAAGCGCATGCAGAGTTATGCCTATATCAGTACAGGGAACTTTAACGAAAAGACGGCTCGTCAATACGCCGATATTGGCCTCTTCACCGGTAGTCGTGCGGTGGTGTACGACCTTGAAAATCTCTTTGCCTATTTGCGTAAGGAAAGGGATAGTATCGATTTCAAACGCCTGTTGGTGGCCAAGTTCAACCTGGTACCTCATTTGAAGCAACTGATTGAGAACGAAAAACGTCTGGCCCGTAAGGGAAAGGGTGGACATATCATTCTCAAGATGAATGCCTTGCAGGATCCCGCGATGATAGACGAACTCTACAAGGCCAGCATGGCCGGTGTACAGATTGACCTCATCGTGCGTGGTATCTGTTGTCTGATTCCCGGTGAGGAGTTCAGTCGCAACATCCGTGTGACCCGCATTGTCGATAGTTTCCTCGAGCATGCCCGTGTCTGGTTCTTTGCAAACGATGGTAATCCCAAGCTCTATCTGGGTTCGCCCGATTGGATGCGTCGCAATCTCTATCGCCGCATCGAGGTGGTGGCTCCCGTATTGGACAAAAACTTGAAACGTCAGCTTATTGATATGCTCCATATTCAACTTACAGACAATCGTAAAGCATGCCGGGTGGATAATCAGATGAGAAATGTTTTCAAATCCATTTCTGATGAAAACGTTATCCGTGCCCAATACGCTTTTTATGATTATCTGCTTGATTTGAATAAATAAAGTTGGTTTTTTGCTTTGTAAATACTTGAAATTTAAATTGTTGAATATAGTTATGGAGACAATAAGCTATCTTTTTGCTTATTGTCTCTTGTACATTAATAAAGTATGTAAAGATTGTTTATGTCGTATTCTTTACAGTAAGATGCTCTTATATCCCTTTGTTTATCGTGTATGCAACATTATATGCATATAATTTAGAATAAATTCTCATCAATTTATTTTTTCGTTTTGTAGAAAAGCTATACCTTTGCAGTGTCAGAGTTCGGGAATGAGGACTTTTTAAAGCCTGAACGAACGGACAAAGACAATTAGGTTATATGTTTTGACGATTCTGTTTTTAAAGTTTTGATGGTAATGCGGCAGCCTGCTTCTTGGTGAAGCGGGCTGTTGTGCTTTTATGGGAATAGTCCGAAAAACCAGTTGGGTATAATGGGCTATAATCTATTTTCAGAACACAGAGACACAGAAATCCCGTAGAGAAAGAGCGTTGTGTAGGCTGCCGATAAAGTCTGAATCGCAAAAATATCTGTTTATTCCTCATTTCCTTCCAAATGCTACAGGCAGAATTTGGAATCTCACTTGTTAAAACCAAAAAGTCTTATCTCTTTTCTTTAGTTATCGTCGATGATTACTTAGTCATCGACGTTGATTATATAGTTATCGACGATGATTAGTTAGTTATCGTCGATGATTAAAGTTTTCTCATAAGTGTTTTTAGTTTAATCAGTGGCCTGATAAGAAAATGGAGTTGTTTGCCGACTTTATTTCTTCAAGAATGGCAACGGCTGCTAATTAGTCTAATTGGCCTGATTGGTCTGATGCTACCTGCTTGAAAAAAAAGGATAATAAAAAACTTTCAATCTTTTGCTTGTGTCAAAATAAACCTGTATATTTGCACCGTTTTGTTCCGACAGGCCCTTGCGGCCGGGTAGGATGAAAAGGGAATCGGGTGGAAATCCCGGACAGTCCCGCTGCTGTAAGCTCCAATTCTTTCAGGACGATTGCTTACGTATGAAGCCACTGTACCTTATTATATATATAAGGGATGGGAAGGCCAAGCAATCGACGGAGTAAGTCAGAAGACCTGCAAAACAGAGTCAAAAATCCCCGTGCTTCGAGGAAAGGTGCTGGGAATAGAATTTTGTAAACAAACATCTTTTTGGGTAGATGAGTGTACGCTATGTACTCAGCCTGTTGGTGCTGGGTGGCTTGCTGGACATTCCTGTATGTGCGCAATTGGTGGCTGACACCCTGCACACGATTGACGAAGTGACGGTGAAGGTGCGTCGGACCCCTCTGTCGGTAGTTTCGATGCAGCCGGTGCAATCCATCGGTCGCGAGCAATTGGAGGCTATGGGGGCACAGAGTGTGGCTGATGCCGTGAAGCATTTTGCCGGTGTTACCGTGCGCGACTATGGCGGTATCGGAGGGTTGAAGACTGTGTCGGTACGCAGTTTGGGAGTTGCCCATACAGCCGTGAGTTACGACGGGGTGACGGTGAGCAATGCGCAAGCCGGACAGATTGACGTAGGACGCTTTGCGCTGGACAATGTGGAGGAACTCTCGCTGGCCGTAGGGCAGGGGAACAACCTATTGCAATCGGCTCGTTCCTATGCCTCGGCGGCCATCTTGGACATACGCACCCAACAGCCGGCCTTTGCCGAAGGGAAAAGGGAGGTTTGGCGTGCTCGGTTGGCCGGTGGTTCGTTCGGCTACATCGCCCCATCGTTGCGCTATGCCCGCAAACTGTCGTTGCGTACAACCCTGATGTTGGAGGGCGACTATATGCGTGCCGACGGTATCTATCCTTTTACCTTAGACAACGGGCGGACGGAGAGTATCGAACGACGCCGCAATTCAGATGTCAACAGCTGGCGTGTGGAAGGAAATGTTTTCCACACGTTCGAGGATGAAAGCCGCTTGACGGGAAAGGGGTATTTCTACAAGTCGGAGCGCGGACTGCCGGGCAGTGTCATCCTCTACAACCCCGCGGCCCGCGAACGCCTGTGGGATGAGAATTTCTTCACCCAAGTGGCTTATGAGAAAACGTTTTCTCCCACGTGGAAAATGCGGACATTGGCCAAGTACAATCATGCCTGGAACCGCTACGAGGATACGAATGTGAAGTACAGTGGCGGACGTCAGGTGGATGTCCATCGCCAGGACGAATACTATGCTTCGGCTGTCGTGCGGTGGATTCCGATGGAAGGATTCTCCCTCTCGTTGGCACAGGATGGCTTTGTCAACACCCTTCGCAATAACATTGATGACAGTCCGAACCCCGTTCGGCTGACCTCGCTGACAGCCTTGAATGCCGACTTCCGCTGGAGGCGATTCCACGTGGCGGCCAATCTCATTGGTACCTATACGACTGATGAAGTTCGTTCGGGGCAGACTCCCAAGGACCGGCATCATCTCTCTCCATCCCTTTCCTTATCGTGGCGGCCGTGGGAGAATCAGGCTCTCTACCTGCGTGCCATGTATAAGAACACTTTCCGGGTGCCTACCTTTAACGACCTTTATTACCGCCGGTCGGGCAACACAGCTTTGCGTCCCGAGGATGCGACAGCATATAATGTGGGGGTGACATGGAATGGACGTCTTGCCGATTGGCTCAGCAGTCTTTCTCTGACGGTGGATGGCTATTTCAATAAAGTGCAGGATAAGATTGTGGCTTTCCCCTCGGTGTATGTGTGGCGCATGGCCAACTATGGCGAAGTGGAGATTCACGGTGTGGATGCCACTTTGGCCGCTTCACTCTCGGTCTTTCAGAATTGTGAGGTGGATGTGACGGGTTCCTACACTTTCCAGCAGGCACTTGACCTGACCAACCCGTCGGCCAAGAATTACAAAGGACAATTACCCTACACGCCGCGCCATAGCGGTAGTGCTTCGGTGTTGCTGAAAACCCCGTGGCTGCACATCGGGTACAATGTGATGGCTGTCGGCAAGCGTTACTTTATGGAGCAGAATATTCCCGCCAATGAAATAGAAGGCTACGTGGAGCATGGCCTTACCGCTTCGCGCAACCTCCGGATAGGGGCGCATGCCACTTTGCGTCTGCAAGGTGATGTGGTGAACCTGACCGACAAGCAATACGAGGTCATCAAGTATTACCCCATGCCCGGTCGATCGTGGCGATTGAGTGCGATCGTGGCATTTTGAAAGCATTGAATAACCGGTTATCATATAAACATGTAGAAACTTAAAAAAACAAAGCGTATGAAATTGAGAAATCTTTTCTTTAGTGCCCTTTGCCTGATGACAACGGGCGCAGTGTTCACTGCTTGTGAAGACGACGAAAACAATGAAAACTGGAACGACAATGCTGCAGTGGTGTTGCCCAAGCAGCGGGTATTTATACTGAATGAAGGTATCTATGCGATGAATAATGCCAATGTATCTTTCTACAACCCTGCTACGGGTGAAGTGATGAGTGACATCTATGCCAAGCAGAACGGTGGACTGAAACTGGGTGACACGGCGCAGGATATGATTGAGTACGATGGCGACATCTACGTGGTAGTGAACGGATCCAGCTACATTACCCGACTGAGTGGGGCAGGGGTGGAGCTGGCCCGTTATGCATTCACCGAAGAGCAGGGACAGCCCCGTTACGTAGTGGCTGAAGACGGAAAGTTGTATGTGACCCTCTATAGCGGAAATGTGGCCCGCTTGGATGCCAAGACTTTGGCCTTTGAGAAGATGGTGGCCGTGGGCAACAATCCCGAACAGCTGGTGGAGGAAGATGGAAACCTCTATGTGGTCAATAGCGGATGGGGATATGACAATCGCCTCTCCATCGTTGACTTACGTACGTTTGAATCGGCCGAACATGTGGAGATTATGACCAATCCCCAGCGGATTATCGAGGTAAACGACCGTATCTTCATCCAAGGGTATGGCGCGGCCTATCCCGACCCCTATACTTATCCGGTACAGTTGTATGATCTCCGGACAAAGACGACTACGCTTATCGGACAAGGTACCCACATGGCAGCGTATGGCGACAAACTCTATGTGGCCTATTGTAGTACCGCCGATTGGGTGAACTACACTACCACTTTCTATACCTACGATACACGTACAGGGCAGAAGAGCGAGACTTCCTTCCTGAAGGATGCTCCTACCAAACTGACAACCGGGAACGTGTATCTCTTGGAGGTGAATCCCATGAATGGGGATATCTATGTAGGAGTGACCTATTATGAGGCTGGTGAAGGCGATATCTATCGTTTCAAAGCTGACGGTACTTTTGTAGAGACGTTCGAGAGTGGAGGTCAAGGACCTAATGCGATGGTGTTCTTTTAAAAGTATAATTAGAAATTCAGAAGTTCAGACCAATCTGTAACTCCTTTATTTTATGCGAAACGTTGTTTTTACTGTCATAGCAATTTGCACATTTGCAATCCTCTTCCCGTCGTGTGGCGGGGAGAGGAACCGTGTTGCCCTGTTTGTTGGTGATACGCTGGATATCCGTCACGCATCACACCTCCAGATTATGGAGGGAGAGGGATATACCGTCGTGAACCTGCGTAATCCGTGGGATACGTTGAAGATGTTGCATTCTTATGTATTGATGTCGCGTGAAAAAGCGTACGATACCGACACCTTGCCTGTGAATGCAACGGTGGTACGTGTGCCTCTGCAACGTTCGGTCATCTATACGGCAGTACATTGTGGTTTGGTGGAGGAACTGGGTGCATTGGATGCCGTGGCAGGTGTGTGCGATGCACAATATATTCATCAAAAAGAGGTGCAAAAGCGTCTGTCGGATAAACGTATGATGGATTTAGGGAATGCCCAAAATCCCGATGTTGAGCGTATGATAGAACTTCAACCAGATGCACTGTTGCTTTCACCTTTTGAAAACAGTGGCGGTTATGGGCGTGTGGAACGCATGGGCGTGCCCATTATCGAGTGTGCCGACTATATGGAATCTTCAGCCCTTGGTCGTGCCGAGTGGGTTCGTTTTTACGGCAGATTGTATGGTTGCGGGAAAAAAGCTGACTCCTTGTTCTCCGCTGTGGAGGCAGACTATCTAACGTGGAAACATAAAGCGCAGGCTTGTCGGGAACGTCCCACCGTGTTTGCAGATTTGCCAATCGGTTCTTCTGCTTGGTATGTGTCGGGCGGTGGCAGTACTATCGGACGTATGTATGCCGATGCCGGTGCCCGCTATCTGTTTGCCGACAATATCAGTAGCGGCTCTGTACCTTATTCATTTGAAACCATCTATGAAAAGGCGCGTGAAGCAGATGTCTGGCTTATTCGGTATCATGCTCCGCAGGATTATACTTACCGGACGTTGGCCACTGAAAATGAATTTTATACCCGTTTTGAAGCCTTTCAGAATCACCGCATATACGGATGCAACACTTCGTATAGTCGTTTCTACGATGAAGTTCCCTTTCATCCCGAACGGTTGTTGGTAGAGTTTATCAGTATCTTTCATCCTGAATTGAACAGAGGTTCAATGTTGAATTATTATGCTCCTTTGGAAGAATAGCATTCTTATTCACTGAAGAATGTAATCTTATGCCATTAAGAATGCTATTCTTTCAAAGTCTGTGTTTCTTTTCGATAATTTGATTATCTTTGCAGATGGATTTATGTAAGTTAAGATGAATGTAGCCCATTTCATAAGAGGTGAACGATTGTGTATCGTTGGAGTTGCTCTGTTGATGGTTGTTTTGTTTGTTGCCAACCTCTTCCTCGGTTCGGTGGATATTCCGGCAGAAGCCGTGTGGAGTGTACTGGTTGGTGGGGATGACGGAGTACGCGAATCGTGGCGTTTCATTGTCATGGATTCCCGTTTGCCCCAGGCGTTGACAGCCTTGCTATGCGGTGCAGCTTTGGCAGTAGGTGGCTTGATGTTGCAGACCGTCTTCCGTAATCCGTTGGCAGGCCCCTCTATCTTGGGAATTGATTCAGGAGCCAGCTTGGGAGTGGCATTGGTGATGCTGCTCAGTGGTGGCGGTTTGATGGCAGGCAAGATGGCATTGGGTGGTTTCTTGGCTGTGACGGTAGCAGCCTTTGTCGGTGCCATGGTAGTTATGGGACTGTTGCTTTTCTTCTCTACTCTGTTGCGTAGCGATGTCATGTTGCTCATTGTGGGTGTCATGATTGGTTACGTAAGTTCATCTCTCATATCCTTGCTCAATTTCTTTTCCACAGCTGAGGGCGTACATTCCTATATGGTATGGGGGATGGGCAGCTTTGGCGGCGTTTCCATGGAGCAGATGCCGTGGTTTGCCCTGTTGGTTATGGGAGGGCTTGTCTTGTCGCTGATATTGGTGAAACCTTTGAACGCTTTGTTACTCGGTTATCAGTATGCGGCCAATTTGGGTGTAAACGTGCGTCGTACCAGACTGTTCCTACTGTTGGCAACGGGAGTACTTTCGGCTGCTACTACCGCTTTTTGTGGACCTGTCTCTTTTCTTGGATTGGCTGTTCCCCATGTGGCCCGTCTCATTTTGCGCAAGGCAGACCACAAACTGTTGATGCCGTTGACGTTGTTGCTTGGATCTGCAGTGGCTTTGTTATGTAATATCCTTTGTGTCTTGCCTGGTGATAAGGGTATTATTCCGTTAGGGGCCATAACCCCTTTGATGGGTACTCCAATCATTCTCTATGTTCTTTTGCGAGGACGGAAATAATTTTTTTGTTAAATATTTCGTCATGAAGTAATTTCTTTATACTTTTGCTTGTTAAATGGATCTTTGTGAAAAACATTATATGATGAAAACCAAATATAAAATATTTACGCTACTCTGCTTTTTGATGGTGATGGCAGGGGAAATCATGGGACAAACTACTGAGGATAAGGCTAAGACTGTGTTGATAATCAGTTCTTATTCTTCGGATTCCCAGCGTACAGCCCAGTTTATGGATAAGTTTGAAAAGCACTTGTTGGAGCATAGATGGGATTATAGCTGTACCATTGCCTATATGGGGTATTTAGGTTTTGAGAGTAGCCATGAATGGAAACCCAAGATGGCAGAGACGCTTGAACGGTATGTTGAAGACGATTTGGCCGCAGTGATATTGTTGGGACATGAAGCTTGGATTTCGTATTTGGAATTGGAAGAGATTCCTGATGTTCCTTTTTATGGATGCTATATTAACGAATTCGGTGTGCCCATTCCTGAAAATATGCCCGACTTCCTCTATTGGTATCCGGAGAAACAGGATTTACGACAAATGGCTGTGAAGCGGGGACATACTGGTGGTATGATGAACCGCTACGATGTGGTAGCCAATATTGAACTTATCAAGAAACTTTATCCTAAGACTGAACGTATTGCTTTTGTGACAGACAACTCTTATGAAGGAGCGGCCTTGGGTACATTGATGCGTGAGGTGATTGTGGAGAAATATCCGGAATTGAATTTGGCATCCTTGCGTGGACTTAGCTTCTCTATTTCTCAGATTAGAGTACGTATGCGTCATTTGTTGGAAAATACCACCAATACGGTTATCTTATTGGGTACGTGGCGTGTAGATAAGTCTGGACGATATTACATGGAGAGCTCTATCAAAGAAATTTTTCCGGAAGGATTCAATCTGCCTATATTCACTATGACGGGAGTAGGTTTGGGAGAATGGGCTGTAGGTGGGTATATTCCATCAGAGGAGTGGACTATTGAGCATATTGCCAATGATATGCATGCATATAATATGGGTGAAGACTCAGAATGTGATTTTGAATATACCAAAAGCCGATATGTGTTCAGTCATGAGAAAATGGTGGAGTATGGTTTGGAGAAGGATATGTTGCCCGAGGGTTCTGTGGTAGTGAGTAAAGTGGATGAAGAAGTAGTCCGTTATCAGAAGTATCTGTGGATTGCCATTGTAGTATCTTTGGTATTCTTGGTAATGTTGGTATTTATTCTATATCTGTTCCGTCGTAATCAACGTATGAACCGTATTTTGCAAGTGCGGAATGATGAACTGATAGCCGCTAAAGAACAGGCTGACCAAAGCAATAAACTTAAGAGCGCGTTTCTTGCAAATATGAGTCACGAAATACGTACTCCGTTGAATGCTATTGTGGGATTCAGTGAATTGTTGAAGGATACGGATATTATGGAAGAACGTGAGGAATATTGGAATATCATTCATACAAATAATGAATTATTATTGCGTTTGATTGGAGATATACTGGATTTGTCAAAAATAGAGTCTGGTATGATTGAGTTGCGTCCTGAACGTTTTGATGTGGCTCTGTTGTTTGGAGAATTGTATGCTGCGATGGAGCAACGTATCCATAATCCGAATGTACGTTTGGTTATGGAACATCCTTATGATAGCTGTATGGTGACATTGGATCGCAATCGCATGAGCCAGGTAATTACTAATTTCGTAACCAATGCTATCAAGTTTACCACTGATGGGTATATTCGTATGGCTTATCGGGTGGAAAACAATGGAGTGTATATTTCAGTAGAAGATACAGGTATAGGTATTGAGAAAGAGAAGTTGGATAAAGTGTTCGAACGGTTCTACAAATTGAATGATTTCGCCCAAGGTACAGGATTGGGTATGAGTATCTGTCGTGCCATCATGGATGCTAAGGGAGGACAAATAGGAGTAGATTCGGAACCCGGTAAAGGTTCTACTTTCTGGGCATGGTTCCCATGTGCAGATATTGAAATATGCGAACGGACAGATGTTCAGATTGAAACCGTGTTGGAAGATAATTTCCAAGAACTTATAGGATTACAATTGCGTGTATTGGTGGCAGAGGACAACGACAACCATTATCTTCTGCTCAATCGTATTATGGATAAGTTTGCACCCCGTCTTGTACGTGCTGTCAATGGTGAGGAAGCGGTTCGTAGGGCTAATAAGGAGGAGTTTGATGTCATATTAATGGATATGGGGATGCCTGTGATGGATGGAGTAGAGGCAACCCGTGAAATTCGTAAGAATAATCAACGGATATGCATCATCGGAAGTAGTGCTGAAGCGTTTGAGGAAGATCGTCGTAGGGCATTGGATGCAGGATGCAACGGTTTTGTTTCGAAACCTATCCAACGGGAGGATTTGTTGGGGATTTTGTATGAATTGTTGTGCACTGGAGATAAAAAGTGATGCAACCTCTTACACTTTATGAATTGAATAATCGGGTACGGATGGCACTTGGTCAAGCCTTCCCCGATGAATATTGGGTGCAGGCTGAACTGAGCGATGTACGGGTAAATCCTGCCGGACATTGCTATGTGGAGTTCGTCCAAAAAGATGCACGCAATCATGCGATGGTTGCCAAAGCGCGTGGTACAGTGTGGAGCAATGTCTTCCGTTTGCTCCGCCCTTATTTTGAACGCGAAACGGGTCAGCCTTTTGTGGCAGGTATCAAGGTACAGGTGAAGGTCCGGGTTGAGTTTCACGAGTTGTATGGCTATTCACTCATGGTGGTTGATATTGACCCTTCTTATACGGTAGGGGATATGGTTCGTCGCCGGCGCGAAATACTACGCCAATTGGAAGAGGAGGGCGTACTCTCTCTCAATAAGGAATTGCAAATGCCGGTTGTCCCCCAGCGGATAGCCGTCATCTCTTCGGCAACAGCAGCCGGGTATGGCGATTTCTGTAACCAATTGGAGAATAACCCTCACGGTTTCCGGTTTACTTCTACATTGTTTCCTGCGGTGATGCAGGGCGAGAAGGTGGAAGAGTCTGTTTTAGATGCATTGGAACTTATTCATGAGAACATCGAAAGTTGGGATGTCGTGGCCATTATTCGTGGAGGAGGGGCCGTGAGTGACCTGGCAGGTTTTGATACCTATCTGCTGGCTGCGGCATGCGCTCAGTTTCCGTTGCCTATCATTACGGGAATAGGACATGAGCGGGATGATACGGTGCTGGACATGGTAGCGCATACCCGTGTGAAAACTCCGACGGCTGCAGCTGAATATCTGATATCCTGTGTGCAGGAAGTGGCGATGGCATTGGAAGCAAAGGCTGATTATATCCATGAATATGTAGGCTATCGTCTTCAGCAGGAAAACTTTCGTTTGGAACAGATTGCCAGTCGCCTACCATCCGTGTTGGCTTTGCGGCAGTTGTATGAAACTCATCGGATAAACGATTTGTGTCAACGGAGGGATGGAGCGGTCGGCCAAATTTTGCAGTTGGCCCGTCATCGTCTTCAAATCCTGGAACAAAGGGTTTCAGGGTGTGATTATCATCGTTTGTTGATGCGGGGTTTTAGTCTGACTGTCAAAGATGGTCATATCGTAACCGATGCGTCACAGGTGTGTCCGGGAGATGTTGTTGTAACCAGATTGGGGAAAGGGTGCCTGAAATCGAAAATCTTGCAGGTGGAGCATTCTGAGAAAAAATAATAAGATCAAGTATATGAAAAAAAAACAAATGAGCTACGAAGAGGCTATGGCCCGTTTGGAAGAGTTGGTTCGAAGCATGGAGAAGAATGAATTGGACATTGACCAATTGAGTGAAGCTTTGAAGGAGTCTCAATCTTTAATAAAATTGTGTCGTGACAAGCTGTATAAGGCAGACGAACAGGTGAAGCAACTGTTGAATGAGGAGTAAAAAGTCATATAAAAGGGCTTTTTTCGCATAAAGAGTTGGTTAAATGTAATTATTATCGTATTTTTGCTGCCAATTTGAAACTAAAAACGACAAAGTTATGGAAAATTTGAATGAAATCGATTGGGCCAACCTTTCATTTGGCTATCGTAAGACTGATTATAATGTGCGTTGTTATCATAGAAATGGCGCATGGGGTGAGATTGAAGTATGTAGCGAAGAAACTGTTCCCCTGCATATGGCCGCTACCTGCTTGCACTACGGGCAGGAGGCTTTTGAAGGATTGAAAGCTTTCCGTGGTAAAGACGGTAAAATCCGCATTTTCCGTCTGGAAGAGAATGCCGCTCGTTTGCAGAGCACATGCCGCGGTATTTTGATGCCTGAGGTTTCTACAGAACTGTTTGCTGAAATGGTGAAGAAGGTCATCAAGTTGAACGAACGTTTTGTTCCTCCTTATGAAAGTGGTGCTTCGCTTTACATCCGTCCCCTGTTGATAGGTACGGGACCGCAGGTGGGTGTGAAACCTGCTGAGGAATATTTGTTCTTGATATTTGTGACTCCTGTAGGACCTTATTTCAAGGGTGGTTTTGCTACTACTCCGTATGTGATTACCCGCAAGTATGACCGTGCGGCTCCGCTCGGTACAGGTATCTATAAGGTGGGAGGAAACTATGCAGCCAGTCTTCGTGCCAGCAAAGAGGCGCATGAGGCTGGTTACTCTGCAGAATTCTACCTCGATGCTAAGGAGAAAAAATACATTGATGAGTGCGGTGCTGCCAACTTCTTTGGAATCAAGGACAATACATACATCACTCCGCTCAGCACCAGCATTCTGCCTTCGATTACCAACAAGAGTCTGATGCAGTTGGCTGAAGATATGGGAATGAAGGTTGAGCGTCGTGCTATTCCCGAGGAGGAGTTGACCACGTTTGAAGAAGCTGGCGCATGCGGTACAGCTGCAGTCATCAGTCCTATCGAACGCATTGACGACCCTGAAAATAATCATTCGTATGTGATATCTAAAGACGGCAAGCCCGGACCTGTCAGCACCAAACTTTACACCAAATTACGTGCTATCCAGTATGGTGATGAACCTGATACACATGGTTGGGTGACGGTGGTTGAATAATGTTACGAACTGCAAGTGACAAACTCCTGTAAATAAAACATACGAGCTGCAAGCTACAAGTTTCGTGCCACATAGGCCTTACTTGTAGCTTGTAGCTCGTAACTAATAACTATAATAGCTATGAGCAAAGGAAAACTGGCAAAGTTTGCTGATATGGCGGAGTATCCCCATGTGTTTGAATACCCCTTTTCGGTGATGGAGGATGTTCCCTTTGAGATGAAGGGACATTGGCATCGCGACTTTTTCAAGAATGACAATCCCATTGTACTCGAGTTGGGTTGTGGACGTGGCGAATACACCGTAGGTTTGGGCCGACTCTTTCCCGACAAGAACTTCATAGGAGTCGATATCAAGGGAGCACGCATGTGGAGTGGAGCTACGGAATCCCTGAACGCAGGAATGACGAATGTGGCTTTTCTGCGTACAAACATCGAGATTATCGATCGTTTCTTTGCCCCTGGTGAAGTGAGCGAGATATGGCTTACATTCAGCGACCCACAGATGAAAAAGGCTACCAAGCGATTGACCTCTACCTACTTCATGAACCGTTATCGCCGTTTCTTGATTGATAGCGGAATCATCCATCTGAAGACGGACAGCAATTTTATGTTTACTTATACGAAATATATGGTTGAGCATAATCATTTGCCTGTGGAGTTTTGCACCGACGACCTCTACCACAGTGGGCTGGTGGATGACATCCTCAGTATCCGTACTTATTACGAGCAGCAGTGGCTCGATCGTGGGTTGAATATCAAATACCTCAAGTTCCGATTGCCACAGGAGGGAGATTTGGAGGAACCCGATGTGGAAATAGAACTCGATGACTACCGTAGCTACAACCGTAGCAAACGTAGTGGATTGCAGACAAGCCGATAATCCTCATTGCTTAAAACTCAAAACTTAAAACTCAAAACTCATAATGACTCTCTATCCCAAACTCATACTCGATGCACTGGCTACAGTGCGCTATCCCGGCACAGGCAAGAATCTTGTCGAAGCCGGCATGGTGGAGGACAACATCCGTATTGACGGTATGAAGGTGTCCTTCTCCCTTATTTTTGAAAAGCCCACTGACCCTTTTATGAAGTCCATTATCAAGGCGGCCGAAACAGCTATCCTCACTTATGTGGGCAAGGAGGTGGACATTGTAGGAAACATATCTGTGAAGACTATCCAGCAGGCACGGCCTGAACCGGGATACATGTTGCCACAGGTGAAGAATATCATTGCTGTATCCTCTGGAAAAGGAGGAGTGGGCAAGAGTACTGTAGCCGCTAATCTGGCCGTAGCTTTGGCAAAGGCCGGTTACAAAGTCGGACTACTTGATGCTGACATTTTCGGCCCCAGTGTACCCAAGATGTTTCAAGTGGAGGATGCACGTCCTTATGCAGAAACTATTGATGGACGCGACCTCATTATCCCCATTGAAAAATATGGATTGAAACTCCTCTCCATTGGTTTCTTTGTTGATCCTGACCAAGCTACATTGTGGCGTGGAGGTATGGCCAGCAATGCTTTGAAGCAGCTTATTGCCGATGCCAATTGGGGGGATTTGGACTATTTCCTCATCGACCTGCCACCTGGTACCAGTGATATTCATCTGACCATTGTGCAGAATCTTGCTCTCACAGGTGCTGTCGTGGTGAGTACTCCCCAACAGGTGGCTCTTGCCGATGCACGCAAGGGTATCAACATGTTCACCAATGACAAGGTGAATGTCCCTATCCTTGGACTTGTTGAGAATATGGCATGGTTTACTCCTGCCGAACTGCCCGAGAATAAATATTACATTTTCGGCCGTGAGGGTGCCAAACGTTTGGCCGAGGAGATGAACGTTCCTCTTCTTGGACAAATCCCCTTGGTGCAGAGTATCTGCGAAGGAGGCGACAACGGTCTGCCCGTGGCTCTCGACGAGAACACAATTACCGGACGTGCCTTTATCGAACTGGCTGCCAATGTGGTGGAGCAGACTAATCTACGCAATGCCAATCAGGCACCGACGCAGATTGTAGAAATATCGAAGTAAATAACGTGAGTTCAATATAAGAAACGTCATTGAGAACTTAAAAAATCACTCTTATATCGTTCACGTGAAATAAATGTAAATCCATAAACATGAAGTGCCCCTAAAAGATTAGAAAAACTTTTAGGGGCACTTTTTGGGTCTTATACCTGTTGCATGTCGCACAATTTCTTGTAGTATCCATCGAGTGCGAGGAGTTCGTCGTGTGTGCCTCGTTCGACAATCTGTCCCTCGTGCAATACGCATATTTCATCGGCATTGCGGATGGTGCTCAAGCGGTGGGCAATGGCTATGGTCGTGCGACTCTTCATCAGCCGTTCCAAAGCCTCCTGTACCAGACGTTCGCTCTCAGTATCAAGAGCCGATGTCGCTTCATCAAGAATGAGGATGGGCGGATTCTTCAGAATGGCACGGGCGATACTGATGCGTTGGCGTTGTCCACCAGAGAGCTTTCCGCCTCGGTCGCCAATCATGGTATCATAGCCCTGCTCACTCGCCATGATGAAGTCGTGGGCATTGGCAATCTTGGCAGCCTCTATGACTTGCTCCATGGTGGCATCCTTCACACCGAAGGTTATGTTGTTGTAGAAGGTGTCGTTGAAGAGGATGGCCTCCTGATTTACGTTGCCCATGATAGAGCGCAGGCCGTGAAGGGTGGCATCCTTGATGTTTACACCGTCGATAAGTACCTCACCCTCTTGAACATCATAGAAACGGGGGAGCAGGTCCACGAGGGTGGATTTGCCAGAGCCTGACTGTCCTACAAGAGCTATGGTTTTTCCCTTCTCGATGGTGAGGTTGACGTTGCGCAACACCCATTTGGTATCGTATTTGAAGGATACATTCTTGTACTCAATGCATTGACCCAATTCCTTGATTTCTTTTGGATGAGTGGGTTCAACCAGTTTGTTTTCGGCCATCAGAATCTTATCCACGCGCTCCATTGAAGCCAATCCCTTGGGGATGTTGTAGCTGGCTTTGGAGAACTCCTTCAGCGGATTTACCAGACTGTAGAGGATAACCAGGTAGTATATGAATGAAGGAGCATCGATGCTGCTCTCGTTGTTCAGAATGAGGGTGCCACCAAACCACAGGACGATGACAATCAGGATGGTGCCAAGGAACTCACTCATGGGGTGAGCCAACTGTTGGCGGGTGTTCACGCGGTTGATGGTATTGCGGTAAAGGTTGTTGGATTGCATGAAGCGCTTGTCCATCTTACTCTCGGCGTTGAATGCCTTGATGATACGCAGTCCTCCAAGAGTTTCTTCTACTTGGCTCATCAAATCGCTCCATTGGTCTTGTGCTATAAGGGATTTTCGCTTGAGCTGCTTGCCTACATATCCCATGAACCATCCCATCACGGGCAATACGGCTATGGTGAAGAGTGTCAGCTCCCAACTGAGTACCATCAAGGTGCTGAAGTAGGCGATTATCAGAATGGGATTCTTGAAGAGCATATCCAAACTGCTCATGATGGAGTTCTCAATTTCTTGCACGTCACCACTCATGCGGGCAATGATGTCGCCCTTGCGCTCTTCGCTGAAGAAGCCGAGTGGCAGACTCAGTATCTTCTTGTAGAGTTGTACGCGGATATCTCGTACGACACCTGTACGGATGGGGATTATGGTGGCCGATGAAAGGAAGTAGGCTCCCGTTTTCAACATTGTCATTACGGAAAGGAAAATACCGAGGATAAGTAGCGTGATACTGGCTCCTTGTGATTCAATCATCTGTGTCACGTAGTAGTAGAAGTTGTTCATCGCAATGTCCTTGATACCCATGTCTGCCGTATCCCAAGGGATGAAGGTATAAACATTATTGTCCATCTCAAAGAGGATTTGTAGGATGGGAACGATGAACATGAACGAGAAAATGTTCAGTACTGCCGATAACAGGTTGAAGAATACGGTCAGAAACAGGAATTTCTTATAAGGGGGGATAAAACGGGCAAGGACTTTGAAAAACTCTTTCATAGTTTGATTCTAATTTTATGGAATGTTGTTCATTTCAGTCCGCGAAGATACAGTAAACGCACCGAATGGCAAAGTAACTTCTCCATTTTCTTCGTTTTTTGTAAATAAGTAGTATCTTTGCGGCAATTTTTGACACTATAGAACCCATCTTTAAGTTATGCATACAAGAGAAGAAAAGCTGGAAGCCTACGGACGCTTCCTCGACATATTGGACGAACTCCGCGTAAAATGTCCGTGGGACCGCAAGCAGACAAACGAAAGTCTGCGCCCGAATACCATCGAAGAGGTGTATGAACTTTGCGACGCACTGATTCAGGACAACAAGAAGGAAATCTGCAAGGAACTGGGCGATGTCCTCCTGCACGTGGCCTTCTATGCCAAGATTGCTGAAGAGAAGGAGGAGTTTGATATGGCCGACGTATGCACCCGCTTGAGCGACAAGCTCGTGTTCCGTCACCCCCATGTCTTTGGCGAGGCAAAGGCCGAAACGGCCGGGCAAGTGGCACAGAGTTGGGAGCAAATCAAACTGAAGGAGAAGGATGGCAACAAGACCGTCCTTAGCGGCGTACCTTCAGCCCTTCCCTCACTCATCAAAGCCTATCGTGTGCAGGACAAGGCACGCAATGTAGGATTCGATTGGGCCGAGCGTGAACAGGTATGGGACAAGGTCAAGGAGGAAATCGACGAGTTCCAAGCCGAAGTGGCCAACATGGATGCCGACAAAGCCGAAGCTGAGTTCGGCGACTTGATGTTCAGCCTTGTCAATGCCGCCCGCCTCTACCACATCAACCCCGACAACGCCCTCGAACGCACCAACCAGAAATTCATCCGCCGCTTCACCTACGTCGAAGAACACTCCATCCGCCAGGGCCGTCCCCTCAAAGAGATGTCCCTCGAAGAGATGGACGAACTGTGGAACGAGGCGAAACGGGAAGGATTGTGATGAAGCAAGTTTAAGGTTTAAAGTTCAAAAATGGTCCGCACGGCTTTGAACCTTAAACTTTGAACTTTAAACCTTAAACTTTATTTCCACTCCACAGCCAATGTACGCAGTACCGTGGCACTGGCTCCTGTGGAACCGGTATGCAGGATACCTATCCCGCCATACACGTTGGGGGTGATGGTGGCTGTGAGGTTGACCTCCTTGACGAGACCTTCCTGATGTATTTCGGGAAGGTCTTTGTTGTTGGTAACCTTGGCAGTCAGCGTGTTTCCTGTAGCATCGATGCGTATTTGGCATCCCGTGCGGAAACAAATAGCTGATACGGGTGCAGTAATAGGTATAGCCTTTCCCTGCTCGTATTTCATCAGGCGGAAGTCAACAGCCTTGTCATGTTTATTCGTACGTTCGATGCGTAGGGCGTATCCAGTCAGTGTGCGGGTGTCCATTTTGATGTAGATGTCCATGTATTGCCCTGTAGCACTACCGAATCCTTGTCCGGCAGTCTTGCAAGGATCCACTTCCAGCGTGAGGCTCATATCGCCGTATGTGTGGGATAGGGGAGTATAGAGCAACCGTGCGCCTCGTGTCCCCTGTATCAGTCCGTAGATGCCTGCCGCTCCGTCCATGCCTTGTCCATAATACCAAGGGGCCTTCAACATATCAGGTTCCCAATCGTGTCCCTGGGTGTCAATAGGCTTATAAGCATCCATAGTCCAGAATCCGGGATGGATAGCCGTTTGTTGTTTTGTAGGGAAAGAGACGAAATCTGTCTCCATTCGCTTGGGTTCTTCAGCCGTTACGCTGACGGGGGCGTTCGTTGTCAGCGACATGATTCTTCCGAAGGTACTTCTTGGACTTTTCGGAGCGATGGTGGCTCGTATGTAATAGCCGTTGTCGGAAGCAGTGAGCCGGTATGCCTTGAGGGGGGTATCCAAGCGTGATACGGCTACGGGGATAGCTCCTTCGCCATTGGCTCCCAAGCAACGTAGCCAAGTGATGGTGGAGTGGTCGTACCTTCCTTGGAGGTCGAGCGTATAATCCACCTTCAGCGTGTCGTTTTCGCGTGTCATAGTGGGTGCGGCGATGAATTCCGGTGGTGGCAGTTGGCGTGGATGTACGGTCACGATGCAGGCCGTCTCCAGTCCGTTGGGGTCTGTGGCAATAACGTTTACCGTTTCTACATCCTCACCGTGGTTGTTTCCCGTCACGGTCAGTGTCCCATCCTCCTGTTCCTCAATCTCTACACATTCGGGATTCCTGCCTTCTACGTGCCATTCGATACCTTTTGTCGGTTTACTGAAGTCTGCCCGTTCAGCAAAGCAGAGGCTGACGGCTTTCAGCGTGAGCGGTTCTTTCCCTGTCTCCAAATGGTTTCTCCGGTGGTTGATGGCCATACCTATGGGCTTCTTTGCATAGGCCGACAGAGCATCGGGTTGTTTGGCAGGATTCCATCCGTCGCTGCCTTGCAATAGGTTGCGCAGATTATAGATGAGGGTATCTCCCGAAGCACTGGATTGGAACAGGTTCTTCGGTAACTTCAGACGGAACGCTTCCAATGCCTGTTTTCCAAAGAGGTTTACGGTCAGGTGTGGTCGTCGGCGGTCAATCTGTAGTTCCTCTCCGTTCAGTGTCAGATTGTATTGATAGCTTCTGAGGTCGTCCGTGGGGTCCTGTGTCCAGTTGATGACGAGATTGGGCTGTTCGCTTGTCCATCGGCAGTCAATCATGGTCACGGGACTTCCTGCCTTCACCAGATACTGTGTCCCGCGGGTCATCGCGTGCAGGTCGCAGTCAAGGAATATAGCTCCCGTTCCCTGTGTGCTGTAGAAAGGCTTTCCGCTGAAGAGTTTGAAGCGGCATCTGAAGTGTACGCCTGTGCCGCACAATGCATCGTCAGTACATTCGAAGTAGCATTCCTCGAAGTAGGTACGCTTGGCCCCTACCAGCGGACAGGTGTTCAGACGGCTGATGAAGCGGCAGTTGTGGGCTGCCACACGGTCTCCGTCGCAGATGGCCAGTTGGGCCTGTACGATGGCTGTCGCTCTTTTCCGTCGGTTCAGTGACGGATTGGGAGCATACTCCAGATCCACGTTGCAATAGTTGCCGAGCGTCAGGTTCTCGAAGCTGATGTTCTCTCCTGTCAGATGCAGCATCGTGAAGTTTCCTACCGCCCCTTGCGTCTGTCCGCGGTTACAGGCCAGGATGGTGTGTTCGGCATTCTCGCTCAGTCCGATGAGGCGCGTATGGCTCATCTCCACCTTCAGTCCGTAAGGCATTCCGTCCCCTTTCATCGGGCGTCGCACGGTTGGGTCGTCGGGGTCGTCCATCCAATAGACCCATGGGGTGATGTAGATGCTCAGCGGACGTTCCTCCGTGAAGACCTCCTCCATTACCGTCAGTTGGATACTGTCCACGGCCAGCATGGCCTCCTTCACTGAGCGGAACACCGTGCCGTTCTCCGTCTCCCCGTCTTTCGCGTGGGGATTCACCAACCACGTGTGTGTATCAGTTTTCAGTTCCTCTCCTTTGTACCGAAAGGTTGTCTGTGCCGTCAGTCCGGCCATAGTCGCCGCCAACAGCATGGATAATATTGTCCGTTTCATCATCTGATTTCTTTTGTTTTTTATAATTATGCTGCGAAGATAGTAAAAAAACATTTTTCATCGACAGATTGCGCAGATAAATTATTTAGTTCGGGCATAAGCACTCATCTGTTTCACTGTCGCAAATAGAATTTATGGTGATAAAGGAAGATAAAGGCCGATAGTTTTACTATACTTCTTTGGGTAACCATGAGAAAAAAATAACACTATATAGTAATAAATCCTGTATTTACAGAATTTCCTATCTTCTCATTTTTTTATTCTTCTCAAATAGGGCAATTTTCGTATATTCATGCAAAAAGGGAAGGACTTTGAAAACAGTTTCTCCACCACTTGTGCACAAGTGCCGTCAGCCGTGTGCACACTCGCTTCGCCGGTTGTGCACAAGTACCACCATAGGTTGTGCACATTCTATGGCTCATTTGTTCACACGGGCAGAGGTGTTTGTGCACAAGTGGTGGAAGAGGGCGCTTCTTTTTTTTCTAAAATGTATAAATATACAAATTGATGGTATATTCATGCAAAACAGGCCTTCTGAGAATGCGGTATTTGGGACGGACTTTTTATTTGGATGAAAATATGAGAAAATTCAATCCTCTTATGTATGATATTGATAAATAGTATATTACAGGTTTGTTTCAAGCTTCTGATTACAGATAGATTGATTGCTTCTTCTTGAATGAAACAGACCGAAAATTTCTAATTTTTTACATATAAGAATAAAAGATGTTTACATTACTCGTCCATCCACATTTCAAAATGTGGATGCGGTGAGCCGCGCGTTTGTAACGCGCAAAGTAAGATGAAGTTGCATTTCAAATGTTCATTCTCCAACCTCCTCATTGCAAACGAGGAGGAACGGGGAACGGAGTAACTACAATTTTGCTTCATTACCGTAGGGGCGGGGTTCGCCCGCCCTGATGACGTACAATGACTATTTTGGGCAGGCAGACCCTGCCCCTACGGCAATATATGCAAAACTTATGTTTTTCAACACATTCGGGGAAATTCTTCATAATAAATCATCCATAATTCATAATTAAATCGTACTTTTGTCGCGAAAATTTAGAATAATATTTACTGAGGCAGGAGGAGTCCTGTCCGATACTTGAAATAGAATTTTTGAGCTTTTGCTCTTGTTCTTTGGTTCCGAATACCGCCAAATCATTCGTGCTTGTCATACGTAAGCTCCTTAGCGGTAACATAGAATTGAGCGAGTAACGGATAGTTTGCACCTTTTCTATCTCCAAAAACAAACATCAATTATGGTAAACTTTAAGAATTTGCAGAAACTGTTCTTTCTGCTTGTGATGGGGTTCTCGTTGAGTCTCATCTGTGCTTGTGGCAATGATGAAGAAGATGAACCTGTGCAGAATCCGAATGAAGAGACTACCAATCCTACGGATAGCATACCATCAGAAGATGAGCCTGCTGTACCTAATGATAGTATTGCCGATGACAATACCAACCCAATGGATAGTATTCCTTCTATTGATGAACCCGTTATACCCAATGACAGTATAGTTAATAGTGGTACTGTTGTAATAAATGGTCACGAAGCCATTGATCTTGGCCTCAGTGTGCAGTGGGCAACTTGCAATATGGGCGCATCTCTGCCCGAGGAGTACGGTGACTATTTCGCTTGGGGCGAGACCGTGAGCAAGTCAAGTTATGATTCTGACAACAGTGTTACCTATGGTCTTTCTACTTCCGAATTGGACTCTTGTGCCATCATCGGATCAGATGGCAACCTGACTGCCGCTTACGATGCAGCTACAGTGAATTGGGGCAGTGCCTGGCGTATGCCGACCCTTGATGAAATCAAAGAACTGATAGATAAATGTACGTGGGAGTGGATAACCTATAAAAATGTTAGAGGTTGTCTCGTTACCGGTCCCAACGGTAATTCAATTTTCCTTCCTGCTGCTGGCCGTTGTTTTGGTACGAATCTCTTCGATGTGGATTCCTACGGCCATTATTGGTCTGCTACGCCCTATGGCAGTAGCTACGGCGCGTACAGCCTCTACTTCGATTCGGGCGATTACAACTGGAACGGCAATTACTGGCGTACCAACGGCCACGCGGTGCGCCCTGTCTCAGACGAGTTGTTGAGCGATAGCGAAAAATAAGAAGCGATCTTGTGTCGCGCATCAGATTACCGTCCACCCGTCCATCCACATTTGAAATGTGGATGCGGTGAGCCGCACGTTTGTAACGCGCAAAGTAGTGCAAGGTCGCATTTCAAATGCTCATTCTCCAACCCCCTCATTGTAAACGAGGAGGAACGGGGAACGGAGTAACTACAATCCCTCCCCTAAGACAGCTAATCTTTGTACACAAGTTGGGGGCTGCGTTCGGACTATCTGTACTCCTCCCCTGTCTTAGGGGAGGTGTCCGCAGGACGGAGGGGGGGATAAAGGGGAAATGAAGGTTGGAAAACAAATACCTCCTTCCCCCTAAAGGGACCTCCCCTAAGAAAGCTAACCGTAGGGTGTCCGCAGGACGGAGGGGTTAAAACGTTGGAATCCATTTGTCTAACCCCCTCCGCTTCGCTCGTCCCCCTAAGGACAAGGGGACAGTACAGATAGTCTTTCTTGTGATTTAGTCATTCCTAACTTGTGTACAAAGATTAGCCTACCGTAGGAGCGGGGTTCGCCCTCCCTAATAACGTGCAATGACTATTTTGGGCAGGCAGACCCTGCCCCTACAGCATACGTTCATAGATTGTTTACTGCGTTCGGGATGATAGATTGGAAAACTATCTAAATCCAACCTCCTTAAAATAAATCCCGATTTATTTTGTATTCCGCTCACTTTGCACTACTTTTGCAGTTTCAAAAGGCTCAAGGTTCCAAGGTCAAGGTTCAAGGATCAAAAACAGTCCGCATAGTTTTGAACTTTAAACTTTGAACTTTAAACTTTGAACCCCAAAATAAAAGGAGAAAAAACAGATGCCACTGAATTTACCTGATAAACTTCCTGCCATAGAACTGCTGAAGCAGGAGAACATCTTTGTGATTGACAACTCTCGTGCAACACATCAGGACATCCGTCCGCTACGCATTGTGGTGTTGAACTTGATGCCGCTGAAGATTACAACGGAGACAGACCTCATCCGCCTACTGTCGAACACACCTTTGCAGTTGGAGATTTCGCTAATGAAGGTGAAGAGCCATACATCGAAGAATACACCCGTGGAGCACATGAAGGCTTTCTACCGCGACTTCGAATTGATGCGCGACGAGAAGTTCGACGGCATGATCATCACCGGTGCACCCGTGGAGCACATGGACTTCGAGGAGGTGGCCTATTGGGACGAGATTTCGGAGATTTTTACTTGGGCTCGTACGCATGTGACCTCTACCTTATATATATGTTGGGCTGCACAGGCAGGACTTTATTATCATTATGGAGTTCCCAAATATAAATTGGACAAGAAGATGTTCGGCATCTTTGAGCACCGGACCAATAATCCGTTGTTGCCTATCTTCCGTGGCTTCGATGATATATTCTATGTTCCCCATAGCCGCCATACGGAGGTACATCGCGAAGACATTTTGAAGGTGAAGGAACTGGATTTGATTTCAGAATCAGAAGAATCTGGCGTATATATGGTGATGGCACGTAATGGAAGAGAAATTTTTGTTACCGGACATTCCGAATATTCGCCTCTGACTCTTGACACAGAATATCGGCGCGACCTCGACAAGGGATTGCCTATCGATATGCCCGTCAACTATTATCGCGACAATGACCCGTCGAAGGGACCTTTGGTACGCTGGCGTGGACATGCCAATCTGTTTTTCCAGAATTGGTTGAACTATTATGTGTATCAGGAGACTCCGTTTGATATCAATGAAATCAAATAAATAGGAGTTAAAAGATTTTCTGAAGAGAAGATTATACAATGTTTCACCAACGACCCATCGAACTGCTTGCTCCGGCGAAGAATTTGGAGTGTGGCATCGCGGCTATAGACCACGGTGCTGATGCTGTGTATATTGGTGCACCACGATTTGGTGCACGAGCATCAGCCGGAAACTCCGTGGATGATATACGGAAACTTGTTGACTATGCCCATCTTTTTCATGCGCGTATCTATGTGACGGTAAACACTATCCTTCGCGACGATGAACTCGCTGATACGGAGCGGATGATATGGCAACTTTATGATGCCGGAGTGGATGCCCTCATCGTGCAGGATGTAGCCATCACTCGCATGAATCTGCCACCCATTGCCCTGCATGCCAGCACACAAATGGATAATCGGACAGCCGATAAAGTCAAATTCTTGGCTGATGCGGGATTCACTCAAGTTGTATTGGCGCGAGAATTGTCGTTGGATGAAATCGCTAAGATTCACCAAGTGGTTCCGGCTACTCCTTTGGAAGTCTTTGTACATGGTGCACTTTGTGTGAGCTTTAGTGGTCAATGCTATGTGTCTGAAGCTTGTTACGGACGCAGTGCCAATCGGGGTGAATGTGCCCAGTTCTGTCGTTTGGCATTCAGTATGGAAGATGCTGAAGGAAAGGTGATAGCCCGCGACAAACATTTACTTTCGTTAAAGGATTTGAATCAGAGTGACCGTCTGGAACAGTTGCTCGATGCAGGGGCCTCCTCCTTGAAGATTGAGGGACGACTGAAGGATGTATCCTATGTGAAGAATGTGGTGGCTTACTATCGTCGTCAGTTAGACCTTATTTTTGAGCGAAGAAAGGAGTACCGACGTGCTTCTTCCGGCAGAGTGACTCTTGATTTTCACCCCCAATTGGATAAAAGTTTCAACAGAGGATTTACCCATTATTTCTTGGAAGGACGTACTCCCGATATCTTTTCGTTCAATACGCCTAAATCGTTGGGGGAGGAGATGGGAGTTGTCAAGGAGGTGCGTGGCAATAGTTTTACTGTTGCTGGTATCAAACCGTTCAATAATGGCGATGGATTATGTTATATCGACAATACGGGTCGTTTGCAGGGATTCCGTGTGAACCGTGTGGATGGTAACCGTCTTTTTCCTCAAGAAATGCCAGCTCGTTTGACTCCATGGACAAGGATTTATCGCAATTTTGACCAGAAGTTTGAACAGCAACTTACCCGTAAGTCTGCTGAACGGCGTATTCGCGTCATGGCTTTGTTGGGTGAAACGCCTTTTGGATTTTCGCTGACTTTTACGGATGAAGATGATATCTCAGTAAGTGTCGCTTTGGAATATAAGAAAGAGCAAGCACGCACACCTCAGAAGGAAAATCTGCATACGCAGCTTGCCAAATTAGGAAACACTCCTTTTGAATTGTCATCCTTGAAGATTGAGTGGACAGATAATTGGTTTCTTCCCTCGTCTGTAGTGTCGGAATGGCGAAGACGTATCGTAGAGTTGTTGTTGAGTGCCCGTCAAATCAACCATCGTCGGTTGTCCATCGGCGTTCGTCAGTCTAATCATTCTTATTCACAGAAAACGTTGACCTACATGGGTAATGTGATGAACCGGGAAGCGGAATCTTTTTACCGCACTCACGGAGTACTTGACATACAGCCTGCTTTTGAATTGGTAAAACCCAAAGGGGAGCAAGTGGTGATGACTTGTCGTCATTGTTTGCGTTACAGCATGGGGTGGTGTCCCGTGCATCATCGCAAGCCATCGCCATACTCTGAACCTTACTATATCGTGTCAGGGGATGGCCGTCGTTTTCGTTTGGAATTTGACTGCAAACATTGTCAAATGAAGGTGTGGGGAAAGGAATAAAGCCTTTTTTCCTTGATAGAATCATAATAAAAGTGAATAAAGTCTCATTTTTGATTTATTTTTCTTTTCTTTGCGACATAAAATAGATTTTTGTGTATCATGGAAAAGACTTTGCAATCCTATATACCCGTTTCATTGGAGCAGATGAAAGCTGTCCGCTTGATGAATCGTATCGATACCAAATATGTGACGACGCTTCCCAAACTTGTCCAACTATTGGAGATGGCACGCGACCAATATTGGGTGCAGGAGATTGATGGTAAACGCAACATGCCCTATTACACGTTGTATTATGACACGGAACAATACGATATGTATCAGGAGCATCAGCGCGGGAAGAAAACACGCCAAAAGATACGTATCCGCGCTTATGAACATTCAGGAGTTTCTTTCTTGGAAGTAAAGAAGAAAAATAATAAGGGACGCACATCCAAAAAACGAGTGGAATGCAAACCCCACGAGAAGGATGCACACACCGACTTCATTGCTTCGCATCTCCTTTATCCACCGGAAGGTTTGTTGAACCGCATAGAAAACCGTTTTTCTCGCATTACTTTGGTCAACCGCAACATGACTGAGCGTCTGACGATTGATACGGGTCTCCGGTTCCATAATTTCAGCACAAACAAAGTCTGTCGGCTTGATGGACTTGTCATCATCGAATTGAAGCGTGATGGACAGACTTTCTCTCCCATTCTGGAACTGCTCAGACAATTGCGTATCAAGCCATCGGGCTTCAGCAAGTATTGTATGGGGATGGCTCTGACGGACGAGAATTTGCGTAGAAACAACTTCAAACCCCGTTTGCACATGGTCAATAAAATTTGCCACGTGGATTATGATGCACAATTTGCCTGATTAAATAATGAAATGAATGAATTAAAAACTTATAAACTTAAAAATTATGGAAGAACTTGAATTCCTTGACACTCCGTTAGTTGATGCTACCAGCATGACTCAATTGTTGTTACATTTCTTGATTAACTTGATTTTCTGTGGAATCATCATTCACAAACTCTATTATCCCAAGAGCCAGCGTCGCGATTACTACTTTACGTTTGCTCTTATCAGTCTGAGTATCTTCTTGATGATATTCCTATTGGGAAGTGTGAAGATTAAAGTTGGTTTCGCATTGGGTCTTTTCGCTATCTTTGGTATCATTCGCTATCGAACGGAACAGATGCCTGTGCGTGAAATGACTTATTTGTTTGTTCTCATTGCAGTGTCGGTTATCAATGCTTTGGCTGTGACGCTTACGTATGGTGAGCTGATTCTGACGAACCTCCTTTTTGTAGGTAGTATCTGGATGTTTGAAGACATTCCTTGGATCAAACACACCTGTGAGAAGTTGGTCAAGTATGACAGAATAGATTTGATTCAACCCGAACATTACGAAGAGATGAAGGCTGATTTGGAGAAACGTTTAGGTTTCCCTATCATCCGTTTCGAAGTGGGCGCTATAGATTTCTTGAAGGATGTTGCCATGGTGAAGGTTTACTACAAGGGTGACGGGGTAAACTCTGTGAACAGAATGATGAACTTCCCGAAAGAGAAATAAACACGGTTTACATAGACGATAAAGCATATGAAGAGATATTTGTTGGCCGTATTCGTTATGGCTTCTATGCCCTTAGTGGCACAGGATTTTGGGGTCGATGACGACTTTGGCATCGATGTATCATTGGGCGCAGAGAAGGAGTTGCTTCCTGATCTTGAGATTTCTGTAGAAGGAGATTTGCGTACACAGGAGAACTCTAAGCGCATCGAACGTTATGTCCTTGGTGCCGAACTTTCGTACAAATTCTTGAATACAAAGAAATTTGATATGAAGGTCAGTGGAGGTTTCGAATATATGTGGAACCAGAAGATGGCAGAGGCAAAGTTGGCTAAAACTCCCTATCCGTTTTTTGAAACAGATTCAGAGGGAGAAATTATTTATGACGATTTGAATCAACCCGTTCTTGACAAGAAGTATTGCAATTATAATGTGGATGAGCGTTATTGGCGCAATCGTCATAGAACCTCTTTGGGACTTTCGGCTGAATATTCTCCGAACAAGAGATGGTCGTTCCAATTGAAGGAGACCGTACAATATAGTCATTATTGCCGGGAGGATTCCATCAATCAGTATGAATACAGATGGGATGAAAACGACGATGGAGACAAATATTTGCCTCAGCCTGGAATTGACAGAAAGTCTGTTGATGCCAAAGACCGTTTCGTCCTTCGTTCCAAGTTTACCGTTGAATACAACATCAAGGGCATTCCCCTCAATCCGTTTGCTTCGGTTGACTACGGATGTGGCTTGAACTATACGGCCAACAAGTGGAAGTATTCGGTAGGTGCCGACTATACTGTCAACAAAAAGCATAAACTGACGTTGTATTACCGATTCCAGACCGAGGATGATGATGACGAACCCAACGGTCACATGTTAGGAATGGGATATAAAATCAAATTCTAACCAATAGTTTGATTATGAAAAAGATACTATTGACAGGAATGATGTTTGCATCCTTTGCAGCTATGCAGGCAGAGGACAACCATCTGTATATATACTCCAATGCCGGAGAGAAACTCTCTTGGAGTGTGCCGTCCTTACAGAAGATGACTTTTCAGGATGGAAATATCGTATTGACGAAGAAAGATGGCAAGGTTGCCTATACGCCTATTTCAACCGTCAATCGTATGTATGTTTCTACCCCGTCTGCCGAAAAGATCGAGAAGGTAGGCGAAGATTTGAAATATTCATGGGATGGTGAAAGATTACAACTCGATGCCCGTCCCGGTACTCCTACAACAGTCTATAATGTGACAGGAACCGTGGTGCTTCGTGAAACCTTCTCGGGGGATGCGTTGAATCTCCATAGTCTTGACAAGGGAGTGTATATCGTGAACGTAGGAGGACAGACATTCAAAATCGTAAAGAAATGACAGCCTTATGAAGAAACTTTTACTATCAATCTTTTCTTTGGTTGGACTGGCAGCAACAGTCAATGCCCAACAAAAACTTTATGTCTGCGAAGGTTTCCGTTATGATGTCCATGAGGTTGCATCCACCGACGATATCCGTTTCTCTGCCGATGGACTTGAATTGTCAATCGGAAACTACAAGACATACGAACTCGATGAAATAGACTCCATTACCTTTGCAGAACCGCAGTATCCGCGCATCGACATCAAGTACGATGGCACTTCGGCTACAGTCAATGTTTCTCCCAATGTCAAAGGTGTTACGTACAGCATCAAAGGCTCAGCCGTGACATTGACCTCAACCACACTCACCGATGAGTACCTCTATTCCGTTTCCGGTACATCCGAAAATGGTTCCTTGGTCATCAATGGAGAGTACAAACTGACCGTAGAGTTGGCTGGCCTTACTTTGACCAATCCCAAAGGCCCTGCTATCGACATCGAGTGTAGCAAGCGTATTGGTGTCATTCTGAAGGATGGAACAGTCAATACCCTGGCCGATGGAAAGGGAGGTACACACAAGGGAGCATTCTATACCGAAGGACATCCTGAGTTTGAGGGTGGTGGAACACTGAATGTGACTGGTAATACCAAACATGCCATTTGTGCCGAGGAATATTTGCAGTTCAAGAAGTCAACAGGTGTGATCAATATCTTAAGCGCCGTTAGCGATGGCATCCATTGTGGAGAGGGAAAGAAGAACGACGATAACAGCCGTTTTCAAATTAATGGCGGAATTATCAACGTCAATAATGCCGGTAGCGATTGCATCGATGCCGACGATTATGGTAGCATGATTATCAAGGGTGGAGTGCTCAACCTCAATGTATCAGCATCCGACGGTACAGGCTTGAAGTGCGACAGTATCATCTACATGACCGACGGTGAAGTGAATATCAACGTCAACAGTGTGTTGAGCGATGGTATTCGTGTCAACTATGCCGCCTATTTCGATGGTGGAACCATCAAGATGAACGTTGCTTCCAACGGCTCCAAGGGTATCCGTGCCAAGCGTTGTACCAAGTCAACCGATACTGTACTGAACGGTGGCCATCTCTATTTTAATGGGACAACAGTAGATATGACCGTGAGTGGCAAGACCTATACGGCCGATGCTACCGATTGTGTAGGTATCCGTGCAGACCGCAATTTGACACAAACGGCCGGTGACATCACCATCACCATGCTCAGCGACGATGCCACAGCAGTCGTTGTCAAAGGTACAGAAAACCGTACAGGAGGAACATTGACGGTGAAGTAACCAATATCCTCTGATACATCCCTTCCTAAAAATACGGACGTTGGGCGTCAAAGATACTCATCTTTCAGACTCTCAACGTCCGTATCTTATAAACTCTTTTCTGTCTTTCTTGGTTCATTCAGAAAAAGGTGTTATCTTTGCAACGTTGATTCCCGGTAGCCCCTGACATTTGTCAAGCTATCGGGTTTAGTTTTTTTTATAGGGTAGCATCCTTCTTCATGCCGCAAAGTTACGAATATTATTTCTATCATCGATCATTTCTGTTTCAAAAACAATATTGTTGGTTTCTCTGGCCTTATTCGTAATTACTTTGTACGCGTGTCAATGTGGCTCATCCGAAAACCTGGTAGCATCCCTTTTATTGGAACGCAGAGACGCTGAGGCGCAGAGCCATTCCTTTTATCACTCACGTTATTTATGCAGAAAATTCCCCCGTTACGAAGCACATACTGGATAATCAGATTGATTTGTAAACCATTGATAACCAATGAAAATATAAATCCATAAAACCTTCTAAAAAATCACTTAAGCGTTAGTGAAAAATCTCTTAAGAGAAAAGTTGGCCACGCTTAAGCGTTAGCAAATTATCTCTTAAGCGTTATCCAGCCACGCTTAAGCGTGCTTGAATAGGTGTAAAGGAATAGGGCGCGAACTCTTGAAATACTTGAAAAACTCTTTACATCTTTCATTTGCGGGATTGCTCATAACTAAGACTCGTAAAGTACTCGGCACTCATAACTCAGCACTCTAAAATCTGTTTTTTTTAAATATATTTCATTAATTTCTTCACTTTTGTTCTTCATTCTTAATTTAAATTTATAATTTTGCATCGTCAACCGTCCACGGTGGTGAGACTTGACAACTGACATTGTGGAAAATATAGCGTTTGCTGTGATTCTATATCATCTGTTGAAACTTAGGAACTTTCAAAGATTGTATGATAAGAATAAGATGGCAGATGCCTGCGTATAGCGCAGGTACATCTTGTTTCTTTGTACAATCGGGTATCCTAAGACCTCAACAGATGAAGGACATAAAAGATGTGCTTGCGCTTCTTTTTGTCTGAGGTTCTTAGGATATTTAGCTTTTTTATGTTTCTATGTTGTCTTCAAAAAGAGAAAATGTATAACCTAGTAAAACTGAATTATGAAATTAAAAAAACTGTAGGGTTACTTTTACAATAAAAGCTCTTTAATGGGTAAAAATGAAGTTCACCTTATTGCCTCTGTAGAATCACGATGAACTACAAATCTAAGAACATTTGAATAATAATATTAAATATAATAAGAAATAATAGTAGATATAATGGAACTTTGTACGACTACACACGTAAATTTAGGGGTAAGACCTATTCAGGTTTGTATGCAAAAATTCCCCTTTACCAGTTTTTTTATGCTGCGTTGTTTTGTTTGGATTTTGTGTGCTTTTGTACCATTTGAACTTAGTGCACAAAGTGTTGATGAAATAAAAACTGATGAGGCTCTTTATTTTTGGGGTGAAGGTAGTGGCGATTCGCAAAGAGAGGCCAAAGAAAATGCCCTACACGATCTTTCGTCTAAAATATCAGTGCATGTCAGTTCGGCTGATGAAGGCTATATAGCAAACGAACAACGTAATACGGAAGTGAATACGTATGTAAGCTTCGAACGTAAGATGCAGACTTATTCTACAGTGACGCTTACAGACTGCCATTCCAAAGTTATATCCACAGGAAAACCATTTAAGGTATTTACGTATATCGAAAGGGAGAAGGTGGACAAGATGTTTGAGGATAGGGTAAAGGTGATGCAGGCAAATGTTCAGATTGCGAATGAAGCATTCCAAAGCCTTAACCTTGCAGATGCATTGCGTTATTACTATACGTCCTATTTGTTGACACAAAGCCTTCGTTATCGTGCAGATGCTGTTGTTTTGGATGAAAATGGAAATGAGCAGATGGCTATGGTCTGGATATGTAAGCGTATTGAAGACATCTTGTCAAACGTAAAGGTTACCGTCAAGGGTGATAGTGGTAACGGAGATAATTCCTATCTATTGGGATTTTTCTACAAAGGTACTCCCGTACAGAAAATTGGTTACACCTATTGGGATGGAGATGATGTGAGAGAGCGTGTCTCTTATGCGCAAGATGGATTGGGCTTAGCAGAATTAGAACCTTCGTTCTCTGTCAAGGATATCAAGGTGTTTATAGAATACAAGTATCTAAGTCTTGTGAATAGAAACAATGCAGAGTTGACAGCTGTATATGATGCTTTGGCTGAAGATGTCAACTTTCAGGGTATGTGCGGCGCTCAGGTGACACAAAGTAAGGTTGGTGACTACTCTGCTGCTTACGAAGGACAATCGCTAGCTCAAATGTCAAAGGAACAGGAGAAATCCATTGATAATCTCTCGACTGCTCGTGCAGAAATCAATGCCATAACTACAGAAAGTGTGCAACAATATGCTGAAGCGATAGCTTTGGTGGTGCAAGCAATCAAGACCAAGCAATACGATCAAGTCAACCCTTTGTGTACGGAGGATGGAGCAAAAGCATTCACTCAACTTATTAAATATGGTAAAGCTCGTGTTGTCGGTAACCCGACCATTACATTTACTGAATATAATGGTCATGTATATGGGCGTAGTGTACCCATGGAATTCTCCTTTAGTGGGAGCAACAAGTTTATGGAAAATGTGGTGTTTACTTTTACGACCGATGGTAAGATTGATAATGTCACCTTTGGACTCGGATTCAAAGCAGCAGATGACATCTTTTGTAATATGAAAGATGATGATCAAGCTCCAGCACGCGCTGCGATAAGTAATTTTCTTGAAAATTATAAAACCGCATACGCATTAGGACGTTTCGATTACCTTGATATGATATTCTCTGATGATGCATTCATTGTTACGGGTAAAGAAGTAATGAGAATGGTCGGTAATGAAGAGCAGGGTTTTCGTATGGAGAGAAAGGTGGTAAAGACCAGACAAAGTAAGGAACAATTTCTTACCAATTTGAAAAATGCTTTCGACAGCAAAGAATTTGTCAATCTTCAGTTTGTAAACAACTATATTCAGCCGAGTCGCCGTTCCATCCAGAATGGACATGCTGTTTATGGCATACAGATTCGTCAAGACTACTTCTCCAATAATTATAAGGATCAGGGATATCTTTTCCTTCGGGTTGATGTTACAGACCCCGATACGCCTATTGTCAGTGTTCGCGTTTGGCAGGAGATTCCTGATGAGGAGGAAGGTATTGCCGACCTTTCCAATTGGCAAAATTTCTTTAAAGAGATGTAATATAGTAATTTAATAGTATGATGAGATAAATTATGAAAAAGATGTTGATAGGGCGTGTATGTTTGCTATGTTTGCTACTTTGGGCTGCACATGGTGAGGTTATAGCGCAAAGGATGAAAGTGGAATCTTTTGTTGAATTGTCCCAAGCAGAGGACCCTGATGCTAAAGACCCTACATTTCGTCGCGAAGATAAGCAAGCTAGTAGAAGTGGTAGATACTGTGCCATCATCAAGTTGGTGACTACTGTAGAAGATAAGGCCTTCACTTTTGATTTAGGAACCGATTTAGTCCCTGAAGCTGTGGATTATAGAGATAATGGAGAGGTCTGGATATATGTACCTGCTGGTACCAGTAAGATAAAGATTAGCCACAAACGTCATGGTCAACTCGATACTCGAGATGGTTTTTATAGCTTTAAAGAAGTTGGCATTCCTAAGTGTAAGGAAGCTACCGTATATCGCCTACGCTTATACACCGAATTCAATCCTGATGAGGACATTATCAAAGATGCCAATAAATTCGCCACAGTAAGGTTTAAGATCCATCCGGCAGCAGCTTCCATTATTTTGCGCAAAGTGCCAGAAACTGTTGGTGGGGATGGTGTTTTGGAGAAACAGATGCCATTGGGTATCTACCATTATCGCGTGTCACACCCTGACTATCACGATTTGGATGGAACGTTTGAACTAGAGAATGAAAATGAAATCAAGCCGATAACTCTTCAACTCAATCAAGCCTTCGGGTGGCTTACTCTCAATCCCAGGTTCGAGCCTGATGGATATACGTTTTCCGTTGATGGACAGACAACTACAAGTACGTCTCTTGAGAGAATGGTTCTTAGGAGTGGTACACATACCGTTGAAGTACAACATCCGAACTATCACCCTCAGACGATGCAGATTGTGATTCAGGATAGCACAGTCTATGAATTGTCGCCTCGCTTGCAACCACGTCTTGGACGTTTGCTTGTGACAACCAATAAGCCGGGTGCAATAGTTTCTGTAGATGGAGAACATGTAGGTATTACCCCTTTAGAAGAAGCCTGTGAGATGATGATAGGTACTCATACCGTAGAAGTGTCGTGTACAAATCATCGCACTGAGAAACGTTCTGTGGATATAGTAGAGGGACAGACAACCAATCTTCCTATTTCATTAGTGGATATCGCGCAATTCTCGCTTTCTTCTACTCCATCTGCGGCTAGTCTCTACATCGATGGAAAATACATTGGAAGCACACCCTGTCGCACAGAACTTGCTTCTGGTGATTATCGGGTGAAACTTACGCGTAAACGTTATCGGACAATTGACAAACAAGTGCATTTTGATAGTTCTAATCCCGAGGTATCATTCCGTATGCGACGCCAATACCAACGGAAATATCAATTCTATCTTCAGCCAACCTTTCAACTTGGATCACAGATGGGTTTTGGAGGAGCCGTAGGTCTCTATTTGGCCAATGTGAATGTAGAGGGAATGTATCTTCTGGGAAAAAAGAGCGATCCTATCTATTGGAACAACATAGGAGGGGAGGGTTCGCGTCCGAGAGAGGAGAGATTCAGCCCGACAACAATCGCTGTCAATGCAGGATATGGTTTTGTTATTGGAACTCGCTTCAGATTTACTCCTCAAGTAGGAGTGAATGCCATTAAGTTGGAAGGAAACCAAGAAAATCTTTGTAGCACATATTCTGCGTCTTTAAGTGCCCGCATTGATTATGCTATAGCAAATTATTTCGGAATTTCTTTAGCACCGAGTTATGCGTTCCCAGTCTATAAATCTGATAATTTTGTCCGCATTTCAGAGACATTGACACAGTTGAATGAGTATGCTGAGGGTGGATTCAATCTGAAGGTAGGATTCTACCTCTATTTTTAATAAAGAAAATTAATTCAAGAAAAAAGATGAAACGTTTTACACCTTATATACTAATTTTACTTCTATCAGTTAGTTGTATTGATGACAATGTACAGTTTGATGATTCCAATTGGGTTTCATCGTTGACACCTCGATACATTCATATAGTAGATACAGAATTCTCAATAGGAGCAGAGCCTGATTCTTTTGACACTTATGTCGAGGCTGTTGCTACTCCGTGGCAATTCTCAGGTCAGGCTTCTTGGCTTACAATCAATCCCCAACGAGGGAAAGATGATGCAAAGGTAACAATCTCTGCTACAGAAAATATGTCGGGTGAAGATTTACGTACTAGTATCTTTTACCTCTCTTCTGACGTATCTGATTATAACTATAAGACCATGGTCTCTGTCACTCAGCAGGCTGCGTCGCCTTATCTCAATGTTTCAGAGTCATCACTTACCATAGCAGCTACAGGTGAATCGAAGAGTATAAATGTCGATAAAAACATTTCATATACCATTAGCAAATCATGGTATGATACATGGTTTACCGTGATACCTTCGGAGGATAGTACACGATTGATAATCACTGCTGAACCTAACCCTATGGCTTATACACGTAGTGGTCGTATCACTTTAAATGGGTTGCGTAATGATGTGGTCATCAATATAACTCAAGAGGCGGCAGGTATGACATCTACTGAATCTGGTCCTTTGGTAGTGGGTGTAAAAGGTGCTGACTATGTTTTGCGGATTACGAGTGATGCTGCTTGGACTGCATCAACGAATGGAAGTTGGTTTACGGTATCTCCGTCAGAAGGTCCTGCTGGAACAACGGAAGTAGTACTTACCGTATCGCCCAACAATATGGCTTCCACACGAAGCGGAAATGTCGATTTCAAGATTGGTTTAAAAAGTTTGCTTAGTGTGGATGTTACTCAAGAGGCGGCAGGTATGACATCTACTGAATATGGCCCTTTGAAAGTGGGTGCAAAAGGTGCTGACTATGTTTTGAAAATTACGAGTGATGCTGCTTGGACAGCAACTACCGATGGAAGTTGGTTTACGGTATCTCCGTCAGAAGGTTCTGCGGGAACAACGGAAGTAGTACTTACCGTATCGCTCAACAACACGGCTTCCACACGAAACGGAAATGTCGATTTCAAGATTGGTTCTAATAACTTGTTTAGTGTGAAGGTTAACCAAGAGGCAGCAGGTATGACATCTACTGAATATGGTCCATTGGAGGTGGGTGTAAAAGGTGCTGACTATGTTTTGCGGATTACGAGTGATGCTGCTTGGACTGCATCAACCAATGGAAGTTGGTTTACGGTATCGCCGTCAGAAGGTCCTGCTGGAACAACGGAAGTCGTACTTTCCGTATCGCCCAGCAATACGACTTCCGCACGAAGCGGAAAGGTAGATTTTAAGATTGGTTCAAAAGGCTTGTTTAGTGTGAATGTTAACCAAGAAGCTCTTTGTTGTTCCGTTTCTTCAGAGTCGCTTTCGATGGGAGCCGTTGGTGGTCGTGGCACAATTACGGTATCAAGCAATACGGAGTGGAAGATAATCTCCAAGCCCTCGTGGATAACAACAGATGTAGAATCAGGCTTTGGGAATGGCACTATTGACGTTGTTGCGTCGGAACATACGGGGCGTGAAGCGCGCTCTGGAATAATTGAGGTGGGAGTTGAAGGTGTGACAGGATTGGTACATTCGGTACGTGTCAGTCAGTCGCAACATTATTTTAACTTGTCGTCCTCGCCACTTGCCATGTTACCATCTACGGGGGGCAGACATAAGGTGACTATCGCTTCTGATGATGCGTGGAAGGCTGAAGAAGCAGAGTCTTGGCTGTCTCTATCTGCTGTCACAGGAAAGGGAAATATAGATGTAACTATAACTGCTGTGGACAATCCCTCCATTAAGGAACGTAGCGGTAAGGTGCTCTTTACTCCCAAGTATGCTTCACCCATTGAGTTCCCTGTTAAGCAGGCGGGACGCTATCTCTCTGTCAACACAACCCAGGTAATGTTCTATTGGCGTGGTGGAGAGTCCCTACCTGTTGCAGTGACTACAGATGGCACCTTCTCTGTGACTACCCAGTGCGAATGGCTGAAGATAGAGCAGAGTGAACATTCGTTTACGCTTATGGCAGAGGAGCATGATGCCGAAGAAGCCCGCTCGGGAGTGGTTACGGTGGCACTTACTGGACTGGTGGATGGCGAAGCGTATAGTATAGACATTCCTGTGGTGCAAAGGCCTAATGTTCCTATTGATATTATCACCTTCCCCGAGGATCAGAACTGGAACATAGGGGGAAACTCTCATGCATCGGTCACCATTGTTGGATATACTACGGATGAGTCGTGGGACAATTGGGGTGGCAGCTCTCTAGGTCTGAACATCACCGTATTTGGGAAGGATGAGAACTGGAATCATTAAAAATCAGACAAATGTAATAATAAAGAAATATGAAAGGAAATGCAGCCAACTTTGTTTCAACGATTATTTTTGGAACAATATGCATAATGACAGCCTGTTCGGGTGAGGAATTTAACGAGATTGTTGTAGAGGATTATGTAGAGGGTAGTCATTGGCAACGTGCCGACATCAACCTTCATGTAAACCGCATCAATTTTGATGCAGAGAAAGGGACTACCCGTTCCGTGGATGAAGGTTGGAAGCATGATGACAGAATCTATCTTATCTTGAAAGATAAAGATGGGAACAATGTGCAAGCCTATGTAAAATATGATACTGTCACTACATCTTGGGGACAGGTGGAATATGATAGCTATAAGAGTTACCTCACCTGTACGACACCTCGCACTGTAGAAGCCTACTATTTTGATGGTTCTGTGGATGTGACTACCTCAGAAATTTCTTTTGATGCCACTACGGGTGTCTATGCTTGCACAGATGGAATTTATACTTATCCTGCTGATGGCGATCTTGAAGTAAGCATCTCACTTGCTCCGCTTACCAGTCGTATTCGTTTTACTGGAGAGTCAGGTACAAACTTCTCCATATTAAACGGTATGAAAACCTATACTACATTCTCACGTATCACGGGACAGTTGACCGAATCATTGGAGAGTATCAATACTTCTGTGGATACA
>JAZRMW010000033.1:0-23140 GCA_045647865.1 Phocaeicola sp.
GTTAAGAACGAGGTCTCGTTCAAACGGAGCCTTAGCGGAGTGCGTTTGAGCTCGTTTAGAAAAAACATCGCGATTTTTAGCTTCGGAGCGGGAGCCGGTGGTTCTTCTTTTTGTTATCTTTTTATTCTTGCCACCAAGAAGCAAAAAAGTAATCACAACTCACCAATTCATCTGATCTTCCCCCTAATCTTTGTCAGATATGCCTTCATCCCTTCCGCATCCTTGTTCGAGATGATTTCCAGCAGTTCCTTCAGCTCTCGGCGGATTCCCTCCACCTGTCCGGGAGTACGGGGATTGAAGAGGATTTCTTGCAACAGGTAGTCATCTTCGCTCAGCAGCCCTCGGGCAATGTCCATGTGGCGTTTGAATGTCGTACCCGGTGCATCCTGAGGTTTCATGACGGCGGAGAATACAAAAGTCGAAACGAACGGGATGGAGAGTGAGTAGGCCACAGTCTCATCGTGTTCGTCAAAGGTGTATTCAAAGATGTTCAGTTTCAGCGAACTGTACAGGTCTTTGAAGAAGATGCGCCCCATGTAGTCACCCTCGTTGATGATGATGGCATTTTCTCGGCTCAGGTTATCGAGGTTGGCAAATGTCGGGCCGAACATCGGGTGGGTCGATACATACCGGAAACCGGTGGATTCATAAAATTCTTTCAATCCGGTCTTCACCGAAGCGATGTCGCTCAAGATACACTCCTTGGGTAATACGGGTATCACCTGGCGGAATGCTTCTTGGGTGTATTTCACCGTTGCTGCATTGATGACCAGTTCGGGTTTGAACTCCTGTATCTCCTCCAAGGTGGTGAATCGGTAAGTATGATATACGAAGCGCAATCGTTGTGGATTGACATCATATACGGCCGTCTCGTGTTGGAAACTCAATACGTCCGTGAAGAACGAACCCATCTTTCCGGCACCTAATATCAGTATTTTCATGTTGTTGTATTAATTGGCTTTATAAAATATTGGCCTAATAAGACCCAATTGGTCTAATCTGTCATATATAAGACTAATCAGACCAATATTTTTGTCACTTATTGATTATCTCCATCTGCTGGCGCACACTCTCTTCGTGGATGGCTTCGAAAACCTTTTTGATGAACTCCGATCCCATGCCGCACAAGGCTCCTTGTGCACCTCGTTTGTCCAGAATCTCGTTGTATCGTTTGGTTTGCAGGATAGTCATGCCGTGTTCCTTCTTGAACGTTCCGATTTCGCGGCAAACCCTCATGCGTTTGGCCAGAATCTCGATGATTTGGTTGTCGCATTCATCAATCTGGTTACGCAGTTCTCCCAGATTTTCGGTACTCTGTTTGCCTTCGCGGATGACCAACAGGTCGAGGATGTAGTGCAACACATCAGGTGTCACCTGTTGCGAAGCATCGCTCCAAGCGGCATCGGGGTTACAATGGCTCTCTGTGATCAGACCGTCAAATCCCAGGTCCATCGCCTGTTGGCAGAGTGGAGCCACCAGTTCGCGTTTGCCTCCAATATGGCTGGGGTCGCAGAAGATGGGCAGTTCGGGAATGCGACGGCGTAGTTCAATGGGGATATGCCACTGAGGTAGGTTGCGGTATATTTTCTTGTCGTATGACGAGAATCCGCGGTGAATCGCTCCCAACCGTTTCAGTCCTGCGCCGTTGATACGTTCCAGGGCACCAATCCACAGTTCCAAGTCGGGGTTCACGGGATTCTTCACCAAGACAGGGATATCCACCCCTTTCAGTGCATCAGCAATCTCTTGTACGGCAAAGGGGTTGGCCGTGGTGCGTGCTCCTACCCACAGGACGTCGATGCCCGCTTTCAAACATTCATAGACATGTTTGGCAGTTGCCACTTCCGTAGCCACCAGCATACCGGTCTCCTCTTTGACACGTTTCATCCAGGCCAGACCATCCACACCGATACCTTCGAATCCCCCCGGTTTGGTACGAGGTTTCCAGATTCCTGCACGGAAAATCTTGATACCTTTGTTTGCCAATGCATGGGCAGTTGTTATGACTTGTTCTTCCGTTTCGGCACTACACGGGCCGGCTATGACTATTGGGCGTTCTTGTGGAACACCAGGTAATGCTAAAGGTTGTAATTCCAATTCCATAATAGATACAATGCTTGATTTTTTTACTTTTAGTTTCTAACTTTTAATTTTTAACTATTCAGCGATTCTTTTTATTTCAAACGCAGAGATGCAGAGACGCAGAGCTTTCTTTTTTAGAGTTTAATAGAGATTTGGAGAATAAACGATCTACGAACGTTTTGAGGTGTGCCATTGGCTGGCTTGTCGGCCAAAACTCTGCGCACTTAGGGCACTTCCTATCGAATGGAAGGATTCTCTGTGTCTCTGCGTCTCTGCGTTTTTTTATAATAAAAGTCTTTTGCTGAATATTTTTTCTTAATTTTTGATTTTCTTAATTCTCCTCAGCGCCTCCGTCAGTTTCTCTTCCTTGGCGCAGAGAGAGATGCGGATATATCGTTTGCCGTTGCTTCCGAAGATGAATCCCGGTGTGATGAATACGCGTGCTTCGTGCAGTACCCGTTCCGTCAATTCCTCCACATCGTTGTAGTGGTCGGGGATGCGTCCCCACAGGAACATGCCCACCTGATTGGTGTCGAAGCTACATTCCAGCGTACGCATAATCTCCTCAGCCAGTTGGCGACGACGGCTATATACGTTAATGTTGGCCTCTTCGTGCCATTCCGTACTGTTGCTGTATGCCTGTGCGGCAGCCAGCTGCATGGGTCGGAAAGTTCCCGAATCGATGTTGCTCTTAATTTTCAATATCCATTGTACGAACTGTGCATTGGTAGCCAGCATTCCCACACGCCATCCGGGCATGTTGTGACTCTTGCTCATGCTGTTGAATTCGATGCAGCACTCCTTGGCGCCCGGCACATTCAGGATACTCAGCGGCTGCTTGTTCAGGATGAGGCTGTAGGGATTGTCGTTCACGATGACGATGTTGTGTCTTCGGGCAAAATCCACCAACTTTTCATACAGTTCCATCGTGGCATTGGCTCCAGTTGGCATGTTGGGGTAGTTGGTCCACATCAGTTTCACGCGGCTCAGGTCCATCTTCTCCAGTTCCTCGAAGTCTGGTTGCCATCCGTTGTCTTCCCGCAGGTTGTAGTTCACGATTTCACTTCCCAATATTTTGTTCAGCGATGTGTAGGTGGGATATCCCGGATTGGGAACCAGCACCTGGTCTCCCGGATTGACGAATGCCAGTGTCACATGCAGGATACCCTCTTTCGAACCTATCAGTGGCTGTATCTCCGTAGCAGGGTTCAGTTCCACTCCATACCAGCGCATATACCAGTCCGCCATGGCCTTGCGTAGTTCGGGTATTCCCACTGTCGGTTGGTATCCGTGTACATCAGCCCGTTTGGCCTGTTCACACAGCACGTTGATGGTCTCTTCCGAGGGGGGCATATCCGGACTTCCGATACCCAGGCTGATGACATCCTTTCCCTCGGCATTCATTTGTGCCACCTCTTTCAATTTGCGGCTGAAGTAGTATTCACTCACGTTCTGTAGCCGTTCCGCTGGTTGTATGTTCATATGTTGAATTCTTAGTTTATGATATGTATTCAGTTTATATCTCTTGCTCCGTTTATTCTCAATTCTTCACCGTATATTCTCCCAACACCTTTAGTTCTTTGATTAGAGGAGTGATGGCGTCAATGGATTGCCTGTATCGCATGTAGTCATCATAAGTGACGTCGATGTAGAACATATATTCCCATTCACGTCCGATGATTGGGAGCGATTGTATTTTGGTAAGGTTGATGCGATAGAACGAGAAGATGCTCAATACCTGCGAGAGGCTTCCTTCGCTATGCGGAAGCGAGAATACCATGCTCGCCTTGTTTGTCTTCCGTTGTTCGCGCAATTCGTCCGCCTTCCAAGGGTCAGTTACTACCAGGAATCGGGTGAAGTTATGCTTGTTCGTTTCGATACCCTCTTCCAGTATCTCCATGTTGTAGAGTGGGGCGGCAAATTTCGAGCAGATGGCAGCATGTCCCTTCAGTTGCTTTTCGCTGATGTTTTTGGCACTTCCTGCCGTGTCATCCGTCTCCACAATTTTCAGATTCGGGTGTCTCTGCAGGAAATCCCGGCATTGTGCCAGTGCCACGGGGTGTGAGTTCACCTCCACCAAGTCCTCCCAACTCTCTCCCGGCAGACAGAGCAGGCTATGGCTGATGCGCAACTTGTGTTCCCCCACGATGGTCGTTCCGCTGTCACGCAGCAGTTCGTAGTTGTGCAACAGACTTCCGGCAATGGTATTTTCGATAGCCGTCAGACCTATCACGTTGCTGTCCTTGCGTATCTCCTCAAACACCTCCTCGAACGTGTTGCAACAGATCAGTTCAATCTCTTCACCTTCGAAATATTCGTGTGCCGCAATGTCGTGAAACGATCCGATCATTCCTTGTATCGCAATTCTTTTCATCTTTCTTATTTTGTTTCTTAATTCTTATTGTCATTCATCCTTCACACTCATGATTCTTCGCTCCTCACTGATAAAACTATCGTCTGCACTTCTAAGCGTAGCGTCACTCCTGCACTCCTGAAACAAACCCTCGTAGCTCATAAAAAAATCCCGCAAATCCTATTCGGAAAAGCGGGATGTCTTATCTACGATTCAAATGGTTTATTTCATGTAAGGTACACATACAACCTCCCGCTTCACTCTATTGCTAAAGTAAAAGTAAAAAAAGAAGTAAAAGTATGCGTACAAAGCTTTCATATATCTTTTGTTATAGGATTCACCATTGTTCATAATCTGCGGGAATTTATAGCTCCCACCTTTAGTTTATCCGATGCAAAATTACAACTTATTTTCGAAATGCAATAGAAAAATGCTATTTTTTTTCGCGATAATTCATCGCTTATGATTCATAATTCAAAATTATTTTCTATCTTTGCTCTCAAATCATAAACCATAATTAGTTCAGGCAAAGCTCTCATCAGCTTCGCACTTATCACTTTAAACGCATAACTTATGAAGAGAAGAACATTGAAAAAACAGGTGAATTATATCGTGGGCGAACTTTTCGCCGAGTGTGTAGTACTTTCCAAGGTAGTGCCGGGAATCGACAGTCAGAAGGTGGACGAGCTGATGGCCCGTATCCTCTATATGCAGGATGAGTTCATCAGCCGCATCAGCCATACCCAGCCGGGCAATGTCAAAGGGTTCTACAAAGCCTTCCGTGCCGACTTCCAGGCACAAGTGGATGCCATGATTGACGAAATCGGTAATTTGCATTGATATGGGTTTGAAACAAAAAATCAGCGCCTTTATATATTATAAGGTATTAGGTTGGAAAACCAAGGTCACCGTACCCGACCATCCCAAGTATGTCATCTGTTGTGGTCCCCACACCAGCAACTGGGACCTCTTCATCGGCAAACTGTTCTATGCAGCCATTGGTCGCAAGACTCAGTTCATGATGAAGAAGGAGTGGTTCTTCTGGCCCTTGGGACCCATATTCCGTTCCATGGGAGGAGTGCCCGTCAATCGCGGTCGCCGCAATTCGTTGGTCGATCAGATGGTCGATGCCTGCAACCGTAGCGAAGTTTTCCACCTGGCCATTACCCCCGAAGGTACCCGCAAGGCCAATCCCAACTGGAAGAAAGGCTTCTATCACATAGCCCTGAAAGCCGGTGTCCCCATTGTTGTAATCGGCATCGACTATGAGAAGAAGCTCATCACTTGTGAAAAGGAACTCATGCCCTCCGGAGATTTGGAGAAAGACCTCCGCGAAATCAAGCTCTATCTGAAGGATTTCAAAGGTAAGATTCCCCAGAATTTCACCATTGGTGAGGTCTGATTTCGTACCTTGCTTAAGAAATAATATGTGGACGCTATGGGTCGTATTCCTATTTATTTTCTATTTTGAGTTTGGTCGTTGATAAATTTAGTTCTATGGCGGATTCCTTTGAGGTAGCAGATGTTTACGTAATATTGTTTTTATATTAAACTCACAAAAAAGCGCCGCAAGGTAACGAAAATGTTACTTTGCGGCGCTTTTTTTGTATATCTCAATCTTTTCATGTACTTTTGCAACGACTAACACAATAAGAGAATGAAACTGAAAGCATTGTTTACAGGGATGATGTTGCTGTGTACGGTAGCATTGTCAGCTCAAGAGTGGATTGATATGACGGATTCCTATGTGGTGAATCCTCGGTTTGACGGAAATCAAACTACCGGTTGGACATGGAACAGTAATGCAGGAAGTCAAACAGCCAACTATGAGGGGTTTGAGTTTTGGAATGGCGATTTTGACATCCAACAGAGACTACATGTTCCGGCTGGAAAGTACAGGGTTTCTGTGCAGGCGTATTACCGGCCGGGTGACAATAACGTCGTTTATGAGTCTTATAAGGCTGGAGAGGAGTTCATTACGGCTTCGTTGTATGCGAATGACCAGTCTGTCCCGTTGAAAAGTATCTATTCGGAACCGATGCCAACAGACATCGGTGGTTGCTGGACACCTGACAATGTGAATTTCTTTCCCGATAACATGTATAGCGGATCGGCTGCTTTTGCTTCAGGCATGTATCCAAATCAAGTAGAGGTCGAGGTCGGAGAAGACGGTCAGTTGGTATTGGGTATCAGTGGTGTGCGAAATTTTAACGGCAACTGGTGTATGATGGACAACTTCAAGCTGGAGTTGTTCGGTACGGTGACCAAAGTAACCAGTGTCAAGTTCCCTGCATCTACGTTGTCGATGGTGACGGGAGAGAAAACCCAATTGAGCGTGACGGTGGAACCGGAGAATGCAACATTCAAGAAGTTGGAATGGAAATCGCTCAGTCCGGATGTGGCATCTGTGGACAACGAGGGAAATATCGAGGCCAAGAACAGCGGTGTGGCTATCATCAAGGCTACTTCAACGGACGGTACGAACCTGTCGGCTACGTGTGCAGTCATCGTGAAGGATGCTGTGCCTACGGCAGAGACGGTCATCATCAACGAAATACAGAATGCCAACCTGGATATGTTCGTGGACCCGTCGTTCAACTATGGCTCGTGGGTGGAACTCTATAACCCGACAGCGAATACGGTGAGCCTGAAGGGGGCATACATCAGTGACGACCCCGACAACTTGAAGAAACATCGGTTGACCAGCAAGGCGGGGGTGATTCTGCCAAAAAGTTATGCCGTGTTGTGGTTCGACCACTTCAGCGGACGGTTTGCTCCGGGACAGATTGATAACAAACTGGACTATGAGGGCGGAACCATCTACATCAGCGACCCTAACGGTAAACTGATAAGCAGCCAGACCTATCCCGAAGGGGTGACACGTACATCGTATGCCCGTGCAACGGATGGAGGTATGGAGTGGGGGATAACCATGACACCGACTCCGGGAAAGAGCAACAACGGCAGTCCCTTTGCAACTGTACGCCTGGAGGATCCTGTGGTGGACAAGGATGCTTGCCTGTTCACTTCGGCCTTTGATGTGCAGGTGGCAATTCCTGCCGGTGCTACACTGAGATATACCACTGATGGAACGACTCCGACGGAGAACAATGGATTTGTCAGCAGAAACGGACATTTTACCGTGGATTATACGACGACGTTCCGTTTCCGCCTGTTCCAGGATGGATATTTGCCCAGCCGCGTCATCACGCGTTCCTATTTATATATGGAAGAGAGTTTCGGACTGCCGGTCGTTTCGGTGGTGACTGATCCGGCCAACCTCTATGATGACTATATCGGCATCATGGTGAGAGGTGTCAACGGACGTACCGGTAACGGGCAGTCCTCGCCCTGTAACTGGAATATGGATTGGGAGCGTCCCGTAAACTTCGAATATATCAATGCGGAGGGAGAAATGGTGGTCAACATGGAGGCCAACATGGAGATGTGTGGCGGATGGAGCCGTGCATTTGACCCCCATTCTTTCAAAATCAAAGCAAACAAAATCTACGAAGGAGAGAATTATATCCCGTATCCCATCTTCCCCAACAAGGCGTATATGAAACACAAGACGTTGCAGATACGTAACGGAGGTAATGACATCGGTAGCCGTATCAAGGATGCAGCTTTGCAGACGATTGTACATACCTCGGGACTGGATGTAGATGGACAGGAGTGCCAACCGGTCATCCACTTCATCAATGGTCAGTACATGGGAATGTTGAATATCCGCGAACCGAACAACAAACATTTCGTGGAGGCCAACTATGCATTGGACGATGATGAAATTGACCAGTTTGAGATGTCACCCGACTCGGGCTATGTGCAGAAATGTGGTACCGACTGGAGTTTCACACGCTGGTATGAACTGTCGGCCAATGCCGCAAACAACTCCGTTTATGAGGAGATTTGTGGAATGGTAGATATCGATGAGTATATCAACTATATGGCTGTAGAGTTCTATTTGGGCAGCAGCGACTGGCCCCAGAACAATCTCAAGGCTTTCAAACCGCGTATGGAGGGAGGAAAGTTCCGCTTCGTACTCTTCGATGTGGACCATGCCTTCAATTCGTCAGACCCCTTCAACCTCTTTTTCAGTAAGAAAAACTATACTTTCGACCTGATATATGATACCAACAGCCGCCTGACTGCGGAAATCAAGTTGGTGACCATCTTCCAGAACATGTTGAAGAACGGACAGTTCCGTAAGAAGTTCATCGATACCTTCTGTCTGGTGGCAGGTAGTGTGTTCGTGCCTGAACGTTGCGATGCCATCATTGATTCCATGGCACGCAATACGGAACGCGCCTTGTCCTATGAATACAATTCACCCTGGGGAACGGCCAACGACTTGAAGAGGAACCTCAGAAACCGTCAGCAGCAGATGATCTATGCGTTGAAGGAGTTCTATGCGTTCAATCTTTCCGGTGTGAAGGAACAGAAGGTGGCATTGGCCTCCACGTTGCCCCAAGCACGTCTGATGGTCAACGGAATGGAAGTGCCCACGGGTAAATTCAATGGATCACTCTTTGCTCCCATCACACTGAAAGCGGTTGCTCCTGCCGGACACCGGTTTGTGGGATGGACCAATGGACAGGCTTCTGAAAAGGCGGTGTTTGAGTATGGCAGTACATGGAACTATTACGACCAAGGTTCTCAGGATGGACAGAATTGGAAATCGGCTGTTGCAAACGGATGGAAAACCGGTGATGCTCCACTGGGATATTATACCAGCGACTATAACAACGGACGCGGATACAAGACTATCCTGGACTACGGAAATGACGGCAACAAACGTCCGACGTACTATTTCACCAAGGAATTTACATTGAACAATACTCCGACGGAGGCAGATGTATATACCTTGTCCTATACGGTAGATGACGGTATGGTGGTCTATATCAACGGACAGGAGGCGGCCCGTTACCTGATGCATGATGGAGCTGTCGGATACCATGATTATGCATCCTCTTATGCCAGCGGTAATCCGGATGTCGGGGCGCTGACTTTGCCGGCCGGATTGTTCAAGAAGGGTAAGAATGTGATTGCTGTGGAGGTCCACAACAACAACGGTACGTCAACGGATATCTATTTTGATGCAGCTCTGACCGTAAAATCTCCTTTGGCTTCGGATGCCAATAACCTGATAAGTACCGATGAGGAAATCCAATTGCCTTCGGGTGACAGGGTTACGCTGACAGCTTGTTATGAACCCATTCCCGAGGAGGAGATGCTGACAGCGCACAATGTGCCGGTACGCATCAATGAGGTGAGTGCCGAGAACAGCATCTACGTGGCTCCGACCTACTTTAAGAAGAACGACTGGATTGAGTTGTACAATACGACCAACAAACCGGTGGATGTGGCCGGTATGTATCTGACAGATAAGGAATCCAAACCGAACAAATATCAGATTCCGGCTGACGCGGGTATCCAGACGGTCATCCAACCGCATGGCTATCTGGTAGTGTGGGCTGACAAACTGGAACCGGTACAGCAGTTGCATACCCAGTTCAAACTGGACAATGAAGGAGGATGCGTGATGCTGACAGCGGCTGACAATGCGTGGTGCGATATCCTGCGCTATCCGCAACATGCCGGTAGCACCAGTGTGGGACTCTATCCTGACGGTGGTATGCAGGTGTACTTGATGAATACGCCGACCATTGCGGCAGCCAACTTCATCACTTCCTATTCCGAATATCTGGCAGAAAGTGAAATTCCTCATTCTCTCGAAGAAGTGGAATTGCCTGAAGGGGCAGCGCTCTATGCATGCTATGCAGAGGGTAGTCTGATTGTCGTAGGCAACGGTGACGGTCGGGTGTCGGTGGCACTCTATACAACTTCCGGACAGCGTTCGGCCCAGTTGGATGTCGTGATGACAGAGGGACGTGCCGTAGTGCCGATGAACAACTTGTCTGCCGGTATTTACCTTGTCCACATGCAGGATGAGCATGGACATGCAAGCAATCAGAAGATAGTTGTGAGGTAGTGAGAGTTTGGGGACTGTCCGAAAAGTTACTAGTATAGACAGGGCAGTCCAAGAACTTTGTTGGTATAAGCAATGACACGTCCGATGTAGGGGCGGGGTCTGCTCGCCTTAATAATAGTGTGTATGCTATTCTTGGGCGGGCAAACCCCGCCCCTACGGTTAATCATTCAGCTGAAAAGAAAAAAATAAATCCGCGTCATCCGCGTCTAAAAAAATGGGATGAAGGCATTGTGACACAGTCTCCTACAGTCAATCAATCTTTCAGCTAATCAATTAGTCTCCCCAAAACTTTCTCCGCACAGGCATATCCCTCGTTATATAGGTCGGTGAGTTTCTTGACATTCTTCTCCATGCGGTCAACCACGATGGGCTTTTCAGGACGGATGACGAGGATGCGTCCTTCGGTTTCCATCTGTTCGATTAAGGCCAGTTGGTTGTTGTAACGGATGTTGCGCATAATCAATGCCTGGCGTAACTGGGGATATCGGCGATAAATGAACGAAGGGTGCTGGATGGTTTTCTCTTTTTTGCGGTATCCCTTGTTGCGGGTAAGCACCACAATGTTCTTTTCATATCCCTGACTCATCGCCCGTTCGATGGGGATGCTATCTACGATGCCGCCATCGAGCATGGGGCGATTATCGACATAACAGATTGGGCAGACGTATGGCAGGCTGGCTGATGCCTTCACAATATCAATCAGCCGGCGGCGGTCATGCTGTTCTTCCATGTAGCATGCCTGTCCGGTGAGGCAGTCGGTTGTCACCATTTCGAACCGCATGGGGCGGGCAAAATAGGTGTCGTAGTCGAAAGGGAGAATCTCTTCCGTAAAACGGTTGTACAACATGTCCATGTCAATGATGCTCCCGGTACGCAGGAGATGGTTGATGCCGATATACTTGTACTTGTCCAGCAAATCGATGTTGCTGAACTTGGCCCGTCCACGCTGATGGGACACGAAAGATACACCGTTGCAGGCACCTGCACTTACACCGATGCCGTAAGGCACCTCGATATTGTGGTCCATCATGTAGTCGAGCACTCCGCTCGTGAAGGTGCCACGCATACCGCCACCTTCCAGTACCAATCCTATATTTCCCAGTATCATACCGCAAAATTACCTCTTTTTACCTTAATAGATGCAAAAACGCTGTATATTTCAATTTTATTACGTATTTTTGCATGAAAATGCAATTTTGCGTAAAAAATAGAATAACATTAAATCTGAAAACAGGTGTTTACTGCAAATGTTTATAAAGAACGCCGTGAAGCGTTGCGCCGTCAATTAGACGGTGGACTTATCTTGTTGTTGGGTAATCAGGAGGCTTCGACCAACTATCCCGACAATACCTATCATTTCCGTCAGGACAGTTCGTTCCTCTATTTCTTCGGAATCAACCATCCGGGGTTTGCCGGTGTCATCGATATCGAGGCAGGGGAAGAGACTCTCTTTGGCAATGACTTCACCATGGATGATATCATCTGGATGGGACCTCAACCCAGTGTGGCTGCACAAGCTGCCGAGGTGGGTGTGGAGAAGAGTGCTCCGTTGGCACAGCTGAAGACGGTAGTGGAGAATGCCATCCGTCAGGGACGTAAGGTACATTTCTTGCCGGCTTATCGCCATGCCAACAAATTGTGGCTGGAAGAGCTGACCGGTATGCGGGTGGCAGAACTGGCGACCCATGTGTCGGTAGAGCTGATCAAGGCCATTGTGAATCTCCGTTCGGTGAAGAGCGCGTTGGAGATTGCCGAGATTGAACGTGCGTGCGACATCGGTTACGAGATGCACACCACCGCCATGCGTATGTGTAAGCCCGGAGTGAAAGAACAGCTGATTGCAGGTACCATTGAGGGTATCGCTTTGGCTCACGGAGCGGGGGTGTCGTTCCCCACAATCCTTTCCATGAACGGCGAGACACTGCACAACCATTATCATGGAAACCTGTTGGAGGAAGGCCGGCTGATGCTGACCGATGCCGGTGCGGAAACCTGTATGAACTACTGTTCCGACTTTACCCGTACGATGCCTGTAGGCGGACGCTTCAGCCAACGTCAGAAGGAAATCTATAATATTGTGGTGGCTGCTCATGATTGCGCCATCGACCATGCCCGTCCCGGTAATACCTGGAAAGAGGTGCATCTGGAAGTTTGCCGTGTGTTGGCACGTGGACTCAAGGAGCTCGGATTGATGAAGGGCGATGTGGACGAAGCGGTTGCAGCCGGAGCACATGCCTTGTTCATGCCTCATGGATTGGGACACATGATGGGACTGGATGTGCACGATATGGAAGATCTCGGACAGATTTATGTCGGTTACGATGATGAAATCCGTCCTTCGACCCAGTTCGGATTGGCTTCCTTGCGTATGGGACGCCGCCTGCAAGAGGGATTTGTCATCACAGACGAACCGGGAATCTACTTTATTCCTGCCCTGATTGACCAATGGCGTGCCGAAGGTTTGCATACGGATTTCCTCTGCTACGATGTCATCGAGAAGTACAAAGGCTTCGGTGGTGTGCGCTTGGAGGACGATGTGCTGATTACGGCTACCGGGTCACGTTTCCTCGGACAGAAACGTATCCCCATTTATGTGGATGAGGTGGAGGAAATGATGAGAAAGTGAATTGGTGAATTAGAAATTTAAATGATTATAGAATAAGAGATGAAGAAACATTTGACATTGGCCGCTCTCGCCCTGGTAGGTGTGGGGGCTATGGCACAAGAGACTGCTAAGGCCGACACGACGGGATTTGTGTTCACTCACGAAAAAGAAATTCCCATTACAAGTATCAAGAATCAGAACCGTGCAGGTACTTGCTGGTGTTACTCAACACTGAGCTTCATTGAAGCCGAGTTGCTCCGTATGGGCAAGGGCGAGTATGATTTTTCGGAAATGTACATTGTCTATAACACCTATATGGACCGTGCAGACAAGGCCATCCGTACACACGGTGACGCTTCCTTCTCACAGGGTGGTTCGTTCTACGACGTTCTCTATGGAATGAAGACTTTTGGTCTGGTTCCCGAAGCAGAGATGCGTCCCGGTGTGATGTATGGAGATACCCTTTCCAACCATACTGAACTTTCTGCGGTGACCGATGCTTACGTGGCTGCTATTGCTACAGGAAATCATAAAAAACTGCAAATGTCTCCCGACGGTACACCATTGTGGCGCAAGGGACTGGTAGGTATCTATGATGCCTATTTGGGTGCTCGCCCCGAGAAGTTTACGTATAACGGAAAGGAATATACTCCGAAGAGCTTCTATGAAACATTGGGTTTGAATGCAGACGACTATGTGTCGCTGACTTCATACACTCACCATCCTTTCTATAGCAAGTTCGTGTTGGAAATTCAGGACAACTGGCGTTGGGCTGAGTCTTACAACTTGCCTATCGATGAGTTGATGCAGGTGTTTGACAACGCTATCGACAAAGGTTATACCATTGCATGGGGTAGTGATGTGAGTGAGGACGGATTTACCCGCAACGGTCTGGCTGTGATGCCTGATATTGAAAAAGGTCAGGAGTTGACCGGTTCGGATATGGCACGTTGGTTGAAGATGAGTGCTGCCGAGAAGAAAGCAGAAGCTGTCAGCCGACCCATGCCCCAGAAATGGTGTACTCAAGAAGAGCGTCAGCTCGGATATGACAACTGGGAAACAACCGATGACCACGGTATGCTCATCTACGGAAAGGCTAAGGACCAGCAGGGTACTGAATATTACCTGGTGAAGAACTCATGGGGTGATGCCGGTAAGTACAAAGGTATCTGGTATGCTTCTAAGGCATTCGTTCGCTATAAGACCATGAACATCGTTGTACACAAGGATGCTCTCCCCAAGGATATCAAGAAGAAATTGGGTTTGAAGTAATCCCCGGTTGATATAGTTTTAGGCGCGGATTACATGGATTGCACGGATATATAGTTGTGCAATCCGTGTAATCCGTGCCTTTTTTATAGTAACCACCTATAAGTTTTATCCCCTAGAGGGTATGATTAATCCGTGTAATCCGCGCAATCCGTGCCTAAAATTATGAAAGGGCAGCATTCTGACACACTCTCCTACGTAGTGCGGAACGAAAAATCAAATAATCGATTTGGGTTAAAAAGTTTAAATATAATACAGAAACGATACACCTTATTCCTTTTTTTTGTATCTTTACCCATTCAAATGTGTTCCAATGGAACGCTATCACTATATAACAGCTTATGCTGTACCCTTTTACGTCGGGCGTAAGAGCTTGACTCTGAGATAAGAAAAAGAAATAAAAACATATATAAATGAATAACAAATGGATTTATCAATCACCCACCAATGGAGACATCGAGGCGGCTAAGGAGTTGTCCAAGCAATTGGGCATAAGTCCGGTGCTATGCCATTTGCTCAAGGAACGTGGCATCCATACGGCAGAAGATGCCAAACGGTTCTTCCGACCGCACTTGAGCGAACTGCACGACCCTTTCCTGATGAAGGACATGGACAAGGCAGTGGCCCGCCTGAACGAAGCCATGGGACGTAAGGAACGTATCCTGGTGTGGGGCGATTATGATGTGGATGGCACTACGGCCGTTGCATTGGTATATAAGTTCCTGCGGCAGTTCTATTCCAATATGGACTATTACATCCCCGACCGTTACAACGAAGGATACGGTGTGACATACAAGGGGGTGGATTATGCCGTGGAGACCGGTGTAAAGCTGGTGATTGTGCTTGATTGTGGAATCAAAGCCATAGAAGAGGTGGCTTATGCCAAAGAAAAAGGTGTTGATTTTATCATCTGTGACCATCATGTGCCTGATGACGAACTTCCTGCTGCTGTAGCGATTCTGAATGCCAAGCGGCCGGATGCGACATATCCTTATCCCCATTTGTCGGGATGTGGAGTCGGATTCAAGTTCATGCAGGCTTTTGCCAAGGACAATGGCATTGAGTTCAGCCAACTGACTCCCTTGCTCGATTTGGTAGCGGTCAGTGTGGCCAGTGATATCGTTCCCATCATGGGAGAGAACCGGATACTCACGTATTATGGTTTGCGACAAATCAATTCCAACCCCAGTGTGGGGCTGAAAGCCATTATCGATGTGTGTGGACTCAGTGACAAAGAGATTACGATGGGAGATATCATCTTCAAGATCGGTCCCCGTATCAATGCAAGCGGTCGCATACAGAATGGTAAAGAGGCTGTCGATCTGTTGACCGAACGTGATTTTAAAGCGGCGATAGAGAAAAGTAATCAAATCAACCAGTACAACGAACAGCGCAAAGACTTGGATAAGGCCATGACGGAAGAGGCCAACAAGATTGTGGAAAGTCTGGCCGGACTGGATGATCGTCGCAGTATCGTAATCTTCAATGAACAGTGGCATAAAGGAGTGATAGGTATCGTGGCCAGCCGACTGACAGAAATCTATTATCGTCCGGCTGTGGTGCTTACACGCACGGATGATATGGCTACCGGTTCGGCACGCTCGGTGTCGGGATTTGATGTATATAAGGCCATCGAATATTGTCGTGATTTGCTGGAAAACTTCGGAGGACATACCTATGCTGCCGGTCTCTCCATGAAGATTGAACATGTGGAGGAATTTACCCGTCGTTTTGAGGAATATGTGACTGAACATATCCTTCCGGAGCAGACCAAGGCAACGATCAATATTGATGCTGAATTGGACTTCAAGGAGATTTCAACCAAGTTCTTCAATGATTTGAAACGGTTCAATCCTTTCGGTCCCGATAACCATAAACCGGTCTTCTGTACCCATCAGGTGTATGACTATGGAACCAGTAAGGTGGTGGGACGCGACCAGGAACACATCAAACTGGAGTTGGTGGATAACAAGAGCAGCAATGTGATGAACGGTATTGCCTTCGGACAAAGTTCTCAGGCACGGTACATCAAGACCAAAAGCGCTTTTGACATCTGCTACACCATTGAGGAAAACACCCACAAGCGTGGCGAAGTGCAGCTGCTGATTGAAGACATCAAACCTTTTGAAGGAAACTAAAGAGTACTAATTGTGCATAGTTAAGGCGCTAGATTGTAATTTGAGCCGTTATCACGACATATTGCAGCAATACTGGGGGTACACCGCTTTCCGGGGCATTCAGGAAGAGATTATTGAAAGCATCGGTAGCGGACGTGATACACTCGGGCTGATGCCTACGGGTGGAGGAAAGAGCATCACATTTCAAGTGCCTGCCATGGCACAAGAGGGACTCTGTCTGGTGATCACCCCTTTGATCGCTTTGATGAAGGATCAGGTGAGCAACCTGCGTGCGAGGGGTATCAAGGCTGCGGCCATCTATACAGGACTGACACGCGACGAAGTCATCATTGCACTGGAAAACTGCATTTTTGGCGACTATAAGTTCCTCTATGTCTCTCCCGAACGTCTCTCCTCCGACCTCTTTCAGACCAAGCTGAAGCGTATGCCCGTAACGATGATTACGGTGGATGAAAGCCATTGTATCTCCCAATGGGGGTATGACTTCCGTCCCGCTTATCTGAAGATTGCGGACATCCGAAAGATGTTGCCCGGAGTTCCCGTGTTGGCTTTGACGGCTACGGCTACACCTGAAGTGGTGAAGGATATACAGGTACGGTTGGGATTCAAGCAGGAGAATGTATTCCGCATGAGTTTTGAGCGGGAAAACTTGGCTTACGTGGTGCGTCAAACGGACAGTAAGGTCAACGAATTGCTCCATATCCTGCAACGTATTCCCGGAAGTGCGATTGTCTATACCCGCAGCAGGAACCGTACGCGCGAAGTGGCAGAGTATCTCCGTCAACAGGGTATTACGGCAGAGTTCTATCATGCCGGACTTCCCAATGTGGATAAAGATGTCCGACAGAACAGGTGGAAAAAGGGTGAATCGCGTGTCATGGTGGCTACCAATGCTTTCGGCATGGGTATTGACAAACCTGATGTACGGTTGGTGGTACATGTTGACTTGCCTGATTCTCCCGAAGCCTATTTTCAAGAGGCAGGACGTGCAGGACGTGATGGGAATTTTGCGTATGCCGTATTGCTTGTCAGCTCGCGTGATGCACAGACACTGAAGCAACGCATACCCAATACCTATCCCGACAAGGATTTTATCCGCGATGTATATGAACACCTGAGTTACTACTACCAGTTGGCTATGGGCAGTGGAGAAGGGGTTACTTATGAGTTTGACCTTGAGAAATTCTGCCGTAACTTCAAACATTTTCCAGTTCCTACGGACAGTGCCTTGCGTATCCTTACCCAAGCCGGATACATCGAATATGTGGAGGAACAGGAGAATGCTTCGCGCCTGATGTTTGCCGTGCGCCGTGATGAACTCTATGGTATCCATGATGATAGGGATACCGAAAATGTCCTTCGTGTACTCTTGCGTACTTATACCGGACTGTTTACCGATTATGTCTATATTGACGAGCATCTGTTGGCTCACCATGCCGGACTGGATTATCACCGCACGTATGAGATATTGAAGTCGCTTAATTTTAACCGTATCATCCGTTACATCCCCCATAAGAAGACTCCTTTGATACGCTATGTGCGTCAGCGCGAAGAGAAGGAGCGTTTGGTCATTCCTTCTTCCATCTACGAAGAACGCAGGCAAGCATACGAGAGTCGTATCAAGGCGATGACGGAGTATGCCACTGCAGGGGACAAGTGTCGCAGTCGTATGCTTCTTTATTATTTCGGCGAGAAGAACGAACATGATTGTGGTCAGTGTGATGTGTGTTTGAGTAAGCATCCTACGGGACTCAACCGAGGAGTCTTTAACGAAGTGCGACTCTTGTTGGAAAAACTGCTGGAAGAGGGTGGGGAAGTGTCTTTAGTGTCTTTCCTCGCTAAAGCTGAATCCCTTTGCCCGAGAGACAAAATGGCAGAGGTGCTCCGCTATCTGCAAACAGAAGAAAAAATAGAAATGTATGGTGAGCTGATAAAATTGAAAGGAGGGTGAGCTACGGGTGTTTTTTTAGGAGTGCAGGAGATTTTCTTTAAGGAGTTCAGGAGTGACGCTTCGCTTAGGAGTTCAGACGAATGTGCTGCTTTGTTTTTAGGAGTTTAGCAGTTCAGGAGTTCACACGAATGTGCTGCTTGCATGGCTTCTTCGTTACCGCCCACTGTAGGGGCAGGGTGTGCCTGCCCTAATGAATGTATATATTCTGCGTTTTGGGGCAGGCGAACCCCGCCCCTACGCGGGCATCATAGTCGAAACTATCGGCCTTTATCTCCCCAAGGAGCGAAGCGATATCTCCCTCTATCTCCCTTTATCTCCTCAGAAAAACTATTGTCTGAACTCCTGAACTTCTGCAACTCCTGAACTCCTAAAAAACTATCGGCCTTTATCTCCCCAAGAGCAAAGCGATATCTCCCTCTATCTCCCTTTATCTCCCTTTTTATTGAACTTTAAACATTAAACAACATAACAATGACAACCCATAATCAACATTCGAACTTAGTACAAAACCTTATGTTTGCCGCCTCCATGTGTGTGGCACAAGATAAGGCTGACGATGCCATTCTGTTGTATGACAAGGTTATTGCCTTGATGCCCGACTATGCTATTGCTTTCTATGAACGCGGGCGTGCCCGTCATCAAACTGGCGATGTACAAGGTGCTGCGGAAGACCTGAAACATGCTTTCCTACTCTCTCCCGAACTGGAAAAAGAGATTTCCGGTCAGTTTCATGCAGGCACAGGGACGAAGGGATGTAAATAATCCAAAGCGGTTTGAAAATTTTGGGGTAAAATTGTAAAGATATTTATTTAAAATACGTATCTTTGCATTCAAACTTAAAATGTAATAACATGCGGATTTTTTTATCAATCTTTGCAATTTTGTTTTTTGGTGCATCTTTTGCCCAAAAGAACTCGGACAAGCCCCATTCTTTGGGTACCATCTATCCGTCGGAGTGGACAACTTACAAGGATGCGTTGTCGGGTATTGATATCAAGGTGTTGACCGATACGACATCGAATGATTCCTATATCTATCAGACTGACCCGATGTGGTCGGCCGACCAACGCTTTCTGCTCTTCCGTTCCAGTGTACGTGCCGGAGGAGAGAAGCGTCAAGGGCAGTTCTTCCTGATGGAGGTGGCTACGGGACGCATGTTGCAGATTACGGAAGGCGACCATGGAAGCGTGTTCATGGCCAACCGTACGAATGACATTTTCATCAACCGTCGCGAGGATGTGTTGGGTAAACGTAAGAAACCGACCGGTGAACAGACATGGAACCTCTATCGGATGAACATCGACCAGTTGTGGGAGGATGCTTTGGCTGGTAAAGTGAAGGCGCATGACAAATATGAACAATGGGTGGCCTCTATGCCTATGAATGATTCCATCTTGGGACGTCCGGGCGGATGGTGTATCAGTTGTGAGGATGATTTTGCCTATGTCGTCGTAGAGCGCAAGGGAACAGAGGCAGAGAAGGAGCAGATGATGGCCCAGGCATTCGTAACCAACCTATCAAAATCAAACCATCGTTGGGTGGTGTGCGTAAAATCAACCTTCGGACAGGTGAAGTCTCTATCGTGGTGAATACCCTTTTCAAGGTTGGACACATTCAGGCCAGCCGTTTTGTAAACGATGAAATCCTTTTTTGTAATGAGACGGGCGGCGATGCCCATCAACGTATCTGGTATGTGCGGGCTGACGGTTCGGACTTCCGTCCCATCTACAAGGAGACACCTTTGGATTGGGTGACTCACGAGACTTTCCAAACGAAGGATCATGTCTATTTCAATGTACTCGGTTTTCAGGAACGACTCCGGAAGCAAGCCAGTGGAATCATGCGCATCAACTTGCGTACCGATGATGTGGAGTGCTTGGGGAATGTGGAACTGGAAGGTTTCGAACAGAATGACAAACCGATGTTGGACGGCCGTGGATTCTGGCATTGCAATTCCACACGCGACGGACGCTATGCCGCAGGAGATACTTTCGCGGGTAATGTCTATATCATCAATGTGGCAACCGGTGAGCGTACCCTCATCGCAACAGATTGTCGCATGAAACCCGACCATGCCCATCCGCACTTCAGTCCCGACGGGCGATACCTGCTCTTCCAATCCGGGCACTTCACCGATGGCAAGCGACTCAACCTGATGATGGTGGATTTGAAACAAGTGTTCGAAGAATAATCCCACCTTTGGGGAATCCAAAGATCAATGGCCAAACATCTTAAGAGAAAGAAGATAGGATACCTCAAAAAAGAGATTGAAACTTCAAAAAAATCAGTGAATCCGACTTTCGTGCAGAAAACGACATACAATGAGAATTGGTTCACGTTGGATGACTTGACTTATAATGTCACATGGTTGTCCAAAGATTGCATTATCGCCACCAATACTGACTCGAATGGAAATACGTCCCATGACTTGTTAGTTCGTGAAGATAACGGACAGCCATTCATCAGCAAAATTGCAGATTATTATATTACGAAGTAATGATTTTCGATCAGTTGTGAGTGTTCGGAATTTATGAAAGAGTATAATTCTTTTTTTATGAAGTCGTTTTCATTGGTCATCGAAGGTATTTGTGATGGTCAATAAAAACGACTTCGATAGTTGCTGCAGCAGGCCAGTTATTTCTTACACGTTACTTAACCACAGTTTTGCCACCCTCTGGAAGACACACTCACGAATACTTCCGTGGATAGCGGAAGAGGATGCTGAGCAGGGCAAAGAGTCCCATGACCATCGGATAATAGAGGTAACCGATGATGCTGGCAGGAGAGATGGAGGCAAGGCCGGCGGCCATTAGCATCTGTGCTCCGTAGGGGATGAGACCTTGTGCCAGACAACTGAAGGTGTCGAGGATGCTGGCACTCTTGCGGCTATCGACCCCGAAGCGGGTGGCGATATCGTGGGCAATAGGACCGGTGGTCATGATGGCAATCGTGTTGTTGGCCGTACATACGTTGGTGAGCATGACAAGGAAGGCTATGGTCAGTTCGGCTCCGCGTTTACCCTGGATACGGTGGGTGAGCTTCTGCATGATGTAGTCGATGCCTCCGTTGTAGCGGATGAGTTCGAGCATACCGCCAGCCAGGAGGGTGACAATGATGAGTTCGCCCATGCCCATGATGCCTTTTCCCATGGCGTCCATCCATCCGAAGAAATCATAACAGCCAAGACTGATGCCCATGATGCCTGTGAGGGCAAGTCCGATGGTGAGTACGAGCATGACGTTCATGCCGCAAATGGCGGTGATGAGTACGACCAAATAGGGGATGACCTTATACCATTCGACAGCTTGTAATCCGGTGGGGGCATTGATGGACAATCCTAAGAATACATAGAGTGCCAACACGATGAGTGCGGCGGGGAGGACAATGCGAATGTTGGCCTTGAACTTGTCGCTCATGCGGCAATGTTGTGTCTGGGTAGCTACGATGGTGGTGTCGGAAATGAATGAGAGATTGTCGCCGAAGAAGGCTCCACCTACAACGATGGCTACAATCATGGGGAGATTACTGCCTGTTTGTGAGGCTACACCAACGGCCATGGGGGTGAGGGCAACAACGGTACCCACCGAAGTGCCAATAGATAATGAAATAAAGCAGGCGGCGAGGAATAGTCCCGGAAGCAGCATGCTCTCGGGTAGCAGTTGGAGGGTGAGGTTGACGGTGGCATCTACGGCTCCCATGGCTTTGGCCGACTGGGCAAAGGCTCCGGCGAGGATGAATATCCAAATCATCAGCATGGTGCTGGGATTGGCCGCTCCTTGCGAGAATTGCCCGATGCGCTCTGTCAACGCCAGTCCGCGGGTGATGCACACTGCATAGATGGACGACACAGCAAAGGCTACCGTGATAGGTACTTTGTAGAAATCGTCAACAATGATGGAGGTGACCAGATAGAGCACCAAAAAGACGAGTAGAGGGGAGAGTGAAAACCAATTACGTTTACAATTTACCATTTATAAAGTACCATTCAGGTTATACTTTTATTTATAAAAATACAGAGACACGGAGACACAGAGTTTCATTTGTTCCTTTCTTCCTCTGTGTCTTTGTGTCTCTGTGTCCTAAAAAAAATCAGAGCGTTACGCCAGTCTTGAAGATGGCTATTTCGCGATAGCCCTTCTTCTCGTTGTTGACCTCTTCGCCACTGGCTACACGGATAATGTAGTCGATGAATCGGCGGCAGGTAACTTCCATCGGTTCGTTCTCTACGATGACACCAGTATTGAAGTCAATCCAAGTGGGTTTGTTTTTGGCGAGAGCCGAGTTGGTAGAAATCTTCATGGTGGGGACGAAGGTGCCGAAGGGGGTACCGCGTCCGGTGGTGAAGAGTACCATGTGGCATCCGCAAGAAGCCAAAGCTGTAGAGGCTACGAGGTCGTTGCCTGGAGCAGAAAGCAGGTTGAGACCCTTGTGTGAGAGACGTTCGCCGTAACCCATCACACCGCGTACATAATCCTTACCACACTTTTGTGTACAACCGAGGGCTTTCTCTTCGAGGGTAGAGATACCGCCGGCTTTGTTACCGGGTGACGGATTCTCGCCTACGGGTTCGCCGTGGGAGAGGAAATAGCTCTTGAAGTCGTTGATGAGCCTTACGGTCTGTTCGAAGAGTTCGTTGTTTTCGCAACGGTTCATCAGAATGGTTTCTGCACCGAACATCTCGGGAACTTCGGTCAGTACGGAGGTTCCACCTTGTGCTATCAAGTAATCGCTGAACATACCCAAGAGGGGG
>JAZRMW010000034.1:0-114088 GCA_045647865.1 Phocaeicola sp.
GCAATAGCATAGATATTTTTCATGACACTTGAGTATTCAAGGCCAATAACATCATTGCTTGGACTCACGTGAACGAACTTGGTGGTTAACAGCTCGCTCCATAATTTAGCTTGTTCTATATTAGTACATCCTATGGTGAGATAACTCAGACGTTCTAGTGCTATTTCTTCTGCATGACATGGACCTGCAATTACACCGATATTCTCTTCTGGGACATTGAAATGTTGATGAATATAATCAGTGACGAGCATATTCTCGTCAGGAATCATGCCCTTGACGGCAGAGATGATTTTCTTGCTTGATATATCAATGTTGATGGCATCTAATGATTGCCTGATGTATGGAGAGGGAATAGCTATCACTGCGGTATTTGACAAATCGAGCACCTCATTGATATCCGTTGAGAAATAGATTTTACTCGTGTCGAAATACGCCCATTCTAGGTGATTGGGATTGCGGCGATTCTCTACAAATTCATCTATTGTGTCCTGTTTGCGGATATACCAAATGATTTCATCCACATTATTGAGGATGATTTTTGCCAAAGCGGTAGCCCAACTGCCAGAACCTAGTATTGCTACTTTCATAAAAATAGTAATGTGTTGATTGAACCTAAAGGTCTTATTATTGAAATCATTTCTCTGGTTTCATCGTTGGGAACAGCAGCACCTCTTGGATTGATGGTTGTCCAGTCATCAAGATCGCCAAACGGTCGATACCGATACCGATACCCGATGTAGGAGGCATACCGTATTGCAATGCACGCAAGAAGTCTTGGTCGATAATCATCGCCTCATCGTCTCCCTTGTCGGCCAGACGCATCTGTTCCTTGAAACGTTCTTCCTGATCAATGGGGTCGTTCAACTCGCTATAGGCATTGGCAAGCTCCTTACCATTTACCATCAACTCGAAACGTTCGGTCAATCCGGGTTTGCTGCGGTGCATCTTGGTCAACGGAGACATCTCTACGGGATAGTCAGTGATGAAAGTCGGCTGGATGAAAGTACCTTCGCAGAACTCTCCGAAGATTTCATCAATCAGTTTGCCCTTACCCATGGTGTCATCAATCTCCATATTCAGCGCCTTGCAGATTTCGCGGATTTCCTCTTCGCTCTTGCCGTTGAGGTCGTATCCGGTCTTTTCCTTGATGGCATCCAGGATAGGCAAGCGGCGGTAGGGAGCCTTGAAACTGATGGTCTTTCCGTCGATGACCGTTTCGGGACAACCGTTCACTGCGATACAGATACGCTCAAGCATCTTTTCGGTGAAGTCCATCATCCAGTTGTAGTCCTTGTACTGGACGTACAGCTCCATACAGGTAAATTCGGGATTATGGGTTTTGTCCATACCCTCGTTGCGGAAGTTCTTACCGATTTCATACACACCTTCGAAACCACCTACGATAAGACGTTTCAGATACAACTCTGTAGCGATACGCATGTAGAGGTCGATATCCAATGAATTGTGGTGAGTAATGAAAGGACGTGCGCTGGCTCCTCCGGCAATGGATTGCAGGATAGGTGTTTCTACTTCGGTATATCCGGCTTCGTCCATCACGGCACGCATGGTCTTCACGATGGTCGAACGCTTCAAGAAGGTCTCCTTGATGCCGTCGTTCACGATGAGGTCCACATATCGTTGACGGTATCTGAGTTCAGGGTCTTCAAACTTGTCGTAGGCCACACCATCCTTGTACTTCACGATAGGCAGCGGCTTCAAGCTCTTGGCCAATACGGTCAGTTTGTGGGCATGTACGCTGATTTCACCTGTCTGTGTACGGAACACCGTACCTTCGATACCGATGAAGTCGCCCAAGTCCAACAGGCGTTTGAATACCACGTTATACATATCCTTGTTCTCCTCGGGACAGATATCATCGCGGGTGATGTACACCTGGATACGGCCTTTGGAGTCTTGCAATTCAACGAACGATGCCTTTCCCATCACACGGCGGCTCATGATACGTCCGGCGATAGATACCTGACGCGGCTCGTCCTCATCCTTGAACTCTTCGCGGATATCGGTGGAAAAGGCATTGGTTACATACTCAGCTGCGGGATAAGGGTCAATTCCCATGGCACGCAACTCTGCCAGACTCTGACGTCTGACAATCTCTTGTTCACTCAACTCTAATATGTTCATATTCTGATTTGGATGTATTTTCTTGTTCTTGTCGGGATATACTTCCCGAATTTGGTGCAAAAGTAAGAAAGTTTTCGTAAACTGCCCAATTTTAAGGGGATAAAATACAGATAAGCCCCTATGCAGGATAAAAAAAAGACGGACAGGTTCAAAACCCGTCCGTCTTTTTTATCAATTTACCAACCATTGTATCCCCACATGAAAATCCACAAAACCATTGAATCCGGTGCTGACACTCATGCCTGTCGGACCTACACCACCTGTAAATTCACTGGTAGTCATTTGGAAAGCCATGTCACTGTAGAGGCTCCATCGGTTGTTTAACCTGTAGGTTGCTCCAAAGCCTGCTCCCACCATCGGTGACCCCGACTTTGTTGCCCGGTTGCTTACCAGTCCTGCACTCCTACACTCCTAAAAACTCTCCTCCACTCCTTTTTAAAGCTACGAGTGGCCAGCTACGAAGGAGGATATCTAATTAAGAGGAGATAAAGGGAGATAAATGGAGATATCGCTTCGCTCTTGGGGAGATAAAGGCCGATAGTGTTGGCTATGATGCACTCCTAAGCGAAGCGTCACTCCTACACTCCTGCCCTCCTAATATCATCTGCCCTCCCGCCAGCAAAACTATTGTCTGAACTCCCGAACTCCTACACTCCTGCACTCCTAATATCATCTGCACTCCTAAAAGATTCCACTACCTCCGCCAGCACATACGTCTTCCCAGTCCCCGTAGGCATCTGTACCATCACACTGCGGTGTTGGTTCCATTCCTGATGCACGCGGGCGACAATTTCCTGTTGGTAATCTCGCAGATGAATAAGAGTCTTATCAGCCATGGATAAGAGAATACAAAAGATTATAGCCTCCTTTGCCTTTCGCAAGGAGGTAACAATCAGAGAAAATTAAAACGATAGAGAATAGAATTTCGGTGATGTCATCGTCACATCACCGTATATAATAGAGTTGTAATTTTAAGTTGAATCTTGATAGCTTTTCTACTCAATTACATTTAGATTTCATCAGATTTGAATGAATGGTTACGACTTTTTCCTCCCAAATAAACAAATTATCAAGGGATTTTAAAGGTTTGCGTTCCAAATGACCTCCCTACAGAATCGTTAAAGTGAGTTAGAGAGTCAGAGTGTGAAGCATTAAGGGGTGACACCTTGACACGTTGGACACCTTTTTGTATAACTTTATAACACGCATGCGAAGACGATGAATTTATAAAATAGATAACGTATATGAATATATATAATGTTTATAAATTTAGTATCAAGGTGACCAACGTGTCACTTTAGCAACCCAAACAATGTTTATTGGTCATTGCACACGAACAGTACGAATACTTATCCCGAACCCGGTTCGTCAAGTTCCCGAACAGTGTTAACTCATCAAGTCATTAGATTACTCACCTTTTCTAAACCTCTCGCAAGCCTCGTAATAAGTATCCAAGCTTCCGATATCGAATCGTCCGCCACTCATAGGCCAGGTATGCATTTCGGTCTTCTCTACCATGTAGTGTGCCAGGTTACTCGGAGCATCTTTGCCACATCCGTTGGCTACGCTGTTGCGCACCAGGTCGAGGTCCTTCTTCAGGTAGATATAGAAGGGAGGAACTGCCCAATGACTCTTGGGTTCTTGCGGTCGCTCCATTGATGAATCTCTTTCTGGGTAGGGACGTAATTCTCAATCTTGAGACCATCCAATTTCTTGCTGACTGCCTTCTCGCTCCGTACTTGTACAAGGGTGGCAACCCAATATTTAGGGTACGCTTCGCGGTCGTCAGTCCCATTGACTGACGCTACGGAATGCGAGATTTTTTCGTCGGCAGTAGTTTCCATTTTGCCTTGATGGGTGTGCTTCTCCCCGCAGATGACGCGGATTTATCTGATTATTATACCCGTTAGGTTATAATCTATCCGCGTCATCCGCGTCTAAAAAATAAAAGAAAAGAGGACATGTCATAATGTCCTCTTTTCTTTTGAGCCTCTTGTCGGATTCGAACCAACGACCCCGAGATTACAAATCACGTGCTCTGGCCAACTGAGCTAAAGAGGCGGGTGGGCAAGCTGACTATATCGCGTCGCTACGACCTTCTACCTTTGCTGCGGTCAAGCCCTGGAGGGATTCGAAAGGAGCTGACCGTATAGGACTTACCCGTTTTTGCGCTGCAAAGGTAGTGCTTTTTGTTTATCTGACAAAGAAAACTTCAGTTTTTTTTGCTCTTTTTCTGCTTGATTCTCTCTTTTTTTCGGTTTCCGGGAGGTAAATACGTATAAACTTGTGTCATTTGCGTGGTTATTTGCTTGAATTGTCGTACTTTTGCAGGCATTATGTACCTATTTATAATATATAATAATAGAGATGGAAGCAAATACACCCAATAGCCGACTGATGAATGGTGCCATGATATATGGTACGTCGATGGGAATCTTCTGGATTCTCAAGTTCATGTTGATTCCTTTTATCTTCACTATGCCGTTTACCTCATTGCTGTTTCTCGGGTTGACGGTAGCAGTGCCATTCCTGGGCTATTTCTTTGTCCGCCAATACCGCAACCGTTATTGTGTGGGTGGCCGAATCGGATTCGTGCCGGCATGGATATTCTCGATCTTGATGTATGCCTTTGCCGCGCTGCTGGTGTCGGTGGCCCATTATATCTTCTTCCGTTATGTGGATGGCGGCGCTATGGTGGCGAATTATATGGCCATATTGGAAGAGTTGCAACATACGGCTCCCGAGATGAAAGAGGTGGTGACGCAATACAAAGAGGCTACTGAATTGGTGGCGGCCATGGCTCCGATAGAGATGACGATACAGCTGCTGCTGAACAACCTGTTCTACGGAATGATATTGGCATTGCCTACAGCATTCATTGCGTCGTTGGGAAAGGGAAAGTGAGTTGGTGAGGCTTATTATACCCGATAGGTTATAATTTATCCGCGTTATCCGCGAAGTTCCCTTGAGCAAAGCGAAAAATCCGCGTAGACACAAGATCTGCCCCTACGGTAGGCGACATACAATGTTGAACCTTGAACTAAAAAAGTAAATAACGAAACTTAAATAAACAATATAGATGGACATTAAAGAGAATTCGATGGGTAAGGCCGCTCCGGTGGACATTTCGGTGGTGGTGCCTCTGTATAATGAAGATGAGTCGTTGCCCGAACTCTATGCTTGGATTGAGCGTGTGATGCAGGCTAACGGATTCAGTTTCGAAGTGATTTTTGTGAACGATGGAAGTACCGACCGCTCATGGGAGGTGATTGAGGAACTGCAAGCCAAGTCGCCTCACGTGAAGGGTATCAAGTTCCGTCGCAACTATGGTAAGTCGCCTGCACTCTATTGTGGATTCGAACGGACTCAGGGACGTGTGGTGATTACCATGGATGCTGACCTGCAGGACAGTCCGGATGAAATCCCCGAACTCTACCGCATGATTACCGAAGAGGGGTATGACCTTGTATCCGGATGGAAGCAGAAACGGTATGACCCGCTGTCGAAAACCATTCCGACCAAGCTGTTCAATGCCACTGCCCGCAAGGTGTCGGGCATCCACAACCTGCATGACTTCAACTGCGGACTCAAGGCCTATCGCAGCGAGGTGGTGAAGAACATCGAGGTGTATGGTGAGATGCACCGCTACATCCCTTATCTGGCCAAGAATGCCGGATTCAAACGCATCGGTGAGAAGGTGGTGCAGCATCAGGCCCGCAAGTATGGAGTGACGAAGTTCGGTCTCGACCGTTTCGTGAACGGCTATCTGGACCTTCTTTCCCTCTGGTTCCTTTCCCGCTTTGGAGTAAAGCCCATGCATATCTTCGGACTCTTGGGTTCGCTCATGTTCATCTTGGGATTCATCGCGGTTTGTGTCGTGGGTGTCAACAAACTGTATGCCTTGTCGATGGGCATTCCTGCTCCGTTGGTGACTGACTCTCCCTACTTCTACCTCTCACTGGTAGGCATGATTCTGGGAACCCAATTGTTCCTGACCGGATTTGTGGCCGAACTGGTGACACGCAATTCGCCCGAGCGGAATAAATATCAGATAGAGAAAGAGCTATGAAAGAATGGTTGAAAGGTCTCCTCTGGCTCTGTGGTCTGGTAGTCGGTTTGGCAGGGTGTGAGAGTAATGACTGTATGCTCTCCAGCGGTTCGTATTGCAATCTGGCGTTTGTGGACGGAGAGGGCAAGGGCGTGAAATTGCTGGATACACTGACCGTATCCACGACTGGTGATAACGTCATCATCAACCGCAAGTTGGGAGCAGAGGGGATGGACCTCCCGCTGTCCTATACAGCAACGGTGGATATATTCTATCTGAAATACAGTACCCATCTGGCTGATACCCTGTGGGTAGAGCATCTGAATCTTCCTTACTTCTCGTCCATGGAGTGTGGGACGGTGATGCATTACCGGCTGACGGGAATCCAATCGACAACCCACCTGATTGATTCGGTGCGGATTGTGAATACTGAGATAACCAATAGTTTGAAAAAGAATGTGGAGATTTATTTTACTGTTAGTGATTAGTCTGTTGCTTCCGGCGGGGCAATCCTTGGCGCAACAGAAATATCCCTCCCGGAAGAGTGCTGAGCCACAGCGGAGCAAGATTGCCGAATGGCTGGACCTGACAGATACCATTCCGACGTTTCAAGGAGTGAATCTGATGGTGGATGCCGTAGGACCGGGATGGTATGCTTTCGGAGGAGACTTCCTCAGTGGGGAAGTGGCTCTGGAGGTGAATCTGCTGAACCGCATCTTCCCTATCGTAGAGGTGGGATATGGAACGACCGATGCAACCCATGAGGATACGGGACTGCATTATCGTACCGAGGCTCCCTATTTCCGTGTAGGAGCCAACTACAATGTCCAGTACAAAAAGAGACGTCCCGGATATATCTTTGCCGGTTTCCGTTTGGGATATACGGCATTCGACTATGAGGTGGAGGGCCCTCCGATGGCCGACCCTGTGTGGGGAGGTGAGATTCCTTTCCACTTTACCGGTATTGAGAGCAGCGCCTTTTGGGGAGAACTGCTGATAGGTGCACGTGCCCAAGTCTATAAGAACTTCCACATGGGGTGGAGCTTCCGCTACAAGATCCGTTTCAATGTGGAGGAGAGCCCTAATGCTTCGCCGTGGTATATCCCGGGATTCGGAGCCAGTGACAACACCACTTTTGGGGTGACTTATGATTTGGTGTATCGGATACCATGGAGGAGATGAATGGGTTTCATGGGTTGATAAGATAAAGAAAAAGAAGAAGGAGATGTCTCAGTTAGAAATTTGGCTCTTGGCTTTGGCTTTGGCAATGGATTGTTTCACGGTGGCCATCACCTGCGGTATCATCCAGCGCAGGTGGCAGGGACGTACAGCTTTGTCCGTATCTCTCTCCTTTGGACTGTTCCAAGGGCTGATGCCTGTCATCGGATGGATGGGTACGCGTTATCTGCATGGGATCATCGAATCGTTTGACCACTGGATAGCTTTTGGCCTGTTGATGTTCCTGGGAGGACGTATGGTGTTCGAAGGGTTGAGAGGAGAGGAGAGTTCCCATCATTTCGATCCGTCGGACTTGAAAACCGTTCTTCTTTTGGGTATCGCCGTCAGTATTGATGCCTTGGCAGTAGGAATATCCTTTGCCTGTGTCGGTATCCACAGCTGGGGACAGATAGGTTCGCCTGTACTGATTATTACCTTGGTGTCGTGTGTGCTGGCTCTGTTGGGATATGTGTTGGGTATTGCATTCGGCAAACGTATCCGGATTCCGGCCGAACCGTTGGGAGGAGTCATCTTGATTGCTATCGGGTGCAAGATACTGTATGAGCATTTGATGCTGTGAGGGGGGCTTGCGTTTAAGGAGTTCAGGAGATTTTCTTTAAGGAGTTCAGGAGTGCAGGAGTGACGCTACGCTTAGGAGTTCAGACGATACTTCTGCTTGCATGGGGGCTCCTTTAGGAGTTCAGGAGATTTTTTAAGGAGTGTAGGAGTGACGCTACGCTTAGGCGTAGCAAGGCTCGCAGAAAGAAGCACTAGATGTGCTTCGGTGCCCTCAGAATGATAGGCTTGCATGGAGTCTTCCTGTTCTTCATAGTCGAAACTATCGTCTGCACTCCTGTACTCCTTCACTCCTGCACTCCTTAAGAATTCTCCTGAACTCCTAAAAATACACTCATAGCATTAACTTTAAACATTGAATAATAGACAACTATGACCGATAAAAGAAAAAAACTGCGTTGGCAATTGCCTTTCCTTGCCCTGTTGATTGTGGGCACTGTCGTTATTTTGAGTAAGCAGGACCGTTCGCCCTACCGTACCAATCAGGGAATGGTGTTCGGTACGGTGTATAAAATCACCTACCAGTATGCTGAGGATTTGCAGGCCGATATCCAAGCTGAGTTGGACAAGGTGAATGCGTCGCTTTCGCCTTTTCAGAAACAATCCATCATCAGCCGTATCAATGGGAATGACCCTACGGTTGTGCCAGACAGCATGTTCCTGCATGTCTTCCGTTTGGCCCAAACGATTTCGAAAGATACGCACGGAGCTTTTGACATCACGGTTGCCCCTCTCGTAAACGCTTGGGGATTCGGATTCAAGAATAGTGGGGGTGTCGATTCCCTTACCATTGATTCTCTTTGTCAGTTTGTGGGCATGGAGAATGTACATTTCGATGGTGAGCAGATTATCAAGACCGACTCTTGTGTGATGCTCGACTGCAGTGCCATTGCCAAAGGGTACGGTTGCGATGTGGTGGCAGCCTTGTTCAATCGGAAAGGTATCCGTAACTATATGGTAGAGATAGGGGGCGAAATTGTCGTAAAAGGTATCAACTCCAAGCGTAACCGTTGGACCATTGGTATCAACAAACCGGTGGAGGACTCCTTGGCACAGTCGTCCGAATTGCAGACCATCGTCCGTGTCTCCGACATTGCCATGGCTACATCCGGAAACTACCGCAACTATTACTATCGCGATGGCAAGAAGGTGGCCCATACCATTGACCCCCGTACCGGTTATCCCGTACAGCATTCCATCCTTTCGGCCACGGTCTTTGCGCCCGATTGTGCTACGGCCGATGCGTATGCCACCTCCTTCATGGTGCTTGGGTTGGATTCGGCTATGGCCATCTGTAACCGCCACCCCGAGTTGCAAGGTTATTTTATCTATGCCGATGAACAGGGGGAGTTCGCCACTTGCCACAGCGACGGGTTTGAGAAGTGGATGAAGTGAGTGGACTAATCGTAGGCTCAAGCTCAAAGTTTACTGAAGAGAGATAAAGACCGGTAGTTTTACCTGTAGGGGAGAATCTGTGTGTCTGCCCCTACGCTCCTTCAACTCACGAACTACCAACTCACCACCTCACTCCTTCTGATTGCCTCCTTTGGGGTTTCTATAGGACGAAGGAGAAACACCGAAATGCTTCTTGAATACGCGGCTGAAGTATAGAGGATCGTTAAAGCCTACAAAGAAACTGATTTCGGCCATACTGAGGTGAGGTTGGCTCAGCAGCAATTCTGATGCTTTCTTTAAGCGGGTCATGCGTAGGTATTCTATGGGAACCAATCCTGTTATGCCTTTTACTTTCTGGTAGAAATTGGTTCGGCCTAGACCCATCTCACGTGCCAAATCTTCCATCCTTAAATCTCCGTTGGTCATATTGTTTTCGATAAGGTTGTTCAATTGTGTCAAGAAATCGCGGTCTTGATTGGTGGTACATATCTCCGTATTCTGTATTCCGGGCTCTTTGGAAAATTTTTCACGCAACCGTTGTCGTTGGGTAATCAGTTGGATGATACGTGCCCGCAATACATCGCGGTTGAAAGGTTTGGCTATATAGGCATCTGCTCCCTTTTCAAATCCTACGGTTTGCTTTTCGGGCGTACCTAAGGCTGTGAGAAGTATTACGGGAATATGGCAGGTGTTGAAATCCTTTTTCAAACGGCGTGTCATTTCAAAACCGTCCATGTTGGGCATCATTACATCGCTGATGACCAAGTCGGGCATCTCTTCTTTGGCTTTTTCCAAGCCTTCGACTCCGTCTGTTGCCATGGAGATTTCAAAGAAATGGCTCAGTTCGTCCACAAGTAAGTCACGTATGTCTGCATCATCCTCCACGATGAGCAGGCGTTGTGGGTTGACGGGAATTATTTCTTCTTCATGGATGTATTCTTGCAAGGATAGTTCCGTTTCCTTACTTGTTATTTGTTGGCTGGTTTCTGTAGGGACAATGGGTTCCCATTCTTCTGTTTGCAGAAAATCTTCATCGGCATAAACCTCGGGAGTTGTAGGCAGACTGAGGAAGAAGATACTTCCTATTTCTTCGCCAGTGTCAGAGATGTTTGGTTTGTATTCCAATGTCCCGTGATGTGTGGAGGCTAATTGTGCCGACAGATTCAGTCCGATACCGATACTGTTTCCGCTCATACGGCTTTGCATGTGGCGTGAGAAAATCAGTTCCCGTTTGTTGGCAGGTACGCCTATACCTGTATCTGTGACAGTGAGGACAAGTGTTGCCGTATCCTTCAAGCGTAGGTCAATGATAATGCTATTCCCAGCATGGGCGGGAGTATATTTGAAGGCATTGGAGAGCAGATTATAGACAATTTTGTCCAGGTGGTTGCGGTCGATGGGAATGGTGTATTCCTCTTGCCAGGTTTGGACGCTGAAATGGATCTCTTTTTGTAGCGCCAGTTCATTGAAGGTGTTGGCAATGTGGCGCACGAAAGCTACCACATCAGTGGGTTGCAGGGAGAGTGAAAGTTGTCCCATCTCCATTTTGTGGAATTGCATGATCTCGTATGAGAGACGGTTCATGCGTTCTGCTCCTTGTTTCATGGTATCAAAAGCCTGTTGGGCTTTCTTGTTGTGTGGGATGGTTTCCTTCAGTCGTTCGAGTGCCACCTGAATGAGGGTTAACGGTGTACGGAACTCGTGTGAAAGATTGGCAAAAAGCAGTGTCTTGAAGTTGGCCAGTTCTTTCTCGATCTTGATGCGTCTTCTAAGGTTGGCTATTCGATTCACTTGGCGGAAGATGGTGTATGCAATGGCTGCCAATACAATGAACCATAGTAGTTTGGCCCACCAGGTTGCCCACCATGGAGGGAGTACGGTTATGTGGAGTGTGGCTTGCTGTTCGCTCCAGAGTCCGTCGCTATCGGTCGTTTCCACATGAAAGGTATATGAACCGGTAGGCAGGTATTGATAGGTTGTGTAGCTGCGGGTCGATGGCTTTTGCCAGTTCTTGTCGTATCCTTCCAGGAACCAACGGAAACGTTTCTTGTGTCCCTCATTGAATACCATGTCTGTGAAGTGAAGTTCGAAAGAATTCTGTGTGTGTGCCAATGTAATGTGTCGGGCATAAGGGGTGGCGGCACTTTGTTTTTCTTCGGTTATGTAAGGTTTGGGACTTCCGTTGACCCATATATCAGTGATGACGGGGGTTGGGATATTCCTTTCAATGTTTACTGTGCGTGGGTCAATTGCGATGAATCCATGTATGGTGCCGAAAAGAAGACGTCCGTCAGGAAGTTGACACGTGGTACTCTCGGAAAAACTGTTTCCTTGCGGATTCCTACTGAAAATGAAGCTGTGTAGCGAGTTGACACCGGGTTCCATGCGTGATAGTCCTTGAGTGGTTCCTATCCAAAGGAAGCCGAGGTCGTCGTAGATGAGTGAGGTGACGGTGTTTGAAGCCAATCCGTCGTTTTCGGTATAAGCGGTGTGGTGGAGTGTCCCGTTGTCTTGGAGAGTACATTGGATGAGTCCATACCCTACGGTGCCTGCCCATACGCACTTACCCGAATGGTCAGTTAGCAGGGTGTGTATCTCTGAGGCTGGAAATGTTCCATTGGTGTAGCTGTAGTGGCGGTATGCTGTGGGGGAGGCCATAATGCTGTCGGGATGGAAAATACAGAGACCATCGTTGGTCGCTGCCCAGATATGTCCGTGGCGGTCTTCGGTAAGGTCGCGTATGCGTAGCATTCCGTAGTTCTCGTTAAGGAAATGGCGGAAACTGTATCCGCAGGCTTGTGCAGAGTCTTTCAATGCCAGTGCCAGTCCGCCACCGAATGTGCCTATCCAAATGCGTCCTTTGCTGTCTTTAAGTAGTTTGAATATGTCACCGTTTTGTAGAGCACCCGCTGTTCCTTTGTGGTGTCTTACCTGCTTGTCTCCTATGATGAGACCGTTTCCGCGTGTGCCTTGCCAAAGGATACCTTCATTGTCTATACATCGGCTGTATATGTTCGTGGTGAGGGTGCGGCTTTCTAACAGATTAAGATTGTGGTCGTAGGCTTGTAACAAGTATCGGCGTGTCCCAATCCAAAGGGTATCGTTGCTATAGTGTATCATGCGTACATAATTCTCGTAACCCATTTCTTCGGTATAGGTTGGGAATATGCGGGTGTGGTTGAGAACGTTGGAACGGGTGAATTTGGTAAGCCCTGAGTTGTTGGTTCCCATCCAGATGACTCCCTCACGGTCAATGAAGATGTCATGTAACACATCGGTGAGCATTAGCTCTGGGTCTTGACTGTGTGTGAGGTGTTGCAGCTTGTGGTTTTGGGGATTATAAATGAAGAGTCCGTATTCACCTGTTGCAATCCATATGTTCCCTTGTTTGTCGAGTGCAGTTTGGTAGCTTTCGTATCCGGGTTTGCCATCCTTTACCTTGCGAATCGGTAAGGGCAGATATTCACTGGCGAGGCTGTCGGCATAGACCGCGTGGTTAGGCTGATTGTAGATGAGCAAGCCTTTATTGGGCAGGTGTACGAGTCGGGGGGTAGGGACAATGATACGTTTGTCGCGCTTTGCTGTACGTTCTTGGGGATTGTAATTGTAGATGCGTCGGTTCGTAAGAATGAGCCAGTGGTTGTTCATCGCATTTTCGCTGACAACTTTGTCCTTCTCAGACATGCCTTCGAGTGTGGTTGCCAATTCGATGGTTGTAGTGGCATCCGTATTGTACCACAGTTCACCGTCTTGTGTGACAAAGTGTATTTCGTTCTGCCACGTGTATGCTTGTACCCAAATCCGTGTGGTGTCTGCATGATGCAGGATTCCTTGTGGGGTGAGGCAGGCAAGACCTCTTGAGGTTCCTATCCAGACTTGTCCATCGCTGTCTTTCTTGACAAATGTGACAGTTTCCTTTGCAAAACCTTCTTTGTGGCGGTCGATGTGGGTAATATCCAGTTGGCGTTGGTCGTTAGGGTGGTGTATGCCGTAGATATGGTCATCGTTCCATGTCCATACATCACCGTTAGGCAACAGTTGTGACTTTACGAAATTGTTGTTGTATGCTCCCATACCGGTGAAATCAACAAAACGTCCTTGTTGCAAGTCTAAACAGCAGAGTCGTTGTGGGGAGCAGGTAATCCATAAATAGCCATCGTAGTCTTCAAAAAAGTCTGTGACGGAATTGGTTGCCAATCCCGGTTCATCGCTTCCCGCAGGTTGGGGATGGTGTACAGCAAAGCGGTTGCCATCGTATCGGCACAGTCCGTCGGGAGTACCTATCCAAATGAATCCTTGTTTGTCTTGATGGATACAGCGCACAGTATTGCTGGGCAGTCCGTCGGTTATGCTGTAGTGGCGTGCAGTGAGTTTGATACTGTCGTTTCCCATTGTTCCCATTGCTTGCGCTATAGTAGGAAATAGCAGGGCAAGAATGAGAGTCTTTAACATAAGGTTTCGTTTAACGAAAAGATTTAGAATATTCTGTAACGGTTGGCGAGTGTTGTTCCAATATTTCCTCATGTTCTTATATGATGAATTATATTATGCGGTGCAAATATACGGTATTTTCTTTGTTTGTACATGGTTTTTTTCGGGAAAATGAAATGATAGGAATATGTATGGTTAGGTTGGGTGTAGTCTCTTTATGTTTCAAAGCTGTGAAAAATTCTGTTCTCCTCTGTATGTAAAAATCTCCATATAATCTGTTAGTTTTTCCATATCGGGTATTGGGGTTCTCAGTATTTTTGCCTCGTTTTTGAATGTGTTTGCAAAAAACGAACCTAAATACATAAGAGGAAATAATGAAAAACTTGAAGTTTATTTTGTTTGTCCTGCTCTCTGTTGGCTACAACTTGTCAGGAACTGTATTCGCTCAGCGTGTCACTCCCCCACTTGGTCGTGGTGTTGTGGCTACGGCCCGTAACGGGAAAACCACTATCACGTGGCGTAAGCTGGCACAAGAACCGGAAAACGTTTGTTACAACATTTATACTCGAAGTGGTGAAGGTGCCGATTGGAAATTATTGAATGCATCGCCCCTCGGTGTCAGCAACTACCAATTGTCGTCCACCCTTGCTGCTGGTACTGAAATTTCTGTCAGACTCGTAGTCGATGGGGTGGAGCAGGGTAGCTATTCAAAGCCCTTCAAGTACATTACTCCCCAATATGCCAACCAGTATATGCATATCGACTTTGTCAATGGTGGTTCGCCTTTGGATTATCGTACTGTGCGTACTGTGTTTGTATGGCCTGCCGATCTTGATGGCGATGGTGAATATGATTACATTGTGGATCGCCGTCGTCTGGCAGGAGGATTTTCCGATAATGCTGACCGTGACCGTGAAGATGTTTTTGAAGACGAAACTACCGGGGGAGACACTTCGGTACCCAATCCTTCATACATAGACCGTCTGGAAGGATACCTCGCTGATGGAACTTATCTTTGGACCATTTCCATGGGAAGTAATGTCTATCTTTCCAGTGGACAGGCCGATGAAGTTTGTGTGGCCGATCTTGATTGCGATGGATTGGCCGAAGTTGTTATAAAAGGTTCTGATGGAACACGTTTTTGGGATAAGTCTGCCGGTACTTGGGGAAAGTACCTCGTATCACCTACGGGAGGTGGTGGCGATACGCCTGATTCTGACGGTGATGGCATTACTGATTATATTGCTTCTACTACACGAAATGCTCCACAATACATTGTCATTGTCAACGGTCTCACTGGTGCACAGAAAGATATTATTGAAATGAACTACCCCTCCGATAAGACCGATACCTATACACGTGACAACAAAAAGAACTACATGGGTGATGAGTATGCTTTCCTTACCGGCCATTTCGGTGTGGCCTATCTTGATGGCATACATCCCAGTATCGTTTATGAATATTGCAACCGCAATAGTTCGGCTGCCGGAGAAGGACGCAATGGACAGCATAACTTCTATGTTTCGGCCTACAGTTACTACGATCATGGTGGTAACCATAAGGGATGGCACGAAATGTGGCAATTCAGTTTTAATGATGCACCGGGAGTCAATGGACATCAACGTTTCCATCAGATACGTATAGGTGATGTGGATGCCGATGGAAAGGATGAGATGCAGAATGGTGCCATTTGTGTTGATGACGATGGGACACTCCTTTGGACATCGGGTATTGACCATGGTGACCGCTTCCGTATGTCGGATATAGATCCAGAACGTCCCGGTCAGGAAATTTTTGCTATCCAGCAGACGGCACCCAGCATGCTGGGACAGATTCTTTACTGTGCCCGTACAGGCGAAGCCATCAAGAAGTGGTACATGGGCTCGCCCGGCGATGTGGGACGTGGCGAGTGCATGGATGTACTGAAGGAACACAAAGGGTATGAGATGTGGTCCACGATGCCCAATATGTACACGGCACAGGGAGATGTGGCCATTTCGGGTACTTATAAGACTACAAACATCCTTTATCCTACTGAAGGTGTGTGGTGGGATGGCGAACTGGACCGCGAGGCTGTCATGTCTGCCGGTGGAAAGTATCCATCAATCAATGTCAATGTGACGAAATTTAATGGGGGCCGGCTTGCAGACTTCAGCAAGGAGAACGGTTATAAGATTCATGCGGGAGGAGCTGTCCGTGCCATGTTTTGGGGCGACATCTACGGTGATTGGCGTGAAGAACTGGTTTTGCGTGAAGACGAGACCAAGTCAGGATACACATATACCACAGGACTTGTAGGTTTTACAACCAACTATACGACCAACGTATCGAATATCTATTGTCTTCAGCAAGACCCTGACTATCGCGGACAAGCCACCACTCATGGTTATTATCAAGCACCCAATACCTCTTTCTATTTAGGATACGATATGCCCGCTCCGCCGCTTCCTCCCTTCATGGTATCCAAGAACGTGTGGAGCAAAAGTGGACAAGTTTGGAAGAATGGTTCGGCTGATTTCACCGATATGATGCGTACTGCCGCCACCACTTATAAGGATGGCGAGACGGTCATTTTCGGACTTGATGGTGCACGTACTGTCACCGTAGAAGGTGCTGTATCCCCCGATACAACCTTTTTGATGGTTCCTCGCAATCCGAAAGGAAAAGAATGGCGCCCCTACACTTTCATCGGTTCGGGCAGTATTGCAGCAGGCGAGGTGTGGAAGTCGGGCGAGGGATATGCCATAGTGAATGTGCCTCTTACAACTACAGGTACAACCTATATCTCCGATGGAACACTGGAACTCAATACAACCGTAAGCGGTCCTGTAAGTCTGCGTGCCAAGGGAACCATTGCCGGTAGTCCGACATTGAATGGAAACATTATTTTTGAGGAGGCACTCAACCACGAAGGTTGTCGTCTGAAACCCGGTACGGAGAACGCTCCATACGGAATCATCACTTTCGGGAAGTCTCTCACTACCGGAAAGAAAGTGTATGTGGAATTGGATATCAATGCCGATGCCACTCAATACGATGTGGTGAAGGTCAACGGTGATTTGACCCTTGGTGGAACCCTCGTGTTCCATATCAAACGTGGTGGCAGCGTGCTACTTGCTGGCACATATCGCCTTTTGGAATATACCGGAACACTGACCGGTGAACTTGCCCAATGTATGATAAAAGGTATGGAAGGACAGGCTTGTAGCATAAAAGCGATTGACGGAGCTCTTTGTCTTGTTGTTCCCCAACCCCGTGCCGCCATGCATGGTGTGCGCTGGACGGGTTTGCATAATGGCGTATGGGATTACAATACGCTGAACTTTTCTCTCAACAACACAGATACGACTTTTGTCTCAGGTGACCAGGTAATTCTCGATGATAAGGCTGCGACTACCAACATAACCCTCACTGACTTGTTGCCCATCGGGGGAGTCACTGTTGACAACAGCCAAAAGACCTATACCATAGGTGGAAAGGAGGGTGGTTTCTCCGGTAATGGAGGATTGACCAAGCGTGGTACAGGAACTTTGCGTTTGACAGGGAACAAATCCACTTATACCGGTCCTACCATTTTTGAGGGAGGAACCGTACATGTAGCTGAATTTGCCCAGGCTGGCGAACCCAGTTCCATTGGTGCGGCTACGGCTGATGCTGCGAACTTCCAACTGAAGGATATGCGCCTTGTAAGCGAACATTTGAGTGCGGCCACCAGTCGTAATGTTACTATTACCGATTCGGTACGTCTGCAAATTGATACCGATCATTTGCTGACTTTCCATGGAAAGGTGACAGGTGGGGGTACTCTCGTTAAAGAGGGTGAGGGCCAACTCACATTCGTCTCTTCCGCCAACGACTGGACGGGAGGAGTTGTACTGAATGGAGGAACCATCTGCCGTGGTGGCGCCAGTGTGACTATCGGTAAGGGCGATAATACTACTTGGATAGTCCATAATGGTACTTTCCGCGACAATTACAGCACCTCTTCCAGTGGAGCCACCAACTTCAATCACACGGTTTATGTGCCTGATGCTGATGATTCTTTCACATTCCTGACCAACGGACGTGGAAACATCAACGGCAAGTGGTATGGCAAGGGAGAGATTGTTTTCTGTCCGCGCTATGTACGTCATAATATCATGGGTGATTTCAGCGAATTTGAAGGAATCATGACGGTGGGCAATACCGAAGAAAACACCTTGCGTTTCGGTAAAGGTCTGGAGATGCGTAAGGGACGCCTCAATGTGGTCGGAAACAACATTGGAGGATATGCGACAAGTAGCGGAAGCCAAAAGAAATTCAATTATTATATCGGTTCGTTGACGGGTAGCAAAAAGATTGAGAATGGAACATGGTACGTGGGGTATGATAATACAGACTTCACTTTCGGAGGAACCTTTGCCGATGATGTTGTCTGTCATAAGTACGGTACAGGAAAGATGACCCTTTCCCAGACTCAGAACAACCTTATCTATATTCGTGAAGGTTTGCTCTATTGTACGTTGCCTCCATCTGAAAAGGCTGTTGGAGTCAATGGCAAGAGTGCAACCATCCAAGTGGTGGGCTGTAAGGTGAATCAGTTGAACCTGTCCAACGGAGCGACCCTGTTGCTTGGAGCGACAGGAAATGGTCGTACCACACAGGTTTATGGACAAGGCAATATCCTGTTACAGTCCGATTCACGTATCGTCTTTCACCGCAATATGATAGGATGTGACCGTATTTATATGACTTCGGGCAACGTTACCCTTAAAAGTGGAACCACCCTTGTCATTGAAGACTATGATACGGCTACTCCGCTCAAGTCAGGCGATGTGCTCTATCTCTTTACCATGTCCGGTGGTGGCACCATCACCAACGAAGGAGTGACTATCCAAAGCAACCTGGAAGACGGACTCTATTGGGATACATCCCGTCTGGCTACGGAAGGTGTACTTGTTGTGGCCGGTACTACGGGTATAGATGCAGTAGAAGTAGATTCTGATGAGTGTGGAACAATCTATGACTTTGCGGGTGTCCGTGTGTTGAACCCCGAAGATGGCAAGATGTATATCATTAATGGAAAAAAGAAAATCTATAAAAAATAAGGAATTAGGATGATGAGAAAACTATTTGTTGCAAGAATCCTGGTATTGGTCATGATGCTGGCTGTAGTCCTTCAAGGGTGGGCTGATGAGTGTCGTTATAACTTCAATATGGATTGGCATTACCTTGTGGGGGATAAGAGTGCCGAAGAATTCTTTTCTGTACCGGCCGTTTCCCGCAAGGGAGCGGTGGCCGTCTCGTTACCACGTGCATTCAATGAAGATGATGCCTTTCGGGTGAGCATCTCAGAGCATCGCGACACTGTTTCGTGGTGGTACAAAACGTTTGAATTGCCTGCTAATGTTGCTGGTAAACATGTTTTTGTAGAGTTTGAAGGAGCGCGTCAGGCTGCCGAAGTCTATTTGAACGGCAAGTATGTAGGCTTGAACGAGAACGGTGTGATGGCTTTCGGATTCGACCTTACACCTTATTTACAGAAGGGGAAGAATGAACTGGCCGTCCGTGTGGATAACAATTGGGATTATCGTGAGAAAGCTACCGGTGTCAAGCATCAGTGGAACAACCGCAATTTCAATGTGAATTACGGAGGTCTTCCCAAGAATGTATGGTTACATGTCAAGGGTGATGTGTACCAGACACTTCCGTTGTATTCCAATTTGGGAACGACAGGAATCTATGTATATGGTACCGACTATGATGTGAAGAGACATCGGGCAACCGTGAATGTAGAATCCCAAGTGATAAACAGTAGTGACAAGGCTACGCGTGTGAAATTACAGATCGAGGTGTTGGATGCAGAAGGCAAAAGTGTTGCCCGATTCGGCGGCAAGAGTCAGACGGTGGCTGCAGGCGATACGATAGTCGTAAGTGCACAGAAGCGCATGTCCAATCTGCATTTTTGGTCGTGGGGATATGGTTATCTCTATACCGTGAAGAGTTCTCTGGTGGTCGATGGTGAAATGGCCGATGAAGTTTCACTTCGTACCGGTTTCCGTAAAACCCGTTTTGGTGAAGGAAAGATTTGGTTGAACGACCGTGTGCTTCAGATGAAGGGCTTTGCCCAACGCTCGTCCAATGAGTGGCCTTCAGTGGGAGTGGATGTTCCTGCGTGGTTGAGCGACTATTCCAATGACCTGATGGTGAAGACCAATGCCAATCTGGTTCGCTGGATGCATGTAACACCTTCCAAACAGGACATTGAATCGTGCGACCGCGTCGGGTTGATTCAAGCCATGCCGGCTGGTGATGCCGAGAAGGATTGCGAAGGACGCCAGTGGAGCCAGCGTGTAGAGTTGATGCGCGATGCCATCATCTACAACCGCAACAATCCCAGCATCATCTTCTATGAATGTGGAAACGAAAGTATCAGTCGCGAGCATATGGTGGAGATGAAGGCTGTGCGCGACCTCTATGACCCCTATGGTGGACGTGCTATCGGGTGTCGTGAGATGCTGGACATCAACGACGCCGAGTATGGCGGAGAGATGCTCTATCTCAACAAGAGTGCCAAGCATCCCATGTGGGCCATGGAATATTGTCGTGATGAGGGATACCGCATGTATTGGGACAATTGGTCCTATCCTTACCACCGCCAGGGTGCAGGGCCTTTTTATCGCAAGGCTGATGCATCGGCTTACAATCAGAATCAGGATTCACTCGCCATTGAGCATATAGCCCGTTGGAACGATTATTATGTGCTTCGTCCCGGTATGGGCAAGCGTGTATCTTCAGGAGGTGTGAAGATTATTTTCAGTGAGACCAACACTCACGACCGTTCGGAATTCAACTATCGGGTAAGTGGCGTGGTCGATGCCATGCGTATTCCCAAGGATGCTTTCTATGCCCATCAGGTCATGTGGGACGGTTGGGTGGATATTGAGAATCCCCGTACCTATATTATTGGCCATTGGAATTATGAAGAGGGTATCGTGAAGCCTGTTCATGTAGTTTCCAATTGTGAGCAGGTAGAGCTCTTCCTCAATGGCAAGTCGTTGGGGGCGGGCGAGCGGAAACATACGTTCCTCTTCTCGTTTGACAACATTCCTTTCCAACGTGGCACCTTGCATGCTGTAGGCAAGGATGCCGATGGCAATGTGGTGTCGGAATATACATTGAAGAGTGCTGGTGCGCCCGCAGCATTGCGTTTGAAACTGATGCAGAACCCTACAGGCATGAAGGCTGATGGCAGCGACTTGGCTCTGATAGAAGTCGAGGTTGTGGATAAGGACGGACAGCGTTGTCCCTTGGACAACCGCATGATTGACTGGACACTTGCGGGCGAAGCTACGTGGCGTGGAGGTATTGCCAAGAGCGGCGACCACGACAATCATATCCTGGATACCATGTTGCCCGTTGAGGCTGGTGTAAACCGTGTGCTTGTACGTTCGACCATGAAGGCCGGGGTCATTACGCTGAAGGCTGAAGCCAAGGGATTGAAGCCCCAGACCATCCAGTGGGAGACCAAGGAGGTGCCTTGCACCGGAGGATTGTCCACATACATGGCCGGATGGGAATTGCCCTGCATCCTTGACCGTGGTGAAACTCCTTCCACTCCTTCCTATACCGACAAGAAGTTTACCGTCGATATTGTGAAGGCCGAAAGTGCAGCCAACGATGGTACTGAAGCAAATCTGTTTGACGACAATGAACTCTCCGAGTGGCGCAACGACGGTAAGCCCGAGACGGCATGGGTAACCTTTGAATTGGCCAAACCTGCTGCCATTGATGAGGTGAGCATCAAACTTACCGGTTGGCGTCAGCGCAGCTATCCTTTGGAGGTCGTGGCAGAATTGGCTGAGGATACTGAAGGCATAGGCAAGCAGGGTGATAAAGTGGTGATATGGAAAGGCTTTACACCGAAATCCTTGGGATACGTTTCTTTGAATATCGAAAAACCTGTGAAGGCGTTGCGCTACACCATCCGGCAGATTGGACGTTCGGAGGACCGTGAAGCTTTCGGGCAGATTGTTGAGTTGGCTGCATCGCAGGAAGAGAAAGTTGCCAAGGCACGCAGGGTAGATCTCAGTATCCGCGAAGTGGATTTCTTGGTTCATGTGAAGTGAAAGAATCTGAAATCATAGCTGAAGAAGAAGGTACAGAATAATAAATCCTCATTATTACATTTCAGGAGAGGTGGACCCTGCGAAGGGAGTCCACCTCTCCTCTTTTTTTCTCTCTTCAGCAAACGTGTGGATTGTGTGCAAAGACTCGCGGCTTCAAGTGACCAAAAAAACAGCTTGATGTACCCGCGAACCCTGATTTGACAACCGTCTAACAAATGTGATACGCTTGTCTAACGGGGGTGATAAGCTCGTCTCACTCTCGTAATACAACCGTCTCACCCTCGTTAGACGGTCTATGAATCTGCTTTCTTGGCCGATAGAAGCTACGTCCTTGGGACTAAGAACCAGACTTCTTGGCCGATGGATGTCAGTAGGTTGCCCTGTGGGGCTGTAACGAAAGGTCCGTCCCTGCCAGGCGTATCTTTGCTTATAGCCACAAAGTTTTCGGACTGCCCCGAATTATTCTCGCATACAGGAATCCTATATCGAACCCATATTGGATATCGTATGTGAATCGGAGTCCCCAGAGCAGTTATATGCGGTATATATGCCTGAAAATGGGTATTTCTGAATAAAAATCCATGTGATATGGTAAATATTTCATGTTTTTTTGGTTTATTATTCGCAATTTTGCACAACTTAAGTGAAAACTATAAAAACAAATAACGCTAAGTATAATGAAAAGGACGAAAAAGTCAAGTAAGACGTTGCTTTTTGCAGCGGCGTTGTTGCTCGCTTTCGGCTGCGAAGATAAGTTGGAGGAACATTATGAACCCCAGCCTGACCAGAAGGGTAGTTCGTGGGACTTGCTTGTCGAAGCAGGGAATTACACCACATTCCTACAGGCTGTGGAGAAATCGGGCTTCAAACCCTATTTGTACGGGAAAGGCATTACCACGACTTTGGCCCCGGATAACGAGGCCATGAATCGTTATCTGGAGAACCATGGGTATGCTTCGGTGAATGACATCCCCAGTGAGGAATTGAGGGAAATGGTGGGCTATCATCTGCTCTACTATTCGTACAACAAAAGTAAGATGGAGAATTTCCGCCCCGAAGGACAGACCTCTACGTTGGTGGATACGGCTGACATCAAGGACAAGGGACTTTATTACAAGTTCCGTTCACACTCGTCAGGTCCCATCAATAAAGTGATGAATCCAAAGACGGGAAAGGAGATTGCCCTTTACCACTTCGAACGTTTTGTCCCCGTATTCTCCCATCTGTTCTTCAAGACCAAGGGGATTGATGCCCGCAGGAATTATGAATATTTTTATCCGAACTCCACATGGACGGGAGCGGACGGATTCAATGTAGCCGAGGCATCGGTGGAGGAGTATGCTGTCCCTACCTCCAATGGCTACATTTATAAGATTGGCGAAGTGCTTGAGCCGGCAGAAACCCTTTATGGATATTTGGCAGAGCATGATGAATACAGTCGTTTCCGTACGTTTTATGACCAATTCTCGGACTATGTGTATGATGCCTCTCTCACGGCAGACTATGGTGAAGCCTTGGGAGTGGATTCACTCTTTGTGCATAGCCATTCCGAACCATTGGCACCGATTGCACTCGAATGGCCTACAACCGATTTTGCCCGTCTGGATACGTTGGCTTACAAGGCATATACGCTGTTTGCCCCTACCAACCGTGCTTTGGATGATTTCTTTGCCTCCTATTGGGCGGACAATGGTTATCCCGAACTGGATTCGTTGGACAACCTTGTCGTGCGCTATCTGCTGGCTGAATGTGTACACGGGGGCTCGATTGTCTTCCCTGAGGAGATTACCAGTGGAAAAGTGCTCAACCGTTGGGGAATGAAATACAACTTCAATCCGGATGAGATTGAGGATCGCAGTATCTGCACGAACGGTTCGTTTTATGGAGTTGACCATTTTCAGGCTCCCCGCATTTTTGATGCGGTGACAGGACCTGCCTTTGCGTGTCGCAATCACTTGAATTTCCTTTACGCACTCAATGCCGATGAAGATATGATGGCCGGTTTGGCTTCCGACAAACAGCGCTATACCATGCTGATGCCTACTAATGAGGCATTTGGCCTGGAGGATATCTATTTGGTTGATGCGGGTGACGGCAATCGTTTGCAGACGGTGGATGCGGAAGGAAACGCAACGTCTCTCAGCAAGGGTGCATTGTCAGATATTGTGGAGGTGCATTATGCTTTGGGCGAACACGACTTGACGGCTGAAGGCACACAGGTGATTCCTCTGGCGAAGGCATACCGCTATTGGTTTGTGAAAGATGGCGAAATCGCCTATTCGAGCCGCTTCAACCAGTTGTTGGAGCCGGGTAATACAGAAAATCCTTTTGCTCCGTTGGCCGAAGTCAGCCGGAAGGATGGCACAGCATGGGCCAATGGTAAAGTCTATACTTACGACCCGAATATGTTGGGGGGACTGTTGGGAACTTCGTTCATTGAAGACAACCTGCAGAAGCGGTTGGCTGTTTGCAACGACCGTCGCTATCCCTATTATGCCTTTGCCCAGCTCTTGAAATTGGCAGGGATGGTGGAAGGAAGCAAGGTGTCGTTGCTGAATGGTGTCGGCCGTTACATCGTATTTGTTCCTACCAACGAGGTAATCTATGAAGCGATAGAGAATATGGATCTCCCTGGATGCGATTGGGCATTCATTCTGGATGATGGTGCGATTGTAGGCGAGTTCAATACGGTGAAGCTGCAGAGCTATTTGAAATCATTCTTCGTAGATGCTGCTTCTATCCCTTCGTGTCCGTATGTCGGTTCGGATATGAAGACGGGCGAATACTATAGTCTTTCGTTGCTTGAGAGGGATGCTTCAAACAATTACAGACCTGTACGGGAGACCTTGAACTATACGGATGATGGAAATTGGTTGTCCATTGGCCTGAAAGATGGAAAGAAATCTTGTCGAGTGGTAGCGGAGTACGATGCTTTGCCCTTCTGCTTTGAAGACGGATCTATGCATATAATTGATGGACTGTTAAAATGATGAAAAGGATTATGGCGAAATCAATGAATAAGAATCGTGTGAATACCATTGGCAGGATTTGCATGATGATGCTGCTCCTCGTTGCGGCAGCTCCGGCTTGGGCCCAGTACCAAGTGTTGACAGGAGTGGTAAAGGATGTTTCGGGGGAACTGCCCGGTGTGAATGTCTATGTAGAGAATGGTCAGGGACGTACCTTGAAAGGTACCATCACGGATATGTATGGAAAATATATTCTTGAGATTCCCGAAGGGGAGAAACGCCTGGTGCTGGTATATTCATTTATTGGTATGCAGACGCAGCGCATACCTTATAAGGGACAGAAAGTTCTGGATATCGAGTTGTCTTCTGAATCCACTCAGATGCAGGAGGTGGAGGTGACTGCTAAGAAATTGGAACGTAACGAATGGGGTATATCAGCCCGCGAAATGGTCTCTTCTACCCAGAAGATAGAAATGAAAGACTTGGTAGAGACGGTCCCTGTGTCCACGGTAGAGGAGGCTTTGCAGGGACAGTTGGCCGGTGTGGACATTACGGTAGGCGGTGACCCCGGTGCACGCAGTGCTATCCGTATCCGCGGTATGAATACGTTGAGTGGTGATGCCGAGCCGCTGTTTGTGATTGATGGTGTGCCAGTAGAGACTAATATGAGTGATGACTTCGATTTGCAGAATGCCAATGAGGAGGATTTGGGTGCCTTGTTGGGTATCTCGCCTTCCGACATTGAGTCGGTAGAGGTGTTGAAGGATGCTTCGGCTACAGCCATTTGGGGTGCACAGGGTGCGAATGGTGTGTTGGTCATCAACACCAAGAAGGGAACGGTGGGAAAGACCCGTTTCGCCTTCTCTTCCAAATATACACTCAAGTTCGAGCCGAATACAATCCCCATGTTGGACGGTGACCAATATACGGCTTTGATGCAGGATGCCATCTGGAATGCAGCCGACTATGTGGGCTATAGCAATGCCGGTGACTATTTGCGTCTGTTGTTTGATACGCCTGAAATCGGTTACAATACCAATTGGAAATATTTCGATGAGTTCAACGTCTCTACCGACTGGTTGGATGAAGTCTGCCAGAATACCTCCACTTGGGAGAATACATTCTCAATGATCGGTGGTGGTGAAAAGGCTACTTATCGCCTGTCTTTGGGATATTTGAATGAAGGAGGAACCACTGTGGGTACCGATTTGGACCGTTTCAATGCTTCACTGCGCGTGGATTACAACTTCTCCAAAAAACTGAAGTTCGGTGCAAATTTCTCCTTCTCAAACGTGTCGAAGGATGCCAACTGGTCAACCAATGTACGTGGTGAAGCTTTCAAGAAGATGCCGAACAAGTCGCCTTATGTCATCGGTGAGGACGGACAGCCTACGGACGACTATTTTGTCTATCAGACCACTGATTGGGAAGGGACATTCAATGGGAATACAAACTTCAATCCCGTGGCTATGGCCAAGGAGGCAACAAATCATACAGACTCACGTTCGACCAAAATCGTGTTGGATGTGAAGTATAAGATTCTGCCGGAATTGACCTATTCGGCATACGCTTCCTTGTCAATGGGTTCTACGAAGGTGCAGAAATTCTTGCCCCAAGTCGTAACGGGTGTTGCATGGAACAATCAGTATGCTAATTTGGGATATGACTCCAACAACAAGTCTCTATCCATCCAGACGGAGAATCGCCTGAACTTTGTAAAGAATTGGCGTGAGAACACCCATCAGTTGATTGCTTCTGCGGTTTTCCGTACATCGCAGTCAAACGGATCAAGCTACGTCTCCTCCACATCGGGTATGGCCTCCAGTGAAATGTCCGACCCGGTTGTCAGTCCGGCAGTGCAGGATATGTCATCCGGACGTTCTGAAGGACGCAAGTATTCGGGAGTTGCGTTGGCCAACTATACGTTGATGCGACGTTTCGTTGTACAAGGTTCATTGGCTGTAGAGGGGAATACTGCTTTTGGACGCACCAAACGTACCGGATATTTCCCTGGAGCTGGCGTTTCGTGGAATATTCAGAACGAACCTTGGTTGGCAAAAGCAAACCGTGAATGGCTGAATGAATTGAAACTGCGTTTCAGTTATGGTGAGAGTGGTAAGGCTCCGAGTGGAAATTCTATCTATTTGGGAGCATTTGCTGCCGGAGACCCGTATATGAACATGTCGTCCATCCGTCCGACCCGTATGCAATTGGACAAACTGAAATGGGAAACTTCCAAGGAATATAATCTTGGATTCAACTTTTCGGCTTTTGACTCGCGGTGGTCGGTTGTCGTAGATTATTATGACAAGCTGACATCGGACCTGTTGCAGAGGAATGTGACCGTACCCAGTACAACAGGTTATAGCAAAATCAACTATTTCAACTCCGGTAAGATTCAGAACCAAGGTTTGGAGGTTCGTACGGATATTACATTCTTCAAGAACAAGGATTGGAATGTGAATGCCTCGTTCAATGCCGCACGTAACCGTTCTAAAATTATAGAGATGCCGGTGAATATGACGGAAGAATCCGGAGCAGCATCCGGTGATGCCAATATGAAGAACGGACAGTATGCGGCCCGTGTCATTGTGGGGCAGCCTATCGGTGGTTTCTATGGCTATCGTTACAAAGGTGTTTACTCTACTCAGGAAGATACTTACGCACGCGATGCAAACGGAGGTGTCATGCACGGTGTGGATGGAAAACCGATAGTCATGCGTAACGGTGCGGAACTTTGCTTCCCGGGTGATGCCATGTATGACGACATCAATCACGACGGTGTCATCAACCACTACGATATTGTTTATTTGGGTAACTCGCAGCCAATCTTGACTGGTGGTGCCAACTTTACAGTCCGCTACAAGGCTTGGTCGTTGCGTGCATCATTCCATGGACGTTTCGGACAATCCATTGTGAATACAACCCGTATGAACAACGAATGTATGTATGGAAAGAGTAACCAATCAACAGCAGTATTGCGCCGTTGGCGCACCGAAGGGGATGTGACAGACATTCCACGTGCTCTTTACAATGAGGGCCTCAATTATTTAGGCTCTGACCGCTTTGTAGAAGAGGCTAATTATATTCGTCTGAAAACATTGACGCTCAACTATAATCTTCCCAAACGGATGTGTAAGAACATTGGTGTACAGTCGTTGAATGTCTTTGTGACAGGATACAATCTGTTGACATGGACTGATTATAGTGGACAGGATCCCGAGGTGAAAACTCCCGGTAGTGCGTTCGATTATGCAGAAGATAGCGCACAGACTCCCTCGGCCATTCGCTTTTCTACAGGTGTTAACCTGAATTTCTAATCTGTATAACCTTATTAAAAGAATAAAGGAATGAAAGAATTTAAATATATCATCAGAAAATCAAGGGGGAGAGAGCTGCTTCTTACCTTTTGTTCACTGTTGGCTATTCTTTGCTCTTCGTGTAACGATTGGTTGGAAGTTTATCCGGTCAACGAACAGGTGACACCCCGTTTCTGGCAATCCAAGGAAGATGTGGAGGCTGTTTTGGCTTCAGGTTATAATACGTTGCGTTCACAAGTGGCTGGATGTTTGGTTGATTGGGGAGAACTGCGTGGAGGCTCCATTGTTTCGCGTTCGAACAGCAACCGTCAGAAGATGCAGCAGTTCAAACTGACCTCTGACAACAAACTCTGCAGTTGGGCGGGAATGTATCAGGTCATTAATTACGTCAACTCTGTCATCCATTATGCACCCGAAGTGCGGGGGAAAGACGAAACGTATCTGACAGCTTATATGAATGCTCATTTGGTGGAAGCCCGCTTCCTGCGTGCACTTACCTATTTTTATTTGGTTCGCAACTTCAAGGAGGCACCTCTTATCGTCAATCCATACGTGGATGACTCACAGGAATTTTCTATAGCTAAAAGTTCAGAAGAGGAAATTATACGACAGATTCGGGAGGATATAGAGTGGGCATTGCAATCAGGGGCTGCAAAGGAGTATTATGAGGATCTCCAATGGGAAGGAGTCTCTAAAGGACGTGCTACCAAGTGGAGTTTGTACGCCTTGTTGGCCGATGTCGCTTTGTGGAGTGGTGATTACGATGCCTGCATTGACGCATGTAATCATTTACTGAATGCTCGTGAAGAGTCGCAGACTGGATTTTTCCCTGCTTTTATGAAGGAACCCGGTCAATGGTTCAATATTTTCTATTTGGGCAATACGAATGAAGGAATCTTTGAACTGAATTGGCAGGAGAATACTTTTGGACAGACAACTGGAAGTCCATCCAATATATTTACGGTCAGTGCATCAGCAGCTTATCTGTTCTCTCCTGCCATGAGTGCGAGAATGAATGAAGAGAGTGCTGTCGTTGCGGCTAATGGGTCCACTTCTGTGAGAGCGCTTTGGGGAAATTGCGCGGTGATTACTGAAGGTGAAAGTCAGCATTGCGTGTGGAAATATAACGGTTTGCCTGGTGAAAAGACTGTTAGTCAGACACGTTTGCAGAAAGACGCGAATTGGATTGTTTACCGCATGGCCGATGTAATTCTGATGAAGGCCGAGGCGTTGGTCTGGAAAGGTGGGCATGGAGTTGAGGCATTGGAACTGATGGATCAGGTACGTACTCGTGCCGGTTTGGTGGGATATGCACAGGCTGGTACGGATGAGGCTGATGAAGATGGAGTTGTGCCGGTGGATGTTAATAATCAATTGGATATGTTGAAGGCCATTCTTTCAGAACGTGATATGGAATTTGCTGCCGAAGGAAAGCGTTGGTACGATTTAATGCGTTTCGGACGTAGTTTGAATTATAAGTATAAGGCGGAGTTCATTTCACTACTTGCCGATGAAAACGAATCGGTTACGATGGATTGGTTGCAAACGGTATTGGAAAATCCTTATGGATGGTATTTGCCTATCTTGCAGAGTGATATAGAATCCAATACATTGCTTGAACAGAATCCTTATTACGAGTCAACTTCTTCAAACAAATGATAATCAATGCTAAAAAGCAAGAACGATATGAAACACTTGAAATTGAATATTCTTAGTCTGCTTGTAGGGGTTTCCTGTTTGTTGTGTACGACATCATGTAAAGACCTTTTTGAAGACCCTTATTTGGACGATACTTTCATTGTTTATGATTTGATGCCTATCTCCTCTTATCTGGAGACTGAGCCGGAACTCTTTTCTGAGTGGCTTGAGCTCCTTCATCAGACGGATTTATACAATGCGTTGAATCTGGCATCTTCAACCTATACATTGTTTGCACCAACCAACGAGGCTGTCAGACAGTTTTATCAGGACAAACGCGTAAATTCGGCTGTCGAACTTGATTCTGTATTGGGACATGACTATTTGCGTCAATTGGTCCTTTATCACATTTTGCAGGATAGTGTGTCGGTGGACGATTTTATTCAGGGTGGCCAATTGACACCTCCTACCTATACGGGTGATTTCTTGGAAGTACGTTTTGGTAACGGTACGGATATAGAGCAATCCGGTTATGATGCATTCTATGTTAATGGTGAAGCACACGTGGGAAAATTTGGAATTTCTACAGTCAATGGTGTTATTTACGTGTTGGATGATGTGTTGCGTCCCATGATTGATCCAATGGTCAATCAATTGTATGAATTGGGACGAAATGATATCCTGTGCGGAGCATTGGATGCTACAGGATGGTCTGATGTCTTGGCCAACCATATAAAGAAAGTCCAGGATGATGTGGAATTATTGAATTACTATACTCTGTTGGCTGTTCCTGATGAGATATTCCATGCCCATGGAATCACATCTTGGCAAGAGTTGGCAGCCTATGTAGGTGCGGATGAAGATTATAGAAATCCTTCGAATGAGTTATATCAGTACGTCTCATACCACATCATGGAGGGGTATCGTACTCTTGAGTCTCTTTGTGGATTTGATGTACCTATGGGTGATTCGACTCAGATTGAACATGCCCGTTTGTGGGATACCAAAGCAGGTATGCCCATTAAAGTGACCATGACACCCGATAGTGTTTTCTCCATGAATGCAGAGAGTGGAATGGGGGCATGGATTGAGACAGAGACTGCAGATTACAGAGTCCGTAATGGAGTGATACATCAATTGACCGGTATGTTGCCTATTCCTACTACATTGCAGCCTGTACGAGTATGTTATGACGTGGCCGATTGTGGATGGGTACGCTCGTATGTGGAACGTTACAGTACGAATGGACAGGTCTTTCAATCTTCGGTGAAGAATGTTAGTAATGGTATTCCTGCAGGATTGGGATATCAGTATATGTATGGTCCTCAAGCTCCGGCTACGAGTTCATCGGCTCTTTACTATACGGCAGGAACCGCTTCGGGAGCTTACCGGGCATTGAATCATGACTGCCTCTATCTGAATATGGGGTATATGGGTGAAGTGACTTTTGAAACCCCGGTCGTTTTGCCCGGTCGTTATCGTATCGTCATGTCTTATATCTACGATTCCAGTATGGCTCCTTTCCGTACCTATAAAAATGGAAGCAATGGAGGACTCACCTCCGTCCAATTGGATGGACAGGGAGAACGCAGCAAGAAATTACTCTATTCTTCCATTTCCGAAGCTGAATTGAATACTTTCCTGTTTGATTTGGAAGTAACTTCAGAAGTGGAATTTACGGAGGCGGGTCGTCATACGTTGACAGTCCGCTTTGAGGACCCGGCTGCAAGTAACTCCAATAAGTTCTATGTGATTATAGATCACTTCCGATTCATTCCATTGGACGAAGAGTGATAAGTTGAATTTTGTAAATAGTAAAGTTATTATGAAAGCTAAATATGGATATCTTTTCTGTATCTCTCTATTCATGCTTGGAATAGGGACTGCGTGTGAGGATGAATGGGATAGTCACTATACTGCCACAACTCAGGGAAGCTGTGAAACTATTGAGGTAACGGATAAATCTGCAGTAGAGTTCTTGGCCTCAGAAACCGGGTATTCTGAAATGCAGAATTTGCTCCAACACCAAGGCATTTTGGATGAAATGCAGGCGCGTGGACTGAAATATACACTGTTTGTGGTGCATGATGATAACCTGCTGCCTTTTGAGGAGGATTCGTTGTACATGGCACAATCACATATCTTGACGGGTAAAGTTTCGCCTTCCCAATTGGAGGAGGGACAACGTCTGCTGACTTGGACGGGGCGTTATGTTGACATAGAAAAAGATCGGCTTGCAACTTTGGAAGACTCCATCGCTGTGGCAGGCAGTGTTGTGACACGTGTGGTAGAAGCATCCGATGCTTACATTTATGAATTGGACAAGTTGATTGCCATTCCGCGTTCGCTTCTTGAGATATTGGAACGTTTGCCGGATGAGGAGTATTCCATCTTTAAAGGGATGGTGAACAGGTATGCCGAAGAGACCTTTGACCGCGAAGCCAGTAAAGTACTTGGTATTGATCCATCGGGAAACACCATTTATGATTCGGTGAAGGTTGTCCGATACCCTTATTTCGAAGAAAATGGCATAGACATAACCTCTGCTTCGGCGCGAATGACGATGTTGATTCCTTCGAATGAACTGATTGAAGATGCGATAGAAAATGCCCATGCCCGAATCGCAGAATGGAACGACTTTGAGGAACGGATGGCTGCTTCAAAAGGTTACGATGCCAACAATCAGATTACAGGATTTTCACGAGACAGTGCCATCATTGAGAACTGGTGTTTCCAATGTGCATTTTTCAATGAGGAACTCTTGCCTGAATCATTCTTGGACAACGAAGAAATAGACCATTATTCGGCCTTTGGGAAGCAGTGGCGTACGACTGTGAATAAAGTTGATATCGAGAATATGGTGCCGATGAGTAATGGAAAGGCTTATTATATGACTTCATTGAAGGTGCCGCAGAACGTCTTGATTTATCGCATCAAGGATTATGCCAAGTATTACCAGTATTTGAGTGAAGCCGACAAAAGTGCGTGCTATGTTCTGGATAATATGAAATATAATCGCGTCAGTACCGAAGTGGCGGACTGGACGCCTGGTGAAGGATGGCCTATTCATAACAATACGGCTGTATGGTTTGACTGCGAGGATCAGACATTACAGTATGCCTCATTGAATTTCAAACCTTACCATTTTCATTTGAATGCGGATAATTCATACGCTATGCAACCTTATATGATTCCCCCTGGAGAATATACTGTACACGTTGGCTTTGGAAACATTGGCAACATGCACGGGCCATTGAGAATCTCATTGGTTGATGAGAATGATCCGGATGATGAACTTTTCGTGGGTGTTATTGAAGCTGCCAATATGAGTAATTACAGTCGTGACCGTTATGGTACAGGTTATCCCGAGGGATACGATCCAAGACTGCATGACAAGTATGACAAGGATGGAACACAGGTAGGAGTTGTCTCTATAACAGAAATGAAGCGTTTGGTTATCCGATATCATACATACAATTGGGGAGACTCTGGAAACAGAATCAATCCGCACCATTTTACATTCCGCCCGACGGTTAATTGCTATTAATATAATAAGGTATAAGAACTATGAAGAAAATATTAGTTGGTATATGGGCTGTTTGTACAGCTGCCACTTCAATATATGCTGAGGAAATCCGTGGCCGAGTGCTGACGACGGACAAACGTCCGGTGGTAGAGGCGATAGTCAGTGCCCCCATGAGTGGATCGGTAGTGACGGACAAGGATGGACAATTTGTATTGGAACTCAAGGAGGGAGTCGGTACATTCAATGTGTGGGCTACGGGTTACTATTCCGTGGAGCAATTGGTTAATGGACGTAAGGAGGTTGTCGTGATACTTGAGAGTGAAGAACGTTCCCGCTACAACGAAAGCCTGATATTGCCTCAGCGTGAAGATAATTTGCAGTCCCACTTAGAAGTCGTTTCGGCACAGAATGTGACTAAAAAGGATTTCAGTTTGGCTTCTAATCGTGTGGATGCTACACTGAATGGACGTTTTGCCGGGTTGTTTACCCGTCGGATGAGCGGTATGCCGGGTGAGGGAAGCTACCTGAATCTGCGTGGTATCCGTTCGATGACTGCTGATAATGCTCCTTTAATTGTAGTCAATGGTGTACCTTATATGCCTGACAAAAACAGTTCCCAGGTCATAGAAGGATATACACGTGATTTGTTGCAGGGGTATCATATCCAGAATATTCAGAACATTACAGTGCTGAAAGGTGCTGAGGCTTCGCTTTATGGAACGTTGGGCTCCAATGGAGTCGTCTTGATCGAAACGGATGCGGCGACATATAACGATATGGAAACTCGGGTGAGCTATTATGGACAGATTGGATTGGGTTGGGCGAATAAGACCTTCCCACTGCTTTCTGGAACAACTTATACTGATTATTTGACTGATTTGGGACGGACTGCTTATCCAGAGCAGGGTACATTATTTGGCTATTTCCCTTTCCTGGAGAATCCTCAAAATATAAATCAACACTATTATAACAATCATACTGATTGGCAGGATGAGATTTACGGACGTTCCATTTCTCACAGTCATCTGATGCGTGTAGAGGGTGGTGATAATATAGCCAAGTACGACCTTTCCATCGGGTATTCCGATGAAGAAGGTCTTTTGAAGAATACAGGCTTGTCGCGCTTTAATCTGGGATTGAATGGAAATATATTGGTCAGTAGGACGGTCAATATCTTTGCATCCATAGATATGGCTTATTTATCAGGTGATTATCAGTTACAGGGGATGAATCGTTCCACCAATCCTATGTTGGCTGCATTGTCCAAGTCTCCTTTGCTCTCTCCGTTCAACAAGGATCGGGATGGAAATCTTATATCTACGTTTTCTCCATATTATTATGGTCATAATAAGTCAATGACATTTGCTGTATCGAATCCTTTGGCTGTAGTCAGTACGTTGGAAAGCGGCAATGAACAGTTGGAGTTGAATATGAAGGTAGGTATCACGTATAAACCGACTCCTGATTGGAGTTTTTCGGCCATTGGTGGTATGTTCTATAATTACAATTCGGAAAATCTTTTTATTCCTGGTTCTACAACAAAGACGATTATTCCTGTGACCGATGCTTATGGTACAGCCAATAATATGGTCCGTAGTGGTGCCGCAGAAACGATGAATGTCTTCTTTGGGGCAAATGCACGTTTTAACCGTACCTTTGATGAACTACATCGTGTGGATGCCATTGCTGGTGTGCAGGGACTTGTCACTCGCAATGAATACGATGCTGGCGAAGGGCGTAATACAGCCAATGACTTTTATAGGACCCTCAATTATACCGATGAAGTGGGACGCCATTTTTTTGGATATCTCAACACTTGGAATTGGTTGAATTTCTACATGCACGGTAGCTATACGTTTGCCCGTCAGTGGCAGGCTGCAGCTAATTTTGCGTTGGATGGAGCTTCTTCTACGGGAGCCGATGCGACACGGATGCAATTTTATCCCTCCTTCTCTGCTGCATGGATCGGTAAGGGTAATGCCGCATTGCAGAATCTTACCTGGCTGAATACGTTGAATGTCCGTGCGGAGTATGGTTGGAGCGGTAATTCCCGGTTTGCCAGTGAACTGTCTCGCTACAATTATTATTCTGGTGCTTATACCTCCATTTCTACAATTGAACGTCGGGGGGTTCCCAATACTTCATTGAAACCCGAACGGGTAAATCTGTTCAATCTGGGAGTAGATGTCAGCCTGTTGCAGAACCGTCTTTCGTTTGCGGTGGATTACTACAACAATCGTGTCACGGATATGATTATGTTAAAGCCTACGGAATCTGTCTATGGCTCATATCCTTATTATGCGAATATCGGTGAGATGACGAACAAGGGTGTGGAGCTTTCGATGGAAGCAGTGCCTGTGCGAATGGGGGATTTTGAATGGAAAGTCGGTGGAAATATGACACTTCCTGAAAGTAAGATGACTTCTACTGGTAGCAATGAACCTGTTCTCGTCAAAGGAGACGATGGTATGCAATTGATCACAGTAGAAGGTAAATCTCCCTATCAATTCTATGGATTGAAGGTCTTGGGGGTATTTGCTACTCCCGAGGAAGCTGCTGTTGCCAATCTGACAAATTCAACAGGGCGTCCTTTTGAAGCGGGTGACATCCACTTCTGGGATGTGAATGAAGATGGGCGCATTACAGAGAAAGACCGTGTTATGCAGGGAACAGCAGCTCCTGACTTCTTTGGTGGGTTCTTTACAGAATTCCGCTACAAGGGATTTGCTTTGACTGCCGACTTCAATTTCGCTCATGGAGGAAAGGCTTATAATGCTGTACGCAGACAGATGGAATCAATGAGTAATTTTGATAACCAATCGCAAGCTGTTATGCGTCGATGGACTGAGGAGGGACAGCAGACCGATATGCCTCGTGCCATGTATGGTGATCCTGCAGGAAATGCAGCATTCTCAAGTCGTTGGTTAGAGGATGCATCTTTCCTTCGTTTGCAGGAGTTGACATTCTCTTATTCGTTTCAGAAATCATTGCTGAATTTTTTCCGTTCTGGAACGCTGTATGTGACAGGGGAGAATCTGTTTACATGGACGGAGTACTCGGGGCTTGATCCTGTTTTTGGCTATGGACAGAGTGAAGCTTATCAAGGATTGGATTTGGCTAAAGTCCAACAAGCCAGTAGTATAAAATTGGGTGTTAACTTGAAATTCTAATCATAAAAAAAATACGAAATAATGAAAGCTTTGAAATACATATTCTTCTGTACACTGTCTGCTATATTATGTAGTTCCTGTGAGGATTATTTTGATCCGGAGAACCATACGGTACTCAATGGTAATAGCTACATAAAAGAGCAAAGCGAACTCTATTCAGGATATTTGGGAGTGATAAATAAATTACAGGCGGTGGGTGATAAGGCTATTTACTTGACTGACACTCGTGCCGAATTATTAGAGCCTACAGGTAATAATGATGAGTTGATTGATCTTTATAATTACGAACCGGATTTATCAGGTAATTCTTATGCTGATCCAGCCCAATATTATGACATGTTGATTGCCTGCAACGATTTCTTGTATAAGGCTAAAATGTATAAGGATGCCCATTCCCAAAGTATTGATATGGAACATTATCGTGGCCTGGTTTCGTGTATTGTGCGCCTGAAAACTTGGACTACTTTCACGCTGGCTAAGATTTATGGAGAGGTGGTTTGGTTTGATGATCCCATGTTGACTATGAAAGACATTACTTCGTTGGAAACCCTTTCTCTTGACGAGGCGTTGGATCGTTGTGCCCTCTATCTTGAAGAAGGATTTGATGGAGTAAATGGCCAGCATACGATGGATTGGGAGGAGTGGATTACCAGTGTCAATGCTGAGGATGCTTCTGCCGGTGATTATTATTATTGGAATAAAATGGTGCCGGATTATTTTGTGCTTGCGGCCGATATCGCTTTGTGGCGTGAGGAATATCAAAAAGTGGTTGACCTCATTCTACCGGCCATGCATGATGTGTTGCTTACAACGGATCTTCGTAGTGGTCAAGTGACTTGGCTTTGTGCAGGTAGTTATGGAAGTTCATATTCTCGTTTTTTTGATAATACCTCTCCTACAGCACTGACCACGGTAAACGTCATTATCTATGACTATGCCAACGGTCAGCGAAATTACCTGCTTCAGCATTTCTACAACGATTATATGCTGCGTCCTTCATTGGCTGGCAGGCTGAACTATTCGGATACAAAGTTCAATCCGCTTGTAGAAGGGACGGTTGATACACGATATGCCAATTTTATTGGGGATAAAGGTGATGCTAACTTCTATTTCCACAAGTATCGAAAATTGAGTGGTTCTCCACGTTCGAACCCGTTGCAGGATGATACGCACATTTATCTCTATCGTACGGTTGACCTCTATTTTATGCTGGCTGAGGCGTTCAATCATCTGTGCCAGTCTGAAGTGACCCACTATCTGATCAATACGGGTGTCAACAGTAAATGGAAGAATGACGGAATGAAGTATGATGAAAACGGAGAGAAGGTAATCTTTGGTTTGCCTTGCGATATCCTTTTCGATGAATGGACCAGCAATCCTAAGCGAGGTGGGCGATCTTATCCAGATACGGGTATTCGTGGAACAAGAGGTGACCGTACCTTTGAAATCTTTGATTCGCTGAAGAGTTATACCGAAGAAGAGGTGCGTGCCATGCAATTGCATAACGACCTTCAGATTCTCGAAGAACGGATATTGGAGCAAGCGGGTGAAGGAAAAACGTACGAGGCGATGCGTCGTCTTGCCCGTCGGTATGATGATTTGACCATCATGACCCGTTATATCTGTCCCAAATATAATCTGGAACCCGAAGGAGGAAGAAATAATTCGGCCCTTATCCAACAGCGTATTATTGAACAAAACGGTTTTGTGCCTTGGAATTTGAAGGTGGCATCATCGGTACATTAAGAGGCTTTTATGCAATCAGACGGAGATGTAGAAACCCGTTTTTGCATTCGGTAGGATAATTTTTCACACGTAAGTGGGTACTAAATGGAAAAATATCCATATAATCCGATAGAATTAACATGGAATTCTGCATAAAGGTTTCTATCTTTGCCGACACGAAATAATAAATGTGAATCAATAAATAACTAAAGCGTATGAAAAAATTTACATTAACATCTGTTCTTGCTGTATTGTTCGGAATGGGAGCTATGGCACAGAACAACATCAAACAGTCAGTTGTTTCAGAAGATTATGAAACAGGTGAACATGGATGGAGTGGTAGCGCCGTGACTCATAGTATTGAGACTGATGAGGCTACAGGTAACAAGTATTATCAAGTATTGAACAATGAAAGCAATAAGATTCGTGCTGGTTTCAAGAGCTATGCTGCAGATTTGTTGGAAGGCGTTGAAAACTGGGGTGTCGAGTTCGACATGCTGATGGCGTATGACCAAGCGAAAGCTAACTGTGGATTGGCTTTGATGGGTTCAGAGGGAGCTACCAAGTACAATAACTGGCCGTCAAACACCACCGGTTATCTGGTAATGAGACAGCAGGTTGCGAACGACTCGGTATTCAATGTGATGTATAGCTATGATAATGGGAAATACGACACTTTGGGTACTGTGGTGCTCGACCCAACAGTGTTCTATCACTATGATTTGAATGTGAAGGGTGAGGTGGCTCATATCACCATTACTGATCATGCAAATTCTACTGAACTTTTCAACCATACTTATGACATCCAGTTGGATTCTGTGGGTGTATTCAGACACATTCAGATTAATGCAGGTTGTAAGAGTCGTCCTGTCCAACTTGACAATCTGAACATTTATAAGGAGGTTTCTTTGGACTTTGTGGAGGTTCCGACAGCTGAAATTACTCGAGTAAAAGGTATTGAACGCCAGATTACATTGGATTGTGTAACGGCCGGTTCTACCCTTGAGTACATCATCAGTCATCGGGTATATGACGAGGTGCTTGACTCTGCTTGGTATGCCGATTTTTCAGATTGGACGGCTTATGTCATTGACGAACCGATCACCATCTCTAATAATGTAAAGATTGTAGTTCGTGCAACCAAGGGCAGTGTATCAGCAGAGAGCGATACATTGAAGTTTAATGCTGGTACGGAGTTGAAACTGAATGGCGTACAGGTTACTGACCCTGTATATAATGCCGAAATGCAGACCTATACAGCTAAATTCAGTACAAATACCTCTAATATATTGTGCAATCCGACAGCTTATTTGATTTGTATCATTGATGGCAAGAAGAATACAGTTCAGAACAATACGACTTTTGATATTCCTGTAGGGACTGAATTTACTACCTATGCCATGTTCCCTGGCTATATCAACTCTGATACATTGGTAGGAGTGGCTACAGCGCCTTATAGCCGTATGGCTGCTGATCGTATCGAAATTGCCTCTTATAGCAAAATTGAAGGATTATCAGGTAATACGGGCTTTGGTGAAACTCTCTTTACTCAGCAAATCAATGATACCTTGTATTATGATGTACAAGAAATTGTCATAGGAATGGATACGCTTACCGGCGAAAATATCCTCTTCCCTGATAATCGTATCGGATTGGTTGATATAGCATACAAGCAGGGTAACTCATATCATGGATGGACCTTCAATAGCAGTGTCTTGCGTTGTCTCTATGAAAACGGATATGTAGGAGTTCGTGGTTTGAAACAAGGTCAGATGATAGAAGTTGATGGTACATATTTGGCTCCTGTTGCCATGAATGATGTGGCTACATTGGATGCTTTCCACGCAGCTAATGGTAAATATGAGTTCCGTGTACAAAAGGATGGCGATTTCCTCTTCGAAACAGGTAAGGCTGCCAATACAGGTCCTCGTTTGAATCACATTACCATTTACGATACCCGAATGGCCACTTCTGCCGACCTGAAGGGATGGAGCCTCTATTACAATCCTACCGACAGTGTGGAATTGCCTATTGAAGTAATGGCTTATAGCGTAGAAGAGGATACCGTGAACAATGGAGTACTTAATCTGAGCCTTGTTCAGGATGGAATCATTCCCGTGGCTACTCCTGTACTTATCAAGGCTAAGAGTGGCGTAGCTTTCAGTCCTGTTCAGGCAACTGCGTCGGCTACGACCAATTTTGCCACCCATAAGACTCAACTTTATGGCGTTTCAGAACGTACCAAACTGAGTGATAGCAAGGCCCGTTACGAATATTATACTCTCGGACTCGATGAAGAAGGTAATATCTGTATGAAGCATGACAGTATCGGTGCCAGCCCTATAGTGAAGGCTTTCAGTGGTTATTTCCGTGCGACTAAGGCTGATCACTTGGCTAAGGATTCTACTTGGACAGCGCCTGCTAAATATACCTTCTCATTCCTGCCGGGTCAGGAACCTATCTATTATCCCGAAGACAACGTGGTTGTAGGTCCTGGAAATAAGATTGAAGAATTGAATCGCTATGAAACCGAAGAGATGGATAACATTTTCTATGACCTTATGGGACGTAGAGTGACGATTCTCAAGAGGGGAGGTATTTATATTGTGAAAGGTAAAAAGATGTTCGTTAAGTAAATAATTAGTAGTATTGTGGAAAAGGGGATGTGTCTGCGGATACATCCCCTTTTTGCTTCTATTTGTTTCTGTCCGTGAAAACTTTAGGTTGGTTCTTGGAATCCCCTTTAAGATGAATGTGAGTTATAAGAATCTGTTGAAATCTTCTCTTGCATGTTCAAAATCGGGGGGGAGTAAACCAAATTTAGGACTAAGTAAAAAATAAGTCAACCCGAATTAAAAATATAGTTTAACTGAGTCAACCCACTACATCAATAGATAAAAAGTAGTCAGCCAAAAGCGTTAACATACAGCCTGAATCCAGTATCTGTCAAGCGGAACTTCGGTATCTGTCAAGCGGAACTTCGGTATCTGTCAAGCGGAACTTCGGTATCTGTCAAGCGGAACTTCGGTATCTGTTAAGCGGAACTTTGGTATCTGTTAAGCGGAACTTCGGTATCTGTTAAGCGGAACTTCGGTATCTGTTAAGCGGAACTTCGGTATCTGTTAAGCGGAACTTCGGTATCTGCAAAGTTGGTGAGCTGATGCACTACGGTTACCTGTTATTGTCACAACTGCTCTATGAGCTGTGAGATATTCGCCGTAAAGAGACGGACGGAGATGGCCAGCAGGATGATTCCGAAGAACTTGCGGAGCATATAGATACCCCCCTTGCCCAAAAGGTTCTCGATGCGGTCGGTCATGGAGAGGACAATGAATACCCAGCCCATGTTGAGGATGAGGGCAATGATGATGTTGACGGCAGCAAATTCGGCCCGCAGGGAAAGTAGGGTAGTGAACGAACCCGGACCCGCCAGCAGTGGGAAGACCAAGGGTATGAGGGTGGCCTCCTTGAGAGGACCTTGGTTCTTGAATATCTCAATGTCCAAAATCATTTCCAACGACATCAGGAAGATGATGAAGGCACCGGCTACGGCAAACGAGGCAATATCTACCTGGAAGAGCTTGAGCAGCATCTCGCCGGCAAAGAAGAATGCAATCATCAGTAGGAAAGCAAGGCCCGTAGCAGCAAAGGTGTTGAGGTTGAGACCCTTCTGCTTGATGCTGATGATGATGGGGATTGAACCGATGATGTCAATGACGGCGAACAGTACGATGAATGCACTGGCAATTTCTTGGAAGTTGATGGATGAGAACATAAGTAAACCTGTTATTTCCTGCAAAAGTATTCACTTTTTATACAATAAACAACAAAAAAAGGTCATTTGTTTGTCTGATTCCTAAAAAAAGATGAAAAAGGGGGGCTTCTTTCATGGCGCTGTGTTGAAAATGGCTATATTTGTGGAGTAAAATGAAAAGTAGTATGGATTTTACGATGTACGACACATTGCTGCAACTTCCCTTGTTCCAGGGATTGGGGAAGAATGACATCACGGAGATTCTGGACAAAGTGAAGTTCCATTTCAAGAAATACGAACCGGGAGACTATATCTTTCGGCAAGGGGAAGTTTGCAAGGAGGTCGGGTTCATCCTGAGTGGTACGGTGATGGCTGTGACAGATTCGCGCAGCAAGACCTATGTGTTCAGTGAGACGTTGCCGGTGCCTTACATGATAGAACTGTATTCCCTCTTCGGTATCTATCCCTGTTACGATGCTTCCTATAAGGCTATGACGGCTGTGAGCGTGCTCTCCATCGAGAAACGGTATCTGTTGGAACAGCTGAACAGTTATATCCCTTGCGGATTGAACTTCTCTAATATTATATGTACGCGCGCGCATTACCTATATAAATGTATATGGAGCGATGTGACAGGAAGCCTGCGTACCCGTTTCGTCCAATTCCTGATGCAGCGCAGTTGTCGTCCGGCAGGATACAAACTGTTGCGTATAAAGATGGAAGACTTGGCTGTATTGTTGGATGACCGCCGCATCAATGTCTCCCGTATGTTGAATGAATTGCAGGCCGAAGGGCTGCTTGTCCTGCGTCGGAAAGAGATTGAGATTCCGGCTTTGGAAAAGCTGTTGTAAACCGCTTGCGTACGTTAACACACGTTAATATGTGCGGCATTACCTGCTCTTTTGTTAAAATAAAGGGAAAGGAAAGGCCTATTACAGCTTTTTGACGTAATTTTACACGCTAATAAACAAAATTTATAGATTAATGAAAAAGAACAATTTACTTATTACCCTTTTATTATTGTGTTTGACAGTCATGGTACAGTCTTGTAAACAGGCAGAAGGAAACTCTTCGAATCCCTTCTTGCAGGAGTATGCCACTCCGTATGGGACAGCTCCCTTTCACTTGATTAAAGCTGAGCATTATGAACCGGCTATGCGCGAAGGTATCGCAGCCGAGGAAAAGGAAATCGAGACCATTGTGAACAATACCGAAGCTCCTACCTTTGCCAACACCATCGTGCCCTATGCCAATAGCGGTGCTTTGTTGAACAATGTGTTGAGCGTGTTCTACAACTTGATGGAGGCCGAGACAAACGATACCTTGCAGGAGATTGCCCAGAAGATGTCGCCGGTGTTGACTGAACACAGCAACAACATCAGTTTGAATCCCGAACTGTTCAAACGTGTCAAGAGCGTATATGAGAATCAGAAGGACGACCAGAGCTTGGATGCTGAGGACCGCGAACTGTTGAACAAGGTCTATACGGGCTTTGTCCGCAGCGGTGCCAATCTTTCAGAGGCTGACAAGGAGACTTACCGTGCCTATAGCAAGGAGTTGGGTACCCTTCGTTTGAAGTTTGCCCAGAATGCCTTGAAGGAAAACAATGCTTATGAACTTCACATTACCGATAGCGCCCAGTTGGCCGGACTTCCTCCCACCGCTGTAGATGCGGCAGCAGAAACTGCCAAGGAGCGTGGCAAGGAGGGTTGGGTATTCACCTTGGCTGCTCCCAGCTACTCGCCTTTCATGACCTATTGTGCCGACCGCGAGTTGCGCCGTCAGATGTATATGGCCTACAATACCCAGTGCAGCAAGGGCGATTCGTTGGATAACAAGGAGAACGTGAAGCGTATCGTTGCCCTGCGCCGCCAGATGGCCAACCTGCTTGGTTACAATACGCATGCTGACTACGTATTGGAACAGCGTATGGCCGAGAACAGTGCGAATGTCTATCACCTGTTCGACCAATTGATTGAAGCCTACATGCCTGTGGCCCGTAAAGAGGCTGCCGAGGTGGAGGCTTTTGCCCGCCAGAGCGAGGGAGCAAAATTCCAGTTGCAGGCATGGGACTGGAGTTATTACAGCGACAAGTTGCGTAAGGCCAAGTATGATATGGATGCCGAGTTGCTCCGTCCTTACTTCGAATTGGGTAAAGTGCAGGAGGGAATCTTCGGATTGGCTACCCGCCTGTATGGCATTACCTTCAAGGAAAACAAGGAGATTCCGGTATATCATCCCGATGTGAAAGCTTATGAAGTCTTGGACGAGGATGGTTCGTTCTTGGCCGTACTCTATACCGACTATCATCCCCGTGCCAGCAAGCAGAGTGGTGCATGGATGACAGGTTACAAGGATCAATGGAAGAATGAGGCCGGAGAGAACAGTCGTCCGCACGTATCCATCACCATGAACTTTACCAAACCTACAGCTGAGCGTCCGGCCCTGTTGACCATGAGCGAAGTGGAGACCTTCCTGCATGAGTTCGGTCATGCCATTCACGGTCTGATGGCCAATACCAAGTATCGTGCCATGAGTGGTACGAGCGTATATCGCGACTTTGTGGAACTTCCCTCACAGATTATGGAGAACTGGGCTGGCGAGAAGGAGTTCCTGCACACCTTTGCCCGCCACTATCAGACCGGCGAATTGATTCCCGATGAATTGGTGGAGCGTCTGAAGGCTTCGCAGAACTTCAATGTGGCCAACGGCTGTATCGGTCAGGTGCGTTACGGTATGCTGGATATGGCTTGGTACACACAGACCGAGGACTTCACAGGCGATGTGGAGAAGTTTGAGAAAGCTACGTGGGCCAAGTTGCAGGTACTGCCTGCCGTACAGGGTACCTGCATGAGTGTCATGTTCTCTCACATCATGGATGGTGGCTATTCTGCCGGTTACTACGGTTACAAATGGGCCGAAGTGCTGGATGCCGATGCCTTCTCAGTCTTCAAGGAGCGTGGCCTCTTCAGCCGCGAGGCTGGCGAGGAGTTCCGTCGCAAACTGTTGGAGAAGGGTGGAACCGTTCATCCCATGACTCTCTACAAAGACTTCCGTGGTCAGGAACCTTCCATCGAGGCACTTCTTCGTCGCAACGGCATTAAGGTTGATACGAGTGTAAAGGGTCGTAGAGGGTGAGAAGCTGCGAGCTACAAGTGATGAGTATTTTCTCACACAGAAAGCACAGAACACACAGAAGTTTTACGCGGCGCAAAGCTTGCGTATCCATCCGGGTGAAAACGTGCCGAAGGGTAGCAAGGGCGAAGCCACTTGCCTTTCTGTGAATTCTGTGTTTTCTGTGTGAGAATAAAAAAAAGATTCTGTGTGAAACTTAAAATGATTGCTGTGTGAGACGAGTATAAATGATGAGTGATGAGCGTTGAACTTTGAACATTAAACTTTAAACTTTCGCCAAATAAGATTATGAAATTCATTTCCCGAAAGATATTTTTCTCTTTGTTCGTTGTGTGCATCGGTCTGTTGGCCGGTGCGTGCAACGAAGAGGATGATTTGGACATCTTTGTAGGCCGCACCTGGAAGGTGAGCAACTTCTTTGGTCCTACCGGGGCGGTATATACGAAAGTCGAGGATTTGAAGACGCTGGAAAGGAAAAACAGTTTCTACATTACGTTCGACAATTCTACCACCTTCACGGGACGTACGTTGGACAAAGAGTTCAAAGGGACGTGGAGTGTCGATTTGAAGAAACGTACGATTTCGCTTCGCGTGAACGGAACCGGAAATCCCACCGATGCGATTAGCCGACAGTTGATGAAGTCCATTGCGAACACCGTTTCTTACAGAGGCGACTACAATTGGTTGAACTTGGTGGATAAGGAGGGTTCATACATCCTTTTTTATCCGTATAGATTAGAATAGACGATGAACAATACAGACAAAAAACAATTGGAACTGGACCGTCGTTATATCCGCATGGCCAGCATTTGGGCGGAGAACTCCTACTGCCAGCGCCGCAAGGTCGGTTGCCTGGTCGTGAAGGGAAACATGATTATCTCCGACGGATACAACGGTACCCCCTCGGGTTTCGAAAATGTGTGCGAGGACGAGAACAATGTGACCAAACCCTATGTGCTCCATGCCGAAGCCAATGCCATTACCAAGATTGCCCGTTCGGGCAATAGCAGCGATGGAGCCACGATGTATGTGACAGCCTCGCCCTGCATCGAATGTGCCAAACTGATTATCCAGTCGGGAGTCCGTCGCGTGGTCTATTCCGAGAAGTACCGTCTGGAAGATGGCATCCGTCTGTTGGAGCGTGCAGGCATCGAGGTCTGCTATCTGGAGATGTGAGTTTGAGAGTTCAGGAGTTACAAGCTACAAGTGATGAGTATTTTCTCACACAGAAAGCACAGAACACACAGAAGTTTTACGCGGCGCATAGCTTGCGTATCCATCCGGGTGAAAACGTGCCGAAGGGCAGCAAGGGCAGAGCACTTGCATTCTGTGCATTCTGTGGATTCTGTGTGAGACTTCAAATGATTGCTGTGTGAAAATAGTTCGCTCGCTGATTTCTTTTCTCACACAGAAAGCACAGAACACACAGAAGTTTTACGCGGCGCATAGCTTGCGTATCCATCCGGTTGAAAACGCGCCGAAGGGTAGCAAGGGCGAAGCACTTGCCTTTCTGTGAATTCTGTGTTTTCTGTGTGAGAATAAAAAAAAGATTCTGTGTGAGAATAAAAAAAAGATTCTGTGTGAGACTTAAAATGATTGCTGTGTGAGACGAGTATGAGTGATGAGCGTTGAACTTTGAACTTTGAACTTTAAACTTTAAACCTTGAACTTTGAACTTAAAAAAAATAATTGCATTATGAAATCCCGTAACGTAGCCCTTATAATCATAGCCAGTGTGGTGACAGGTATAGCCCTGGGTACCTTCTTTACCCGTCGGCTGCTTACCCCTTACTTGAACGTCATCAATGTCTCGACCAACAAAGTGGGTGACCTGCTTCACATCGTGGACCGCATGTATGTGGACTCCGCAGATGTGGATGAGATGGTGGAAAAGGTGATGCCTCAAGTGCTGAAGGAACTTGACCCGCACTCCATGTATATCCCAGCCAAGGATCTGGAGGATACGAATGCCGAACTGAAGGGAAGTTTCAGTGGTATCGGTGTTCAGTTTTCTATCCAGTCGGACACGGTCCATATCAACAGTGTCATCAAGGGAGGCCCGTCGGAGAAGGTGGGTTTGATGGCCGGCGACCGCATCATTTCAGTCAATGACTCGGCCTATGTCGGTAAGATTGTGACCAACGAAGAGACCATGCGCCGCTTGAAAGGACCTAAGGGAACCGAAGTGAAACTCGGTATTCACCGTCAGGGTGAAAAGAAACCTCTCAGCTTCACCATCATCCGTGGCGACATCCCCGTCAAGAGTGTGGATGCGGCCTATATGATTACCGATAAGTTTGGTTACGTAAGGATAAACAAATTCGGTGAAACCACCTATCCCGAGTTGCTCATTGCCCTGGCCTCTTTCGGACAATACGACTGTCAGGGGGTCATCGTTGATTTGCGCGGAAATACGGGCGGATACATGGCTGCAGCCATACAGATGGTGAATGAGTTCCTGCCCAAGAACCGGCTGATTGTCTATACCGAAGGGCGCAATAGTCCGCGTGAGGATTATCATTCTAACGGTAGAGGAAACATGCAGGGAATGCCCATCATTGTATTGATGGACGAAATCTCGGCCAGTGCAAGCGAGATTTTTGCCGGAGCCATTCAGGACAACGACCGCGGTACCATCATCGGCCGTCGCTCTTTCGGTAAGGGACTGGTGCAGCAACCCTTCGAGTTCCGCGATGGTTCAGCCATGCGGCTTACCGTTGCCCGCTATTACACTCCGGCCGGACGATGCATACAGAAACCTTATGCCAAAGGTAAGGAAAAAGAGTATGACATGGACCTCCTGACCCGCTACGAACATGGTGAGTTCTTCTCGCAGGACAGCATCCGTCAGGATGAAAACTCGTTGTTCTATACCTCCATCGGTCGTCCGGTATATGGTGGAGGAGGCATCATGCCTGACATCTTTGTGCCTCAGGATACCAGTAACTATACCTCTTATTATAAGACTGCAGCCATGCGTGGACTGATTGTGAAGTTCGCCTTCGATTATACGGACCGTAACCGTGCCCGTCTCAAGGAGTATGAGGATGTCAAGTCGTTGGAGAAGTATCTCAAGAGTCAGGGACTGCTCCATCAGTTTGCCCGCTATGCCGATACACGTGGTTTGAAGCGTCGCAATAACATGCTCTACAAGTCGCGTGCCCTCTTCGAGGAGGCACTCTATGGCAACATCATCTACAACATGCTTGGCATGGAAGAGTATATCAAGTATCTGAATGAGACAGACCCCGCTGTCCTCCGTGCCGTCGAAGTGTTGGAACGGGGTGAGAGTGTGCCGACGGTGGCAAAGTGATGAGCTACGAGTTACAGGCTACGATTTTTTTCTCACACAGAAAGCACAGAACACACAGAAGTTTTACGCGCGCATAACTTGCGTATCCATCCGGGTGATTACGCGCCGAAGGGTAGCAAGGGCAGAGCACTTGCCTTTCTGTGCATTCTGTGAATTCTGTGTGAGAATAAAAAAAGATTCTGTGTGAGACTTAAAATAAATCTGTGTGAAACAAGTATAAGTGATGAGCGTTGAACTTTGAACTTTATATAAATCTCAGATACTAAAGATCGAAAAATGAAGAATGAAGAATTACGGACGAAGCGTATCCTCCGCCAGTCCATCCGAACCATAAAAGCTTCCTACTCCCGTGCGGAGTTGGAAGCCCTTTCTGTATCTATGCTCCAACGATTGGAGCAGCACCCCGTGTTTGTGAAGGCCCGTACCGTATTGCTCTACCACTCTCTGCCCGATGAGGTCACTACCCATGCCTTCATCGATCGTTGGTGTGGAGAGAAGGAAATCATCCTGCCCACCGTTGTGGGCGACGACCTTGTCCTTCATCGCTACACCGGTCCCAGCTGTTTGACCCTTGGAAGCTATGGTATCCTTGAACCCTCGGGCGAACTGTTCACGGACTTCGACCGTATCACCCTCGCTGTCATCCCCGGCATGGCCTTCGACCGCCAGGGAAACCGCCTCGGTCGTGGCAAGGGATACTACGACCGCTTGCTGCCCCGCCTCACCCATGCCTACAAGCTTGGCCTTTGCTTCCCCTTCCAACTGCTTCCCGAGGAGATTCCTCACGAACCGCATGACATCCGGATGGACGCGGTGATAGCTTAACGTAAGTTCGATATAAGGTTCAAAGTTCAAAGTTCAAGGACAATGCAAGCCTGTCATTTTGAAGGTACCGAAGGATCTGTGAACGTGAGCTGTAGGGGTGCCCCTTGTGGGTACCCAATGAAACATGCAACATCAATCATCGGGCATCCACAAGGGATGCCCCTACAGAGGGCGAAAGCAAGCGAACATGCAAGCAGCACTATCGTCTGAACTCCTAAGCGAAGCGTCACTCCTGAACTCCTGAACTCCTTTGATTCAAGGTTCAACGCTCATCACTTATAATCGTCTCACACAGAAAACACAGAATTACACAGAAATGCAAGTGCTCCGCCCTTGCCGCCCTTCGGCACGTAATCACCCGGATGGCCACGCAAGCTCTGCGCGCGTAAAAATTCTGTGAAGTTCTGTGAATTCTGTGTGCGAAAAGAAATCATCGAGCAGGCAGTCTCACACAGTATCTTTTTAAATTCTCACACAGAAAACACAGAAAACACAGAAAGGCAAGTGCTTCGCCCTTGCCGCCCTTCGGCACGTAATCACCCGGATGGATACGCAAGCTATGCGCGCGTAAAAATTCTGTGAAGTTCTGTGAATTCTGTGTGCGAAAAGAAATCATCGAGCAGGCAGTTTCACACAGAATCTTTTTTTATTCTCACACAGAAAACACAGAATTACACAGAAATGCAAGTGCTCCGCCCTTGCCGCCCATGCGGCACGTAATCACCTGGATGGCCACGCAAGCTCTGCGCGCGTAATATTCTGTGAATTCTGTGCTTTCTGTGTGCGAAAAGAAATCAGCGAGCAGGCTATTTCCTACAGCACTCATTTCTGTGTGCGAGAAAAGAACATATTCAGTGCGAGAATTTTCCGCTTGGGACAAAGAGAAAGCATCCACACATTAATGCACGTTGGTGTGCAGTTTTATGATTTTTTGGACTTGTGATTATCCCTTTTTTTTACTATCCCTTTACAATCTGATAGTTAGCCCTTTATTTTTTTTTTTTTTTGTTAAATTTTTGTATTTTACCATGTATTTCTTGTAATTTTTCCAAAAAAATAAATACCTTTGCACCGACCTTGGTGTGTACTCTTTGCCCATTTGTACGGACAAAAGAGGACGTGCGTGGTCGATGACATAGTGAAAAGGTGTTTGCTTGGCACTGTAGTTCAGAGACTTAGAGGACTCGTAGATCCTGTCAGTTTGTGAAAGACAACGCTATGGTAGATGCCCATCGAGAATGAGTTAGATTCCGTGACAATCCGCTGTACTGCAATGACAGTTGCAGGTTTTGTTGGCTTTATACTCTTCAACGTGGGGAACTACACAGCTTGTCCCAGCAAGCGGGGGCATGCAGGTAGTCTGAGTGTCGGACGAAGTAATAAGTACAGATTCTCACACTTTTTCTTGATTAATTAATTACTTTAAACTAATGTCTGGTTTGGGGAATCTGCGGACACATTTTTAACTATGAGGCAAAAACATTTCATGTTCGCTCTTGTCGTGATGTTGAGTTTTGCTTTTTCAGCTTTTGCCCAGACTATAAATAGTGCGGACGAATTGAAAGCAGCGCTCGAATCTACACAGAGTACAAGTGTTGTCTTAGGGAATGATATTGAGCTTGATGCTCAGATTACTATTCCCAAGAAAACTGCTCACACTTTGGATTTGAATGGTAAAAAAGTTACCGGCGGAATTTACGTTTACGGTACTTTGACCATTAATGACAAAGTAGGAGGTGGTAAGTTAACCGCTAATACCTATGTATTGAATGGTGCGGGAGGCTCTAAGATTATCCTTAACGGTGGTAAGGTTTACCGCGGTTCAAGTTGGTCGGTATACACCACAGGTAGTTTTGTTGTTAACGGTGGCGAGGTACTAAACACTATTCGAGTTGCCGGATCTGGAACAGTTGAACTCAATGGTGGTACTGTCGCATCTGTTCAGGTAACAAGCGGTAATCTGAATATTACCGATTCTGATGCTACAGTTACTGGTACTCTTAACATTGAAAAAGGCGCTAAAGGAGTTGACATCTCAGCCGGTACAATCAACGGTGACGTAACAATTGCCAGCGAGGCTACGGATAAAGTTGCCATCTCCGGTGGTTCATTCAAAGACGCAGACGCTATCAAGGACTATCTTCCAAGTGGCTCAGCTCTCCTCCAAAAGCCTGATGGTACTTACGAGATTGTAGCAGGTTTGCTTAAGATTGGGGATACCTATTATCCTACTCTTGATGCAGCTTTTGCCGCAGCTAAGGATGGCGCGACTATCGAACTTATCAACCAGGATGGTGCAGTCATCGCCATGAACGGTTCACTGTATGGCAAGAACGTTACCATCACAGGTACTGCTAAGGTTGACTGGAACAAGGGCTTCTTGTTCGTAGGTCGTGGAGGTGAAGGCAATGCAACTCTTACATTCGAGGATGCAAACCTCACTTCTGCTTCTGAAAGCAAGTCTTACGGTATCCACGTATCAGGTCGCGAGAAGGGTACAAACAATAAGTACGATGGTACTTTGGTAATCAAGAACTCGGAGATTGAACTCGACTATTTGATTAATAGAGGAGCTATTGAACTTAATAAAGCCGCTCTGACTGTAAAGAATGGTTTCGGTATTGCCGGTCGTCCTGCAAAAGAAACAGAGAACAATCAGGATGCAACAGCTACCATCACATTGAATAAGGAGTCTAAGCTCGTTGTGAACAATCACAACGGTATGGGACTTGGCCTAGCAAGCACATCGCTTGAAGGCTATGGTATCATGAACATCGATGAGACCTCTACATTCAAGGCTGAGAAACCATTCAGTGTAACTGCTAACGGTACAATGAATGTAGCAGGTAATGCTGTTGTTGCTGGTACATTGACCAACAACGGTGCTATCGTTCTCACAAACGCTAAGGCTTCATTGACTTCTAGCGAGTGTGGCAACGTAACTACTAACGTAGCTAACAAGGTTGTTTCTTACAACAACGGTGCTTACAAACTGATTGATGTAATAGCTAAGATTGGTGAGCAGGGTTACACCTCTCTTCAGGCTGCTATCAACGCAGTGAAGAACAGTGAGACTATCACATTGATTGCTGACTGTGCAGAGAATGTAACAGTTGTTCAGGCTCCCAATGTGAAGTTTACTATCGATGGTGCTCAAAAGACTATGACAGGTGCTATCACTATTGATGGCAAGAGCGAGGCTTATGCTACTGCAGGCGTCACTATCAAGAATGTGAAGTTTGATGCTACTAACGTCGCAGTGGACGCTTGCATCAATCTCAGCAATGGTACAACAGCAACACGTTACACCAACAATGTAACAGTTGAGAACTGTACATTCACAGGTGGTAATAAGGAGAAGGCTGCTATCAAGTCTTACCAGGGTGGTGATAAGAACCTTGCTGTAACTGGTTGTACAGCTGACGATACAATGCACTCTTTGATTCAGGCTGCTAATATCGCAGGTGTTGTGGTGGATAACTGTACTGTTAAGTCAAAGAACGGTATTAACTTGAACTCTTCTTCAAATGTTGAAATCAAGAACTCTACAATCGACGTTAACGGTTATGCTGTACGCGCCGGTGTCAGCGGTGGTTCAAGTGGTAAGGTTGAACTTACAAACAACACATTGAAGACAAATGGCAGCGAAGATGCTGTTATCGTGATTCGTGGTACAGCTTCTGAGCAGATTAACCTCGCAATGTCACAGAACGTTGTAAGCGGTACAACTCACATTAGCGGTACTACCAACAAGACAAAGGTTTCTGCCGAGGCTAACTATTGGGACGGTAAGAATGCTCCTGTAGTAGCACAGGGTAACACTGCTGTGAAGGTTAACTCATATTATAACAATGAGAATCTCGCGCCTGAGAACCTTGTTCGTAACCAGATGGGTGGTCAGATAATTGCTTATACCGAAGGTCATAGAATCTGGGGTGAAGTTTGGGGTAACGCGGTTGAAAGCTTCGTTATCAAGGTGCTCGATGCTCAGGGCAACGTTATGGGTACTTCAAGCCTCAACAATGTTAATGGCATCATCGACGGTGACGTGACCGCTACATGGAGCATCAACTTCGCAGGTACATCAAGTGATTACTGGACTGTGAACTGGACAAATGCACCTACTTATAGCAATATGCCTGCTAAGGTTCAACTTTGGGTTGATGGCAAGAATGTAAGTGAGGGTAATGTACAGCTCAATGGTCCTGATGGTCTCAACAAGGTCTCAGTTGCAACTGTAGATGCAGACGGAAAGATTATTGCTATGCATAAGACATTTGAGGCTGCTGTTGCTGCAGGTGACAATGTTGCTATTCTCAGAGCTGGCACATACAAAGTTCCTACTGGTAAGAACCTCACCATCACAGGTGCTGTTGAGGGTGTTAAGTTTGCAAACATCGGTGCTCATAACATGGGCGGTGCAAGCATGACATTCAACAATGTTACATTCGAGTATGGTAATGAAAACTACAAGGGCTTGCAGCACTCTGGCAACTTGGTTTACAACAGCTGTACCTTCAACGGTCAGGTATTCCTCTATGGTCAGAGCGAGACATTCAACAAATGTACCTTCAACCAGACAAGCGCTGATGCTTACAACGTTTGGACATACGGTGCTCAGGAAGTTGCATTCAACGAGTGTACATTCAACTCTGCAGGTAAGTCAGTGCTTATCTACCACGAGAACGCTACTATGTTCAACAACGTAGCTGTTACTAATACTACATTCAACGCTTCAAAGGCTGTTGATGGTAAGGCTGCTATCGAAATGGATGCAAGCTTGACTGCTGGTATCAACTTGACGATTGACGCTGCTACAACTGCTACAGGCTTTGCCAATGGTAACGTATCTGGCAACTCTCTCTGGAACAACAAGAAGGGTAATGCCGACGCTGCAAACAACGATATCACTGTTAAGGTTGGTGACGAGACTGTTCTTGCTCCTGTATATGAGGCCCAGATTGGTGAAAAGGGTTACAGAAAGCTTCAGGATGCTATCAATGCAGTGAAGGATGGTGAGACAGTTTATATTGTTAGCGACTTCACCGGTAACATCACTCTTACCGAGAAGGTAGATCTCCACTATACTCTTGACGGTAACGGCAAGAAGTTCAACGGTTCTATCTCTGTTAACTCATTGAGCGATACTAACGACAACCGTCGTATTACTATCAAGTCTATCCTCTTTGTAGATGAAACAGCTGCTGCAGTTGACTTCATTTCAAGCGTTAATACAAATCATTATCCTCGTTTGACAATCGAAGAGTGTTCATTTACTGGATCAGGTGATGAAAAAGACGTTGCTGTTCGCTTGAAGTCAAGCCACAGTGTGGTAATCAAGGATTGTGTGGGTACAGACTTACACTCATTCTTGCAGAACACTTCTGGTTGGAACCTCACAATTGAGGGTGTAGTTGTTTCTGACTCTAAGGGCGGTTTGGCTCTTGGTACAGTACAGGGCGTGACTGTTAAGGGTTCTACTATCAATGTTGAAGGATACGGTATCCGTATCGATGCTGACACTTACAACAACAATGCAGTAATCGAAGGCAACAAGGTAACAGCATTCATCCCTGTTGTTGTTCGTAAGGTTAATGCAGAAAGTAACGTAACATTCACAGACGAGAACACATTCACTGCTAAGAACAATGACGGTAAGTGGATGGTTATCGGTACTACAGAGTACGAGGAAGGTGTTGCACTCCCAGCTGAGGTTGCTACAGGTAATGTTGTTGTAGCACTCAACGGCAATGGCCTTGGCTACGACGGTATCCACGGTGCTGGTCTTGCAGGTAAGGGTACAGCCGAGGCTCCATACCTTATTAATAATGTAGCCGAGCTCGAAATCTTCCGCAACAGCGTTAATGCTGGTTCAGCCAAGTACAGCAAGCCTGGTCTTTGCGTAGCTCTCGGTGATGACATCGACATGACGGGTGTTAACTGGGTAGGTATCGGTACTGCTACTGCTGACCACGGATTCATGGGTAACTTCGATGGTAAGACCTTTAAGATAAAGAACCTTACTATTGATAATCCAACTCTCGATGGCGACGGTTATGCTTACGCTGGTCTCTTCGGTGTAACTGAGGGTACTGATAAGGACAACCAGAATACTATCAAGAACTTGACTATTGAGAATGTGACTATCAACACTACAGGTAACATTGCAGCTGCTGCAATCGCTTATCCTTACTACACTATCGTTGAGAATGTGAAGGTTTGCGGTAACATCGCCATCACTGGTGGTGACTACACCGCCGGTGCACTTGCTTACACTCGTCGTTGCGTGAACGCAAGCAACATTGCAGTTGTTGGTAACGCAGGTTCATTCGTTAAAGGTAAGCAGACAGTCGGTGGTGTTATCTCTGACATCCAGATGAACGGTGGTCTCACTGCTGTTTACTCTAATTTCAGTGCAGAAGGCATTACAGTTACTGGTGAAAAGAGTGTCGGTGGTATCGCTGGTATCATCGCTACACAGACTCTCAACGGTGCTACTGTTAAGAACGTGACCTTGGACAGCACAGATGAATTCGCAGGTGTTGTTGCAGGTCGTTTGGGCGGTACATCTACCATCTCTAACGTAGTATCTGAGAACGTAACAGGCGCAACAGCAGTTATTGGTGCTACTTACGATGGCGCTAAGGCTGTTGAAGCACGCATTGGTGATACTTACTATTCTGCATTTGCTGCTGCATACACAGCTGCTAAGGCTGGCGAGACAGTGACCATGCTTGCTGACCTCAACATGAGCGAAATCCTTGTTCTTGACAAGGCCATCACGCTCGACGGTAACGGCAAGAAGTTGACTTCTACAGCCGGTCGCGCTATCAACGTAGATTGCGAGGGCAATGTTGGTATCAAGAATCTTACTATCAATGCAAGCGGTGAGCGTGCAATCAACGTAATCAACAAACCTGCTAACGTAACAATCGAAGGCGTTACTGCAACAGCTGCCAACTACACTGTAAACGTTGCTGCTTCTGCCGGTGCTGCTAAGGTTGCAATCGAAAACTCTAACCTCACAGGTTTGAACACTGTTAACGTGACAGCTGCTGGTGCAGAGGTAACCATCAATGGTGGTACAATCACTTGCAACGACCAGACTGATGCAGAGTACTATGCTGCTCTTAATTTGACCAAGGAGGCTGTGGGCGCTAAGATTGCTGCTACAGGTGTTACATTCGACATCAAGGGCGACTCTAAGAAGGCTTCTAACGGTGCTGTGGATGGTGAAATAACAATCGATGGCAAGACTGAGGAAGTTGATGTAATTGTAGCTTACATCCAATATGGTAACTACTACAATAGCTACACCTCTATTGAGGCTGCTATCGCTAAGGCTAAGGACGGTGAAACTATCGGTCTTATCCGCGACATCACAGCTTCTGATATCATCACGATCAACAAGGCCATCACGCTCGATGGTAATGGCAAGACCTTGACTTCTACAGCTGGTCGCGCTATCAACGTAGATTGCGAGGGCAATGTTGGTATCAAGAACCTTACAATCAATGCAAGCGGTGAGCGTGCAATCAACATTATCCAGAAGCCTGCTAACGTAACAATCGAGAACGTTACTGCAACAGCTGCTAACTATACTGTGAATTTGGCTTCTTCTGCCGGTGCTGCTAAGGTTGCAATCAGCAACTCTACATTGAACGGTCTCTGCACAGTTAACGTTTCTGCTGCAGGTGCACAGGTGACTGTTGATAAGAGTACAGTAAACTGTAACGACAACAACACAACCGTTGGCGAGTCTTATGCAGCTCTCAGCTTGAATAAGGAGGCCGTAGGTGGTTCAATCGTTGCTACAGAATCTACTATCAACGTTGCCGCTGGTTCTGACTCTATGAAGGGTAGAAACAGTGCTGAAAATGGTACTGTAACAATCAACGGTTCTACAGACGGTGTTGCTGTAATGGTTGCTGTAATTACCTACGAGGGATCAGATTACTATCACAGCTTCTCATCACTCGCTGAGGCTGTTGAATTTGCTAAGGCAGGCGATGTGATTACACTGATCCGCGACATCACAACTTCTGCTCAAATCAACATCAACAAGAACGTTGCAATCGACGGTTGTGAAAAGAAGTTGACTGTTAATGCCGCTCGTGGTTTCCAGATTACCGGTGGTACTGTTGCAATCAGCAACTTGACTATCGATATGCCTAACGCTGCTGAAGGCAACCGTGGTATCAACCTCTATAACGGTGACACTAACGCTGCTCTCGACGTTACATTGAACAATGTTACCATTAACGGTGGCAAGGCATACGCTGTGAATATCGGTGGTGGTAAGGACAACAAGTTGACCATCAATGGTTCTACATTGACAGGTTATGCTGCTATCAATGTTCATACTTCTTCAATGAACCACACTATCGTTGTTGACGGTTCTACGCTGAACGGTAAGAACCACAACAATAATTACAGCTTCGGTACTGTAGTTGTAGATGGTACAAATGCTCACTCATTGACCATTACAAATACAACAATCACAACTGAGAACCTTGAGGGTGTTACCAGCAAGTACGATAAGGTTGTTGTAAGTGCTAACTGTACTCTCAATTGGGATGGCGGTGAAGCAGCTGTACGTAGTATCTTGGCCGATTCTAAGAAGGGCAAACTCTACTACACTGACCTTCAGAAAGCTATCGACGATGCTGCTGAGGTTTCTGGTACTGTTCAGATTCTTGGTAACATCACAGCTACTAAGTCTATCGCTATTCCTGCTGCTAAGAAGGTTACTATCGACCTCAACGGCAAGACTATCACTGGTACTGACAATGAGACAAAGAGCTACGGTTTGATTAACATCAACCCGGGTGCTGAGTTGACTATCAACGACGCTACTGGCAACGGTGCTATCAAGTTGACAGCTACCAACAACCGCGGTTGGAATGCTTACTCTTCAGTAATCTCTAACCAGCGTGGTAAGCTCACTGTTAACGGTGGTACAATCGAACACCTTGGCGGTACAGACATGGCTTATGCTATCGACAACCTCACCAATACAGGCGCTCAGAAGGCTGAGACTGTAATCAACGGTGGTGTTATCAAGTCAACCTACCGTGCTATCCGTCAGTTCTTGAACAGCACAAGCGCTCAGAACATCTTGACAGTTAACGGCGGTACAATCGAGGGTATTAACAAGTCTATCTGGATGCAGGATGCTAATAAGTCTGCTAACCCGGGTGCTTTGAACGTAGCTGCTGCTGCTAAGTTGAATGGCGATGTTTACCTCACTGTAACTGCCGGTTCTACTGAATGGCCTGTAAATGTTGCTGTTGCTGCTGCTGCATTGCAGGGCGAAAGCAAGGTGCTCACCACTAACGTACCTGCTGGTTACGATGTAGCTGAGGTTAACGGCACATACGGTATTTACACCGGTGTTGCCAAGATTGGTACAGCATACTATGAAACATTGAAGGCTGCTGTTGCTGCTGCTCAGACAGGTGAAACTATCACATTGATTGATAATGTTGAGGCTTCTGAGGTTATCCTCCTTGACAAGTCACTTACAATCAATGGTAACGGCTACAAGGTAACATCTAACGCTACTCGTGTATTCCGCGTAACAACAGCCAATACCGAGGTTACATTGAACGATGTAAATATGGTATCAACCGCCAAGGTTGTATATCCCAACGATGTTCGTGGTATCTCTATCGATATCGTGGATAATGTTAAGTTGACCTTGAACAACTGTTCTGTTGACTTCACCGATGCTTCGGCTAACGACTGGGCATACGCTGTGAACGTAACAGGTGGTAACAATCACGTTGTAACAGTTAACGGTGGTACATATGAAGGTGCTAACGTAATCAACGTTCGCAGTACTAACAGCTCTGTTGTAGTTAAGAATGCAACTCTTACTTCTTTGTATCCTAACAACGATACATACTATGGTGCTTGTATCTATGTAATTCAGAATAACAACACTTCTGTAGAGGCAACAGGCAATACTTTCAACGGTGACAATGCTTACGCATTCAACCTTGGAAATGGTAATCCTCTTACAGAGTCTGACAACATTGACAACACCAAGTATGTTGTAGCTATGATTGGTGACGCATACTATACTTCTATCCAGGATGCTATTGAAGCAGCTCAGGATGGCGAGACTGTAAGACTCATCCAGAACGTTAAGATGGATACCAAGACCCTTGCAACCCAGAACGATGGCTATGCAGTTCTCGTTAATGTTAATGGCAAGAAGGTAACTCTCGACCTCAACGGCAAGAAGGTTACTGTAAATGCTGCAGCTGCTGACTTGGCTGCTGTTAAGGGCAAGATGCTTCTCACTGTGTTCCACGCAGATACCAACGGCGAATTGACACTTACCGATAACACTGCCGATAAGGCCGGTGCTGTTGTTGTAAATGTAAATGATGCTACTGTATATAGCGTATTTGCTAGCGAAAGCCAGTATAGCGACAAGTCTGAGAGCGGTAAGCTGACAGTGAATGCAGGTAACTACACTACTGTAGGTAAGGTCGCTAACGCTATGTTCTTCACCGATGCAAACGAGGTAATCACCGTTAACGGTGGTAACTTCCACTGCGATCAGGTTTCTAATACAGCTAACTATCCTTGGATGTTCAACACACTTGGCAACAACGAACTTCACGTGACTGTTAACGGTGGTACATTCAATATTGACATCAACCACCAGCACCGTCCATTTGAGGTTAAGGTTCCCGAGACTTTGGCTGTGAAGGCTAATGACAACGGCACATGGACAGTTGTTGAGGCCGAGGCTTACATCACAGAGATGCTTGGCGCAACAGTTAACGAGGCCGGCGAATGGGGCCACAACGTTGGTTACGCTACTCTCGCCGAGGCTATCGCAGCTGTTAACGAACTTGGCAACAAGGTTTCTATTGCTAAGGATCTTGAGTTGACAGAAACAGTGGTTGTTCCTGCTGACAAGACAATGGTTCTCGACCTCAATGGTAAGACAGTTACTATGAACGATGCTTCAGGTGCTGCTGCTGCATTGCTCAAGAACAATGGTAACTTGACTATCATGGATGGTACTGAGGCTAAGGCTGGTAAGCTCAGCTTCAAGACTACTACTCCAAGTGCTGCTAACGCTTACGCAAGCAACACAATCAGCAACTATGGTGTGATCACTATCGAAAGCGGTAATGTTGAGAACCTCTCTGTAGGTGGTGGCGCATGCTACGCTCTCGACAACTACGCAGGTAGCACAGCTACTATCAACGGTGGTAAGCTCACTGCTGAGAAGACTGCTGTTCGCATCTTCAACTGGACTAACGGTGAAGAGGCTAAGGCTACTATCAATATGAACGGTGGTGAAATCTACAGCAAGAACGGTTATGGTATCAATGTTAACTCTGGTAACGCTCCGTTCGTAGCTCTTAACATCGCCGGTGGTACTATCACTACTGACTATGCTGACTACAAACTTGCAGTATATGTAGTGAACAAGAACAGTGCAGAAAACTTCACTGCTAATGTGACTGGCGGTACATTCAACGGTATCTTCGCGCTCAACGGTGTAACTGCTCAGACAATGACGCAGGGTGCTGTGGCTGTAAGCGGTGGTACATTCGAGGGTGTTACTTGCTACGAGGATCCTGCATACGGCTTCGTAAGCGGTGGTACATTCAAGTCTGCTGTTGATGCTAAGGCTGTTGCTACAGGCTTCATCTGCAAGGACAACGGTGACGGCACATTCGGTGTTATCGTCGATCCTAAGCACGGCATGGTTGCTCAGATTAATAGAAATGACTACTACGCTGAGAACCAGTACTTCGCTACTATCAATGACGCTGTTCAGGCTGCCGTAACTGGTGAGACTGTAACTTTGATTGCTGATGTTGAAACATCTGCTGCAAAACTTGCTACTATCAAGGACGATTATGCTGTATTGGTAGCTGTTAAGAATAAGCAGATTACTATTGACCTCAACGGTAAGAACGTAACTGTTACTCCTACAGCTGAGGAATTGGCCGGTGCTAAGGATAAGATGTTGATGTCAGTATTCGGTATCGATACAGACGGTAACTTGACTCTTAAGGGTGAGGGTACTGTGAAGGTGAACGCTAACGGTGCTAATGTTTACTCACTTGCTACAGTTTACGGTGAAGGTGGTCAGCTCACTATCGAGAGCGGTAACTACGAGGCCGATGCTGTAATTGCAAGCGGTTCACTCATCTACGCTCAGCAGGCTGACTGCATCACTGTAAGCGGCGGTAACTTCAAGCTTGGTAACTTGGCTACAGGTTCTAACGGTTCACCCTGGATCTTCAACACCAAGGGTCAGAACTATACAGGTGTTAAGGTTCTTGGCGGTACATATCCTACAGATATCAACCACCAGTTCTGGGCTAACGAGGTACTCGTACCTGAGGCATACGCTCTCCAGAACAATGGCGATGGTACTTGGACTGTTGTTGATGCTGTGGCATACACCAATGAGTTGGCTACTTCACGCGGTGCTTCATGGCGTCACGTAGGTTATGCTTCTCTCGAAGACGCTATCGCAGCTACTGGTAAGTTCAACTGCCAGGATAACACTGTAACAATGATTCAGAACATCACTCTTGAGCCTATCACAATTGCTAACGGTGTTGAGGTAGCTATCGACCTGAATGGTAAGACCATCAGCGGTACTGACAACGGCACTGCAAGCTATGGTTTGATTACCAACAAGGGTGACTTGACAATCAACGGTACTGGTGCTATCACATTGACTGCTACTCAGAACCGCGGTTGGAGCGCTTACTCTTCAGTAATCTCTAATCAGGTTGGCGGTAAGCTCACTGTTAACGGTGGTACAATCCAACACCTTGGTGGTACAGACATGGCTTACGCTATCGATAACCTCACCAACGGTAAGGGTACTTACGCTGAGACTGAAATCAACGGTGGTGAAATCAAGTCAACATACCGTCCTATCCGTATGTTCTTGAACGGTACAGAGGCTGATAACATCCTCACTGTTAACGCGGGTACTATCGAAAGCACAGGCGGCAACAAGGCTGCTATCTGGATGCAGACTGCAGGCGACGTTGCTCACTCTGGTACTTTGTACGTAGGTGCAGATGCTGTAATCAAGAACAATGTATATCTTGATGCTGATAACCTTAAGAACGTTCGTGAATATCCTGTTGAGGCTTACATCGCTAAGGCTGCTCTTGCTGAGGGTATGACTGTTCTTGCTGATAACATTCCTGCTGAGGCTGCCGCACTCGTTGAGTACGACACATTCTGGCAGGTTGAGCAGAAGAACCTTGCTGAGTTGACTATCGAGGATGATTGTGAAGAGTACATCAACAAGATTGAGAAGAATGTTGCTGAGTTGACTTACGAGCGTGAGTTTAAAGACACTCTGTGGCAGACAATCTACTTGCCGTTCGATGTTCCTGTAGCTAACTTGACAGACCAATTCGAAGTAGCTTACATCTACAACGCTTCTTACAAGAACAATGCCGCTACAATCGATTATGTAGTGATTGACGATTCTGAATTTGTTCTTGCAGCTAACTATCCTTACATGATTCGTGCTAAGGAAGCTGGATATAAGTTTATCGTTGTTGAGAACGCTAAGTTGATGCCTACTGCGGTTGAAACTATCGACTGTTCTTCAGTATTCGAAACATTCCGCTTCATCGGTAGCTATGGCCAAGACATTGAGAAGGATGATAACAATGCTTACGTTATCTTGAATAGCGGTAACTATGAAGCTGTAGAGGGCGATGCTGTTAATCCGTTCCGCTTCTATCTGGAAATTGCGTCACGCAAGGGTAGCAACTTGAATGTTACTAACTTCGATGTTGAGCGTATCAGCATGCGCAGCGTAGGTAAGGATGGAGAAGCAAACGGTATCGATTCTGTACGAGTTGAACAAAACGATGGCTTCATCTTCGACCTCTACGGACGTCGCGTTCTTGAACCTCAAAAGGGTGGTATTTACATTATGAATGGCAAGAAAGTCATTTTCTAATGTTCTCTAATAAATTCTCACGGGTAGCACACGTTGCTATCCGTGAGAATTATTCTAAAGAATAGTGTATAATTAAATTTATTAATAACTAAATTCTTTTTTTTACATGAAACAAAACTATTTTACTTATGTCCTTGCGGCATTGTTGTTGTGTTTCGTTTCTCCCGCCTTTGCGCAAGTCGCGAAGATTGGTGATGCGACATATGACACATTTAGTGAGGCTATCGATGCCGCTACCGCTGGTCAGACTATCACTTTGATTGATGACATCAACGGGAATGTGACTATCTACAAGAACTTGACTATTGACGGTGACGGTAAGAACTATACCGGTACAATGAATGCCAACAATAGTTTGACTGTCACTGTTCAGAATGTAAACTTTGTAAACGGAGGTTTTGCTAAAAACAACAGTGGTACAACTGGTACTTATACTTTGAAGAACTGTAACTTCGATGGACAAGGTAAGTATGCTTATTCTGTTCTTGCAAACAACATCGGAACTCTTAACGTGGAGGATTGTACAGTTAAGAACTATCTGTATAGCTTCCTCTATGTTAAAAAACAGTCAACCAACGTTTCTGTCAAGAACGTAAGTGTTGAGGATTGTCCGAGCTATGCAGTGTACTTCGCTTCAGGCGTTACTAACGCTACCATCGAGGGCTTGAGCGTGAAGAATGCAAACAATGGTATTATATATAACAACGTAGCTAATCGCACACTCTCCCTCAAGGATTGCAAGATGGAGAATGTGACAACTGCTATCAACCACGCCGGCGAAAAGACAACAAAGATTATCACTGTAAATGCAGAAGGTGAGAACGACTTCGGCACAGCTGGTTTGAGCCAGTATGTAAAGATTGCTGGTGCTGCTGCCCAGTTGAACGGCAAGTTCTACGCTTCTTTCGATGATGCATACAAAGCTGCTGTGAAGGGAGATGTCATCACATTGCTTGAGACTGCTGTTATCAGCAAGAATTTCACAAATTATACCAAGCAGATTACTGTAAAGGCCAATTTCGGAGCTACTGCTTTCCGTGTACAGGGTGATGCCATGATGGTAACTTTCGGTGGCATGACTATCGAATCAAACGATTATTGTATCACTGTAGGTTCTAAGGACGGTACTACTGGTGCAAACGTTGACATCAATGGTGGTACTTATAAGGGTTCTTGTACTGCCATCTCTATTACCAAGGGTGATGTGAGAATCAATGATGGTACATTCTCTGTAGAGCCTTACGAAGGCAGCTACGACTACACCATCAACTGTATCGATGCTGCATATAAGAACAAGGATGCTCGTATTTCTATCAAGGGCGGTAAGTTCTACAACTTCGACCCTGCAAATAATGTTGCTGAAGGTGCAGGCACCAACTTCGTAACTGGTGGTTACACCACAGCTAAGGATGCTGAAGGTTGGTACACTACAGCTGCAGCTGTAGCTGAAGTGGCTGGTGTGAAGTACATTTCACTTGCTGATGCTGTTGCTGCTGCTGAAGATGGCGCAACCATTAAGCTTATCCCGACAACTTCTTATACTAACGGTGCCGGTGTTGTCATCAACAAGAACATCACTATCGACTTCAACGGTAAGACTTACACCGTGAACAAGGCTGTTGGTTCTAAGGGTACAGAAACTCTCGGTTTCCAAATCTTGAAGGGCAACAACGTTACCTTGAAGAACGGTACATTGACTTCTAAGGCTGTGACTGAAGGCAACCAAGTGAAGATGCTTATCCAAAACTACGCTAACTTGACACTCGATAATATGAACCTCGAGGATGCAACAGACCATATCCTCTATGTATTGTCTAACAACTGCGGTGAAACACAGCTCATTGGTAATACCAACATCACTACCGATGCTGTTGCCTTCGACTCTTACAAGGATAACTCTTACACAGCTCCTACTGTAACAGTTGAAACTACCGGTAAGATTGAGGGTAAGATAGAGAAAAACGACGGTGCAACTATTGCTATCAAGAGCGGTATCTTTACTACTCCTATCGAAGCTGCATGGTGTGCTGCCGGTTATGCTCCTGCTGAAAACGGCGACGGAACTTACGGTGTAGTATTTGACCCTGCTTATGGTAAGGTAGCTAAGATTGGTGACGCTTATTTCGAGACTTTCGCCGCTGCTGTCGCCGCTGCTACTGCTGATCAGACTATCACTTTGATTGCCGACGTTGTTGAGCCTAAAACAGTTGTCTTTGGAAAGGCTCTTAAAATTGATGGCGCTGACCATACATTCAAGGGTGCAATTGAGTTTAATAAGAGCAAGGCTTCTTACACGATAAAGAATGTGAACTTCGACGGTGAAGGTACTCGTGTCTATGCTCTGAAGACAACAGCCAGCACTGGCACACTTACGGTAGAGAATTGTACTTGTAAGAATTATACTTATGGTTTCCTCCATGCCAACAAGGCTACAGCTAATCTTAACGTAAAGGATGTTACTGTAGAAGGTGTTAATTATGGTGTACACTCTGTCTATGGAACTAACGTTACTCTTGAGAACTATAAGGCAAACAATACGGCTTATGCAGTATATGTTCAGAACTATGGTGTAAGAAACGTGACATTGAACAACTGTACATTCGAAGGTTGTGAGAATCCTCTCGCTATCTGGGAGAGAAACCAGACTAATAAGATAACCTTCACCTTCAAGGGTGTTAACGACATGGGTAAGGCCGCCTTCTGCACAAGCGGCATGGCTGTTATCAAGGCTACAGCTATGATCGGTACAAAGGTTTATGAAACTCTTCAGGCAGCTGTTGACGCTGCTCAGGCCGACGAGACCGTTACTTTGCTTGCTGACGCTGCCGGTGCAGGTGTTGTTATCAACAAGAACATTGCTATCGACTTCAACGGTAAGACTTACACCGTGAACAAGGCCGTTGGTTCTAAGGGTACAGAAACTCTCGGTTTCCAAATCTTGAAGAACAACAGCGTGACCTTGAAGAACGGTACTTTGAAGTCAACAACTGTAGTGGAAGGTAAAGAGGTGAAGATGCTTGTCCAGAACTATGCAAGCTTGAACCTCGTGGATATGAACCTCGTTGACGAGACAGAGCATATCCAATATGTATTGTCAAACAACAGTGGTAATACAGAACTTAGCGGTAATACCAACATCACTACCGATGCTGTTGCCTTCGACTCTTACTTCAGCCAGTCTTATACAGCTCCTACTGTAACAGTGAAGACTACAGGTAAGATTGCCGGTTCCATCGAGAAGAACGACGGTGCAACTATCGCTATTGAGAATGGTACTTACACCGTGGATGTAACAGCATGGTGTGCTCCTGGCTATATGTGCGTGGCTAACGGTGACGGCACTTATGGTATCACTCGTGCAAACATCCAAGTTGGTGATAAATACTTCGCCACTATGGAGGAGGCTATCGCTGCTGCTACTGCTAATCAGACTATCACTTTGCTTGCCGACATCAACGAGTCTGTGACTATCAACAAGAGCTTGACAATCGACGGTAACGGTAAGAACTATACCGGTACAATGACTGCCAATGCTAATTTGACTGTCACTGTTAAGAATACAAACTTTGTAAACGGAGGCTTTGCCAAGACAAAGAGTACTAATGGTATTTATACAATCGTTGATTGTACATTCGATGGTAATGGTACTTATGCTTATCCTCTGCAATTCAAGGGTGCCAATACGATCAATGTTGAGAACTGTACTGTCAAGAATTATCTGTATTCATTCCTCTATGTATCTCATTCCGCAACCAAGGTTTCTGTCAAGAATGTAACAGTTGAGGATTGTCCGAACTATGCAGTGTACTTTGCTTCAGGTGTTGCTACAGCTACCATCGAGGGTCTGAGCGTGAAGAATGCAAACAATGGTATTATATATAACAACACAGCTAATCGTACATTCTCCCTCAAGGATTGCACGATGGAGAATGTGACCACTGCTATCGACCACAGCAAAGGAACTAGCACTATCACTGTAAATGCAGAAGGTGAGAACGACTTTGGTGGTGCTGCTATCAGCAAGTACGTCCAGATCAATGGTACTGTTGATGGTATTAGCAATCCTGTTGCCAAGATCGGTGAAACTGAGTACAACAGCTTGAGTGAAGCGTTCGCTGCTGCTCAGGATGGTGAGACAGTGACGTTGATTGAGAACATTGACCTTACCGATGAAGATGTTATCTCTGCTGAAGGCGGCTTAAAGACGATTTACTACATTGCTGGTAAGAATATCATCTTCGATATGAACGAGAAGAAGATCTCTGTAGCATACAACAGTGGAAATTACCTCATTGGAGTATTCTGCGTTGCTGATGGTGCAGGTTTGACTGTAACAGGAAACGGAATCATTGATATACCTCAGAAAGACCGTCAGGTTGCTTACATGTTCATCAAGCGTGGTACAACAGGTTACCTCGTTATCGAAAACGGTACATTCCATGCTGGTAATCTCGAGGATTCAATGATTTACACAAATGGTAATAACATTGTTACTGTAAAGGGTGGAACATTCACAATCGACAACATTGGCGAACGTGTAAATGGCTGTCCTTGGATTTTCAATGCGCAAGGTAATAATGCTAAATATATTAATGTCACTGGTGGTACATACAACTGGGACATCCGCAATCAAAACTGGGCTGCAGAAGTTAAACTTGCCGAAGGTTTGACAACAATCAAGAGTGGAGAAAACCTTTGGACTGTAGGTACTGCTGTGGCAGAGGTTAACGGAAATGCTTATGCTACTTTGGCTGACGCTATCGAAGCTGCTGAGGAGAATGAGACTGTAACTTTGCTTGCTGACGCAACCGGTGCAGGTGTTGTTATCAACAAAGACGTGACTATCGACTTCAACACTAAGACTTACACCGTGAACAAGGCCGTTGGTTCTAAGGGTACAGAAACTCTCGGTTTCCAAATCTTGAAGGGCAACGACGTGACTTTGGAGAACGGAACTCTGACTTCTACTGCTGTAGAGGAAGGCAACGAGGTGAAGATGCTCATCCAGAACTATGCTGACTTGTCATTGGTAGATATGAACCTCGTTGATGCAACAGATCATATCCTCTATGTATTGTCTAACAACTGCGGTGATTCTTATGTTGGAGGAAATACCAACATCACTACCGATGCTGTAGCATTCGACTCATACAAGAGCAAGTACTACGATGCTCCTATGGTAACTGTTGAAACTGCAGGTAAGATTACCGGTGCTATCGAGAAGAACGACGGTGCTACTATCGCTATTATGAGCGGTACTTTCACTGCTGAAATCCTTCCCGAATGGTGTGCTGAGTACTATGTTCCTGTTCAGAATGAAGATGAGACTTGGACTGTTGTTAACACATACGTTGAAGAACTTACTTTCGTGGACGGTCAGTTTACTAAGTTCGAAAACGATATCGAGAAGACTGTTGGTACTTTGACTTATGAGCGTACTCTCATTTATAAGAATGAAGAAGATCCTGAATGGAATGCAATTTATCTGCCATTCGAAGTTCCTATGTCTGAATTGATTGACAACTACGAAGTTGCGTACTTTAATGACGTTCAGAGTAAAGATACAAATGGAGATGGAACTGTTGACGATTTGAATATGGAACTTATCCGAATCACTTCTGATGCAGTATCACTTCGAGCTAATTATCCTTACTTGATTCGTGCTAAGAACGAAGAGGCTAAAAATCTGAAAATTGTTTTGCACGATGCTAAACTTTATAAGGCAGAAGAGAATAAATTGTCTTGTTCATCTGTATTTATGACATTCGAAATTACTGGAAACAATTGCGCAATGTCTAGAAATGAACTTGGTGAGAGCCTGATTGTAAATACGAAAGGTGGCTGGAGTTTGTTGAGCCAAACTGGAACACTTAAACCATGGCGTCTCTATTTGAAGATCACAACATCAAGTGAGTTACCTTGGATTGAATCAGGACTCTTCGATCTTGAACAAATGGAAGTGACTATGACAGTTAGAGGTGATGATGGTGGTGCTAACGGAATCGAAAACAGCAAGTTCGAATTGAACGTTGCCGATTCTAAGTACTACGACCTCATGGGACGCGTTGTTGAACATCCTGTGAAGGGACGCATCTACATTGTAAATGGTAAGAAAGTAGTTTATTAATAAGGTAAAAAGTTTAACATTAAAAAAAGTAAAAAGAAATGATTTTAAAAGATTATGTTTCTCCCGAAGTGGAGATTATCGAAGTAGCTGTAGAAAAAGGTTATGCAATGAGTATTAATCCTGGTGATGAAGAAGAGGCAGGTTAAAAACCTTTGAGATCCCGATAATTATTTTTTTGAGTTAATTATCCATAGTGAACAGGTCCCTGCAACTGACGTCCGTCGGTTGCAGGGATTGTTTTTTAAAAGGGGAGGGAAGGTGCTTACGGTACTCCGCTCCTTATCTCGAAATCACGTTATTTAGGCACGGATAACACGGATGAATCATACCCTCTAAGGGATAAAGCAGAAATATAAATCCGTGTAATCCGCGTAATCCGTGCCTAAAATTATTTTCGACACACCTTCGTGCTTAGTAAGCATCCGATAAAATACTTCTTGTAGTAGTTGTAGTAGTGTTATACTTTTGCCCCGCAATAGTGCAACACAACTACAACTGTTATAAGTATGAATAAAGAAGAATTCGTATTGTTACAACAGCAATACCAGCAAAGTGGGAAAAGTTTGAAGGAGTTCCTAAAGGATGCTTACGGTAAACTTTCCAACTCAATCATTTAAGTTTTTACACAGAATCTTTTTAAAGTCTCACACAGTCATTCTTTAAAGTCTCACACAGAATCTTTTTTTTATTCTCACACAGAAAGCACAGAATTTCACAGAAGGCAAGCGCTCCGCCCTTGCTGCCCTTCGGCACATAATCACCCGGATGGCAACGCAAGCTTTGCGCGCGTAAATATTCTGTGAAATTCTGTGCTTTCTGTGTGCGAATAATTGTAGCTTGTAGCTTTATTGAACCTTAAACCTTGAACTTTAAACCCTGAACCTTCGAAGACACAGAGTTGCTTATAAAAACGGTTGGAAGATTACTAATCTTCAGGTTGTAAGAATGCAATCTTTCGCCCTGAAGAATGCAATGTTTTAAAGCAAATCAAACGATAGGGTTTTCAGTGCCGAACTACAAAGCGTCATCACCCGGATGGCTACGCGAGCCTTGCGCGCGTAATATTCTGTGAAGTTCTGTGCTTTCTGTGTGGGAAAAAAACTATTCAGTGTGCAGGCTATTTTCTCACAGCAATCATTTAAAGTCTCACACAGAAAACACAGAACACACAGAAAGGCAAGTGCTTCGCTCTTGCCGCCCTTCGGTGCGTTTTCACCCGGATGGTAACGCAAGCTCTGCGCGCGTAAATATTCTGTGAAGTTCTGTGCTTTCTGTGTGCGAAAAAAACTATTCAGCGAGCAGGCTATTTTCCCACAGCTATTCTTTTAATTCTGTGTGCGAATAATATCGTTTTTGCCCGCTGTAGGGCAGGACCTGCCTGCCCTAATAAATGTGTGTGCTTTGTGTGTTCGGGCGGGCAAACCACGCCCCTACATGCATCATTGTCAGCACGATCATTCTGCCGAGATGACCGTTCCCTGTGTGCCGTCGATGGTCGAAGCCTGTGTGATGATGACACGGCTGACACCGGCATTGATGGCTTGGAAGGAGTTCTCCAGTTTGGGAATCATACCGCCCTGGATGATGCCGTCGGCCACGAGGGCGTCGAAGTCGGCACGAGTGATGTGGGGAATGACACTGTCATCGTCGTTCTCATCACGAAGCACCCCTTTCTTCTCGAAGCAGAAGATAAGTGTCACCTCGAACAGGCGGGCCAGCGCCTTGGCTGTCTCTCCCGCAATGGTGTCGGCATTGGTGTTGAGCAGGTGTCCCTGTTTGTCGTGGGTGAGAGGAGCCATTACGGGCACTACACCCTCGCTGATGAGCTTACCGAGGAACTCGGCATTCACCTCATCGACATCGCCCACGAAACCGTAGTCAACATCCTTTACCGGGCGCTTGTGTGAGCGGATGACATTCATGTCGGCACCCGTCAGACCGAGAGCATTCACTCCGGGGGCCTGTAAGCCGGCTACGATGTTCTTGTTCACCAGTCCGCCATAGACCATTGTCACCACACGCAGTGTGTCGGCATCGGTGATGCGGCGTCCGTTTACCATTTGGCTCTCAATGCCAAGTTGTGCTGCCAGTCGGGTAGCCGAGCGGCCACCGCCGTGTACCAGCAACTTCTTGCCGGGGATAGCGGCAAAGTCTGTCAGCAGGCGTTGGAGGGTCTCTTCTTCCTCTACAATCTTTCCGCCTACTTTGATGATAGTCAGTTTTTCTTTCATTATATTCATGTGTGATGTTCAGGAGATTTTTTTTAGGAGTTCAGGAGATTTTTCAGGAGTTCAGGAGTTCAGGAGTGACGCTTCGCTTAGGAGTGCAGACGATAGTGCTGCTTGCATGTCCTTGAACCTTAAACCTTGAATTTAAACCTTAAACCTTGCATCAAAGGAGTTCAGGAGTTACAGGAGTTCAGGAGTGCAGACAATAGTAAAGCAGACAATATGCAAAACATTTGTCTGAACTCCTGTAACTTCTGAACTCCTGAACCTGAACTTCCATAACTCTTATTCCAAATACGTAGATTCATTCTGTTCCGGGCGTTGGTTGCACTGTTTGAACGTTTCAACCAATAGTTGTACCGCGTCGTTGATACGATTTTTTGTATCCAACAGACCCGTGTCGAAAATCAGAGAGGCTTGGTTATAATAGGGTTCGCGTTTGTCGAGCGATTCACGGATAAAGAGGTCCAGTTCCTCATCGTTTTTCTCTGCGACTAATGGACGTCTTTGTTTGCCCATGCGCAGGTGGGTACGCAGGGTTTCAGGCGAAGCCTTCAGATAGACGGTCACTCCTTGCCTGTTCATGTACTCCATGTTGTCGAAGAAACAGGGGGTACCACCTCCGGAGGAGATGACCACATTTTCAAACTCGGCCACCTCGTGCAGCATATTCCGTTCGATTGTCCGGAATCCCTCCTCGCCCCGTGCAGCAAACAGTTGGCTGATACTTTGATGAAAACGATTTTCTATGTACCAATCCAAATCAATGAATTCCAGATTCAGTTCGCGGGCAAGCACCTTTCCTAATGTGGTCTTGCCCGCTCCCATGTAACCGATTAAAATGATTCTTTTCATTGCTACTTTTTCTTTGCCGCTGTTTTGCGGACCGGTTTCTTTGGACCCTCTTTCTCTTGTTCCTCCATAATAGCCAAACAGTGGATGGCTTGCAAGGTAGCAGGGTCAGTATCTTTGGGAATCTTGTAGTTCTTTCCCTTGTAGGCTATGTAGGGACCGTAACGTCCGTTCAGTATCTGTATCATTTCTTCTCCCTCGCCCAATGTCTTGATGTGGCGGTTGGCTTCGCTCTGACGTTTCTCGTTTATCAGTTCAATGGCTTCCTCCAATCCGATGCTTATGGGGTCTGTTCCTTTAGGGATGGAGATGTACTTTCCGTCGTGTTGTATGTATGGTCCGAATCTGCCTGCGCCGATTGTCACGTTCATGCCTTCGTATTCGCCTACGGTACGTGGCAGGCGGAAGAGTTCCAATGCCTCTTCCAAAGTGATGCTTTCCATGGTTTGTCCTTTCTTCATCTGGGCAAAACGTGGTTTCTCCTGGTCTTCGGCAGAGCCTATTTGGACAACGGGACCGAAACGGCCGATCTTTACAGAAACAGGTTTGCCGCTGGCAGGGTCTGTTCCCAAGACCCGTTCTCCGACCTTGTGCTCGGACTTTGTACTGATGGCTTCCTCAACCAAGGGTGCAAAATCGTGGTAGAATTCTTTAATCATACCTGTCCATTCCTGATCTCCTTCGGCCACTTCGTCGAAACGTTTCTCGGCACTGGCTGTGAAGTTGTAGTCCATGACCTGTGGGAAGTATTGCAAGAGGAAATCATTCACTACGGTACCTGTGTCAGTCGGTATCAATTTGGATTTCTCATTGCCGTAGGCCTCGTTGCGTGTCTCTTCTTTGAACTCGCCATTCTTCAGGATGATGGCATGTATGTCGCGTGTACTTCCGGGTTTGTCACCTTTCTCCACATATTCACGCTGTTGGATGGTGGAAATGGTGGGAGCGTAGGTTGAAGGACGACCGATACCCAACTCTTCCAACTTGCGCACCAAACTGGCTTCGGTGTATCGCAGAGGTTGCTGGGTGTAACGCTCGGTGGCCGTCATTTCGTTCAGCAGGATGTTTTCTCCCTTCTGGAGCGGGGGAAGCAGATTCTCGTTTTCCTGTTCCTGCTCATCATCGTTGGATTCACGATAGACACGCAGGAAACCGTCGAATTTCACCACTTCACCTGTTGCGATGAATTGTTCGGGATTTCCGCTCATGCCGATGGTGACCGTTGTCTTCTCCAATTCGGCATCAGCCATTTGCGAAGCGATGGTGCGCTTCCAGATGAGGGTATATAGGCGTTTCTCTTGCGGAGTTCCTTCAATGCTTTGCTTGTCCATGTATGTGGGACGGATAGCTTCGTGTGCCTCTTGTGCCCCTTTGCTCTTGGTGGCAAACTGGCGGTTCTTCACATATTGTTCGCCCATTTGCTCTATGATGGCTTCGCGGCTGGTGTTGATGGCTAACGAAGAGAGGTTGACCGAATCGGTACGCATGTAGGTGATATGTCCGCTCTCATAAAGGCGTTGGGCCACCATCATTGTCTGTGATACGGTGAAACCCAATTTACGGGCAGCTTCCTGCTGAAGTGTACTGGTAGTGAAAGGAGCAGCCGGGCTCTTCTTGACGGGCTTGGTTACAATGTCCTCGATGGTGAAGGTTGAACCGTTGGCACGTTTCAGGAATGCTTCTGCCTCTTCGCGTGTCTTGAAGCGGTTGTCCAGTTCGGCTTTCAACTCTGCTGCTTTTCCTTCGCTGTCCGTTACGTGGAATACGGCTGTCACACGGTACGATGCTTCACTTGTGAACTGCTGTATCTCGCGTTCGCGTTCCACAATCAGACGCACGGCTACCGATTGTACACGTCCGGCAGACAGGGCCGGCTTCACCTTGCGCCACAATACGGGTGACAATTTGAAACCCACAATGCGGTCAAGTACACGGCGTGCCTGTTGGGCATTCACCAGATTCACGTCAATGTCGCGCGGATTCTCTATCGCTTGCAGAATGGCATGCTTCGTGATTTCGTGGAAGACGATGCGGCGTGTGTTCTCGGGCTTCAGTTCCAATACTTCGAACAGATGCCAGGAGATGGCTTCCCCTTCGCGGTCCTCATCGGAAGCCAACCATACCATTTCGGCCTTTTGGGCTTCGGATTTCAGTTCGCTTACCAGTTTTTTCTTGTCGGCAGGGATTTCATACACTGGCTCAAAAGTGTCGGTGTTGATACTGAATTCTCTTTTCTTCAAGTCTCGTATGTGTCCGAAGCTCGACAATACTTTATAGTCCTTTCCCAAGAACTTCTCGATGGTCTTTGCCTTAGCAGGAGACTCCACTATTACCAGATTTTTCTGCATGATTCTTGATCGTTTCTTTTAATTCGGCCGCAAAAGTAGAAAAAAAGAAGAATCCCACCTATATAATAAGGTAAGAATCTTCTTTTTTTAGCTAAATTTAGAGACTTTCGCAGGAATGCACCTTGGCAAGGAACCTCTTTTAATTATTTATCTAAGGTATGGTCGGGTGAAAAGAAAAAATAAATCCGTGTCGTCCGCGTCTCAATTTATTTTTGATAATTTGGTTGAAATCGAGTGAACATACGTTCGTTGGCACTTGAACCTTTTAGCTACGAGCTACAAGCTACGAGTGATGAGTATTATTCTCACACAGAAAGCACAGAACACACAGAATATTTACGCGCGCAGAGCTTGCGTAGCCATCCGGATGATTACGCGCCGAAGGTCGGCAAGAGCGCAGCACTTGCCTTTCTGTGTGTTCTGTGAATTCTGTGTGAGACTTAAAAAAGATTCTGTGTGAGACGATTATAAGTGATGAGCGTTGAACCTTGAACTTCACGTTTCATTGACGTTTTTTATATCGAACTCGCATTAATTGACAAATAGTGTATGTTTTTCGTGAAAAAACTTTATCTTTGCGCCGTAAATGACCTTTTTCTAAAAAATGATTTCTTAAATCTATGGAAGGATTTTCTATCAGACAGCATTCTGTACCGGTAAAGCGATATTGCCGCACGATGAATCTCAAAGATGATAAAGCGTTGATAGCTGAATATGTCAAGCGGCATAGTCCGTCAGAGGCATGGCCTGAAATCAGGGCCGGCATTCGGGAAGTGGGTATTCTGGAAATGGAAATATACATTCTTGACAACCGTCTCTTTATGATTGTCGAAACACCGCTTGATTTTGATTGGGATTCAGCGATGGCCCGTTTGGCTACTCTTCCCCGACAACAAGAGTGGGAAGACTTCATGGCGATATTCCAAGATTGTCAAGAAGGCGATACTGCTGATGAGAAATGGAAGATGATGGACCGTATGTTTTATCTGTATGATTGATGCCCGTTTAACGGCCTTTCGGTGATTTTGCACCCCTGAAATCCAGGAAGTTGAGCTTGTGAAACTTAAATAATTAATAAAAAGTATGGAAAAATATGTTGTAAAGACATTGGGAGCATGTGTGATAACACTTTCTATGGTTGCATGTTCGCCAAATGTACCTGTGGAGACTGGAAAATACAAACCCGATTGGGAAAGTTTGAAACAATGGGAATGCCCGGAATGGTTCAAGGATGCCAAGTTCGGAATCTGGGCACATTGGGGACCCCAGTGTCAGGCAGAAGCCGGTGACTGGTATGCCCGTCACATGTATTATGAAAATGAGTGGCAAGGCCGGCATCATCAAAGAGTTTACGGCTCTCCAAGTGAATATGGATTGAAGGAGCTGTGCAACGATTGGAAAGGTGAGAAATGGAATCCGGAAGAACTGGTCAAACTCTATAAGAGTGTCGGGGCCAAATATTTCTTTACGCTTGGACAGCATCACGACAATCTGGACTTGTGGGATAGCCCTTATCAAGAGTGGAACTCTGTCAATGTCGGTCCTAAAAAAGATATCATTAAGGGATGGGCTGATGCTTGTAAGAAATATGGTCTTCGACTGGGTATCAGTATGCATGGAAGTCATACGTGGACTTGGCTGGAAGGTTCCCAGAAGTATGACGGCAATCTGACAAAAGAAGATGGCAAAGGTACATGGTGGGAAGGATTGGATCCACAGGAACTGTATGCACAAGGCCATGAACACAGTAAGGATTGGGAACGTCCCGGTTCTATCCATGGCCAGTGGGGATGGCAGAATGGTGCAAGTTTGCCTTCTGAAGAGTATAAGATGAAGTTCCAGAATCGTGTATTGGAATGTGTGAATACTTTCCGGCCGGATATGCTCTATTTCGATGATACCGTTTTGCCGTTCTATGGTTGTGATGACCAGATTGGTCTCAATATCCTGTCGCATTACTACAATACCAGTGCGAAATGGAATGGTGGCGAACAGAGTGTAGTGGCCATGGGTAAAGTGCTCGAAGAACATCATAAGGATTTGATGATGTGGGATGTGGAACGCGGTGTACCTGATAGAGTACAGGAAAAATACTGGCAGACATGTACATGCTTGGGTTCATGGCACTATGATCAAGGAACCTATAATCGGGGAGGATATAAAAGTGCCCAGCAGGTTATCAGTATGTTGGTGGACATTGTCAGCAAGAATGGAAACCTGTTGTTGAGTGTTCCTGTCCGTGGAAACGGAACCATCGATGAAAAAGAAATCGCGATTCTCGAAGAGATAAAAGAATGGATGGACGTCAATGGACAGAGTATCTATGGTACTCGTATTTGGAAAACCTTTGGTGAAGGTCCCATGGCCGAAGCTTCAAATCCTATCAATGCTCAAGGATTCAATGAGAACAACAACTATTCGGCTGCTGATATACGCTTTGTCCAGCGTAATGATACCGTGTTTGCCACTACGCTTCGTTATCCCGAAGGAGAGAGTTGTACCATCAAAGCGCTCGGCTCTTCTTCAGACTATTATCCGGGGAAAGTGAAGAATGTAACCCTGTTGGGTCATGGCCTCGTAGGTTTCGTGGAGAGCCCAGCCGGACTTGTCATTGATTTGCCAGAAACAAAGGTAAATGAATTGGCTGCTGTATTTGCCATTGATTTTGAATAAAGGTAGGTAGTAGAAGTTGTGAAAGTAGGGCTGTTTCACATTGTCCTCTTTCATTTTTTTAGACGCAGATGACGCGGATGGCGCAGATTATTTGCTTTGCCAGGGGTCTTTCGTAGATACATGATAACCTGTCGGGTATAATAATCAAGATAAATCCGCATCATCTGCGTTATCTGTGTCTAAAAAAATGATTATGAAACATAGTCATCATATAACGTGAGTTCGATATAAAGAGAACGATTGCCGTAGGAGGGCGATGCCCTCATTTTATTTTTTAGACGTGGATTTTCTGGTTATTTTCGTACCTTTGCAGCTGTTATATATATATTGAGAGATGAACCGGGATACTATAGACTTTGAAAACGGACGGGTGGGCACACTGTTCCGCCGAATACTGATTCCGACATTGTTAGGGTCGTTGGCCATATCGGCTGTGACGGCTATTGATGGCATCTTTATCGGCCACGGAGTTGGAGCCGATGGAGTGGCGGCCGTAAATATTGTGGTGCCAATCTACCAGATCATGTCGGGTCTGGGGCTGATGGTGGGTGCAGGTTGTTCCGTGGTGAGCAGCATTCATGTAGGACGGCGCAAGGTGCGGGCTGCACGGATGAATGTGACGCAAGCCTTGGTGGGAACCTCGCTGTTATGCGCCCTTCTCTGTCTGCTTATTTGGCTATGGCCATCGGAAACGGCCCGTTTGCTCGGTTCGTCGGAAAGTCTGTTGCCACAAGTACGCGACTATCTGATATGGATTGTCCCCTGCTTTGTTTTCGAGATGTGGAGCCTTATCGGCCTCTTCATCATCCGTTTGGACGGAGCACCCAAAGTGGCCATGTGGTGCAATGTGATTTCTTGTGTATTGAATGCCGTACTTGATTGGATTTTCATTTTTCCACTCGGCATGGGTGTGAAGGGTGCAGCCATCGCTACGGGTATCAGCATAGCAGTGGGAGGCATCATGGCCCTTGGATATCTGTTGTTCTTTGCTCATAGCCTGTATCCTGCGCGGGTGAAGTGGAGTCACAAGAGCCTGCGGTTGAGTCTGCGCAACATCGGTTACCAGTGCCGCATCGGTTCGGCCTCCTTGTTGGGTGAGATGACATTGGCTGTACTCACTTTTGCAGGAAACCTCACCTTTATGCACTATCTGGGTGACGAGGGCGTGGGAGCCTTTGGCATTGCCTGTTACTATTCTCCCTTCTTTTTCATGATAGGAAATGCTATCGCCCAGTCGGCCCAACCCATCATCAGCTACGACTTCGGCACCGGCCGCCATCACCGCATTCATCAGGCTCTGCGCCTCATGCTCTGCACCTCGGCAACTTTCGCCGTGGTGGTTACGCTCGGTTTTGTATTCTTCCCTAGTCTGCTCACGGCACTGTTCGTTGATCCGCAAAGTTTGGCGGGACAATTGTCCATCGAGGGATTTCCCTATTTTGCCGTCGGCATCCTGTTCTACATCCTCAACATTGCTCTGACGGGATACTACCAGAGTCTGGAGAATATGCGCCGCGCCACGCTCATTGTCCTGCTCCGTACGGCACTTCTTGTCCCCTCATTCCTGCTGCTCCCCTTGTGGTTAGGAACACCCGGAATCTGGTTGGCCATGCCTGTGGCAGAGATGCTGACACTGGGAGTGATACAGATTTTACGACAAAGTAAACGAATGAAATGAGGATTACTTGGTTCAAGGTTTAAGGTTCAACGCTCATTACTTATAATCGTCTCACACAGAATCTTTTTTAAGTCTCACACAGAAAACACAGAACACACAGAAAGGCAAGTGCTTCGCCCTTGCTACCATGCGGCACGTCATCAGCCGGATGGCAACGCAAGCTCTGCGCCGCGTAAAAATTCTGTGTATTCTGTGTATTCTGTGTGCGAAAAAAAACTATTCAGCGAGCAGACTATTTTCTCACAGCAATCAATTAAGTCTCACACAGAATCCACAGAATTCACAGAACGCAAGTGCTCCGCCCTTGCTGCCCTTCGGCACGTTATCACCCGGATGGCAACGCAAGCTTTGCGCGCGTAATATTCTGTGTTTTCTGTGCTTTCTGTGTGAGAAAATACTCATCACTCGTAGCTCGTAACTCCTGAACTCCTTTGATTTAAGGCTTAAGGTTCAAAGTTTAAAGTTTAAGACACAGAAGCTAAAAATCCCTTAAACGTTTTTGATATGTAAACAAATTGTGCTATTTTTTGTAACCATATTATGAATAGCTATGCTCTCTATCTTCGGTGAATATGATATTTTCGATGCACTTCTGCAAAAAAAAACATCCACTTCGCTAAAAAATCTAAAAGTGACGCAATCGTTTGGAAAAATGGATAACACTTCCTATCTTTGCACACAAGATGGAATGAACCATCAACAATCAATTAAAATTAGAAGGATATGATAAGCAAGAAATTACATGATGCGATTAACGCACAAATCAATGCCGAACTGTGGTCGGCTTACCTTTATCTGGCTATGTCAATGGACGCCGAGACCAAAGGATATAAAGGAGTAGCAAACTGGTTCTATGTTCAGTTTAAAGAAGAGCAGGATCATGCCCGCATCTTCATGAACTACCTGAACAGTGTGGATGCCAAGGTGACACTGTTGCCCATCGATGAGGTTCCCGCTACGTGGGACAGCGTTTTGGCCATGTTCAAGCAGACACTGGAGCACGAGAAGAAGGTGACTTCCCTCATTAACAACTTGGCAGCCATTGCCAACGAAGACCGTGACTTCGCTTCTATCAACCGCCTCGTATGGTTCATTGACGAGCAGGTGGAAGAAGAAGAAAACGCTCGCGACATGATTACTGCCGTAGAGGCTGTGGAGGACAATAAGTATGGTATGTACATGTTGGATAAAGAGTTAGCGGCTCGTGTTTATTCGACACCTTCACCATTGGCTACTGCAGCTGAATAATTTTTTTTCAGGAGTTCAGGAGTTATAGGAGTTCAGGAGTTCAGACGAATGTCTAACTTGTCATGGCATGTCGTATTGTCTGAACTCCTGTAACTTTTGAACTCCTGAATTTCTGTCGTTTTCATGTTAGAATCTGAAATCTTCCTTTCCCATAACATCCGTCCGACGGCGGTGCGCCAATTAGTGTGGCGTGAAATCCAACACATTGACCATGCTTTTTCATTGGCCGATGTAGAGGACTTGCTGCCTACGGTGGACCGTAGCAGTATTTTCCGTACACTCACTCTTTTTGAAGGACACGACCTTCTTCACGGGTTCGAAGACGGCAGCGGACACCGCAAATACTGCCTCTGTATGGAGCATGACGGACACGGCAATCACCATCATTGTCACCATGTGCACGCCTTCTGTACCGTGTGCCACCGTACTTTCTGTCTGAAGTCGGAGCATATACCTCCTGTACAACTTCCTGAAGGATTTCAAGTGCAACACATTAACTACATCGTACAAGGCATTTGTGAGGAATGCCAAAAGAAATATTCGTAAAAATACCATGGCCATCAAATATACTCGAGGTGAAGAACGTACGAATTACCTTTCCCATGCTGGCGGTATTCTGTTAGGCATTATCATCGGCATCTGTTTCCTGATTTATTGCTATCGCCACGGCGATGTGTGGATGCAATGGGGTGTGTGGCTCTATTTGGGCGGGATGTTGGGGTCGTACATTGCCTCCACCGCTTATCATGCCTGTCCGGCCACCAGCCAATGGAAGGAACGCTTGCGCAAATGGGACCATGCAGCCATCTACTGGCATATTGCAGGCAGCTATTCGCCCATCACGTTAGTAGCCATGCGCGAACAGGGATATTGGGGATGGACTCTTTTCTCTTTTGTTTGGCTGTGCGCTATTGTCGGTACGATAATGAGTTTCCGTAAGTTAAAGCAACATAGCAACCTTGAAACCATCTGCTATGTGTTGATGGGTTTGGTGGTACTTGTGGCTTTCAAACCTTTGATGGAGGCTGTCAGCCCCCATGCTGTAGGATGGATTATTGCAGAGGGGGGATGCTACGTCACAGGAGCTCTGTTTTATTCCTTCAATAAACGGAGATATATGCATTCAGTCTTTCACTTCTTCGTTTTGGCTGGCTCTGTGTGTCATATCCTGGCCGTATGGGATATCTTGAAAGATTATATCTAAAACTATTTGATTCAACTTCTTTCTTCTATTGCTCCGCTCCTTATATCTAATTCACGTTATTTATTCACATTTATTCTCCTAAACATCTATAAAACTTTGTTTAAAGTAAATATTAGTTGCGAAAAAAGTTGTAGTTTTGTAGCATTTTATAAAACAAGGCAAATATGAACAAACATTTTATTCTATTGGCGGCTTTGCTGGGTGGATTCTCTGTCTCAATAGAAGCACAGCGTCCAGCATTGTTGGCAGATGATTTATATATCGAAGGAAAACAGTTGTATCTGCATAATCATTATGCTGCAGCCCTACAGACTTTAGAGAAATTTTTGGAACAACCCGTATCAGATGCAGACTATCAGGAAATGGTTGCTGAGGCTGAATATATGACTGTATGTGCAACGTATTATTTGAAGCGTGAGAACCGATTGGAACTGATAGACAATTATCTGTCACATTATCCTCAGACGGTTCATGTCGGACGTTTGAATGCTTTAGCCGGAAATGTTTTGTATGAAAAAGGTGAATATATTCAAGCATTGGAACGGTATAACCGGTGTGATCTGGCTAAATTGGGTAAGGAAGAGCAAGGTAAGGCAACGTTGTACAAAGCGCTTTGTTTATTGAAAACAGGAGATGAACAAGAGGCTTATACGTTGTTGACTGTAGTGGAATTGTGTAGCCCGGAACATGAGGCGGATGCCCTTTATTACAAAGGTTATATAGATTATAAGCATGGGAATTATGATAAAGCTTTGGCTGCTATGATTGCGTTGTCAGAAGGTTCGGCTTACGAAAAAGAAGTTCCCTATTACATAGCAGATATCAAGTTGTTGCAAGGAAACTATCAAGAAGCAGCTCAGATAGCAGATAACTATTTGCGTAAATACCCGAATGAAACTGAACGTATGGAGATGAAACGCATTGCTGGTGAAGCGGCATACGGACAGGGTGACTATATTCAGGCAGCCACATTGTTAGGAGAATATGTGCGCCGGATGGATAATCCCGGACGTACAGTCCTGTATAAGTTGGGAATGAGCCAGATGCATCAAGGGGTTTGTTCGCAGGCGGCATTGCATTTGGCACGTTCGGCCAGTAAACGGGATGAGTTGGCACAGAATGCTTATCTCCACAGCGGATTAGCTTATGTACAACTACGCGATATGGTGAAAGCTCGCATGGCTTTTGAACAGGCTGCATCGATGGATTTTAACCAGGAATTGAAAGAGCAGGCCCTTTATAATTATGCCCTTTGTATTCATGAAACCGCCTATACAGGATTTGGAGAATCTGTTACTGTATTTGAGCGTTTTCTTAATGATTTTCCCAACTCGCCTTATGCAGACAAAGTGAATGACTACTTGGTTGACGTGTATATGAATACTCGCAGTTATAAGACGGCGTTGGCATCTATCGCAAAAATCAAGAAACCCGGTGCGCGTATATTGGAGGCTCGTCAAAAAATCAATTATAGATTAGGAACAGAAGCATTGGTTGGAGCCAATTATGAAGATGCATTGGGGTATTTCAATCAGTCAATAGAAGACGGCAGATATAACAGACAGACTCTTGCTGATGCGTATTTCTGGCGTGGAGAAACCCGTTACCGCCTGGATAATTGGGGTGGGGCAGAAGCTGATTATCTGCAATATCTGGCTACTGCACCGACAGATGCCGCACAGCGGGGTATGGCTTATTACAATTTGGGATATACTGCATTCCAACGGAAGAATTATGCCAAAGCACGTGGCTATTTTGAACGTTTCTTGAATGAATATCGCAAGGCTGGTACTCCACAGAACATTGCTGATGCATTGAACCGCGTGGCAGACTGCCATTTCTATGCGCGGAATTTCCAAGCTGCCGTCAAAGCTTATGCTGATGCAGTAGAGACGGATGCGACACAAGGGGATTATGCTTTGTACCAACAAGCTTTCGTTCAGGGATTGCAAAGAAATTATGCAGGAAAGGTGGCTTCGCTTAATAAGATGATTTCACAATATCCTCAATCAACTTATGTGGATGATGCGCTTTACGAACGGGGGCGTGCTTATGTACAGATGGAGAAGAATGGGCAGGCCATTGCTTCATTCAAGGAACTTGTGGCAAAATATCCGGAAAGCACTTTAGCTCGTAAGGCTATGGGAGAAACGGGTATGCTCTATTATCAAGATGACCGGTATGATGAGGCTATAGCTGCTTACAAACAGGTTATCGAAAAATATCCGGGAAGTGAAGAAGCCCAAATGGCCGGCAGGGATTTGAAGAACATCTATATCGACCGTAATCAGGTGGATGAATATGTCGCTTATGCGGAAACACAGAAGGGCTCTATCCGGGTAAATACCAATGAACGCGATTCTATCACGTATCTTGCTGCCGAGAAAGCTTATATGCGCGGTGATATGCAAGAGGCTGAAAAGAGTATGAATGCTTATCTACAAGGTTTCCCTGAGGGTGCATATCGCCTGGAAGCCCATTATTATCTTGGAGTAGCAGCGTATGAAAAGAAAGATGCAACAACAGCACTTGGGCATTTGGATAAAGTGTTGGAATATCCGGCCGGCAGATTCTCGGAGGAGGCTATGACTATGGCATCAGGTTTGGCTTATGAGACCAAGGATTATGCTCGTGCACTCTCTTTGTACAAACAGTTGCGTGGAAAAACCACTTCTGCTGAGCGTATCTTGATGGCGCGTACAGGTATCTTGCGTTCGGCAAACGGATTGCAGGACAACAATGAAGTGATTGCTGCAGCCAATGAATTGTTGGCAGATAGTAAGACGGCTCCGGAATTGGCTCTTGAAGCGCGCTATTGCCGTAGCAAGGCTGCTGCCAAATCGGGTAATCGTAAAATGGCTGCTGATGATTTGGAAATATTGGCTAAAGATACCCGTTCGGTTTATGGGGCCGAGGCCAAATTCCGACTGGCGGAAATGTATTATGCAGAAGAGAAATATGGTGAAGCAGAAGTGGAACTGCTTGAATATATTGAGATGAGTACACCGCATACGTATTGGTTGGCGCGTGCTTTTGTGTTGTTGGCTGATGTATATATGCAGACAAACCGTGAAATTGAGGCTAAGCAGTATTTGTTGTCGCTTCAACAGAATTATACTGAAGATGATGATATCGCTATCATGATACAGGAAAGACTGTCAAAGATAGAAGGTTGAGATACAAGAATTTTACATTGAAACATTGAAATTATAGGAGAGATATGAAAATACGATATATTCTGTTGGTGACCCTCATGGGAGCTGGCGCTTTAAAGATGCAGGCACAATTGGATCGCACAGTGGTGGTGGAGAATTTATATAATCCTGACATCATGAATGCTAACAAGATTAATGTGTTGCCGACTCAAGAAGAACCTCAGGTGAACAAGGCTCAGATAGAGTATGCTTCCAAGTTTCAACCGGTGGATAAGTTTGATTTTGCTCCAATCGCAAGTTGGGGTTCTGTTCCTGAACAGCCGGATGCTAAACGGGGTTACTTGCGTGCCGGATACGGAACAGGTGGTAATGTGGATGTACGTGCCAACTATCTGTTTGATTGGGGAACGGATGATCAGTTGAATGCTTCCTTCAGCCTTCGGGGAATGAATGGTACGATTGATTTGCCGGATGGGGCTTCCATTAAAGAATGGGATGCACGTGCTTATCGTACCCGTGGGAATATAGATTGGGTTCATCGATTTGATAACTTGATTCTGGATGTGGTGGCAGAAGGTGAATCACAGGTATTCAACTACATCAAATATGCGGCAGAAGGTGGCAACCATCAGCATAATACCTTGGGACGTGTACAGGCAAATATCCGTAGTAACAATCCCGATGCCCGTATCCGCTTTGTCGCAGGTACAGGATTGCTATATGGCTCACAGAAATATTCTTATGGATATTGGAAAACGAATAACAGCCGGTATGCAGAGACCATTATACGTTCACACGGTTTGGTTACAGGTGATGTCAATGAGAACAGTAAAATCAACATTGCCGCACAGATGGACAATGTCTTTATCTCTTCGGATGAGGGAGGTAGGGATGCCCGTTACACTTCTCTTCAGTTGAATCCTTATTTACTTACCCAAGGAGGAAATTGGAATGCACGTATCGGTGCTCATGTTGACCCGCTGTTTGGAGGTGGTCATGTTACATGCAAATTTGCTCCAGACCTTTATGGCGAATACATGTTGACAAAGGATTATAGGGTTTATGCACAGATTGATGGCGGTCGGCTGATTAATGATTTTCGCAGCGTCAACCAATTGAATCCTTATATGACTCCCTATCGCTACAAATTCAATAATTATCCCAGTATCCCCCATTATTATGCAAGGAAGGATACCTACATCCCTATCAACGGACAATTGGGATTTAAAGCACATCCGGTTAGGGATTTGGACATGAGGGTATATGGAGGATACAGGAAAAGTGATAATGAAATGTTCAGTAGTAGGTATCTGATGGATGGAGTTTCTCATGCAATTCTTATGCAGGATGATGCGACAGCCGTTTATGCAGGAGTCACTGCTCTATACACATGGAAAAAGGTCTTTACGACACAAGCAGATGTTGAATGGAGTAAATGGGATAGCGATATTTTTGACAAATATGTGACTTTGCATCCCGAAATGTCCTTGCATTGGAGTGCTAACATACGCCCTATTGATGAACTGCGTGTTGGGGTGGATTATCGCTATGAACGACGCTGCAAAGGTCTGAATGGTGAACGTCCTGATGCTATGAGCAACTTAGGAATTACTGCAAGTTATCAAATTTATCCTTGGCTGACGGCTTATGTACAAGGAGATAACTTGCTTAACCAAAAATACGATCAATACGTATTGTATCCGGCGCAAGGTATTAACGCTCTTGTTGGGGTAGCGATGGAGTTTTGAGAAAAGGTTCAAAGTTCAAGGTTCAACGCTCATCACTTATAATCGTCTCACACAGAATCTTTTTTAAGTCTCACACAGAAAACACAGAACACACAGAAAAGCAAGTGCTTCGCTCTTGCCGCCCTTCGGTGCGTAATCACCCATGACTACGCGAGCTCTGCGCGCGTAATATTCTGTGTTTTCTGTGCTTTCTGTGTGAGAGAGAAATCAGTATGCAGACTTTTTTCTATCTGCAATCAATTAAGTCTCACACAGAATACACAGAAATCACAGAAATGCAAGTGCTTCGCTCTTGCCGCCCTTTGGTGCGTCATCACCCGGATGGCTACGCAAGCTCTGCGCGCGTAATATTCTGTGTTTTCTGTGCTTTCTGTGTGAGAAAAAACTATTCAGTGTGCAGACTATTTTCCCACAGCAATCATTTAAAGTCTCACACAGAACCCACAGAATTACACAGAAAACAAGTGCTCCGCTCTTGCTACCATGCGGCGCGTCATCACCCGGATGGCTATGCAAGCTTTGCTCAGCATAAAAATTCTGTGTTTTCTGTGTGAGAAAAATACTCATCACTCGTAGCTTGTAGTTTCTGAACTCCTTTGAACCTCAATTCAACACATATTCTACCTCTTTGAAACCGAATGTCAGCATTTGGCCATCAGTTTTTTCCAACACAAGATGTCCGTCCGGCTCTATGCGACGGATACGGGCTTCAAACTCTTCACCACCGGGTATGCGGAACTTATGAAAACCTACCCGACGGAATAAAGCCTTATGATATTGATCGACAAGTTCCTCAGTCTCTCCTTTCTTTATTTGTCCATAATAGTTGGAAAAACGTTGCATGATTTTCCGCAAGACGGTAAGCGGTTCTGTGGCATGTCCAGTTATTTGCCATACACTCACGGGATTGGGTGCATCACTGACAAAGCATTCTTGATTCAGATTGATACCCACTCCAATAATACATTTATCCAACTGTTTGCCCATAAGGTCATTCTCGATGAGGATGCCGGCCAATTTCTTCTTGTTCCAGTAAATGTCATTAGGCCATTTGATACGTGGATGAGGCGAACGAACATAATCATACAAAACCTCCTTAATGCTCAGAGCAATAGCTTGCGAAAGAATAAACTGTTGGCGTGCTTCCAAAAAAGTAGGTTGTATCAGAATACTGAAAGTCAGATTCTTTCCTTCCTCACTTTCCCACGAATTACCTCGTTGTCCACGTCCTGCTGTCTGGTTTTTAGCCACAGCCACAACAATCTCGTTCTTCACCTCATCAGCAGCCAAGCTGCGTAAAAAATTATTGGTAGAGTCCACCTCCTTGAGGGTAATAATCTGCACGTTGTCCAGGTTGGCTCCGCCGTAACCGTGTCCGTGCAATGGATGATTTTTCTTTTTCATGCGCGGTCGATTTATAGGGTTTAACATCAAAAACACTTATTAAACGCAAAAATAAAAACTTTTTTCTTGTCATTCAACTTTATTAGCATTATTTTTGCAAAAGATATGAGAAAGAGTGGAAAAAAACGAGTATTGGTGTCTCCTTTGGAACCTAAACGCCACCAACGCATGGTCTGTCTGGTGAGCGAAGAGGAAGCACAGATTGTAGATAATTATTTAAAAAAATACAATATCACCAATAAGGGGCGTTGGATACGCGAAACCCTTCTTTCTTTCATTCACCGTAACATGATGGAGGAAGATTATCCAACCCTTTTTAACGAACATGAAATGAGGAGGTGAGGAGAGAGAGGTTTAAGGTTTAAAGCTTTAAACCTTAAACTTTAAACTTGAAGCTTATGACCGATATCCAATACATGCAGATGGCCTTACGCGAAGCACAATGTGCATTCGACGAAGGCGAAGTGCCCGTAGGTGCCATAGTGGTATGCAAAGACCGCGTAATTGCTCGTGCCCACAATTTGACAGAAACATTGAACGACGTAACAGCTCATGCCGAAATGCAAGCGATTACCGCAGCAGCCAATTCCTTAGGAGGTAAATATTTGACCGACTGCACCTTATTTGTTACCGTAGAGCCGTGTGTCATGTGTGCCGGTGCCATTGCTTGGGCACAAGTAAGCCGTGTCGTCTTTGGCGCAAGTGACGAGAAACGAGGCTACCAACGCTATGCACCCGATGCTCTACATCCCAAGACTATCGTAGAACAAGGCTTATTGGCCGATGAGGCTTCCTCACTGATGAAAGAGTTCTTCAAACGAAGGAGATAATCATGTATCTCTTCGTTTGAACCTTTCCCGAATTTTCATTATTTTTGCAACATCTAATTACGTTTGTCCTATGAGAAAAAGACTAATTACCTTGATTGTATGTATGGCAGTGCTTGCACCATGTGTAGCACAGGCCGTAGTGTCTCACCCTTGGAGCGGAAAGAAGGTGGCTTACTTCGGTGACTCCATTACCGACCCAAGAAACAAAGCATCAAAAACCAAATATTGGGGATTCTTGGAGGAATGGTTGGGAATTACCCCTTTTGTCTATGGTGTGAGCGGACGCCAATGGAACGACATTCCCCGACAGGCAAACAAACTGAAAGAGGAGCATGGAGAGGGTTTTGATGCTATCCTAATATTTATGGGAACCAATGATTACAACAACGCAATTCCCATTGGAGAATGGTTTGAAGAGAAAATGGAGGATGTGGAATATGGACACCAATATGTCAAGAGAATGGAGAAACGCATGCGCCGCATACCCGTAATGAGTAACGACACCTATCGCGGACGCATCAACATCGCACTCGATTCACTGAAACGGATGTTCCCGACGAAACAGATTGTCCTGCTCACCCCCATCCACCGTGCAGGCTTCTATGCAAACGACAAGAACTGGCAATGTACAGAGGACTATGTGAACCGATGCGGCGAATACCTCGACGCATACGTGGAATCTGTGAAAGAAGCAGGAAACTTATGGGCTGTTCCCGTCATCGATCTGAATGCTTTGTGCGGACTCTATCCAATGATTGAAGCTCATATGGACTACTTCAAGGACAAACAGACCGATGGATTGCACCCCAACGATGCAGGCCACCAACGTATGGCTCGCACACTGATGTACCAATTGCTGACATTGCCTTGTACGTTTTAGGTTCAAAGTTCAAAGTTTAAGGTTCAAAGTTCAAGAATATGCATTCTCACCCCTACAGAAAACGAATGGTAGCACGTTTTTGTTTTTTAAACTTTGAACCTTAAACCTTGAATCAAAGGAGTTCAGGAGTTACGAGCTACGAGTGATGAGTGTTTTTCTCACACAGAAAGCACAGAACACACAGAATATTTACGCGCGCAGAGCTTGCGTTGCCATCCGGGTGATTACGCACCGAAGGGCGGCAAGGGCGAAGCTACTTGCCTTTCTGTGAATTCTGTGTTTTCTGTGTGAGACTTAAATGATTGCAGTGAGAAAACAGTCTGCATACTGATTTCTCTCTCACACAGAAAGCGCAGAACACACAGAATATTACGCGCGCAGAGCTTGCGTTACCATCCGGGTGATTACGCACCGAAGGGCGGCAAGGCGAAGCCACTTGCCTTTCTGTGAATTGCTTTTCCCTGCGGCCAGCGACCGTTGGTTCTGTGGATTCTGTGTGAGACGATTATAAGTGATGAGCTACGAGTGACGAGTGATGAGCGTTGAACTTTAAACTTTAAACCTTGAACTTTGAACCTTAAACCTCATTTTTCTGATAAAATTCGTTTTATTTGACATTCTTTTGTATCTTTGCGAAAATTTTTGAATTTGTGCTATAACAGACGTCATGAGCGAACATTACGATTTGGGTAGAAAAGGAGAAGATGAAGCTGTCCAATATTTGGAAAATAAAGGATACTACATCATGCACCGTAATTGGAGGTCCGGAAAGAGGGAACTGGACATTGTGGCCCGTGATGGTAACGAAGTGGCATTTGTTGAAGTGAAGACACGACGGAATACGAATTTTGGTCGCCCCGAAGAGGCTGTTGATAATCGTAAGATACGCCGTATTGTGGCATCTGCTGATGCGTATGTACGTAAATATGCTGTAGATTTGCCTATTCGGTTTGACATTATTACAGTTGTAGGTGCAGAGCCTCCTTTCGAGATAGAACACATTCCCGATGCGTTTCTTCCACCAATATGGAACAGATAAAACATTATAACAATGAACAGAATCTTTAATCTATGCCTTGCTTGCATGGTATTCATGTGGGTAGGGGAGAGTGCGAAAGCACAAGTGTCATTCGGCCAAGCCGAAAAGTTTAATAATGAATGGAAATTCATTCAAGAAGATGTGACAGATGCCATCAAACTTTCTTACGATGACAGCAAATGGCGCAAGTTGGACTTGCCGCACGACTGGAGCATCGAGGGACAGATGTCACCCACATTGGCCAGCTGTACGGGGTATCTTCCCGGCGGTATTGGTTGGTATCGCAAGACGTTTGAAATGACCGAAACGACCAAACACCACTACATTTATTTTGAGGGAGTTTATAACCGCAGCGAAGTCTATCTGAACGGACAGCTGCTGGGTAAGCGTCCCAATGGTTACATTTCATTCATGTACGACATGACTCCGCACTTGAAGCAGGGACAGAACGTGTTGGCTGTACGTGTGGACCATAGCCGTTATGCTGATAGTCGTTGGTACACGGGTTCTGGAATTTACCGCGATGTATGGATGGTAAAGGCTGGCGATTTGCACTTTGCCCAATGGGGTGTGGGTTGGCAGGCTACCAAGATAACCAATTCCAAAGCTACTGTCCAAGTAGAAATGGAAGTGGTAAACGAGCAAAATACCAAAGGGACAAACTACAAATTGCAAGCAACACTCTATGATGCCGAAGGCAAACAAGTAGCAAAGGCATCCAGCCGCACAGTCCTTGTTAACTCGTCCGCAAAAAATACCAAGCATACCCTTGATTTAACTATCAACAAACCTAAACGCTGGGAACTGAAGAATCCTTACCTCTACACGCTAAAGACTGAGATTGTAGCCGAAGGCAAGGTGGTGGACAGTTCGACATGCCGCGTGGGATTGCGCACACTACATTTCGATGCCAACAAAGGATTTGCCCTAAACGGTGAATGGATGAAGGTGAAGGGTGTCTGTCTGCACCACGATGCCGGAGTATTGGGATCTGTTGTTCCCAAAGATGTATGGGAACGTCGTTTGCGCAATTTGAAAGAGATGGGAGCCAATGCCATCCGTATGAGTCATAATCCACAAGCGCCTGATGTGTATGATCTTTGCGATGAATTGGGATTGCTCGTCATGGATGAAGCCAGTGATGAGTGGGAGTTTCCCAAACGCAAGTGGGTGCAAGGTTGGAATGTGGGTACACCCAGTTTTGATGGAACTTTTGATTTCTTTGAAGAATGGATTGAACAGGATGTGACAGACATGGTACGCCGTGACCGTAACCATCCTTGCGTATTCTTGTGGAGTATCGGTAATGAGGTGGATTATCCCAATGATCCTTATTCTCACCCGGTGCTTGATGGTACAACAATTAACCAACCTATGTTCGGTGGTTACAAACCCGATGCCCCCGATGCCATGCGCATCGGCGAAATAGCCAAACGCCTTACTGCCAGAATCAAGGAGGTGGACACCAGTCGTCCTGTGACTGGAGCATTGGCAGGAGTCGTGATGTCCAACCAAACGGCTTATCCCGGTGCAGTGGATGTTGTAGGTTACAACTATACAGAGAACCGCTACGACGAGGACCACAAGACCTATCCTAACCGTATCATCTATGGTAGTGAGACACACTCCTCATACCAGGCGTGGCAGGCCGTACGCGATCGTGAACATATCTTCGGCCAATTTATCTGGACGGGAACCGATTATTTGGGAGAATCAGGCCGTTGGCCTTCACGCGGTTTACATACAGGTTTGCTTGACTTTGGCAGCTTCAAGAAACCTCGTGGTTGGTTCCGAGCTTCACTTTGGAGTGAAAAACCTGTAACTTATATTGGAACCTACCCTATACGCCGACAAAACGGAAACCGTCGAGGAGCCAATCTTTCTACTGATGCTTCCGATTTGTGGAATTATCGTCAAGGACAGACTATTCGAGTGGTATGTTATACGAACTCACCCCAAGCACGCTTGTTGCTCAATGGTGAAGTTGTGGGAGAGTTGAAGCCGATGGATGACGCTACGGGTATCATTCACTGGGATATTCCTTATAAAGCGGGTAAGCTGATTGCTGAGGGCTGTAATGAAGCAGGTGAAGTGGAATCAACTTATACAATCTTGACGTCTGGTCGCCCTTATGCCATTCGTGCCCGTGTAGAGGAAAAGAAGTTGGATGAGGAACAGCATATAGCACACGTAGTCATCGAAGTTGTTGATGAAAAAGGCATTGTTGTCAAACAAGCAGACAACATGATTACTTGTATGGTAGAAGGTCCTGCCCGTTTATTGGGTTTGGAAAATAGCGACAATACAGACATGACCAATCATCGTGACCGTCAGCAGCGTGTATATCAAGGACGTCTGTTGGCTTACGTACAGGCTACAGGTGAAGAGGGAACAATCCGCATACATTGTTCATCGCCGTTGTTGGAAGGTGCAACTGCAGAAGTGGAAATGACTCTTCCGCGTGAAAAAGGAACCATTGCATCGGGCAAACTGTGGCCGGATAATACTGGCGAACACATCAATGCCCATGGAGGAGGTGTACTGTATCATAACGGGACCTACTACTGGTATGGAGAACACAAAAGTCCCACCACAAGCAGTGCTTTGGTGGGAGTGATGTGCTATTCCTCGAAAAATCTTACGGATTGGACCAACGAAGGAGCTGTCATGAAGGTTAGTGAAGACCCCCAAAGTGATATTGTAAAAGGCTGTGTGATAGAACGTCCTAAAGTCATCTATAATGCTAAGACCAAAAAGTTTGTCATGTGGTTCCATTTGGAATTGCGCGGACGTGGCTACGAAGCAGCGCGTGCTGCAGTAGCCGTGAGCGACAATCCTACCGGCCCTTTTGAGTTTGTGAAAAGCGGTAGAGTGAATCCAGGAAAACTTCCTTTCAATTGGACAGACACTGAAACAAATGCTATGCAGGCTTTGAAAGAAGGGGATTACAAAGAATGGTGGACTCCCGAATGGTATAAGGCAATTGACAAAGGACTGTTTGTGAAACGGGATTTGAAAGGTGGACAGATGTCACGTGACATGACCCTTTATGTGGATGACGACGGAAAAGCTTACCATATCTATTCTTCGGAAGACAATCTGACTTTGCACATTGCAGAATTGACCGATGATTATATGAACCATAGCGGTAAATATGCTCGCTTGGCACCAGCTGGACACAATGAAGCGCCTGCCATCTTCAAAAAAGATGGAAAATATTGGCTGATTGCATCGGGATGTACCGGTTGGGATCCCAATGAAGCCCGAATGTTTTCTGCTGACAATATCTACGGTCCTTGGACAAAGCATCCCAATCCTTGTGTTGGTCCTAAAGCGAATCTGACCTTTGGTGGACAAAGTACCTATATCCTGCCCGTGCAAGGAAAGAACGATTCCTTTATTTTTATGGCAGACATTTGGCGTCCTCGCAATCCCATTGATGCACGCTACATATGGTTGCCTATCCAATATCGTGCCGATGGCACTCCATTCGTTGAGTGGATGGATGCGTGGAAACCTGCGGAATACTTCAAATAAAAAAGAGGTTGCTATCTAAAAAAGGAAAAGGGAGATAATGCGGTAGAAAATGCCTCCCCTTGCGGGGGCTCCCTCTAAGTTGCAATTACTCCGCTCCTTGATGTCGAACTTGCGTTAAATTGGTGTCTTATACTGATATATTCAAGTAAGATGTGGATATTGACGGCTGAAGGTATAAATTTTACTTCTTCTTCTCTACCGACCAACCGAATTTGCCAATCTTCTGTCCAAGTTCGTAATAGCCACCATGAACGTAAGCCATGAGACCGCTGGAGACGAGATCGAACTTTCCGGTCTCTTCATCCAAATATTTCTCATCGGCTTTTACGTTGAGCACTTCGGCAATGAACATATCGTGTGAACCAAGGGATATGACTTCTTTGACACGGCATTCGATGCAGAGGGGGGATTCTTCGATGATGGGGCATTGTACACACTTTGCTTTACCTGGAGTAAGGTGCATCTCTTCAAACTTGTTATAGTCTTTGCCTGAACGTACTCCACACCAATCGGTAGCAAAGGCCATATCCTTGGTGGTGAGGTTGATGACAAATTCCATATTTTTCTTCAGAATAGGGTAGGAGTGACGTTCGGGACGTACGCTGATGTAGCACATGGCTGGCTCTGAGCAAATGGTGCCTGTCCAAGCTACGGTGAGGATGTTGTATTCTTCGGGAGTACTACCGCAACTGACAAGCGCGGCAGGCAAAGGGTAAATCATTGTTCCCGGTTTCCAATCTTGTTTCATTGCTTGTGGTTATTAGGCACGGATTACACAGATTTACACAGTATGAGAATTTTACCTGTATTATCTGTGTGATCCGTGCCTAAATTATGTATAATTAGACTAATTTGACTTTTTCAATTCGTTGTGTCTTCTCGCAATAGTGACAACGGAGGATGCCCTTTTCTTTATCTACTACGTGGAAGAGGGTGTCCATACCGGGTTCGTTGTTGCTGATGCATTTGGGATTGCCGCATTTGACAATACCTCGAAGTTCATCGGGGATGCTAACGGTCTTTTTCTCTACGACCTCGTAGTTGCGGATGATGTTCAGTTTCACGCTATCTGCAACTACGGAGAGACGACTGATTTCTTCATCAGTGAAGAAACGGTCTGCCACTTTGATGATTCCCTTGCGTCCGAGTTTCTTGCTTTCAAGGTTGGCACCGATGGTGATAGGGGTCTTCATATCCTGCAAGCCGAGGAGTGATACTACGGTGAAGACTTTCTCTGCAGGTATGTGGTCAATAACTGTACCGTTTTTAAGGGCGGCTACTTGAAGTTCTTTCTTGTCCATGTCTCCAAATCTGATTTAGGACCTCCTTTGTATCGTTCTTCATTCAGAAGGGTGAAACATCTTTGAGATTCAATATTCATTCCTTTGATGAAGTAGGAGTTCAATTAAATGATTGTTTGATCGTTTCTCACATCCTCAATGGTTATTCCCAAACTGTCGCAGATGAGTGCCTGACGGGCAAAGAGTCCGTTGTGTGCCTGTTGGAAATAGTATGCCTTTTCGTTGCTATCCACATCGTAGGCAATTTCGTTCACGCGAGGCAGGGGATGCAGGATGCGCAGGTTGGACCGTGTATTGGCCAACATGCTGTTCTTGAGGATATATACGTCCTTGACACGCTCATATTCCATCAAATCCGTGAAACGTTCGCGTTGTACACGGGTCATATAGAGGATGTCTGCTTCGGAAATCGTATTTTCGTCAAAGTCTGTATGCTCCTCGTAACGGATGCCTTGTGCTCGGCAATAGGCCTTATATTCTTCGGGCATCTTCAACTCCTCGGGGGCAATGAAATGAAATGTGGGATTGAAGTGGCGCATGGCCATCAGGAGCGAATGTACGGTGCGGCCGTACTTGAGGTCACCTACCAAGTAGATGTTCAAGTTTTCCAATGTCCCTTGTGTCTTGTAGATGGAATAGAGGTCAAGCATCGTTTGCGAAGGATGCTGATTGGCTCCATCTCCTGCATTGAGGATAGGCACGGGGGCCACTTCACTGGCATAACGTGCTGCTCCTTCCAAGTAGTGGCGCATGACGATAACATCTGCATAGTTGGATACCATCATGATGGTGTCCTTCAGAGTCTCACCTTTCGATGAACTGGTCACTTTAGGGTCTGTGAATCCGATGACACGTGCTCCCAAACGGTTTGCAGCCGTCTCGAAACTCAGTCGTGTACGGGTTGAAGGTTCAAAAAACAATGTGGCCACCACCTTACCGTTCAAAATTTTGCGGTTGGGATGTTCCTCAAAGAGCTTGGCCATCTCCAGGAGGTACATGATTTTCTCCTTGGAGTGCTCTGCAATGGTAACTAAACTCCTGTTTTCCATATAAGTTAGATAAAAACGTTTTGTTCAATCTTTGTAAGTGGGTGTAAAGGTACAAAATTTAATTGATACATGTATGGTTGTCGGGAAGAAAAAGTTTATCCGAATGATAATTAGTGAACATTCTTTCATTACTTATTGTTTGGGTATATTAAAACAGGAACAAATATTCATTCATACTTTTATATAGACAGTATATGGTTAAGCATTTTATTCACACAGGTGTTCCGTCACCTTGGTTTGCGTCAGCATTATTATTGCTTGCCCGTGTGTGCATCGGAATTATGTTTTTGACTCATGGGATGCAGAAGTGGTTGGCTTATGGTGAGATGTCTTCCAATTTCCCTGATCCTTTGCATGTAGGTAGTGCCGGTTCGTTGATATTGGTTATCATAGCGGAAGTGGTCTGCTCGTTTTTCTTTATTTTCGGTTTACTATACCGTATAGTTCTGTTGCCCATGATATTTGCAATGGGGATGGCTTTCTTTGTCATTCATGATGGCTCGTTGGATGGAGGTGAACTTTCGCTTGTCTATATGTTGGTGTTTGTCTTCCTCTATTTGACCGGACCTGGGAAATTTTCCTTGGATGCGTGGTTGGAAAAACGGTTGCATGCTGCGGTTGAAGGGTGAATATTTAGGTGAAAACCTTGCATATATGTCTGACATTTCCTATTTTTGCAACATTTGTAGAAAATGTTATGGAAATAATAGACAAATACTTCCCTAATCTCACGGATGAACAGCGTACCCGTTTTACGGCACTGAAAGATTTATACGAGGATTGGAATGCAAAAATCAATGTGATTTCACGCAAGGATATAGGCAACCTATATGAACATCATGTGCTCCATTCTTTAGGCATTGCCAAGGTTATCAACTTCAAGCCGGGCACTACAGTGATGGACCTCGGGTGTGGCGGAGGCTTTCCAGGCATACCCCTGGCCATCCTTTTCCCTGAAGTGAAATTCCATTTGGTAGATAGTATCGGTAAGAAGATACGGGTGTGCAACGAAGTGATTGCCGGCACTGGGCTCACCAATGTTACAACGCGTCATTGTCGGGCCGAAGAAGAAAAGGGTATATTCGACTTCGTGGTGAGCCGCGCCGTAATGCCCTTGTCCGATCTGGTGAAACTGGTACGCAAGAATATCAGCAAGAGTCAGCACAATGCCCTTCCCAACGGACTTATCTGCCTAAAGGGAGGTGAACTGGAGCATGAGGCCATGCCCTTCAAGAACCAAGTGATGATAACCGACTTGAAGGACTACTTCACTGAAGAGTTCTTCGAGACCAAGAAAGTTGTTTATCTGGGAATGTGAGAGTAGTGGCTAACTACTGGTTATTAGGGAATAGTGCTTTTATTAAAGAGAGAAAAAGAAATACTTATCAGTATGAAAGTCAAGCAATTTGAATTCAATATGCTGCCCGTCAACACCTACGTGGTGTGGGACGAGCGGACACGTGAAGCTGCAGTGATTGATGCCGGATGCTACACGCCCGAGGAGTGCGACCAATTGAAGGAGTTTATCTCCGCAGAAGGGTTGACAATAAAGTACCTGCTGAACACCCACCTGCACTTCGACCATATCTTCGGCAACGGATTCATGTACAAGCAATACGGACTGAAGACCTGCGCCCACCCAGCCGACGAAGATTGGCTGACGGAGGCTCCGCAACGCACCCGCATGTTCGGCCTTGAATTTCCCGGTGTACCCGTACCCATAGGAACTTATCTGAACGAGGGAGACATCCTTAGGTTGGGGTATCACACCCTATCGTGTCTCCATGTTCCCGGACATTCACTCGGAAGCATCGTCTTCTACTCTCCCGAAGGAAGTTGTCTCTTCGCTGGCGATGTCCTTTTCCAAGGAAGCATCGGACGCACAGATCTGCCCGGAGGAGACATACAGACACTGCTCAGTGGCATCCGCGAAAAACTCTTCACCCTGCCCGATGCCACCCTTGTCTATCCCGGACATGGCGAAGCCACAACTATTGGGCTTGAGAAGCAATATAATTTCTATCTGAAAATATAATCCGGCATGGTTTCCCAAACAGAATTTACCCTGAAACCCCGCACACGGGGCTTTCATCTGATAACCGAAGAGGTGACACGCCATCTGCCTCATCCGCTTCCCGAAGCCGGATTGCTGAACCTCTTCATCAAGCACACCAGTTGCGCTCTCAGCATCAACGAGAATGCTGACCCCGACGTGCGTCACGATATGGAGGCCATATACAACCACCTCGTGCGCGAGCGCGAACCTTATTATTACCACACCTTCGAAGGCGACGACGACATGCCGGCTCATGCCAAAAGCAGTCTCACGGGAGTCAGCCTCAGCATCCCCATCACCCACGGCCGTCTGAACCTCGGCACATGGCAAGGCATCTACCTGTGCGAGTTTCGTCACGATGGCGGAAGCCGCCGGGTAGTGGCCACGGTGATAGGATAGTTTGTAAACATTTCCCCGTCAACAATGTAAGGAAACAGAAAAACTGTCTTCTTACCCTGACCTCATCCCATGGTTAGGTCCACCTAAACCCACGCGGGTGTTTAGGAATCAGTATTTCCAATGCGCAAAACACGAATCAATTGTCCAATAATTGTACCAAAAGCCTAAGATTTGGAGAATCAGAGAAAAAGGGAGAAAAACACGATTTTCTCCGAAACTCTTGACACTTACGTCCGAAAGACTAGACCCTTAGCGTCTGGACTCTTGATACTTACGGACGGGAAGGTTAAGAGTTATACGCTCAACTCTTGACACTTTCGGACGTAAGTGTCAAGTGTTTCAGAAACGAATGCATAGAACTGAAAAACAAGGAAAAGACGTTCGTTGAGAAATTTTCAGAAATTTGTCTGGCTGTTATAGAGCTTTATTTCATCGCCATCTGTTCCACCACACGCGGATAGTGTGCGTGTTCAAGCTGGTGGATACGGGTCGCCAAGGAGTCGGGGGTATCGTCGGGGAGCACTTCGCATTGGGCCTGGAAGATGATGCTTCCTTCATCCAGATTCTCGGTGACATAGTGAATGGTGATTCCACTGACGGTTTCATGAGCAGCTAATACCGCTTCGTGCACATGGTGTCCCCACATGCCTTTGCCACCATACTTGGGAAGAAGCGAAGGGTGAATGTTGATGATGTGCCCCTCGTAAGTCTTTACGATTGCTTCGGGGATGTAGGCCAGAAATCCCGCCAACACTATCAGACTGATACTCTCGCTACGCATCAAGTCCAACACCTGCTGGCCCGACGAACCGGGTTGCCACTCTGTTTTGCCGATGGTATGACAGGGGATCCCCCACTTCTGCATACGCTCATACACTCCGGCCTCTTTCCTGTTGCACACCATCAGAGCCACTTCAATGGTGGGATTATTTGCAAAATATCGTACTATAGCTTCTGCATTACTACCCTCCCCAGAGGCAAAAAGGGCTATGCGAAATTTCTTGCTAATTGTAGTCATCGGAAAATCAACTAAATAAAAGTTCAAGATTTAAGGTTCAAGGTTCAAGATTCAAAGTTTAAAATTCAAAGCCATTACCATCGTCCAAAGTCTTAACCATATACTTTTAAACTTTAAACTTTAAACCTTAAACTTTGAACCATACACCTTTTTTTTACCTTAAACCTTATCCCTTATCCCTCTATTGAAATAATTCCTCCAGTTCCTCCAAATGTTCTTCAACCTCGGAAACTCCCTTGCATGGATCATAGTCTTCGGGAATACGGAAGGTTTCTTCTTGCGAATAGCCTAATGACTTGTCGGCATATACCTTATTCATATATAATCCCCAGATGGGAAGCGCCATTGAGGCTCCTTGTCCATAGTACATTCCATCGAAGTGGATGTCACGGTCTTCGCCTCCTACCCAACAACCATTGACGAGTGAGGGGGTAAATCCCATGAACCAACCATCGGAATTGTTGTTAGTTGTTCCTGTCTTTCCACCCATATCAGCGGTGATGTTGTAGCGTGAACGGATACGTGCTCCGGTTCCTTCGTTGATGACGGCACGTAACATTTCCAACATCTTGTACGAACTTTCTTCACTGATAACCTCTTCCATCTCGGGAGTGAAAGTGGCGAGGATGTTACCATCGTTGTCCTCTATGTGGGTCACAAACATAGCTTTGGCGCGGATACCTTTGTTGGCAAAAGCTGTATAGGCACTCACCATTTCGCCTACCGAAATCTCGCAAGGACCCAAACAAAGCGCTGGCGTCGGTTGGATGTCGAGATTACGGATACCGAAGCTATGAAGCAGATTCTTGAAAGCGTACGGATTGAGTTTGCTCATCAGGTAAGCCGAAATCCAGTTGTTCGATTGGGCCAATCCCCATCTGAGTGTCACCATCTCGCCATAACGATTACGATTCGTATTGCGTGGACTCCAAGGCTTTCCGTCTTCGGTGATTATTGTTTGTTCGACATTCCGTGTTTCGTCACAAGGGGTGAAACCGTTTTCCATTGCCAATGTATAAAGGTATGGCTTGATGGTTGAACCTACCTGACGGCGACCAACCATGGCCATGTCGTATTGGAAATGGGTGAAATCGGGGCCTCCCACGTAAGCTTTCACGTGTCCAGTAGAAGGGTCCATTGACATGAATCCGCAACGCAAGAAATGTTTGTAGTAGCGGATAGAGTCCATGGATGACATGATGGTGTCAATTTCGCCATGTTCATAACTGAATACAGTCATTTCATGCGGTTCGTCGAATGCTTTCCGGATTTCTTCAGCCGTATGTCCGGCATTACGCATCACCCGATAACGCTCACTCTGTTTCATGGCACGGGTGAGGATGGTTTCTACCTCTTGTGGTGTCAGTTTGTTTGTATATGGAGCTGTGCGTCGTCCTTTTTTTTCCTTGAAGAATGCGGGTTGTAGATATTTCTTCACGTGTTCATCTACGACCTCTTCTGCATAACGTTGCATTCGGCTGTTGATGGTAGTATATACTTTCAAACCGTCTGTATAGATGTTGTAGGGGCGACCGTCTTTCTTGTAGTTCTTGTTACACCATCCAAAGAGCGGGTCTGTCTCCCAAGAGAGGGAATCTTCGTAGAACTTCTGATATTGCCAGTCGGGATAGTGGCTTCGTATGGGTTGTTTGGCCATCATACGATCACGTAAGTACATACGCAAATAAGTGGCGATACCTTCCTTGTGGTCAGCACGACGGAACTTTAGGGTGATAGGCAAAGCTCGTAGTGAATCGCATTCGGTCGCATTCAAATATCCGGCCTTCTCCATTTGGGAGAGTACAGTATTGCGTCGGTTCAGTGCATTCTGTTTGAAACGGCGTGGGTTATAGAGTGAAGGATTCTTGCACATTCCTACCAACATGGCACTTTCTTCGGTGTCCAATTCCCAAGGGTCTTTTCCGAAGTAGGTGTTTGAGGCTGTTTTGATACCGATGGCATTGTAGTTGAAATCAAAGTAGTTGAGATACATTGAAAGAATCTCTTCTTTAGAGTAATATTTCTCTAAATTGACAGCAATCACCCATTCGATAGGCTTTTGGAACAGACGTTCAAGTGTACTTCCTGCGACTTCTGAATAGAGCTGCTTGGCCAATTGTTGGGTGATGGTAGAGCCTCCACCTGCATTCTTCTCGCCCATCAATCCACGTTTGATAAGAGCACGCATAAAAGCGCGGAAGTCAATACCTGAATGTTCTCGGAATCGGACATCCTCTGTCGCTACTAATGCGTCAATGAGGTTTTGTGGTAACTGTTGGTAGCTGACATATACACGATTGTTTCTTTGGTAAGACCATGTTCCCATAGTTTCTCCATCTGCAGAAATCACTTGTGATGCAAACTTGTAGTTCGGATTCTCCAACTCTTCGATGGGTGGCATATATCCAATCCATCCCTTTGAAATGGCAAAAAACAGAAATGCAACGCTACCGGCAGCTAACAGAAAAAGTACCCATAGGGTATAGATGATTTTCTTTCTCATTGTTCTTTTTAGAATATGATTCTTTCTCCTTATATGTATGTCCTTAAATGTCCTAACTTAGGAAGTTGAAGGACTGAGGTTCGCAAACAATGTGCAAAGTTACGAAAAAGATATGTATATTATATAGTCGCTCAACGTTTTTTATATGTTCTTCCTGTAAGATGTATTAATTATTGTAAATAATATTGTTTTTTTTGTTTTTCTGTATATCTTTTTTGTGTATTATAACTATTTTTGTGCTGTTAATCACAAATTAAAGAATCATGAAAGAACTGAAATTAATGTCATTGATGGCTTTGGCAGTATGTTTTCTGTATTCATGCCAAAAAGAAGAAGAGGGAGAGGTAATGAGTGGTGTAGAGGTACGTTTCTCTAGTCAGATTCAAACTCGTGCAGTGAATAACCTATGGGAGGATGGTGATGAGATTGGTGTCTTCATGCACTATGCGAATGGACCTCTTTCGGATGCTACACTGGTGGACAATGTGTCAAATTTCAAATATTTGGCCACTTCATCAGGTAGCCTTGACCCTGCTACGGAATTGGATAAAATGTATTATCCGATGAGTAGTGCAGTAAGTTTTGTTGCTTACTATCCATTTGATAATGTCGAAGGATATTCGGTAAATTTGGATGTCAGCAATCAAAAGAAATATTCAGAGATAGATTTGCTCTATAGTAACAATCAGAAGAGTGTACAATCCACCTCTTCGCCTCTTTCTTTGGAATTTGAACACAAGTTGAGTAAGGTGTCATTCCTTATCAAAGCGGGATATGGCATTGATTCCGATGATTTGTCAGGATTGAGCCTAACTATCCGTAAAGCTGTTACAGAAGCCTCGTTTTCTTTGTCTGATGCAACTTTTACATTAGGGAATGGATCCTTGGATGTCAAGGCTCTAACCAAGAATGTCGAAAATGGAGGGGTACAAGCAGAAGCTATTATGATACCGCAGGATTGTGGAAATGTCTCTGTTATAGTGTCGTTGGCTTCAGGAAAGAACTTCATGTACACTTTGTCCAGTAATCAGAGATGGGAGTCTGGAAAATCTTATAATTATGGGTTTGATTTGAGTGACAAGACAGTGAATACTTCGTTGAGTGCAACGATTAAAGATTGGAGTGAAGGACAGACTGGCACTATTGAGAGTGTGAATAGTCAGGCTTGGGATGGTACAATCAATACCAGTTGGTATGCTGATGATCTTTTAAGTATGACACTCTTTCAACCTGAAGATCTGGCAGGGTTGGCTAAATTGGTGAATGAAGGTAATTCTTTTGAAGGAAAAACACTTTATCTTTCAACCGATTTGGATATGAATAATAAGATTTGGGACAATCCGATTGGGAATGTTTCGGACAGACCGTTCAAGGGAACATTCATAGGTGGAGGACATCAGATCAAGAATTTGAATATAGAATTAGCAAGTAGTAGTGACGTTGCTGCTCTTTTTGGTCATGTGGATGGGAAGATTCAACAACTTATTGTTAGTGGGGTTTGTAAAGCAAATGCAGATAAAAAAAGTATCATATATGTTGGTGGAATTTCAGCCTTTAATGATGGAGAGATAGAGGGATGTCGTAGCTATGTGGATATTTCTGGAAAATTGGAACTTGCATCAGAAGAACAAACGAATGTTTTTGCCGGCGGTATTTCGGGATTGAATAGAGGTATTATTTCTATTTGTCAGAATTATGGTGCAATCTCTGCAGAGAACATCAATACAAATTCAAAAGCTTACATTCATCTTGGTGGCATTGCTGGTGGAAACCGATATTTGATTACGGGCTGTGAAAACACACGAAATTTGATTGGTCGTAATGGACAAGTGCGTGCAGGAGGTATAACGGGGTTAACATCAAGTAATACAAATGATGGAACTACTACAGTGGGTGATATATTGAACTGTAAAAATATTGGTGACATCATCGTGGAAACTTCTCATATCGAAGCTGCTGCAGGTGGTATTGTTGGACGACATTCCGGCGGTTCCACAATTAAGAATGTAACGAATAAAGGTAATGTAAAAGCCGTTCTTACAAGTGGAACGAATATCTATGGTGGTGGTATTATTGGACAAGTAGATGGTGCAACGATACATTCAGGAGAAAATCTTGGTGACGTGAATGTTATAGGCGTGTCAGGCGAAGAAACAAATGCGATGAGTGGCGGTATTGTAGGTTATGCGATTAATGATAGTGAGATTCATCAGGCAACGAACAGTGGAGTTGCAACAGTCAGTGTGGCTGCAAACTGTTTTAGTGGTGGAATAGCCGGTTATTGTAAATCTGATGATGGAGCCGTTGTCTATGGTTGTTGTAGCAATGAAGGGTTGCCTACTAAGTGGGTTGGTAATGCTACTGGTGAGGATGATTTCATTGATAAAACTGAGCATACACATGAATAATTAGTTGACCTCAATAGTAAAAGAAAAGCAGGATGGATTCAAAATGGAATAGTCCTGCTTTTATTCTTGATTTTAACTAAAAATCGTTTTTAACATCTCTCCATAAATCAAGGCTTTCTTTTCCAATGCTAAAGGGTAGGCACGGGAGGAGGATGGCATACGATAGAGACAGATTTGTCTTCCTTTATCGTCTTCAATATCAATGCGGCCTCCTACAGGTGGTAGGACTGTTGATTGAAATTGTTTACAAAGGATTTCTGTTGCTTTTTGTCCTGTAGTGGCTATTGTGTGACATTGGGGAAGGTGGCGGAGTAGGAGGTGGATATCGGTCGTTTCAATGACTTCTAAAAATTTGTCGGAGGCATTGTCCTGTAAACGATGTACTGTAGTGGCGGTGTCGTAGAGGGCGATGCCTTTCTCTGTCAAAAAGTCAACAATAAACTCTTTTTTGAAACACTTGTTTTGAATATCTACAAAATAATCTTTGTTCCCAAAGAAATGAATTCCGAAGATTCGCCACATGTCATTTTGCATGTTTGGGTAGAAGAAATCCATAGACCATCGCTTGCGTTGAGGAGGGAAACTCCCCAACATCAGTAATTTAGCACCTTGAGGGAGGAATGGTTCTAAAGGATGAGTTTCAATGAATGGCGTCATAAATGGACTAAAAGATTAATCTTTACGTTGGAATTTTCCCTCTTTCCATTCATAACTGATGCTTCTGCACTTGAGTAATGGGGCGTACAATGAGGCTGATTCCTTACTCATGTATTCGGGTGTAGTATAATGGAATGTTAGCAGATTGGTGCTATCTGTCAATGATGCACGCATCAATAGAATGTCTGCTTCGGTGCGTAAGATTTCCCAAGGAATGGATAGGGTGTCGGCTACTTGTGAAGGGATGCTCTCCGGTATAAAGTCTGTTTGGGAAGGTAGGGTGAGGTATGATGCTTTTTCCAAAGGAACCCATTCGGTCGTGTAGAATTTGATGTGACTATCGCAAGCTTTGCTGCATACGGTTTGTATGGTGCAAATGACTTGGGTGCTGTCTGTGATGGGGAGCATTTTCATTTCAAAAAAACTTTGCGGAGAAAGTTGTATGGCTATGTAATCTTTGGATAGGTGAGTCATTTCGGATTGTTGGTCAAAACGGTTCTTTACCAATGCTTTCATGTGGCTATCCAAAAAGTCTATACAGTCAGCTCTATTGATTTTTGTCAGAACAGGCAGGATGGAATCGGGCATGTTAACAAATGCGTGTCTTGCTTCTTGAGCTTGCAACGAAGTGGCAAACACAATACAGAAAATAGTGTATAATATCTGTTTCATTTGAAATTCTACGTTCAATGTGTAATGTTTAAAATTCAAGGTTCAAGGTTTAAAGCTCAAGGTCGCAACCAGAAGGTTTGAATCTTGAACTTTGAACTTTGAACCTTGAATCGATGGTGGACCTGGAGGGAATCGAACCCTCGTCCAAACGAGGAAACCATACGCTTTCTACATGCTTATCTTCGCCTTTGATTTTCGTGCTCAGGCAAGACCGAAGCCACCGACCTGAACCTTATCCTCTAAAGATTTCGCAAAGGTCGCGAGGAAAGACCCAAACTATTTCCGATTTAGCTGCACCACTTGATCAAGATGCTTCGGAACCACAGCTCCTGAGTGATGTCCCGTTCTCTCACCTTGTGAAAGAATAAAGGTAATCTACTATACTTCGATTACGCAGCGAGAGCGTAGTTATTTTCGCCAGATAATTCTTTGATAACTGGGATTAAAGTGCCAATCACCGACGCACTGCATGCTTACATACCATTTCTACCCGCTGTCAAATCCAGTCAAGCCCATGGGTTATTTGAATGCAAAGATAGGGGAAAGTGTTTGATTAAATGGTGTGATGAGGAAATAATTAACGCAGATTAACGTAAGGGGAAGGGGGTGAGGCAAAAAATAAAGTTCAAAGAGGGCATTTGGACACACCTTCTTTGAACTTTGAACCTTAAACTTTGGACTTGTCCTTTACTTTGCGTAGCTTACAGCACGTGTTTCGCGGATGACGGTAATCTTTACCTGTCCAGGATAGGTCATTTCGTCCTGGATCTTTTTTGCGATTTCGGTGCTGAGGCTTTCTGTTTGTTTGTCATCAATCTTGTCAGCACCTACGATTACACGCAATTCACGACCGGCTTGGATCGCGTATGTCTTAGTTACGCCCGGATAACTCATTGCTAATTGCTCAAGGTCGTTTAGGCGTTTGATGTATGCTTCTACAATTTCGCGACGTGCACCGGGGCGTGCTCCACTAATCGCATCGCAAATTTGCACGATGGGAGCAAGCAAACTATTCATTTCCATTTCATCGTGGTGTGCCCCGATTGCATTACAGATATCGGGCTTCTCCTTGAACTTCTCGGCGAGTTTGGCTCCATAGAGTGCGTGTGGCAATTCTGGCTCCTCATCGGGTACTTTACCTATATCGTGTAATAATCCGGCGCGTTTAGCCTTTTTGGGATTCAAACCGAGCTCGCTTGCCATCACAGCACAGAGGTTTGCGGTTTCACGGGCATGCTGAAGCAGGTTTTGTCCATATGAAGAACGATATTTCATCTTACCAATAATGCGGATGAGTTCGGGATGTAATCCATGAATTCCGAGGTCAATGGTGGTCCGTTTACCCGTTTCGATGATTTCCTCTTCTACTTGTCTCTTGACTTTGGCTACCACTTCTTCGATGCGTGCAGGGTGAATACGTCCGTCGTTTACTAATTGGTGTAAGGCGAGACGGGCGATTTCGCGGCGTACAGGATCGAATGCAGAAATGACAATAGCTTCTGGAGTATCGTCAACAACGATTTCGACACCTGTAGCGGCTTCCAATGCACGGATATTACGGCCTTCACGTCCGATGATGCGTCCCTTTACTTCGTCAGAGTCTATATGGAAAACGGTAACGGAATTTTCAATGGCTGTTTCTGTAGCTACGCGCTGAATGCTTTGGATGATAATGCGTTTGGCTTCTTTGTTGGCTGTCATTTTAGCCTCGTCCATGATATCGTTGATGTAAGATGCCGCTTCTGTTTTAGCCTCCTCTTTTAGAGAATCAATTAAACGTTCTTTGGCTTCTTCTACGGTCAATCCACTGATTGATTCTAATTTTTCACGTTCTTCTGTCTGTAAAAGGTTCAGTTCTTCCTGTTTGCGGTCTAATTCTTCCTGTTTGCGGTCTATTACGCATAATTGGGCTTCCAGATTCTCCCTGATAGCTTCCGTTTCATGCTTTTTGCGTTGCAACTCATCTTGTTTTTGGTTGAGGCTTATTTCGCGTTGCTTCAGCCTATTTTCTACTTGTTGGATTTTTTGGTTGCGTGCAGCTACTTCTTTTTCTAATTCGGATTTCTTGTTTAAAAACTTTTCTTTAACTTCCAGCAACTTGTTCTTTTTAATGGTTTCTGCGTCTTCTTCTGCTTTTTTTAGAATTTCTTCGCATTTCTTTTTTAGTGCTGTCTTATAGAGGGTATAGCCTATGGCAAATCCGACTCCTGCGGCACAGACGATAGTTATAATGGTTGTTACCATATTGTTATTGTTTTAAAGTTTATAAAAAAGCACCATTTCACTTCAGACGGTTTCCCCTAAAGTGGAATGGTGCGATAATTCGTTGCTCACGTTGGAACTTTTCTCTCTTACGGATTCTACTCCTCTTTCAGATAGTTTTCCAAAATGCGGGTCAGTTCTTCTATTTTCGTTTTAAAAGGACGTGTGTCGTTCTTCTTCTCAAGTTTAACGGCTGTGACGGAAAGGTGGAGTGCGACCATTGTCATATACTCCTCCTTATTCTGAGCCTTAAAACTTCCCCGGTACAGATTCAGTAGGTTGTCTATTCTGCGTGCAGCTTCTCTGTAATCTTCTTCCTCTTCCCAACGAATGGTCATTGGTATAGGTATGTCTGCTACGCGTAGCCGAATATTCAACATGTCTTTATCCTTGTTCATGCCTTAACTTTTTTAGCCATTTAATAAAGCCAGACATTTATCAATTTCTCGCACCAGTTTGGATAATCGTTGTTTGGTACCTTCGACGTCTGCACTGTTGATACTGATTATCCTCGCTTGTTTCAAGTTGGTATAGTTGTCCTCCAAAGTTTTGTAATCTTGTTGAAGTTCTTGTAGCGCTTGTTCCTTTTCAGTCAATGCATGCATGAGGACAAAATTTTTCTTTTTTTGTTCGTCATGCAGGAATATCAATTGTCGCAATCGGGCTTCAAGAATACTTAGTTGATTTTTCTCTTCGTCGGTCATGCTCGTACCAAATTCTATACAAATATAGAGATGATTGTTGAAATAAAGAAAATAAAGCCTTCTATTTTATTCTTTTTTCACACTTCTTCTTTGGGTTGCTTCTCTTTTTTGGCCATCATGATGATTTTGTAGGCATACTCAGTTATCCATTTGGGGGAATATCCCAAAGTGCGCTGGTATTGGCGGATAGTCATGCATGCTTTAGCAGTAGAGGTATCTTTCCAATTATTTTTTGTCATGATATCGTTAACTGATTTTTCTACTAATGTGTACATGGCTTTCTTCATGAAGCTTGGTATGCGGAATTTCCATTGCATCAGGTTACCCATGAGTATCATCAAGTCGTTGCTGAAACCTTGGAACATGAACAGGTAGTTTCTTACGTCATTTATGTTCTTACAGTTTTTTTTGATACTGGTGTCAATTTCTTTGAAAAAATCCTCGCTTATGCCGTAAATGCTTGAGAGCATCTTTTTGCAACGGCTTTTTTCGGCAAAGCCTAACTTGTTGTTTTGTGTGGGTATTTTTAGAGTTCGTTTGAATACAGCCATGTCGGGTAGAAATCCTACATTGGTGATTCCCAGGTTGCTGGCCATTGTTGCCTGATAATATACTCGGATGAGGGTCATAAAATCCTCAATGCCGCCGACTTTTTCAGATTCGTCGGATGCCCCCTTCTTGAATAGTTTTGAAAATATGCTCATTTCTTTTCTTCTTTTATTCTTAAATTATTGTGCAAAGATAAGGGATTTCTTTAAAATAGCAATGTATTTGAACGAAAAATAAGAGTGCGATTATAGAACTTCTGCTGTTCGTCCATCAGTTGTGCTCCTCTATATTGATAGGCTTTTGTGGTAGTTGTGTATGTAAATTGATTCAAGTTAAAATACAGTGTCGCAATACATTTGTGTGTTGCAAAAGGTCTGCAGATGAACAACTGGAGACTGACAGAAAGATTGGTGACGGAAACGTTTGGGATGCTTTCTGGTCAACATGGGGCGAATGTCTTGCCTTTTGGTAAAATATAAATTCTGCCCATTTCTTTTTTATGTAGAAAAAAAGTAGTATATTTGTCCCGTTTTATGAGATCTAATGCGGTCTTCCATAGGGATACCGTATATCTATGTAGTGTTGTGGAAATAGAAAAATGCTTGAAGGTGAGAATCCTACGTTTGGGAATTCATGTTGATATTAAAATCTTTAAAGGAATAATTATAATCTGAAGAAATAACTATGATTATGAAGAAAAATCTTTTTTTGCTATTGTTAGTAGCGCTTGTTTTTGGTTCTTGTATTGGTTATAAACAGGTGCCTTACATACAGAACAGTGACGAACTCAAGGGGGTGGAAGCATCTCAAGCTTTGTATGATGCCCGTATCATGCCAAAAGACCTGTTGACCATTACGGTGAATAGTGATGATGTGGCTACTGCCGCCCCTTTCAACTTGACTGTTCAAACTACTGCTACGGCAAATTTGACAACAAGAAGTATGGGGGTGACCACCCAACCAGCTTTGATGAGTTATTTGGTTGATAATAACGGTAATATTGAATTCCCTTCAATTGGTCCTGTGCATGTTGGTGGATTGACCAAAAGAGAAGCTGAAGAAGTCATACGCAAACGTTTACAACCATTCTTTAAGGAAGGAAAGAAGTTTATTGTGAATGTACGTATGACGAACTATAAGATTTCCGTTATCGGTGAAGTAGCCCGTCCGAATACCTACACAATTTCTAATGAAAAAGTAAATGTATTCGAAGCATTGGCTTTGGCTGGTGACTTAACAATTTATGGTAAGCGTGATGGCGTGAAATTGATTCGTGAAGATATCAACGGTCGTAAGGAAGTTGTGAACTTGAACTTGAATGATGCCAATATCATTAATTCGCCTTACTATTATCTCCAGCAGAATGATGTCCTCTACGTAGAACCTAACAAGATAAAGGCCAAGAACTCTGATATCGGTAATAGTACCACACTTTGGTTCTCTGCTACTTCTATTATGATTTCATTGACATCATTGTTGTATAACATTCTTAATTGATAAATTCATATACCTTAATTATATATAGTATCATACTAATACTTTAAACATTATGAACGAAAATATTGACGAAAAATACAATAAGGAAGAAGAAGGTATAAATATTCAAGCAATTCTTGCAATGTTCTTGTTCCATTGGAAGTGGTTCGCTGCATCAGTCGTTATTTGTTTGGCTTTTGCTTTTGTCTATTTGCGCTCTGCGACACCAATTTATAACGTTACGGCCAAAATTATGGTTAAGGATAAAAGGAAAGGTGGATATACCAGCGAAATGATGGCTTTAGAAGAATTTGGAATGTTGGGCGTTTCTGGTGGTATTGACAATGAATTGGAGGTATTGCAATCCAAGTCTTTGGTTAAGGATGTGGTTGTTGATATGAAACTCTATACCACTTATATAGAGAAGGGGAGACTCAGCAAACGTGACTTGTATCGTAACACACCTGTGTGGGTCGATGTAGAGCCGGGTACTATTGAAGATTTGGTATATGGATATTCTCTCAAACTCTATGTAACGAAAGATAGTGCTTACCAGATTGAGTGCAAGACATACGATCCTGGAAATAAGGAAAAGGTGGAGATGGAGGTAACTACCGCTACATTGCCTTATCTGCTTGAGACACCTAACGGGAAATTGATTGTCAGCCGTAACATGAATGTTCCTTTGACACCAGAACAAACTTTGTTGATATCTGTTACCCCTCCGTTGAAGGTTGCCAAAAGATATTTGGCCAGTATGTCATTTGAACCTACTTCTAAGATGACCTCTGTAGCAGTAATCTCGTTGAAAGAGGTGAATCGTAAGAGGGGAGAGGAGTTCTTGACTCGTATGATTGAAGTTTATAATGACGATGCAAACGAAGATAAGAACCAAATTGCACGTAAGACAGAGGAGTTTATCGGTGAACGTATCATCTTAGTGGGGCAGGATTTGGATAATACTGAGCGTCAGCTTCAGGGATTCAAAGAGAAGTCTGGTTTGGTAAACCTTACGATTGATGCTCAGAAAGCGTTGGAAGAAGGTGCTACTTACGAAAAGAAATTGGTTGATATCAGTACTCAGCTTCGCCTTGTGGAAATGTTGCATGATGCGGTGTTTAAACCCGGCAAGACATATGATGTCCTACCAGCTACGGCATCAATCGGTTTGTCGGATGCGGCTTTGACTGCAGCTATCACTCAGTATAATACACAGGTTCTTGAACGTCAGCGCTTGTTGCAGACGGCTTCGCCTAATAACCCTACGGTTATGAGTCTGACAACAGTGGTTGATGGTTTGCTTGAGAATGTGAAAACTGCCGTATCAAACTTACAGAAGGCTTTGACTATCTCTAAGAAAGATATTGAGCGCGAGGCAAGCCGTTTCAATAGCCGTATTGGTAGCGCTCCTTCTCAAGAGCGTCAGATGGTGGGGATTGAGCGTCAACGTGAAATCAAATCGGAACTCTACTTGATGCTTCTTCAGAAACGTGAGGAAAATTCAATAGCATTGGCTGCAACGGCTGATAATGCTAAGATTATTGATGATGCAGTAGCCGATGAACGACCTGTTGCTCCGAAACGTTCAATGATTTGGCTTGTTGCTTTTGCTATGGGTATGGGGATTCCTTTCGGTATCATTTATCTGATAGATTTACTTAACTATAAGATTGGTAGCCGAGCAGATGTGGATAAGCTTTCAAAAGTGTCAGTTTTGGGTGAGGTTCCTCATGCGAAATCTCTCGAAAAAGGTGAGCGTGCATTGGTTGTTCGTGAAGATAGCAACAACTTGATGGCTGAGACATTCCGTGCCATTCGTACAAACTTGAACTTTATTTTGAACGATCCAACTAAAAAGGTGGTATTGTTCACTTCTACAACGTCTGGTGAAGGTAAGACATTCATATCATCTAACCTTGCCATGTCATTGGCTTTGTTGGGTAAGAAAGTCTTATTGTGCGGATTGGATATCCGTAAGCCTCGTTTAGTGGATTTGTTCAAGTTGACAGATAAGAAACATGGTATTACCACTTATTTGGCCGGAGATCCCAATGACAAAGAATTGCTATTCAGTCAGATATTGAAGTCTGGTGTAAGCGATAATCTCGATATTCTTCCTGCAGGTATCATTCCTCCTAACCCGGCCGAGTTGTTGGCGAAGGAAAATTTGGACAAGGCGATTGAGTTTTTGTCTGAAGAGTATGATTATATCCTTTTGGATACCGCTCCTGTAGGTTTGGTTGCTGATACTCTACTTGTTGGACGTGTTGCTAATGCTACTGTCTGCGTATGTCGTGCCGGATATACAGCTAAGAGTTCGCTCGACTTTATCAACGAGATTAAGACTGAGAATAAGTTGCCTAATATGTCATTGATTATAAATGATGTAGATATGGATAAGGGAACTTACTATGGTGCGGGCAGATATGGTTACGGCAAGCGTTATGGTTATGGCTATAGACAATACGGTTATGGCGTTTATGGTGTAGAAGAGGAGGACGATAAGAAAAGTGGGAAGAAGTAGATGATAAATTAGAATAAGGAAATGAGAGTGTTTTGATATGAACCCCGAAAGTTTTTGTCCAACTTTCGGGGTTCATTGTCACATGATGTCTCAGGCAATAATAAGGACCATATACAACGATAATAAAAGTCTTCATAGATAAAAATAGACCAATAGGTCAATTTGCAGGCTAGAACATGCCCACATCCCTCATAAACACAGGTGATGTGGGCATTTCAATTTTTTGAACCCCAAAATTTACTTTTGAAAATGTTCTATAGGTCATTTTGCAGGCTGAGACTTGCAGAC
>JAZRMW010000035.1:0-48975 GCA_045647865.1 Phocaeicola sp.
TCGAAAGCGGATGCAAAATTACTGCTATTTTCTGAATCACAAAAACTTTTCCCGATTATTTTTATAAAAAAAATGCATTTTTGTTCAGAATATGCTGATAATGAACCTCTAAAAATATGTTTTAAAACATAAAAACTGAAATATAAGGAAAGAAAGGATGCCAAGGGTATACCTTATTATATATACGCGCACGGGAGAAAGGAACGATATGAGAGAGGGAGTTTTTTTCCTACAGGGAAAAATGTTTTTCCAGGCAGGGGAGAAAATTCTCGGAAGTAGGGGAAAAATACAAGAAGAGGAAAGAAGGAAAGCCAAGAAGGATGAAAGGCAAAAGTGAGAAAAAAGAAAAAGAATGGGCAACTTCATATTATTTATCCTTATTCAATGCCAACAAACCGAAAAAATATAGCTACCTTTGCAGCTATATATCTAATAAGAACAAATTAACATGAAAGATTTTCTCAAATTTACGTTGGCCACTATCACTGGACTTCTATTGACAGGATTCATATTTTTAGTATTCGGATTCATTTTCTTAATTGGTATTATCGCGACCTCATCCCAAGGAGAAGTACAAGTAAAGCCACATTCTGTATTTACGTTAAAGCTGAACAAACTGATAGAAGAGCGAAGCATTGAAGACCCATTTGCCATGCTGATGGGCGAAGAATTTATGAGTATCGGTTTGGACGACATACTCACATCAATCAAAAGAGCTAAAGAAAATCCAAAGATAGAAGGTATCTATCTTGAAGCTGGATACTATACAGACATGCCTATCGCAGTTCTTGAGGAAATCCGCCGAGCATTGATAGAGTTTAAGGAAAGTGGAAAATTCATCGTTGCCTACGGAGACAATTACACTCAAAATGAATATTATTTATGTAGCATAGCTGACAAAGTAATGTTAAATCCGCAAGGGAACATAGATTGGAAAGGATTAAGCGAAAGTCCCGTATTTTTCAAAAACTTGTTCGACAAAGTTGGTATAGAAATTCAGATTTTCAAAGTCGGGACATACAAATCTGCCGTTGAGCCATTCACTGCTACAGGAATGAGCGCGGCCAGCCGTGAGCAAACCAGTGTCTATCTGAATTCCATATGGGAACGAATGACAGAAGATGTTGCCATTTCCAGAAAACTCAGCACAACACAATTGAATGAATATGCCGACCAAATGATTGTGATGAATGACGCAGAAAGTTTCATCAGCATGGGATTAGCAGATACTCTGATTTATAAAAACGATGTAAAAACATATCTAAAACAATTAACCGGAATCTCTCACTCTCAAAAACTACAGACACTCGGCATTACCGAAATGATGGCTCTGCCCGCCAATGACAAAAAATCAAGCAACACGATTGCCATCTATTATGCTGTGGGAGACATCACAGACAACACCATTGGTACAGCCGTAGGGGACTCCAAAGGAATCATTGGTAACAAAGTCATCAAAGACCTCGCCAAATTACGTGAAGACGAAAATATAAAAGCTGTTGTACTACGCGTAAACTCACCGGGAGGAAGCGCCTTTGCCTCAGAACAAATATGGAGTGAAGTGGTCAAACTGAAAGCAAAGAAACCTGTCATTGTATCCATGGGTAGCGTCGCTGCATCAGGCGGATACTATATTTCATGTGCTGCAGACAGCATCTTTGCCGAATCGACAACATTGACTGGTTCTATCGGCATTTTTGGAATGATTCCTAATATGAAAGAATTGCTTACAGAAAAGATTGGAGTGAACTTTGACCTCGTAAAAACCAACAAATATAGTGACATGAATCTCCCTATACGTCCATTGAGCGAAGGAGAGAAAGTAGCCATACAGAAAAATGTGGAGAGAGGCTATGCACTGTTTGTCAAACGCTGTGCAGAAGGGCGTGGGATGAGCGAAGAAGCTATCCGCCAAGTGGCAGAAGGACGTGTATGGACAGGTGCAACGGCTAAAGAATTAGGATTAGTTGACCAATTGGGTGGCATCAACGAAGCATTAAAAGCAGCCTCAATAAAAGCCGGCATTGAAAATTACACCGTATCTTGTTATCCAGAAGAAGTTGATCCTCTGACAAGCCTTATGCTCAAAGGCAAAGAAGAATATATTAACGGACAACTCAGAAAAACTACAGGCGAATACTATCACTATCTGAACATCATCAGACGTTTACAACAAGCCACCCCTATACAAGCACATACAGGTTTCTATCCTAACATTTAATCTTTTTCCGAGAAATAAATGGAAAGTAATCTCATCAAAATACAAAAGTGGCTTTATCCATTCTCCTTTCTTTACGGGATAGGAGTAAATTTACGTAACCAATTGTTTGATTGGAACATCCTTCGTTCACGCAGTTTTGATGTACCCATCATCTGTATCGGGAACATTACCGTTGGAGGTACAGGAAAAACACCTCACACCGAATACTTGATAAGACTCCTACAAAAGGAACACCAAGTGGCCGTACTCAGCCGTGGATACAAACGTAAATCCAAAGGGTTTGTTTTGGCCACACCCGAGACTACTGTGGAAGAAATCGGAGACGAGCCTTACCAAATGAAACAAAAGTTCCCTCATGTACACATCGCCGTAGATGCCGACCGATGCAATGGTATAGAACAACTTTGTGATCCGGGAATCACTCCTGAGGTAGATGTCATTTTACTGGATGATGCTTACCAACACCGCTATGTCAAACCAGGAATCAACATCTTGTTGGTCGATTACCACCGCATGATAAACGAAGATGCCCTTCTTCCTGCCGGACGCTTGAGAGAACCAGAAAGAGGAAAGAATAGAGCCAACATTGTCATCGTTACTAAATGCCCACGCGACATCAAACCGATGGATTACCGCATAATCAGCAAGCAAATCAATCTTTATCCTTATCAAAAACTCTATTTTTCGACACTCACCTACGGGGACCTGACTCCTCTTTTAAAAAGCAGAGAAGAAACTGCGACACGCCCCCTCAATTCTTTGGGAAAAGACGAAAAGGTTTTGTTACTTACAGGTATAGCCTCTCCCAAACAATTGCAACATGATTTAAGCCAATACACTTCACACATCGAAACGATTGCATTTCCTGACCATCATGCATTCAGTGTCAAAGACATGGAAACCATCAAGGAGCGTTTTACACAAATGGGTGAAGGGAGAAAAATTATCATCACAACAGAGAAGGATGCCACCCGCCTCATCAACCATCCACATTTGGATGACTCATTGAAGGAATCCATTTACATTCTTCCTGTTGAGATTGAAATCATGCAAAAACAACAGGAATCATTCAATGAATATATCACCGGCTATGTTAAAGCAAATTCAAGAAACAGCATCCTTCATCAAAAAACAGATGCACACCAACCCCGAAACAGCCGTCATCTTGGGTAGCGGCCTCGGGAAACTCGTGGACGAGTTGACAGAAACTTACGAAATAGACTATAAAGACATACCTAATTTCCCTGTATCTACGGTCGAAGGACACTCCGGCCGACTGATATTTGGACGTTTGGGCGGAAAAGATATCATGGCCATGCAAGGCCGTTTCCACTATTACGAAGGTTATTCCATGAAAGAAGTGACCTTTCCCGTCAGAGTCATGCATGAATTGGGCATCAAGACCCTCTTCGTCTCCAATGCAGCAGGTGGTACAAATCCCAACTTCGAGATTGGCGACTTGATGCTTATCACCGACCACATTAACTTCTTTCCCGAACATCCCCTACGAGGAAAGAACATCAGCTACGGCCCCCGCTTCCCAGACATGAGCGAAGCGTACGACCGCACCCTCATCGCCCGTGCCAAAAAGATAGCCTCCCAGAAAGGAATCACCCTACGCGAAGGTATCTATATAGGTACACAAGGACCCACCTACGAAACACCGGCCGAGTACCGCATGTTCGCTCGTTGGGGAGCCGATGCAGTAGGAATGTCCACCGTACCCGAAGTAATCGTAGCCAACCATTGTGGCATGAAAGTATTCGGCATTTCCGTCATTACCGATCTTGGCGTAGAGGGAAAGATAGTGGAAGTAAGCCACGAAGATGTGCAACGTGCCGCGGATGCTGCACAACCACGCATGACGGCTATTATGAGAGAGATGATACAGTAAATGATTCAGGATTCAAAATTTTAGGTTCAATATTCAAAGTGTAAGGTTCAACAAATCCATACAAACCCAAAACTTCGAACATTAAACATTAAACTTTGAATTTTAAACCTTGAACTTTAAACTTTAAACAACCCGACAATGAACGAACAGAACAGAACAGAAATAGCAACACTCGGTGAATTCGGACTTATCCACCGACTGACTGACGATATCAAACCAATAAATGAATCCACCCACTATGGTGTGGGCGACGATTGTGCCGTACTCTCCTACCCTAACGATAGTGAAGTACTCGTAACCACCGACATGCTTATGGAAGGTGTACACTTCGACCTGACTTACGTACCCTTAAAACATCTTGGATACAAAGCTGCTATGGTAAACCTAAGCGACATCTATGCCATGAACGGAACTCCACGCCAAATTACCGTGTCATTAGCGCTCAGCAAACGATTCTGCATAGAAGACATAGAAGATTTATATGATGGAATACGATTAGCATGTGAACAACATGGTGTAGATATCGTTGGAGGTGACACGACATCCAGCCTTACAGGTTTAGCTATCAGCATTACCTGCATCGGCGAAGCCCGCAAGGAAAACATTGTTTATCGAAACGGAGCTAAGGAAACAAATCTTATATGTGTAACTGGCGACTTAGGAGCAGCTTATATGGGATTACAACTTCTTGAACGCGAAAAAGCCGTATTCAAAGGACAAAAGGATGTACAACCCGATTTTGCAGGCAAAGAATATCTACTCGAACGTCAACTGAAACCCGAAGCACGCCGCGACATCATCCGTAAATTAGCAGAAGCAGGAGTCAAACCTACAGCCATGATAGATATCAGTGACGGACTTTCCAGCGAACTGATGCACATATGTACACAAAGTCACGTAGGTTGCCGTATCTATGAAGAGCATCTTCCCATTGATTACCAGACAGCCGTCATGGCCGAGGAACTGAACATGAACGTCACCACCTGTGCCCTTAACGGAGGAGAAGACTACGAACTACTCTTCACCGTACCCATCGCCGACCACGAGAAGGTTTCCAAAATGGAGGGTGTAAAACTCATCGGACACATCACCAAGGAAGAATTGGGATGCGGCCTCATTACCCGCGACGGACAGGAGTTCGAACTGAAAGCACAAGGGTGGAATCCTTTGAAGGAGGAATAAGAAGAAAAAGAGAAGATGAAAAGAAAGACATCCATCCTACTCGCCCTGACCTGTATCTTGTTCCTCTGCACAGGATTCTCCATCTATTGGGTATCCCCTCTAAAAGTAAACGGAAAGGAAAAGATAAAGATTGTATCAGGAGATACAGTGCATATCTGTTTCAATTGCGAAAGCCATCATATAAACCACAGTGCAGCTTCCATCGTTGGCAGGTTCCATTTTAAAGGAGACTTCACAGTACACGGCGATTCGTGCCGCATGGTCTATCGATCATGGGACGGGAAAGAAGAGATCCGCATTGACACACTATGCGCATTCAGTATGGGGAAAGGCTACTTCTGTCGCTATCAGCAATTCACAGATACGAGGGAAGTGAAAAACGAATGGATTATCGAATGCGTACTCGAACCAAACCGCATCCTGCCCGACAGTCCACTCCACCCTCTTGCTACCGGATGTATCGACATCCTGCCGTGCAATTTCATTACGCACCAAGGAAAACCAACAATTACAGATACTATTAGAATTGCATACACGAACAACCATCCTTTGCATACTACCACTGACAAACGACCGCTGACCAAGTATGAACAGAAGAGATTCTACAGCTTACTACTGAACGACCGCCACTATGGCACAGCTATAGGAAGAAAGAAGGCAATCCCCTTCTTGGAAGAAGACTCCCTTCACTACTTCACCATTAACCCCATTTATCTAAGAAAAAACTTCAGAATCTGCAAAGACAGCATCGTTAGCTACAGCATCTTTGAATATCAGAACGGACACAAACGTCCACGCCACTACAGCATCTACCATCAGGCAGACAAAGATTGGCTGACACAGTTCATGAAGGGAATGCGATGACCTCCCCTTCTCCCCCAAGAGGCTGTCCACCCACACGAAGTCGGTGCATCTGATAACACCCACAATGGGAGTCCTACAATAGTTCCTTTGACTTCGTCACCAATAGCAAACAGAGACAGGACACACGAATGGAAGAATCCACCGTGCGTCCTGTCTCCTTTTTATTCTTCTATAGTTTACGTAGCATTACTTCACCAACAGTTTTTTTCCATTTATCAGATAAACACCGTTTGGAAAAGCATGTCCTATATCACCGACAGCTATTTGGTCTCCCAACAGAACACCTTGCAAAGTATATACTTCCACTGACCGAGAAGATTCAGAAAAGGCCTCACCAACAGCCGCAGTCCCATCGTCGGCCACAAACCTGATACCATGTAAGACCATGTCGCCTCCGCTATTTTCGTCAGCAGCCTCCGTGCCAGTATAGTCTATGCGGTAACACTCTGAGCCTTCGAGACTCAAGGTTACGCCCACCGAAGTATAGTCCAAAGAGGTGGCTTTGGCTTGTAGGGTCTCTCCCTCAGTAGGAGTGGCGGTGACAATCAGCGTGCGGTCAGAACTTCCGGCCGTACAGGCATAGACTGTCACCTCTTTCACACCTGTGACGTAGGTTTCAAGTGCCTTGGTGCTGTTTCCCAGCTTCAACAGGATGCCGCCACCACTATATTTATCCACAGTTTGACCTGTTGCAGGGTCGATGGTCCCTCCTTTTGTGGAAGATGTCTCTCCTCCACGTATCCAATTCTCGGATGCAAAGGAAGCAATGTTATCAGCCGTGGTCAGAAACACCCAATCTTCGGTGATACTTTTATATGAAACATCTGTGGGAAACTCTGGAGCATCTGGAGTGTCTGACACTTCCGGCTCATCGGGTGTATCAGGAGTCTCCGGCTCCTCAGGCAGTACATCCTCATGACCACCATAGACCCGCTCCCACTCAAGACTGGCCATGATGAAGGGGCCGATGCTCTTGCCCTCGTTGCTCACCATGGTGACATCACTGCCACAAAGATAGTAGCTGGCACTGCCGTCGCGCTGGGGAGATTTGGCAGGGCCAAGACCTGCAGACTTACAACTGAAGTTCAGATTCAAGGATTTATCACTATTCTCACTGACAAATGTCTTCAATACACCAGCATATGCCTTCTCCGCCACAGCACGGTAGCTTTCATCTATCAGTCCCAAACGGAGTGCCTTCAGATAAGAATAGGTAAACATACACGAAGCCGACGCTTCGAGATAGTTGCTCTTGCCACATTCGCCTACAAAGGAAGCATCGTATTGCAACAGTTGGTACCACACTCCACTCTCTGCATCCTGCCACTGCTTCAATCCTTCAGCCACTTGAGCAAGAATGCCTTTCACTTCGGCATAATTGGCATGAGTCTTAGGCATCACTTCCAGGACATCCACCAAAGCGGCAAAGAACCATCCCATACCTCGTCCCCAAAATTCGCTGGAACAACCCTTGAACTCTCCATCCCGATTGGCCCAAAATGAATTAGAGTCTTTCGGATCAGCACTCCATCCGTGGTAATTCAACTTCTTTGCCGGGTCATAAGTATGCTTATGGATCGTGATGAACTGGTTGGCAATATCCGCCCATCCTTCTGTATCCTCAGGAGCAAAGTTCGCCAAATATTCGGCATAGAAGGCCGCTCCCATGTAGAGGCCATCAAGCCACATTTGGTTGGGATAGATGTCCTTGTGGAAGAATCCGTTCTTCCCATCCTCCAATTGGATGCGCGAATATTCGTAACGGAGATAGTTATAAAGGTAATCAGCCGCAACTTTATACTTGGAGGCATTTGCATTTCCTTCATCCGTACCCTTTGCCAATTCACGGTGATAAAGTTCAAAGAAGACCTTTCCCGAAGCGATGTTGTCGATGTTCCCCTTTTTGAACGCTTTGAAAGAACCATCGTCATTCAACGCCGCATCGGCATAATACTTACACCAATCGTAAGCTGTCAGACTCCAACCGTCCTCGGGATATTGAGTTGTACACTTCAAAAGCGACTTGGTGACGAGGCCACTCACGTAATCCCATTTCTTGTCGGCCGACCAGGTCTTGCCATGCGACTCTACCATTCGTCGGGAATAATAGGTTGCAGGAGCTGTCATCGGCCCTGTCGGATTGGCCAAATAGGCATCTATCAAATCATCAATGGTCGCACCTGCTCCATGCTTACCCTGCAACACGGCAGGTACATCAGCCACAGAGATAAGAGGATATTTGTAGGGAACTTCCAATGATATATCCGTATTGCCAGTGTCGTTATAATTTCCGAAGCCGCAGTTCCCTCTTGTCTGATAGTAAAGTCCACTACCAGCCCTTGTCTTGAACACATTCTTCACACCCTTTTCGGCATAGTTTCCTTCTATCAATGCACGAGTGTTCTCACCTACAGAGATTGCCGCATTGTTTCCCGCACAATCGTAATAATTGTTGGCCATGTGCAAAGAAACCGACTTGGCCGCAGGAAGACGGTCGGTACAACCAGCACCCCAGATATTATAGGAATAGGTCACATATTGCAAAAATCCTCTATCCCACATCGTTCCATTGGAATAGGGATGCGAATAACTGCGGTCGGTATAGCGGAACACATTCCACGAATAGGTCACAAACTGGTCATTACCTTCGCGATAGCCACTATCAAGATTTCCATCCAATCCGTCGATGAAGTCACAATGGTCTATCCACACATGGGTAGCACCATTGTTCGAGACAAGGTCTCCCCCCCCGATATCCACACTACCCGGCCCTACCAAGGTCAAATTACGGAATACAAGATTCTCGTTTGCACTGTTCAACGTAAAAATACCTGCATGCCTGTAGTTCTCTGAATCGTCGCCCAAATAATCAATTATCGTCTGACGGGTATGCAATTCGCGCTCCTCTGCCACCTTCACTCCGTTGCTCAGTGTTCCACCCGTACCCGAACTCGTGGAGTACTTATCCAGATTGGCATCCACCAACACCTGCTTCAGTTCGGGAGTGACGTACCACTCGGTACAAAGGCGTGCGCCATTACGACCAACGATGGTCTTGTTCTTCATCTCGCCCATATTTATATTTTTAGGAAAAATAAAGTCTCCCTTCGAACCGTCCAAGATGATGATGTCGTTCTGACTGATAGCATCCATAACCGTCTGCCGGTCATCCCCACCGCTACTGTAAAGCACGATGGTCTTCGGATTGGCATTTCTGAATCCACCATCCACCACATAAGGTGTTCCGTTCGCATCGCTACACGTTGCCCATCCAAAGGGACGGTTCGTAAAATAGTCGGCAGCATCTGTCTCCGCCTGTACAGTCGTTGCCATAAGGAGCAACATTATCCCAAAAGTCTTTGCAAATAGTTTCATGGTTGAAAATCTTGATATTAAGTTATTGGCTACAAAAGTAATAAAAACCAGATACTTTATAGTCTTTTTGCTTAAAAAACTGCAATATTCCTTTGCGATCCTATTATTATCCCGCCCCTCCCCCCCTATCATTTCGCGCCCCGTAACTCTGGACACTTACTAAAAATCTTTGGACACTTACTGAAAAAAGTATCAAGGGGTTCTGAAAAAAGTGTCCAGTGTAATTCCCAAAAGTCTGGACACCTATTCGGGTAAGTATCCAGACTTTTAGGAATTTATCAGGAGAGTTGTTTTTTTCGCACGGATGTGGGGTGTAAAGAATTACACCTATTCTATCCTCCCATTTTTGCAACGCTAAGGTTGGAGGATGAGCATTTGAAATTCCCAAACGCAGGGAACAATCTGTAAACACAAGGGATTGCCCCTACGAGTTTCCTCGCGTCCAGACAAAAAAATATAGAGAATGGGTATCGAACTACGTTATTAGAAGGAAGAAACCTTCATAATGTAAGCATTTGAAATGAGGATGTGTCATTATAGATTTTTCATCCGCAGATGACACAGATAACGCAGATAAATGATACCCTATCGAGGATAAAAACAAGAAAAAGTCTTTTGAAAGCAATAAGTTTGTCGCAACGCGGGATAATGACTATATTTGCAACCGATAAACAAACCATGCCACACGCGGGCATACATCAAATACCAAACGAACTATGACAAGAAGATTCATTCGAACCATTTTGACGGCTGTGATGCTGGGTGCTACAGGCACCGGAGCATGGGCACAGCGAGTAGTGACATACAGCACCACGGAAGGAGCTGAGTGGAAACAAGGAAAGACGAACCTCGCCAGCAAGGCGGAAGGAACGACCGTAGTGAGCCTCAACGGTAATGAAGAGGGAGTGACCTTCCGAGCTTGGGGTACGACGTTCAATGAACTGGACTGGGATGCGTTCAATCTATTGACACGCGACGAGCAGGACGAGGTGATGCACAACCTCTTCGCTCCCACGGGCGACCTGCACTTCACCCACGGACGGGTGTCGATGAACGCCAACGACTATGCTCGCTCGTGGTACAGTTGCGACGATGTGGTGGGCGACCTCGGGTTGAAGTACTTCAACATCGAACGCGACAAACGAAACATTATCCCTTTGGCACGGGCGGCACAGAAGTACTGCCCCGAATTGCAACTTTTCATGAGTCCGTGGAGTCCGCCAGCATGGATGAAGATAAACCAGGATTATCCCGTAGTACCCAACCAACACAACACCATGGATCCGCGCCAGGGATACCTCTTATATATGGACGACGGACGTGCCTTGAATCCCGACGAGATGAAACTTTTGGGCAACCGCAACGGAGTGTTCCCCCGACGATTGGCCTCGCAGGACTTCTTCATCCAAGACCCGCGCTACCTGCAATGCTATGCCGAGATGTTCTGCCGTTTCATTGACCTCTACGCCGAACAGGGACTGCCCATCACAAAGGTTATGTATCAGAACGAGGCTTACTCCTATACCCCCTACCCCGGATGCGCTTGGACGGCCGAGGGAACCCTGCGGTTCAACAACGAGTATCTTGCCCCCACCCTTGCCAAACGTCATCCTAACGTGGAACTGTGGATAGGCACCTTCAACACGAACCGCCTCGATTATGTGGAAAAGATTCTGGACGACCCTACCTTGCAGAAGAACGTGAAGGGAGTGGGCACCCAATGGGAATGCCGCAACAACCTGCCTCAGTTGCGCAAGCGTTACCCCAACCTGCGTTTCATGCAATCGGAAAGCGAGTGTGGCAACGGTTCGATGGATTGGGCGGCAGGCGAACACACCTTCTTCCTTCTCTCGGACAACCTCGGAAACGGATGTGATGAGTACTACAACTGGAACTTCATCCTCACCGACAACGGTGAGTCACCTTGGGGATGGAAGCAGAACGCTCTCATCCAAGTGAACAGCCAAACGCGCCAAAAGCGTTACACAGCAGAGTACTTCGCCTACAAGCACTTCAGCCACTTCATCGCCCCCGGCACACAGATGGTGGGCTATGCCGGACGCGACTACAGCCGCACTCCCATCGTGGTATTCCGCACCAACGAGGGCGGATACATTGTCACAGCAGGAAACTTTACCGACCAGCCTCACACGGCAAACGTGAAATTAGGCAAGAAGTATCTGAACATACAGACCGCCCCCCACTCGTTCAATACGTATGTGGTGAAGTAAGAATCCCCCCATTTAGGAAGCATATCCAAACAAAAAAGGCACGGATTATACGAATCAACACAGTTTAGCTAAAGCCCTGTGTTCTCCGTATAATCCGTGCCTAACTATATCTTAAAACAGGAAGTTTATTCCATCATTCCCCCTTCTCCACCAAATTGGTCCATAGGTCCCATTTCGCTTTCCATAGGTTTAGCAGGCTTACGCTTGGCGGGAGCAAGATTTCCGAAACTGTATGTGAGAGTTACTCCGATGCGTCGTCCACCACGCCAGTTCTCAGACTCCATACGGGTGTCTCCTGTGTGGGTAATGGTTTTCCAACGGCGTGAATCAAGGATGTCGCGGGCGTTGACACTCAGACTCAACTTGCGGTTCCAGAATGATTTGCGCAATCCTGCATCAAGAGCATAGTTGGCCTTACGGTATCCCTGTGCCACAACTTGACGTGCGTTGTAGTTACCCGTCAACTGGAGAGAGAATGAGTAAGGCAGGATGATATTTGCCATCATACGGGCATTCCATGAGAAATCCTCATCGCTCTCACCAAACACCAGTTGGTCGTGAATCATGAACTTGAACCCATCCAATTTATAATAGAAGAGGTTGACCGTAGTAGTGAGGTCAACAGCACGGCCGAGTTTGTTCTTGCTGACGATTTCGAGTCCGGCCGATTGTGACTGGGTAACGTTACGGTCGGTAGAATACATGATGTTTCCCTCGCGATAACGGATACGCTGGATAACATCGTCTGTCGTACGGTAATAGCCTGAAAGAGAAAGTGTATGGTCTTCCCAGTTCTTGATGTAATTCAGTTCGTAAGCATTAGAGTACTGAGGTTGGAGTTCGGGATTACCGTAAGAGATATTCGTTGAGTCGGTAATATTTTGGAACGAATTGAGTTGTCCTCCCCAAGGGCGAGAGAGACGACGGGTATAGTTTACCTGCAATTCGTTTCCACCCGGCAATTCATAAGAGAGGAAAAGGCTGGGGAAAAGACTGAAGTAATCTTTCTCGAAGAGCGTGGACGCCAACCCCTCAAACTCCTGTGCATAGCTGCGCGATTCAGAATTAACCTTCCAATACTCGCCACGCACACCTACTTGGTAGCCCAACTTACCGAGACGACCGGAATAAGTGGCATAAAGGGCATGAATATCCTGGTCATAGATAAAGCGGTTGTAGAGATTCTTGTCCATTACAGCGTGTGCTTCGTCGCTATAGGTACTGACAGGACTGTTGTCGCGGGCAAAGGTCCCTTTGTATCCTGCTTCAATCTTATGATTCTCGCTCAATTTGTTCACGTAGTCGAGCTGTGCTTCCCACTCCTTGCTACGGTTTTCATTCTCTTGATATTGATAGGAAGCCATCTGCTCATCACGAATGGTACGATATTCGCTGTTTCCATCCATGTTCCAAATGTGGTGTGAAAGGGTGAAATCAATATTGTGTTCCTCACCAAAGTCGTGCTTGTAACCCACATCAAAGTTCGTCATCTTCATATCATTGCCCGATGTAGTAAAACGGCTGTATTGGTCATCAGGAATACCATAACCACGGCTTTGTGAATAATGAATGTCATTGTTTCGGTTTCCATCACCGAACATACCCATAAAGTTAGCCGAGAGATGGTCGTTACGTGTCACGTGCCAAGTAAGTCCTGCACGTCCGAAGATATTATTGTTCTCTCCCTCGTTCTCTCCTTTCTGGTCAAGGTATCCATTAGGGTCCACCCGGCTGCTCTCATTGCCTCCGGTATGTTCACGATGGCGATATCCCATGTTGACATAAGCATCCAGTTTGCCACTACTGTAGTTGATGTTACCGCTGGCATTATATCCACCTTCACTATCACCACCTGCCTGTACACTTCCGTAATAACCGGGCTTGCGGTCTTCCTTCAAAATAATGTTGATGATACCGGCTGTACCTTCAGGGCTGAATTTGGCCGAAGGGTTAGTAATGACCTCAATCTTCTGAATCGTTTCAGCAGGCAACTGCTCCAATATCTCTCCTCGATTGTCGGCCGAGAGTCCCGATGCCTTTCCATTAATCCACACAGTCACACTACTGCTTCCACGAAGAGAGACTTCACCCTCACTATCAACCTCTACCGAAGGAATATTGGTCAACACATCGCTGGCAGAACCTCCTGTTGAGGCAATGTTCTGATCGACATCGAACACCTTCTTGTCTATCTCGAATTTCATTTGTGCCCGTTGCCCGGTCACTTGTACTTCGCCAAGCATCTTACTATCCTCACCAATGGTCAGAGTACGCATATTCACATGACGTGCCTGACGAGTGATGGCAAAATTCTTCTTCAGTTCCTTGTATCCGATAAATGTCACACTGAGTGTATAACTGCCATCTGCCAACCCTTTGATATCAAAGTTTCCATCAATGTCAGTAACTGTACCCTTCAATAAGTCAGTCGCTCCTACCTTGGTCACACTCACGGTTACAAACTCCAATGCCTCTTTCGTCTGTGCATCCACAATTTTTCCACGTACGGCTCCCGATTGAGCCACAGCACAAGCAAATACTGCCACCAGCAGCCATGCCGTTGTCAAAAATCTCTTCATGTAATATGTTAGAATCCTTAAATAAATTAATACCTTACTAAATATAAAGAGGAGTTTATCACTCCTATAAATCTTAATTCAGGTGCAAAGTTACTTCATTAAATTAAATTTACATAAGAAATGACACTCTTTAACGAAGAGAAATTCACAAAATCCCTTTTCAACCAATAAAATGCTTGCGATAATCCCTCGGAGTACAGCCGTTGAATTTAAGGAATGCACTATTGAAACAACTGAGGGAATTAAATCCACACGCTTCGGAAATCTGCACAATGGAATCCGACGTGGTAAGCAACTTCCGCTGAGCCTGCGTAATTCGTTCCAACATCAAGTGATAACTGAGTGTATGTCCGAAAACCTTCTTGAACATGGTATTGGCATAATCCGGATGTACTCCCACAGCCCGACCCACATCAGCGACACGAATGGAACGATGATAATTGCGAGCTATGTAAAGTACCATCTGCTCCACTAAATTCATATCACCAACCTGTACGGAATACCCTGAGACTTTTCCCTCTGCCATATGCGTCGACATGCGAATCAGACGACTCTGGATTTCCAGCACCATTGCCCGTGTATCAGGAACAGGAGCTGCCAAATCAGCACGCCAACGATCCAACAACAGACGATCAAAATCTGCATACTGTTTCTGGACATCCCCATACATCAGCACATCCCCCTTCAATACACGGCTAACAAATGATTCGGGTAATGTCCAACTAAGGAACAGTGTGAGAGGAATGGCACAGACATAATAAGTACTATTCTCTTCTACTTCTATAACACGATGAGGAAAAATTCCCCAAAAAAGGACAATACGACGCGAAGAGACCACAATACGACGATTCTGCACAAAGTATGTTACGCTACCTTCCATCACATAATTGATTTCTATCTCATTGTGACGGTCAAAGCAAGGCATCACTTCAGCTTTATACAATTTACAAAAAAGACCGTATGGCTCAAATGTTTCCCGTTTTGTCCTTAAATCAGACATTTTTAGGATTTCCGTATGTTTTTTCATAAAAACAATCCCATTATTAACTTTTTCGGGCGTAAATTTGCAGAAAATATTTTAATCGGGCAAGAAAATGCTAACATTTCAATGCAACTACCGATAATTAAAACATATCTATCCCTATTTGCAACAGTAATCATCTTTTAAAGAAAGGGGAATATGCTTTGGCACATTCCCCTTTCCGCTATTCAGACATCGCATCCATTATTCCATGAAGCAATGTTTCACTCTTTATTTCAGAGCATCCAAGTTCTGTTGGTTAAGCAATTGCTTACCTTCAGCAGTGTACATATAAGCAATTCGATCAGCGTATGCCTTCTCAATCTTGCCACGTACCATCTTCATTGTACTGTTAATCATTTGATTCTGCTCCGTAAACGGTTCAGCCAATACAGCAAAACAACTGGGTAACCAACGTTCAGGGAACATGCCTTCGAACTCTCCGCCCTTCTTATACTTGTTCAATTCACTTTCCAATTTCAGCAAGGCTACCTTACGTCCCTCTTCTGTATCAAGTCCAAGTCCTTGTTCTTTCAATTTACGTGTAAGCTGATCACGATTAGGCACGATAACAGCAGTCGTATAAGCAGACTGATTATTGTAAAGCATAACCTGATCAATATATCGTGACTTCTCTACAAATGCTTCCTCAATACCTTCAGGACTATACTTCTCACCGTCGCTACCGATAAGCAGACTCTTGAAGCGTCCCTTCACATAAAGAAGTCCCTCTTTGGTCATGTATCCAAGGTCACCTGTATAGAGATACCCATCACGAACTGTCTCTGCTGTTGATTCAGGATTCTTCCAATATCCGGCCATCACGTTTTCACCCTTAACGACAATTTCACCCATTTCACCTAAGGGCAATTCTTTCCCTTCGCTATCGCAAATCTTCAGTTCAATGGGTTTCACCAATTTTCCGCTAGAACCAAAACGATAAAGTTCGGGACCATTGCTGGAGATAACAGGTGTAGCTTCACTCAAACCGTAACCTTGATACATTGGCATTCCTACACCAACATAGAATTTCTGCAAATCTTTGTCAAGCAATGCACCACCACCGATAAAGAAACGGAGTTCGCCACCGAAATTCTCACGAACCTTAGAGAAGAGTACTTTGTCAAACAGCCATACGAGGGGTTTCAACAAATAGCGCAATCCTTTAAAATCAAGATTACTTTCACCGAAGTACATCTGACGCACCTTCAAACCGATATTAAACAAGCGCACTGTAGTTTTTCCCTTAGCACGAATTCCTTGTTCGATATTTTTCTTGAAAGTTTTAGCCAAAGCCGGAACACTAAGAATAAAGTGAGGACGGACTTCTTTAATGTTAAGAGGAATATTCTTGAGCGATTCAAGCGGAGTACGTCCTACCTGTACAGTAGCAGCTGTAGCACCTACAGACATCATAATGTAGAATCCTACGACATGTGCAAAACAATGATCAAGAGGCAAAATAATAAGTGTACGCCAATTCTCATTGATATCCACAAGAGTGAGTGCTTGTTCCACATTGGCTGTATAATTACGATGAGTCAACACTACACCTTTGGGATCAGCAGTCGTACCACTGGTATAGGTAATGGTGGCATAATCATCATTCTGGATAGATTGTCCTACACTCAAGAATTCGTCTATACTATGGGTATTCAAAAACCCATCACCCATCTTTAATACATCTTCCAAAGCGATTTCCTTATCTTCATACTCCTTCTGTGCGTCGAAGACAATGACCTTCTCCACCATGGTCAACAGTTCCTTAATGGCGCGAATCTTTTTCAACTGAGTTCCACTGACCATTACATATTTCACATCACCGTGAATGAGGCGGAAAAGCAAATCGTTGCTTTCTTCCAACTTAATGCTAAGAGGTACATTGACCGCTCCAGCATAAAACATGGCCAATTCTCCGATGACCCATAAATTGCGGCCTTCACTGAGCAGGGCCATTGTTTCGCCCTTCTTCACACCTAAAGCCTGTAATCCGGCGCCAAGGCGGTAAACCTGTTCTTTTACTTGTGTATAAGTGGTAGGCTCAAACTGCTTGCCGGTTTTTTCCAACAAGAATGTATTGTTGGGATACTTGCTGACCGACGCTTCAAATAAATCTACAAGTGTCTTTTTCATAATTTAATAGTTGCACTTAAAACAGTTATCGGCTGCAAAGGTAAGAAAAAAACATCTAACCCAAACACTTCCATTCTTTATAATTGATGAAATTACGACAAAAACACCATTTTCTGCAACAAAAAGACAAAAAGAACATCAATTCCAATATTTATTGTATCTTTGCCGCCAAATAAATCCAACAGTGTCCGTCGGACTAACGGGTTCTGCCAAACGAACACTGCAATGCCAATCTCTGGAACCCACTTTTTTTATTATTATGACAAAAAAACAAACTTTTTATGCTGTTTACATCTGTCTGTTCCTAATTACTCCTTTATTTGCATCTGCTCAAAAAAATGAGAAGACTGAATTTGAAAGTTATCTGTTTGCATTCTTTTCAGACAATTCTCCTTATGGAGAACAGATTCGTTATGCACTCAGTGATGATGGATTCAACTACCGCGCTTTGAACGACGGACAACCCGTAGTTAGCTCTGACTCCATTGCACTGAAGAAAAGTATCCGAGACCCCCATATCATACGTAGCCAAGACGGGAAAACATTCTATATGGTACTTACCGACATGCGTTCAAGCCAAGGATGGCAGAGCAACGACGGTCTCGTATTGATGAAAAGTACCGATCTACTCCATTGGCAACATACAGCCATCCATTTCCCCAAACGCTTCCCCAATCTGGAAGGATTCGATGAAGCTAATCTCCATGCAGTGTGGGCACCACAAACAATTTGGGACGAAAAGGAACAGAAATACATGATCTACTACTCTATCGGACGCCACGATTGGGAATATCCTGTAGGCAAAAACCGCACACAGCCCTATTTTAAGATATTTTATTCATATGCCAATGAAGACTTTACGGATGTGACAGAACCCAAACTGCTCTTCGATTTCGGAACGGCAGCCATTGACGGTGACATTGTGTATGACAAGAAGAACAGTGAATACATTCTTTTTTTCAAAGACGAAGGACTCTCTACCATGAATAAGGGATTCCGCACACGCCAAGGTGTGATGCGTGCCACATCAAAGAATCTGACAGGGCCCTACACAGTAGAATACAGACATCTTCAAAAAGAGGGACAATATCCCGTAGAAGGTTCCAGTGTTTTCCCTCTGATTGATAGCGAAGAATATATCTTGATGTACGACTGTTATGCGAACGGATACTACCAATTCTGCAAGAGTAGCGATCTAAAGAACTTCGAGTTTGTACAGAACACACTCACCCGAGGCAACTTCACCCCCCGCCACGGTTCGGTGATGCACATTACCCGCGAAGAACGTGAACGTTTAGAAGCATGGGACAACTTGAAGATGGCCTTGACTGAACTCCGCAACATCCCCATTCCTGCCTTTACATTGCAACAATTGGAACAACGTCGGGAACTCTTAAGAAAAAGCAACCAAATTTTAAGGACTTGTAGCAATCAAAAGGCATTTAACAAAGCTGCAAAAAAAGTTCGCAAGTTCACTGATAAATTTAAATAAGACACTCTTGCGTGACATAACGTGGGTTCGATGTAAATATACAGTTACAGATAATTGACATCGGACCCATGTCTTTTTTAAAACGCAATATCCTCACAAACAAACCCGTAAACCCAAAACAAATATCACCTATTTTTACGACAGATGGGTTAATCTTCCTTAAATAAAGGAATAAAATGTAAGTAGAAAAGCAGGAAAGTTGTATTTTTGTTCGTTTAATGACAAAACTTATGAAAAAAAAGACAATATGGACAAGTGTCTTCTTGCTATTTGCCGCATTCATGGTGGCGTGTAGCGACAATGGAGAGACACAGGCTCAGCAACATTTGGCAAAAGCCCAATCAGCATTAAACACTGGTGAATACAATGCTGCAAAATTACAGATAGACAGTATCAGGACTCTGTATCCCAAGGCTTTCAATGCCCGTAAGGAGAGTATCAGCCTAATGCAGCAAATTGACTTGGCAGAACAACAACGTTCATTGGCCTATTTGGACAGCACATTAACTGCCCAACAACAACTTGTTGCTCAAGCCAAGCAAGGCCTATTGTTAGAAAAGGATACTGCCTATCAAGAGATTGGCAATTATTTCCATCCCAAGCAGACGGTAGAACGCACATTGTACCGCTCATTCCTCCGCGGACAGGTTGATGAAGTGGGAACAATGACTCTGACATCCATCTATTGGGGGGAACGCCATGCACATCATCACGCAGTGAAAGTTGTGGCCAAAGATGGCACATTCGCAGAAACACCCGCTTCGGAAGATGTCTATAAAAGCGAAGACTTAGGTTGGAAGACTGAGAAGGCCAGTTATCCTTTGGGAAAAGATGGTGGCGTAATAGCCTTCATCGCCATGAATCATGGTGTACAAACAATGAAAGCACACTACATAGGCGAACGTAGCTATGTTATCAGTGTACGTCCCGAAGATAGTGAAGCCATTGCAAAACTCTATAATTTGTCACAGATGCTCACAGCTTTAGAGCAGACAAAGAAGGAACGCGAAGAGGCATTACGCAAGATTGCCTTTGTGGAGAGAAAAATGAAAGAAAATAAATAAAATAGTGATAAGCTACAAGTCGTAAGTGACAAGTCCATACAGCGCCAAAACTTTTACTTGTAACTTGTAGTTCGTCAATCGTAGCTTTAGGAAAAATGAAAGTAATGAAATTCGGCGGAACATCCGTAGGTTCCGTGAACAGTATTCTTAATGTAAAGAAGATTGTAGAAGCAGAAAAAGAACCGGTCATTGTGGTTGTATCGGCTCTTGGAGGCATCACAGACAAGTTGATAGCTACCTCACATATGGCTGCAGGTGGTGACAGCGGTTACGAAGTCGCATTGGCGGAAATCAAGAAACGCCACATTGACATGATTGAGGGACTTATCCCCGATAATGGGCAAAAAGAAAACTTACTCCTCATTGCCAACCAATTGTTGACAGAATTGGGAGGTATATACAAAGGACTTTACCTCATTCGTGATTTATCTCCCAAAACATTGGCAACCATCGTAAGCTATGGCGAACGTATTTCGTCACGTATTGTCACCACATTGATTAACGAAGCCGAATGGTTCGATTCACGTAATTTTATCAAAACCGAACAAAAACAAGGCAAATATATCTTAGATTCAGAACTCACAAACCGATTGGTATGCGAAACCTTTGCCCATTTGCCCAAAGTTGCATTGGTTCCCGGATTTATCTCGTCAGACAAAACTACAGGTGAAATAACAAATTTGGGACGCGGCGGTTCTGATTACACAGCTTCCATCATTGCTGCGGCTTTGGGGGCTGACTGTTTGGAAATATGGACAGATGTAGATGGTTTTATGACAGCTGACCCACGCGTCATCAGCAGTGCATATACCATCAATGAATTGAGCTATGTCGAAGCAACCGAGCTCTGCAACTTTGGAGCCAAGGTTGTTTACCCACCAACAATCTACCCGGTTTGCCACAAGAATATACCTATCCTTATCAAAAACACCTTCAACCCTGAAGGAGCAGGTACCATCATCTGCAGTGAGACAAAGGACGGACAGAAAGCCATCAAAGGTATTTCATCCATCAATGACACCAGCCTTATTACAGTACAAGGACTCGGAATGGTAGGTGTTATCGGTATCAATTACCGCATATTCAAGGCTTTGGCACAGAATGGCATCAGTGTTTTTTTAGTATCTCAAGCCTCATCAGAAAACAGTACTTCTATTGGTGTACGCAACGAAGATGCAGCTTTAGCCTGCAAAGTATTGAATGCCGAATTTGCCAAAGAGATTGATATGGGCGAATTAGGTACTGTAACGGCCGAAACAAACTTAGCAACAGTCGCCATTGTAGGTGAAAACATGAAGCATACACCGGGTATTGCCGGCAAGTTATTCGGCACATTAGGGCGTAACGGTATCAATGTCATTGCGTGTGCTCAAGGAGCGAGCGAGACAAACATATCATTTGTTGTTGCCCGTGATTCGTTGCGCAAAACGTTGAATGTCATCCACGACAGCTTCTTCCTTTCGGAATACCAAGTTCTCAATCTTTTCATCTGTGGTGTGGGAACTGTCGGTGGAAGTTTGATTGAACAAATCCGCCAACAGCGTGAAAAGTTGATGGAAGAACGCGGATTAAAGCTGAATGTAGTAGGTATTGCCAGCGGACACAACGCCATGTTCAACCGCGATGGTATCAATCTTGACAATTACCGTGAGCAATTGGCACAAAGCGAGCCGAGCAACATCCAACGTCTGCACGACGAGGTTATTGGAATGAATATCTTCAACTCTGTATTCGTGGATTGTACGGCCAGTGCCGAAGTGGCCTCACTCTATGGAGATTTCCTACAGAAGAACATCTCTGTAGTAGCAGCCAACAAAGTAGCCGCTTCATCGGAATACGAGAATTACTCATTCTTGAAGCAAACTGCACGTGCACGCGGCATAAAATACCTCTTCGAAACTAACGTAGGTGCCGGACTACCTATCATCAATACCATCAACAACCTTATTGCCAGTGGTGATAAGATTTTGAAGATCGAAGCGGTACTCAGTGGTACGCTCAATTTTATCTTTAATGAACTGAGTGCCGAAGTTCCTTTCAGTGAAACAGTGCGCCGTGCTAAGGAACAAGGATACTCCGAACCCGACCCACGCATTGACCTCAGTGGGAAAGATGTGGTACGCAAGTTGGTCATTTTGGCTCGAGAGGCAGGTTATCAAGTGGAACAGGACGATGTGGAGAAGAACCTCTTCATTCCACAGGAATTCTTCGACGGTTCGTTAGATGATTTCTGGAAGAACTTGCCAACCTTGGATGCCGATTTCGAGGAACGCCGTCGTCGCTTGGAGAGCGAAGGCAAACGTTGGCGTTTTGTAGCCAAGATGGAAAACAAGAAGACTTCCGTATCACTCTGTGAAGTAGATAAGGATCATCCCTTCTACATGTTGGAAGGAAGTAACAACATTATTCTGCTGACCACCGAACGTTACAAAGAATATCCCATGCTTATCCAAGGTTACGGTGCTGGTGCCGGAGTGACTGCTGCCGGTGTATTTGCGGATATTATGAGTATAGCGAATATATAATGAAACATCTGATAATTCTGGGTGATGGTATGGCCGATTGGCCCGTGGCTTCTTTGGGCGGGAAGACCTTGTTACAATATGCCCAAACACCCAATATGGACAAATTGGCCCGTTTGGGTCGCACAGGCATGCTGAAGACTGTTCCTATAGGTTTCCACCCTGGCAGTGAGGTCGCAAATACAGCTATTCTCGGCTATGATTTGAAACATGTATATGAAGGACGCGGTTCGTTGGAGGCTGCCAGCATCGGCTACGAACTGAAGCCTGGTGACATGGCAATGCGCTGCAATCTCATCTGTGTAACCGATGGTCGTATCAAGAATCATTCAGCAGGACACATTACAACCGAAGAGGCGGACGTACTTATCCGTTTCTTGCAAGAAGAATTCGGAAAAGATGAAGGATTTACTGCTATCACACTAACAACGGGTATTCAGTATCGTCATCTGCTCGTAATCAAAGACGGAGACAAGCGTTTGCGCTGCACCGCTCCACATGATGTCCCTGGACAAGAATTCATTCCCCTGCTCGTAAAGCCTAAGCTGATGGAAGCACAGCCAACTTCCGACCTTATCAACCGCATGATTCTTCGCTCACAAGAGTTGTTGGCCAACCATCCGCTGAACCTCAAACGCATTGCAGAAGGCAAAGATCCAGCCAACAGTTTGTGGCCATGGTCACCTGGATACCGTCCCAATATGGTGCCACTGACTGAAACTTACCCTTGCATCAAGAGCGGTGCTGTCATTTCCGCCGTAGATTTAATTAAAGGTATCGGACATTATGCAGGTTTGCGCAACATCGAAGTAGAAGGTGCAACAGGATTATATAACACCAACTACGAAGCTAAAGTAACTGCCACACTTGAGGCCTTACGCACTGATGACTTCGTCTATCTCCACATCGAAGCCAGTGATGAAGCCGGGCATGAAGGCGACATTCCTTTGAAGCTACGCACCATCGAAAATCTGGATAGTCGTGTTGTAGGCCCCATCCTCAACGAAGTTAACCGTTGGGATGAACCTGTTGCAATAGCCATCCTACCCGACCATCCTACACCGTGCGAACACCGTACTCATACGGCAGACCCAGTTCCCTTTCTTATTTACTATCCCGGTATCGAAGCTGATGACGTACAGACCTTCGACGAAGTAGCCTGCAAACAGGGGAAATGTGGTGTGATGGAGAGTAGAGAATTTATGAAAGAATTTATGAATTGTTAATAGAATAATATGCAAATGTGTCAATATGCTAATATACAATGACACACGGGCACATTAATTAATTATGAAATACTACAGTACCAACCGCCAGGCTCCACTGGCAACCCTGCACGAAGCAGTGGTGAAGGGATTGGCTACAGACAAGGGGTTGTACATGCCCGAAGCCATCAAGCCGCTTCCCAAGGAGTTCTTCGATGAAATAGAGAACCTTTCGTTCCAAGAGATTGCCTACCGCGTGGCTGACGCTTTTTTTGGCGAAGATGTGCCCGCCGATGTATTGAAGCACATTGTGTATGACACACTCAGTTTTGATGTTCCTGCTGTTCGAGTGACTGATACCATCTATTCACTCGAACTGTTTCATGGTCCAACTCTCGCATTCAAGGATGTGGGCGCACGATTCATGGCCCGCTTGCTCGGGTATTTCATCCGTCAAGAAGGGCAGGAGCAGGTAAATGTCCTCGTGGCAACCTCTGGTGACACAGGCAGTGCCGTAGCAAACGGTTTTCTTGGTGTGGAAGGTATCCACGTATATGTCCTCTATCCCAAAGGTAAGGTCAGCGAAATTCAGGAAAAGCAGTTTACAACCCTTGGACAAAACATTACCGCCATCGAAGTAGATGGCGTGTTCGATGATTGTCAGGCTTTGGTGAAGAGTGCCTTCATGGATCAGGAATTGAATGCCCACATGAAACTCACTTCGGCTAACTCTATCAACGTGGCCCGCTTCCTGCCTCAGGCATTTTACTATTTTTACGCCTACGCCCAATTGAAGAAGTTGGGTAAAGCCGACCAACTCGTCATCTGTGTACCCAGCGGAAACTTTGGAAACATCACCGCAGGACTCTTTGGGAAACACATGGGACTTCCCGTGAAACGTTTCATTGCAGCCAACAACCGCAACGACATCTTCTATAACTACTTGCGGACGGGGATCTATTCACCCAAACCATCAGTGGCGACCATTGCCAATGCTATGGACGTGGGAGCCCCCAGTAACTTTGCCCGTGTGCTCGATCTTTACAAGGAGTCTCACGCAGATATCAAAGCAGATATCAATGGTACTACCTATACCGATGAGCAAATTCGTGAGACAGTGAAGCAAACTTATATGGAAACTGGCTACTTGCTCGATCCTCACGGTGCATGTGGTTACCGTGCGTTAGCAGAAGGATTGCACCCCGGAGAAGTGGGTGTTTTCCTCGAAACAGCCCATCCGGCCAAGTTCCTTGACACAGTAGAAGGCATCATCGGCAACAAGATAGAGATACCTGCCAAGTTGCAAGAGTTCATGAAGGGCACCAAGCAAAGTGTCCCCATGACTAAGGAGTTCGCCGACTTCAAGCAGTACTTGTTAGGACAATAAATCCTACTCGAAAGATTAAGCGCGGATTACGCGGATAACACGGAAGTTCATGGCACCGTGTATCCGCGTAATCCGCACTTTACATATATATAATAAGGTATAGGGAAATGCAGCTTATGGAATTACTACTTTACGCGAAGAAGTCGTTCCGTTCTCATGGATAAAGACCTCTATAAAGATTCCGGAAGTCGGTCTCGCCTTCAACTGTATACCTTGCAAGTTATAGTATCCGATAAAAGAACCTTGGCCATTGTTTGACAAGACAGGCTTAATTCCTGTTACAGCCTCAATTTCTGTTTCGTCGAATACCCAACGCATACGGGTACGATCGGCATGTCCACCAAAGAAAGTAATGGGACCTTCCTTGAGAGAAGCATCAGTGGAGCCTATCTGTATGCATCGGTTGGCCGCTTCACTGGCATCCAAAAAGAAAGCCAAATGCCCATTGTCAGTCTTGGCATAGTAGGGATAGATGGCAACAGGTTCGGCAGAAAGCAATTGTTCGATCTGCATATAAGCTCCGCTTGCCCGGTTTTGAACGTAGATATATCCATTCTCTCCCGAGCTGAGTATCCACAGTGCCTCATCATTGGCAGCAATAGCATCAGTGTTCCCCGCATTGATACTGTTGTCCGACAATCCGATACGATATACTAATGAATCGCGCAATCCATCAGCACTTTTAGTACTACAGAGATAACGGCGTTCTATACTGGCAGAGGCAGATGAAGCGCTGGCATTGCTGGTAGTACCATAGGTATAGATGTTGTAGGCCATCGTTGTCGAGAAATCAGTAAGCGTATAAATACATGTAGCCTTGAATGCACTAACCGCATTGTTAAGAGCTACCACAACGGAGTCAATTTCCGTTTGAGTACAATTTTCACTGATGCTATTGGAGAAATCCTGCGCTTCGACAATGGTATTCATCAACGTATTCAGAGCATCTGTCGGATATCCTAATGTAACATCTGTCGAAGCCCCTTTGGCCAATTTTTCTGCACTCTCAAGAGTATTGTTGAATTTCGTAAGGAAGAGACGGACAAGCGAAGCATCAATCTCTGCGAAGGTAAAAATCATGTCGGCACGTTCAATAGTACCTGAACCCCATACCCAATCATCAGCAAAACCACGTGCACGAATTTGTTGGTCTTTATTTGACGGACAATTGATACGATACATTGCTACCGGTGAATTCAAACCCGACTGTGAAGGTTTATGGTCACTGGTATAATTGATGGTAAGTACCACAGGTTCAGCAGAACTACCAATGCGCGCATCACCACTACCGATGGTTACATTCTGGGCTGTCATGTAACTTTTTGTACTATAATTACGGATATGGAATCCCTCTTCCACAGGAATTATCTCCCACAATAGAGCAGGATTGTCCCAAAGAAATTCTTCTGAAGAACCTAACGAACCGTTATCATTGAAGGTCAGATATTTGGGAATTCCATTTATTGTTGTACCACTATTGTATGGAATGGTTCCATAACAGATGATACGATAAAGTTTTCCTTCCGTCGGAACAAAAGGGTTCGTACCCGCTTCTACTCCACCGCCACCACGCATGAACTCATCATTGACAGATACTGTGCCCGAGTAGAGCGACTCCATCGCATCAGAAACATTCTTCAATCGAAAATAGTAGACTTTTTTTTTAATAAGACCAGTAACGGTTGCCTGAGTAGCATTCCCTTCAAGACGTTGAATCTCGGAAAAGTTCTTTCCATCTTCCGATTGCTCCAACACGATAGCAATCACATTATCGGCATCATTGGTCCATGTTAGCTCTACGGTTGATTCATCAGTCAATTTAGCAGTCACATTGAGCGGATACATCAGGTAATTGCTCTTCTGTGCAAGACTGTTCACATAATTCTCGATATTAGTGTAGCCATTATTCAATGTATAATCATTCGCATCGTTCTTCTCGGAATTTAGTCCATTGGCTTTTTCCCATTCATCGGCCATTCCATCATTGTCAGCATCCGCAATCTTGGGTCCACCAGCTACAGTTCCAATACCACCGACATTCTGTTCATTATCAATGAATGCCCCTTTTTTTCCTAATGAGGTAAGTTGCTCTATGATACGTTTGTCGTGAATATCCCTTACACGCGATGCTCCCACATGCTCTACCACACTTTCGTAAGCTTGAGCTGCAGTCTCCAAATTCATGGGAGCCGAGCATTTCAGACTCGGATTCTGCATCGGAGTGGCATTGTGATGGTCGGTGACAAGTGTACCGTTGAGGATTCCGTCGCAGTTACCATCGAAGTAATTACCAGTACTGTACATGTGGTCGGTCTCGGTCCATTGATCAAAGTATTTGGCAGAGCCGTTCGGTCCAGCAATGAAATAGTTGTTCATCAAGTCTTGATAGTTGTCTGCTGCAGAGTGTCCGCCTACGACACCGTTCGTGTAGTTATAGACCACGTTATTATAGTACTGCACATAGCATTTCATTTTGGGATTACGGCTTTTGTTGTTCTGCCACAGGCAGTGATGAATTGTCCAGTTGCGTGTTCCATCAGTAATAGCCCCGAATCGTTGGGGTTCGATACCTTCAGAGATAATACAGTTTTGCCATGTAATATTGTTTGCATTGGCTATGTGAACATTATCCCAAGGTCCCCATGATACACTACAGTGGTCCATAATGACGTTCTCACACTCGTCCAATGTGAGCGTACATTTCTTTTGATTCACACTTGATCCACCACGCATACGGATATATCGGATGATGACATTGCTGCTCTTCGAAGCAATCACTCGTCCGCCATAGATGGTAATACCTTCACCTGGAGCTGTTTGTCCGGCAATCGTGACATTACTGGCTATCGTTATGTTCTTTCCTGTAATGTCAATAACTCCACCAACATCAAATACGACAAATCTTCCGGGCTTACTCACAGCCTCAGCCAATGAGCCGGCACCAGCAGCATTCAAATTGGTTACATGTACTACTTCCCCACCACGTCCACCAGAAGCATAGGCACCAAAACCTTCTGCTCCGGGGAATGCCAATTGTTGGGCTTGCATTCCCATAGAAAAGCATAATGATAAAATGAAGAATTTTGCTTTCATGATTTCTAATTTATTAAAGTTTTTATCTCGTTTGTTTCTCTTTACGTAATTGTAATACTACAGCCACAATGAAACCAATAAGCAACAAAGTCAATGCTGTGTAGGCAATGGTTTCAGTAATGTGCAACGATTGTGGATCAAAGTAGAATTCAACAATGTGTTTACCTGCAGGCACGTTCATAGCACGAAGAATATAATTGGCACGTCCATGCTCCACCTCTTCACCATCAATATAGGAACGCCATCCAGGATAGTAGTTTTCAGCAAATACCACAGTACCTCCCTCGTTGCTTTCACATTCATATACCAAACGATTGGCATCATACTCCTTCAAAGTAATGGAACCTTCTGAGAAGGCTGCTTTCACCTGCTCTTTGAATCGGTTATCTACAACCGCAGTAGTAGCAGGGTCAATGACACCCAAGGCAGCAATCTCTTCATTGGCATTGGACACATATTTCACATCGTTGACAAACCAAGCATTACCCAATGCATAAGGGTTCGCCAGAGGCATTGTACCTCCTCCCTGTGTTGGCATAATAAACCAACGGGTATTGAGCATATTTAATACAGGAAACTTCGAACCCTGTATGCTGTCCATCTGTCCACCGGTACGTACCACCTCTTCCATCACTGTACGCATCTCTGGAGCAATATGTGCCTCAATCATCTCTTGATAACGACGGAGCTTGGCGGCATGATATCCACCCACACTTTTGTGGAAATACGACGTATTGTTTTCATTGAACGTATTTCCTGCAAGATTCAATACACGATAATCCAATGCTTCATCTTTCAAGATAGTCTCATCTGTTGGGGTTTTCTTGAAAGTATTGGTAATAGCACGTTTGGGGGTAAATTGGCTCTTATCTTGTGGATTCAAATAACGCAGATTCACCTGCCACATATCGAACAGACAGAGGACGAACAACAATCCCACCATCCATTTGGCATTGATTTTACGCAAAGCAAATAACAAGACAACAACTGCACCAACCAAAATGATAAAGAAACTACGCCATGCGTCACTGACAAAAATACTCTGTCGCACCTCCATCAAGTTGGCCATGAAGGGATTCAGATGCTCAGCAGGAAGACCGTTCTTCAACATAGCCACCTCGCTTGTTGAGATATAATTGGGGAAGAATACACCTGGCATCAGAGCAAAAAGCAGAGTAAATCCTCCTACGACACCAACGCTGACGTAAAGGCTCTTCAGCAATGAGAACTTGCCACCACAATAGAGCGGTTCATTCAATTGTCCGGCTTGCACACGCTGCATCACCTCCTTTAAAGCCAACATACCCAACAAAGGTATGGTAAATTCTGCTATTACCAAGATTGAAGCCACTGCACGGAACTTGGCATACATAGGCACATAATCGAGGAAGAAATCCGTGAATCCCATAAAATTCTTTCCCCATGAAAGAAGAATAGATAGAACAGTAGCCACTAATAACGCCCATTTCATAGGGCCACGAACAATGAAAAGCCCCAAAACAAAGAGTACCACCACAAAAGCACCTACATACACAGGTCCTGAAGTACCGGGTTGTTCTCCCCAATATTGTCCTATCTGATTGAAAATACTACGATACATAGGGTTGGCTTTCTGCATGGCCTTTTCGTTGCGTCCCATAGGCACAGAAGCACCACCTTTGGCATTGGGAACAAGCAATGTCCATGTTTCACCGATACCATAACTCCACGCTGTAATATAGTCACGTTCCAATCCGCTACTGGTTTGATTACCGCTGTCAGCTTTCACCAATTCACTCTTACCACGCATAGTTTCCTTACTATATTCATAAGTATGGTAGAGATTGGAAAGATTGGTACATACGCCCAATATTCCGGCTACAATCAGAATAGCTGAAGACTTCCAGTAGGTTGCCAAACGTCCCTTCTTCCACGCATCAACCCCATAAGCTACGGCCATAAAGAACATAGGATAAAGGAAATAATAGGTCATCTGTACGTGGTTTGAACGAATTTGCAATCCCACAAACAGGGCTGTCAACAAAGCACCCCACAGCCATTTTCCCCGATATATCAATACCATACCAGCAATGGTAACAGGAATATAGGCCAAGGTCAGCACTTTCCAAATGTGTCCGGCCGCAATGATGATAAAAAAGTAGGACGAGAAGGCCCACAACACAGCTCCAAGAGCCGCCATCCAAGCACGAAAGTCGAAAGCACGCAACAGGATATAGAACCCAAGCAGCATGATAAACACATAATGAGTATAGCCTGGAATAAAGAGGCGATAAACGCGCTCCACAAAACTGAGTGTATTACTGGAATCATAACTGGGAGACATCTGATAGGTAGGCATACCGCCAAACAACGAATTAGTCCAACGGGTACGTTCACCTGTACGTTCCAAATATTCCTTAGATTCTTGACCGGCACCGATACCTGCCGCATGGTCGTGCTGTCCGAGCACTAACCCCTCCACATTGGCGGGATAAAAATAAACAAACGAAATGAGGGCAAACAAAGCCACAGCTACCACATCGGGAAGCAATCTTTTCACTAAATTCATATTAATATGGTTATTAAGAGCCGCAAAGATACAATTAACTCTGATAAAATCCGTACATTTGCAGGCAGAAAAAACATTTATCGTATGAAAATCGGAATCATAACAGCCATGAGCATGGAGCACGACCAGGTTGTCGGCCTCCTACAGAATAAAAAAGAGCACACCGGAGGTCCCTTCAAATTCACGGAAGGCGAAGCAGGAGGCAACACCCTTGTGCTGATGCAATGCGGCATCGGAAAAGTGAATGCTGCCGCTGGAGCAGTCGAACTCATCAGTCGTTTCCACCCCGACTGCATCATCAGTACGGGCGTAGCCGGTGGTATAGACACTTGCTTGAAAGTTATGGATGTAGTGGCCAGTAGCCGCATCGTCTATCACGATGTCTGGTGTGGCGAAGGAAACGAATACGGCCAAGTACAAGGACTTCCTACCTATTTCACAGGAAACGAAACATTGTTGCGTTCTGCCCTCTCCCTCACTCCCGAGGCAGAAGGAATGACCATCCACGGTGGTCTCATTTGTAGTGGTGACAAGTTCATTACTGACCGCACAGAATTGGACTACATCAAGGGGAACTTCCCCGAAGGGTTGGCCGTAGATATGGAATCAGGATCCATAGCCCAAGTATGCCACCTTTACGGAGTGCCCTTTATCAGTTTCCGTATCATCAGCGACACGCCAGGAGCTGATGAACATTGGCAACAATATACCAACTTCTGGCAGACCATTGCCGAACGTTCTTTTGGCATCACCCACCAATTCTTGAATGCATTACCTGAACAATTATGAAAAAAATACCCAGCTTTACCATTGATCATCTGCGCCTCCTGCGCGGTATCTACGTCTCTCGCCAAGACCAAGTGAGTCATGAGACAGTGACAACTTTCGACATCCGTATGAAGGAACCCAATCGTGAACCGGCTCTCGGACAAGGTGCTCTGCATACCATCGAACACTTGGCAGCAACCTTTTTGCGTAACCATCCTACATGGGCTGAAAAAATCATCTATTGGGGTCCCATGGGGTGTCTTACAGGCAACTATCTATTGGTAAAAGGAGATTTCAGTTCTGCAGACATTCTTCCTTTGATGATAGAGACATTCCGTTTCATCGCTGAATATGAAGGCGACATTCCTGGAGCGGCAGCCAAGGATTGTGGAAACTATCTTTTGCAGGACCTTCCCATGGCCCGTTGGGAAGCCCGTAAGTATCTGACCGAAGTATTGGAAGTGGCTAAGGAAGAGAATCTTGTTTATCCTGCATGATGTATTCGGAACAGATTCCCTTTGGTTTAAAGTTTAAGGTTCAAAGTTTAAAATTTAAAGTTCAAGGTTTAAAGTTTAAAGTTCAATCTGATGTTCCTCCCCTACCTTAAACTTTAAACCTTGAATATTCTCGTCCCTATCAGAACATCCGGCTCACCCGTTCCACTCCGGCTACGAGGATGTCCACCTCTTCGCGGGTGTTGTAGAGTCCGAATGATGCACGCACTGTTCCTTCGATACCGAGGCGTTGCATCAGCGGTTGGGCACAATGATGCCCTGTGCGAACGGCAATACCCAGACGGTCGAGTAAGGTTCCCATATCGAAGTGATGAATGTCGCCCATCAGGAAGGAAACGACACTGCTCTTATGTTCAGCCTCACCGATGAGGCGCATGTTCGGGATTTCCTTCAAACGCTGCATGGCATATTGCGTCAGGTTATGTTCATGAGCTGCAATATTATCCATGCCGAGGGCGGTCACATAGTCGAGTGCACGAGCCAATGCCGTGGTGGCAATATAGTCAGGCGTACCGGCTTCAAACTTGAAAGGCAGTTCGTTGAAGGTGGTCTTTTCGAAAGTGACAGTCTGTATCATCTCTCCTCCGCCCTGATAGGGAGGCAGGCGGTCGAGCCACTCCTCCTTGCCGTAGAGCACACCTACTCCTGTGGGACCATACACTTTGTGTCCGCTGAAAGCATAGAAGTCGGCATCCAACTCCTGCACATCCACCGCTGCATGAGGCACACCTTGTGCACCATCCACCAATACGGGTACTCCATGCTCGTGAGCTGTTCCAATCATCCGCTTCACGGGATTCACGGTACCTAACACATTGCTCACGTGAGTGACGCTCACCAGCTTTGTCCGCTCACTGAAAAGTTTTTCGTATTCATCCAAAAGCAGTTCGCCCCGGTCGTTCATGGGGATGACCTTGATAGCTATTCCTCGTCGGGCGGCCATCAGTTGCCAGGGCACGATGTTGCTGTGGTGCTCCATGGTGGAGATGATTACCTCATCCCCCTCTTTCATCATCCCCTCTACAAAGGACGAAGCCAACAGGTTGATACTTTCCGTCGTTCCTCGAGTGAAAATCACCTCATTGGTCGAACGGGCATTGATGAACCGGCGCACCGTCTCGCGACTTGCTTCGTGCAATTCCGTAGCCTGTTGGGAGAGGAAGTGTACCCCACGGTGCACATTCGCATTCACACTATAGTATTCATCCACCATAGCATCCACTACTGCCCTTGGCTTCTGAGTGGTAGCTCCATTGTCCAGATACACCAACGGTTTGCCATACACTTCGCGTCCAAGGATAGGAAAATCTTCTCTTACCTTATATATATCGTACATCAGTTTCTATTTGCAAAAATTAGAAATCATTTGCTACTACACATAGTGCACCCCTGGCACTTGCCCATCTCTCCACGGAAACGTTTTTCGACAAGGAGGTGAAGGCGGTCGCGAAGGGCATCAAGGCGAATGCGGTCCACCACATCGCCCACGAAGGCAAACATGAGAAGCAGACGGGCTTCCTTCTCACTGATACCACGCTGACGCATGTAGAAGAGAGCATTTTCGTCGAGTTGTCCTACGGTAGCACCGTGGCTACACTTCACGTCATCGGCATAAATCTCCAATTGGGGTTGGGTGTACATACGAGCCTGACGGGTGACGCAGAGATTGCGGTTGGTCTGCTCGGATGCGGTGTGTTGTGCCCCCTCGCGAACAAGCACTTTACCGGCAAAGGCTCCTGTGGCACTATCGTCGAGGACATACTTGAAAAGTTCGTGGCTGGTGCAATCGCTTACAGCATGATCGATAAAGGTGTTGTTATCGACATGCTGGTGCTTGTCGGCAATGGCCATACCGCAGAGGTCAATGTGTGCACCTTGTCCGGCAAGGGTGACATGTGTGGTATTGCGTGTCGCACCGTTGTGGAGGGTAATACCGTTGACAAGAACATTGCTGTCAGCCTCTTGATGTACATAAAGGTTGCTGAATCGGGTAGTCGAAGTGGTATTCTCCTCCAATTCATAGAGGTCAAAGGTGGCACCTCTGCCGACAAAGACTTCGATGACTTGTGTTGCGAGGAAATCAACCTTGTCCATCGTGTGGTCACACATCAGCAGACGGGCTTGTGCACCATCCTCCACAATGACAAGCACACGGCGGTTGACCATGAAATTGACATCGGCACGCAGAATGTTCACCAATTGGATAGGCTTCTCCACTACTACTCCTTTTGGGACATAGAGCAACAGGCCATCCTGTGCCAGCATGGTATTGAGCGCCACTATCGCATCCTTGGAGGTATCGGCCAACTTACCATAGTATTTGGCAAGAAGTTCAGGATATTGTTCGGCCAGTTCTTTGAGACTACCGAGAAGAACACCATTTTCAGTTACCAACGACGAATTTCGCGCCGCATGCGCACTTGTAGTTTGCAGCTTGTCACTCGTAACTTTATAGAACCTGTCATTCACCATGAAGTAAAGGGCTGTACTCAAGTTGGGCACATCGCAACGGAATGCATCATAAGGATTGACAGGAATATCCAACCGATTAAGGTTCAATCCATAGTCCGGAGCAAACAGTTTGCTTGCATCGGTATATTTATATGCTTCAACCTTTCGGGTAGGGAATCCTTGTTGCTTGAAATCTGCAAAAGCCTTTGCTCGCGGTGCATTCAGCACCTCAGCACTATGCTTGCAAATCATGGTTTCGCATTGCTCAAAGAGTTCGATATATTGTTGTTCAGCTTTCATAATTATATTTTTTAGGCGCGGATTACGCGGATTACACGGATTTATTTGTAAATACCTTACGTTTAAATTCAGCACTATGACCAAAATTCAGCAACAAGCCCACTTGAAGTCCTGTTGCTTTCAGGTAATTAATTAATTGCCATTCATGCTCTATCTTCAAAGTCTGGACAGCTTTTAGCTCAAGAATAACAGAATCATTAACAATCATGTCAGCAACGTATCGTCCGACACACTCACCTTTATAATAAACAAGAATCTCCTTTTGACATTCTACTTTCATCCCGTTATGAGAAAGTTCCATATATAGAGCATTTTGATAGACTTGTTCCAAAAAGCCAAATCCCAAGACCTTATGTACTTCGTAAAAAGCCTTCAGAATATCTCTTGTCAATTCCTCATGCAACATAATAATCCGTGTAATCCGCGTAATCCGCGCCTAATTTTATTATTAATATTCACGTGCTATTCCACCTCCCGCTTTATCCAATCGAAGCCGCGGGACTCGATTTCCTGAGCCAGGTCGGGACCACCGGTCTTGACAATACGACCGTTGAGCAGGACGTGTACAATGTCGGGCTTCAGGTAATCCAACAGGCGCTGGTAATGGGTGATGACCATCGCACTGGTTTGCGGAGTACGCAGTTTGTTGAACCCCTCGGCTACGATACGGAGAGCATCCACATCGAGACCGGAGTCCGTTTCGTCGAGGATGGCAAAAGTAGGTTCCAACATAGCCATCTGGAAGATTTCGTTGCGTTTCTTCTCGCCACCGCTGAAGCCTTCGTTCACACTGCGGTTGGCCAACTTGCCGTCCAACTCCACGATAGCACGCTTCTCGCGCATCAGTTTCAGGAACTCGCTGGCGGTGAGGGCGGGTTGACCTCTGTACTTGCGCTGTTCGTTCACGGCTGCACGCATAAAGTTCACCATTGATACACCGGGTATCTCCACGGGGTGTTGGAAGGAGAGAAAGATGCCCTCGTGTGCACGGTCTTCGGGACTCATCTCCAACAAGTCCTTACCGTTGAAGGTGATGCTTCCCTTGGTCACTTCGTAGGCGGGATGCCCCACGAGCACATTACTCAGTGTGCTCTTACCGGCACCGTTCTGTCCCATCAAGGCATGTACTTCGCCATCGCGAATGGTGAGGTTGATGCCCTTCAATATCTCTTTGCCATTGATACTGGCATGTAAATCTTTTATTTCTAACATCTTGTTCAATTATTAATTTTTCTGACGCAGATGACGCGGATTATGATTCTTTCTCCTTAAATTATTTATCCGTGTCATCCGTGTCATCTGCGTCTAAAAAATAAAGACATTTATTTCTGTATTTACTTTCTTATTTATCCTACACTTCCCTCCAGCGAGATGCTGAGCAGTTTCTGAGCCTCAACGGCAAATTCCATCGGAAGTTTATTGATGACCTCCTTGGCATAGCCGTTGACGATGAGGCCGATGGCTTCTTCCGTAGGGATACCGCGCTGGTTACAGTAGAAGAGCTGGTCTTCGCTGATTTTGGAGGTCGTAGCTTCGTGCTCCACCACCGCCGTTTCGTTGCGGATGTCCATATAGGGGAAAGTGTGTGCGCCACAGCTGCTACCCAACAGCAAGGAGTCGCACTGGCTGTAGTTGCGTGCCCCATCGGCCTTTTCGGCTACACGCACCAGACCGCGGTAGGAATTCTGGCTCTTTCCGGCCGAGATACCCTTGCTGATGATGGTGCTCTTGGTGTTGCGACCGAGGTGAATCATCTTCGTACCCGTGTCGGCCTGCTGATAATTGTTGGTTACGGCCACGCTGTAGAACTCGGCAATGGAGTTGTCGCCTGAAAGGATACACGAGGGATACTTCCATGTGATGGCACTTCCGGTCTCCACCTGTGTCCACGACAGTTTGCTGTCCACTCCCTTGCAGTGTCCGCGCTTGGTCACGAAGTTATAGACTCCGCCCTTACCCCCGGCATCACCCGGATACCAGTTCTGCACGGTGCTGTACTTCACCTCGGCACGGTCGTGCACCACGATTTCTACGATGGCGGCATGCAGCTGGTTCTCATCGCGCATGGGGGCAGTACAGCCTTCCAGATAGGAGACGTAGCTGTCGTCGTCGGCCACGATGAGTGTGCGTTCGAACTGTCCTGTGTTGGCCGCATTGATGCGGAAGTAGGTGCTGAGTTCCATGGGGCAGCGTACGCCCTTGGGGATATAGACAAACGACCCGTCGCTGAAGACGGCCGAATTGAGGGCAGCAAAATAGTTGTCCCTGTAGGGCACCACCGAACCGAGGTACTTCTGCACCAGGTCGGGATGTTCGCGCACTGCCTCGCTGATGGAGCAGAAGATGATGCCCTTCTCCATGAGGGTCTCCTTGAAGGTGGTCTTCACTGATACCGAGTCCATCACCGCATCCACGGCCATACCGCTCAGCGCCATCTGTTCCTCGAGGGGGATGCCCAGCTTGTCGAAGGTTTTCAGCAGTTCGGGGTCCACCTCGTCGAGGCTCTTCGGCGCGTCCTTCTTCTTGGCCGTAGGGTCGGCATAGTAGGAGATGGCCTGATAGTCAATCTCAGGAATCTGGAGGTGTGCCCAGGTAGGCATCTCCATCGTCAGCCAGTGGCGGTAAGCCTTCAGGCGGAACTCCAGGAGCCACTCCGGCTCACCCTTCTTGGCTGAGATGAGGCGCACGACATCTTCGTTCAAGCCCCGCTCGATGATTTCCGTGTCAACCTCCGTAGTGAAGCCATACTTGTACTTCTCCTGCGTCAGTTCCTTCACGTATTTGTTGGGTTCTTCTTTCTTTATATCTTTATTTTCCATATATATACATTAAGTTGGCGACTTTACCTCTTTGAGGACTAAACAGTTAACGTCATAAAATGTTCTGCCATTCCCCTTGCCGCGCTAAGAAGGTGCAATATTAGCAAAAAACGGCGACATGGGCAAAGGCTACGCCCAGTTTTTTGAAAATCAAGGGGGAAAGAGAACAATCGCCCCTCCTCCCATCAGACCCATTAGACAGATTAGGCCAATAAATCCAATAAGATAAAAAAAGCAGAGGCAACCACACCTGCCTGCCCCTGTACAAGCAGCCACACAGAGACACAAAAAAACCGTCCCTACACCCTCCGGATAGTGGAAGATGTAGGGACGGGACTATACCTTATATATAATATTACTTACAGATACTGACTTTGTTCCATAATCTGCTCCCCTGCAGCCTTGACGGCAGGGATAAACATACCGGCCAAGTCGTACATGGGGCCGTAGAGTATCGATTCTTCCGTGTATGCCTCAGGGAGCAACTCGTGTTTCGCATCCACGAATTCCAACAGTTGTGCGGCCATACCGATGAGGAGCATGAACTTGATGGCTCCCATACCACCTCCCAACCAGCGGTTTACCCACCCGAGGTGTACCACCTGCAGGGCCTTCGTCAGGAACGAGGCAAAGAGCGAGAACAGAATCGGTACAATAATCCATAACATGAAGAATGCCAGCATCCGGCCAATGGTGACCGACACTCCAATCGTAAGAGCCACCCAATCGCCCACCTCGGCAAACAGGGCACGCGCCACCAACAAACCGACAACAAGTCCCACAAGCGATGACAACTGACGGACAAAGCCCTTCGTCATGCCCCACACGGTACCTATGCCGATAAATACTAAGATAATGATGTCTATGGGATTCATAATCCTGCCTATTAAATGAGAACCCTCACCCATGCAAGGGGGAGGGTCCTCTGTATGTTTAAGTCTTACAATGTCTGCTGTACCTCAACCTCCTGGAAGGACTCGATGATGTCGCCCACCTGGATGTCGTTGCAGTTGACAAGACTGATACCACACTCGAAGTTGGTACCAACCTCCTTCACATCGTCCTTGAAACGCTTCAGGGCATTGATACCACCGGTGAAGATGACGATACCGTCGCGGATAAGGCGGGCCTTGTCGGAACGCTTCACCTTTCCTTCCTTCACCATGGCACCGGCCACAAGACCCACCTTGGTGATGCGGAACACTTCGCGCACCTCGATGGTAGCGGTCACCTCTTCCTTCACCACCGGAGCAAGCATACCGACCATAGCAGCCTTCACTTCCTCGATGGCGTCGTAGATAACTGAGTACTTGCGGATATCCACACCATTCTGCTCGGCCAACTTGGCGGCTGATGCAGAGGGGCGTACCTGGAAGCCTACGATGATGGCACCTGATGCAGAAGCCAATACAACGTCGGACTCTGAAATCTGTCCCACACCCTTGTGGAGCACATTTACCTGAATCTGCTCGGTAGAGAGCTTGATCAACGAGTCGCTCAATGCCTCCACAGAACCGTCCACGTCACCCTTCACGATGATGTTCAACTCGTGGAAGTCACCCAAAGCCAAACGGCGGCCCACTTCGTCGAGCGTCAACATCTTCTGGGTACGCAAGCCCTGTTCGCGCTGCAACTGCTCACGCTTGTTGGCAATCTCGCGTGCCTCCTGTTCTGTCTCAATCACATGGAAGGTGTCACCGGCAGCAGGCGCACCGTTCAGACCGAGAATCAACACGGGTTCAGCAGGTCCGGCCTCCTTCACACGTTGGTTACGCTCGTTGAACATGGCCTTAATCTTACCATAGTGCGTACCGGCCAATACGATGTCACCCACGCGGAGTGTACCGTTAGACACAAGCACTGTAGCCACATAACCGCGTCCCTTATCGAGAGAAGATTCAATGATGGAACCCGTACCCTTACGGTCAGGATTAGCCTTCAACTCCAACATTTCAGCTTCGAGAAGCACTTTTTCGAGCAACTCCTCTACACCGATACCCTGCTTGGCAGAAATGTCCTGACTCTGATACTTACCGCCCCACTCTTCCACGAGGAAGTTCATGGCAGCCAATTCCTCCTTAATCTTATCGGGATTGGCAGCAGGCTTATCTACCTTATTGATAGCAAACACAATGGGTACACCGGCAGCCATGGCGTGGTTGATGGCCTCTTTGGTCTGGGGCATCACACTGTCATCGGCGGCTACAATGATGATGGCAATATCCGTAGCCTTGGCACCACGGGCACGCATAGCGGTAAACGCCTCGTGACCAGGAGTATCCAGGAACGTGATATTACGTCCATCGTCCAAGGTCACGTGATAAGCACCGATGTGCTGGGTGATACCACCTGCCTCACCGGCAATCACATTGGCCTTACGGATGTAGTCGAGCAACGAAGTCTTACCGTGGTCAACGTGTCCCATCACGGTAACAATCGGAGCACGAGGCTGCAAATCTTCTTCGCTATCCTCCTCTTCGGTAATGGCTTCGGCCACTTCAGCACTTACATATTCTGTCTGGAAACCGAATTCCTCGGCTACCATATCAATCGTTTCCGCATCCAGACGCTGGTTGATAGAGACCATGATACCAATACTCATACAAGTACCGATAACCTTTGTCACAGGCACGTCCATCATGTTAGCCAACTCGTTGGCGGTTACAAACTCGGTAAGTTTAAGCACTTTGCTTTCCAGCTCTTCCTGTTTCTCCAACTCCATCTGGCGGTTGAAGGCATTTTCGCGCTTCTCCTTACGGAACTTGGCACCCTTATTCTTACCTTTAGCGGTCAGACGAGCCAATGTCTCTTTTACCTGCTTGGCAACATCCTCATCGCTCACCTCAGCCTTCACAGGAGCCGCTTTTTTGCGGTCGCGGTCCTTACGCTTGCGGTCATGCTTGTCGGCAGGTGCAACACCCGGGATTCCTCCTCCGGCTGATTTGTTTCCACCACCGTTATTCTGACGTTGGTTGTTCGCATTTCCAGCATTGGCTCCCTCTTTGGCAATATCTACCCGCTCTTTATTGATACGGTTACGTTTCTTTTTCTTCTTGCCTTCGCCACCTTCGCCTTCGCCATCCTTGCGGATTTCCTTCATGATGGAATCCTTCAACTGCTTACGCTGTTCCATGCGTTGGCGGTCCTTCTCCTCACGTTCCTTCTTACGTTCCTCTTTGGATTTCTTCTTGGGACGCGTAGATTGATTGAGGGTGGCCAAATCGATTTGTCCTACAACATTGATTTTAGAAACGAACTCAGGAGTACGCAACTTGAACACTCCCTCCTCCTTTTTCTCTGCCGCTACCGCCTCTTCCTGTTTAGTTTGAACAGGCTCTGCTTGAACAGGTTCCGCTACCACGACAGGCTGTTCTTTTTTCGTTTCTTTAGGTTCTTCCTTTTTCTCCTCTTTTTTCACCACCGGAGCCGGTTCCTGCTTCTTAGGAGTCTTCGGAGCTTCTTCCTTGACAGGCACAACTTCTTCTTTCTTCACCGCTTTTTCAGGAGCGGGAGCCACCTCTTTCGTCACAGGTTCCTCCGTCTTCTTAGCAGGCTTTTCCAAATCAATCTTACCTACAGTCTTGAATTTGGGACGCAAGTCGTCTGATACTCCCAAACGTACCACCTCTTCCGGTTTCTTTTCTATAGGTTTTTCTTCCTTGGCCTTCTTTTGTGGTTCGCGGATAATTGGTTTAACGGGTTTTCCGCGCAAATCCCCATCCTTGCCAAATTCATTGACAAGAGCATTGTATTGTTCGTCCGTTATCTTCGCATTGGAATCGGCCTCAACTGTACCGAAACCTTTTTTCTGAAGGAACTCAACAGCTGTCGAAATTCCCACATTCAATTCTCTTATTACTTTACTCAGTCTTACTGCCATAATTGTTTAATTTGCCAATGTGTAAACAATGTGCTAATGTGCTAATAAGCGGCCTGTCGGCCTCAAGTGTGCCGCATGGTTTATTAACACATTGGCACATTAGCACATTGGCATATTAATTTATTCTTCAAACTCTGCTCTCAAAATATTCAGGATCTCATCGACGGTATCCTCCTCAAGGTCGGCCTTTTCAATGAGCATCTCACGCGGTGCGCCCAATACGCCCTTGGCGGTATCAATACCCAATTTCTTGATGGCATCAATAACCCATCCGTCAATTTCATCACGGAATTCATCGAGCATGATATCTTCTTCGCCTTCGCCCTCTTCGAGTTCACGGAACACGTCAATCGTGTATTCAGTAAGCATACTGGCCAACTTGATGTTCATACCCTGCTTACCGATAGCCAATGAAACCTCTTCAGGACGCAAGTAAACTTCAGCCTTGCGGTTTTCTGCATCCAATTCAAGCGTACTTACCTTTGCAGGACCAAGAGCGCGTTTGATGAAGAGTTCGACATTGTTGGTAAAAGGAATCACATCAATGTTTTCATTGCGCAATTCGCGTACAATTCCACGGATACGTGAACCCTGCACACCCACACAAGCTCCTACCGGGTCAATACGATCATCGTAAGACTCTACAGCAATCTTGGCACGCTCACCCGGGATACGGGCAATACGGCGAACAGTAATGAGTCCGTCATTGATTTCAGGAACTTCATTTTCCAACAGACGTTGCAAGAATACAGGAGAAGTACGGCTCAAGATAATCTTCGGATTATTGTTAACGTTGTCCACACGAGCAATGACTGCACGCACAGCCTCACCTTTACGGTAGAAATCTGAAGGAATCTGTTCAGCCTTTGGCAACAGCAGTTCATTTCCTTCATCATCCAACAACAGAATCTCCTTTTTCCAGATCTGATAAACCTCAGCACTGATAATAGTGCCCACTTTATCAATATATTTATTGTAAAGGCTGTCTTTTTCCAATTCCAGGATTTTGGCAGCCAATGTCTGACGCAAGTTCAAGATTGCACGACGGCCGAAATTTTCAAAGAAAACTTCATCGGTCACCTCTTCACCCACTTCATAAGATTCGTCAATCTTCTGAGCTTCACTCAATGAAATCTGCATGTTGGGATTTACCAGATTCTCATCGGCTACCACTTCGCGGTTGCGCCAGATTTCAAAGTCTCCCTTGTCCGGATTCACAATCACGTCATAGTTTTCATCCGTACCGAACATTTTGGCGATTACACTACGGAAACTCTCTTCCAGCACACTCACCATCGTTGTTCTATCGATGTTCTTTGTCTCCTTAAATTCCGAGAACGTATCAATCAAGCTGATTGTTGCTGCTTTCTTGGCCATAATTTCTTATTTGAAATTTATTAAGTATTTAGTATATTTTATTTCGTCATAAGCGAAGGCAACATCCTCGTCCACTAATTTGGGACGCTTTTCACCTTCCAATTTCACCTTCTTGCTGATGGTCACAGTAAAACGTTCTTCGTTTGCATCCTTCAACACTCCGGTAAGTTTCACTCCATCGTTCTTCAACACCTCTACATCCATCCCGATATGGTTCAGGTACTGTTGCAACACCTTGAAAGGTTGTCCGATTCCAGCCGAACCCACTTCCAGTTCAAAATCCTCCTGTTCACGGTCAAGCTTCGATTCGATGAATCTACTCAAATCAACACAGTCTTCAATCCATACGCCTTCGGCATGGTCAATCTCTACAACGATACGGTTGTCAGGAGTTACGGTTACATCCACTAAGAAATAATCTTTCTCTTCCAGCCACTCTTCTACCAGTCGGCTAACTACGCTTTTGTCTATCATGCGGGTGTATAAATGTAATAAAATAAAAGTGGGGCTTTGCCGAGCCCCACATACAATCATCATTTCGAGTGCAAAAATACAAATAAAGTCAAGAATCAACAACTATTTTCACAAAAAAACGTATTTTTGCCGCATAAAACATCAAAAACATGAGAAAAAGAGCCCAAAACAGCAACAAACAGTTCTTGATGGGTACTGCTGCCATGGCATTTGCAGTAGGTGCCGTAGTCGTCATCTTCTTGCTTTTGTGCAGCAAGCATATCTATCAGACACCTGTATCCAGAGATCTTTACCAAATTGAGTTCGCCAAAGGATTTGCAGGCGATTCAGCGATAGTATATCTGAACGACAGTATTATATGGCACGATATCGTACCCACCGACACGACTCAAATACGCATCCACCGTTTTGCTGACGAAAACACATTGATGGTAAGCCGTTCACGCGAAGATGCCGTTTCCATTTTCAATATCGAAAAGCAGGCCGGACGACTTATTCTCCGAAAGACCAACAACGTGGTTTCTCTGACAACCCTGGGATGGCAATAAGTCTTATTGGCTACTTCCCTTTCTTTCCTGAAGTTTTCAACTCCTTAGGCTGTACAGCAAATACGGCAGCATAGCTTGCACTGTCGCCCAACACCTCCAACGCCTTTTCCAAATCCAAGTCCTTATTCAGCTGTTGGATTATGACACCGCGCTGATAGTGATAACGTTTCACTATCTCCGCGGCAATGAGCGGCTTGATATCCTCTTTCAACCGATCAAGGTCGGCTTCCAGATTGTGTTGCAACTTTTTCTCCAACGCGTCAAATTCAGCTCCTGCATGCTCCAGATAACCTTCAAATTTGGCAACCTCTTTCAGTTCCTTCAGCAGTCTCTCGCTCTGGCGGTCATATTTGAAGCCACTCTCTATCACCTTTTTCTTGAAGGTTTCATAATCCTCATCTGAAAGTTCAAATTCCTGAGGTCTGGCAATCGTCGGATGAGTCAACGCATATTCATTACCATACTCCAGCAACACGTCATCGTTGAGCAGATAATACAACAGGTTGGACTGCTTGGGTTGTTCCACAGCCACATCCGGACGGATTCCACCGCCATCACGCACTTCCCGTCCGGCAGCAGTATAGAACACATTGGTCAAACTGTCTGGAGTACGGACAGCCTTTCCATTGTCATCGCGATGCTGGTAATCAAGCGCTTGGATACAACGCCCGCTGGGGATATAGTATTTCGAAGTTGTCACTTTCAATTGTCCGTTGTATGGGAGGTCACGCGGGATTTGCACAAGCCCCTTGCCATACGTACGTGCTCCTACAATGACAGCCCGGTCAAGGTCCTGCAACGAACCTGCCACAATTTCAGCAGCCGAAGCCGAAGCTCCATCCACAAGAACAGCGATAGGAATATCCGTATCCAATGGCTCACGGGTAGATTTGTACACATGACACGCTTGACGCATCTTGCCTTTGGTCGAAATCAACTCCAATCCTTTAGGGACAAACAGATTGACGATTTCTACCGCCTCCTTCAGCGAACCGCCTCCATTGCTGCGCAAGTCCAACACCAGGTTCTTCACCCCCTGCTCCTTCAGTTCAATGACTGCACGGCGTACATCACGGGCACAATTGTCCGTAAAGCTCGTCAATTGAATATATCCGGTCTCCTTATTGGCAAGAACTCCATAATAGGGTACGGCCGGAGTCTGGATGTTACGGCGTGTAATCTTGAACTCCATCGGGGCTGTCTCTCCCGGCCTATCCACTTTCAACACAAACGTCGTTCCGGCCTCACCCCGCAGCATTTCGCTCACCTTGTCTGTCATCAGGCCTTTTACATCCTTTCCGTCAATCTCGAGAATCACATCACCCGCTTTCAAACCAGCCTCAGAAGCTGGAGTATTTTCATAAGGCTCGAAAATGACGACGCGGTCGCGTTTCTTATAGTAACGGATGATGGAACCTATTCCGGCATACTTGCCCGTAATCATCTGTTTGAACTCATCCAAATCATCTTCAGGGTAATATACCGTATAGGGGTCTATCTCCTCCAGCATAGCATCTATACCCGCACGAATCACCTTCTGCGGATCGATTGTATCCACATAGAACATGTCCAATTCCTTATAGACAGAATTAAACACATCCAAATTCTTGGACACCTGAAAGTTATGGTTGTCACGTTTGAATCCGGTCCAACACAAACAGAGGACAAGCACTGCAACAAGGGCAAATATCTTATTCTTTTTCATATCTTAGTGATTAATGTTGTTGCAAAAATAATGAAACATCTCTCAGCATGCTTCATCTATAAGGAAGATTTAACTTTTCAATCACACGGCCACAAGGAAAAAGACACCCCACAAATACTAAAAAATGCAAAATAACTGAACAATTATTCTTCTCTTTTTTTATGTTAATTATTAAAAAAAACGATTGAGAGACCCAACAAACTTGTACTTTTGCAACTCATTGCACAAAGTCATAGATTCAAACCATTATGATAGACATAGAAAAAGTCAAAGAACTACACACACACATTGCAGATTTGCTAAGGAATGAACAACTCCTGAAAGCTTTTTCCAAGATGAAAGTCCTTGCTGATGAAGCCGCCGACTGGAACCTACGCTCAGAGTTCGAAAACATGGAAGCCAATTACCAACGCATGCTACAATTCATGTTACAGGACATAGCCGCCCCTGACCGCGAGCAGATATACTACCGGCTGATTATGAAAGGATTGATTCTGAATGACAGACTGCTTCGGGCCGTACTCGCACAAACGTGTTCTACCTCTTATTATAAAGGTGTGCGGGAACTGATGAGACGCCCTAATCTATCGACCATCTACGACTTGGCCGAATGGTGCAGAAACATCCTTTCTACCTCCAACTCGGCAGAAGGCCTATATACCGAATTGCAAAGCCACCTGTTCAACACTTTGTGGACATCAGACATTTGGAGTCCCAGCGACCGCGAAACCGCAGCATCATTGTTGAACGACCTTCCCGAAAACCTGGCAGCCCTGTCTGTAAGTGCTGTCAGCATGGGATTCCTGGAAATGTATGACCCACAGAAATACCTCTTCCTGTTTGATGCCTACCAGCATCCCTCCATGGTCGTAAACCAACGTGCCGTAGTGGGCATTGCATTGGGAGGCCTCCACCACGACAACCGGATGAGAAACAGCGAAGAGATTATCCAACGTGTGGAACACATGAACGAAAACCCCGAATTCAAAAGAGATTTGCAGAATGCCCAGCTGCACATACTCCGGAGTCGCGAGACTGAGCGTATCAGCAAATTCATGAACGAAGAATTCATCCCCGAGATGCTGAGGAATCCTATCCTGAAAAAGGACAAGAGCGGATTGGACCATCTCGCCATCGAAGACACCTTCAACCCCGAATGGGAGAAATGGATGGAGAGCAAGGATGTGAAGAACAAGATGAACATCATGAGCCAACTCTATTCTACAGGAGCCGACATACACATGGCCTCGTTTGCCAACATGAAGAACTTCCCGTTCTTCCGTGAGACAGCCAACTGGTTCCTGCCCTTCGACACCCGGCATCCGGCCATAGCGTCTGTAGCCCAACAGAGCGGAGAGTGGCAGAACTCCCTATTGACCCAGTTGATTATGGGCAGTGAATTCTGCGACTCGGACAGCTACTCGCTCTATCTGTTCATCGCCAGTCTGCCCCACAACGCCCGCGACATGATGGAGAAACACCTGCCTACCATCAGTGACGAAGCCAAGGAACAATTGAACGAACTATATACCCAACAGCATACACGCACCAACATCTGCAAGAAATATACGCAAAACATCTACCGTTTCTTTAAATTGTTTGCACGGAAACACGAATTTACCGACATCTTCCAAGAAGAAACAAACCTCCAGTACACAGACACACTGCTTCCCTTGGTAAGCGACCCCAAGCACCTCAGTGACGTGGCCAATCTGCTGTTCAATGAAAAGCATTTTGAGGAAGCGGAAACCATGTACTCCCATCTGGAGATGATAGATGTTCCCCATTTCGAGATTTCACAGAAACGGGGATTCTGCCTGCAACAGCTCAAACGGTACGACGAGGCCATCGAGCAATACGAGAAAGCCGACCTCATGCGCCCCGACAACTTATGGAATCTCACCCATCTGGCACAGTGCTACAACTATATAGACGATGTGGAGAAAGCGGCCCACTATTACCTGAAAGCCGAGGAGATTGCTCCCGACGATTTGAATCTGCAGCTACAGACCGGCAACTGTCTGGCCAAATCAGGACGATACGAAGAGGCATTCAAACGGTTCTTCAAAGTACATTACCTAAACGAGAAGTCAACCACCGTATGGCGTGCTATCGCCTGGTATTCACTCATGGCCGGCAAGATGGAACAGGCCGAACGCTTCTACTCCCTGATTGAAACCAACGGAGGAGACAAGAACGAATCAGACCTCCTGAACATCGGACACATGCACTGGATAAACCGCCGATTCAGCAGTGCTGTGGAGTACTACAAACGATGCTGTGAGATTACCGGTATGGAGACTTTCCGCGAAATGATCTTGGCCGATTCCGACGACCTGATCCTTATGCGCGTATCGCCCATGGACTTACCACTGATATTGGACTTGGTAGGTCTGTAGGACACCACACCTCCCGCAGCTAATCTTTGGGATTGAGCGAATCACTTACGACATCTCCAAAGAACCATATTTCACCTACCTAAGTGCCTTGTTATCGGCTTACCCAAGTGAATAACTTACGGCTACCCCAAGTGAATAACTTACGGCTTGGGAAATGAATAACTTACGGCTCAACAAGTGAATAACTATTCACTTAGGCAAGCGATAACAAGGCACTTAGGACAGGAACTGTTAACGGCAGTTCCTGCCATTTTAAAACACTAAGAATCAATAAGGTTCATCAAAAAAAAGTACAGATTTTGGCGCGTTTTTTTCGCTTTGATCAAGATAAATCCGCGTCATCTATGTCATCGCGTCTAAAAAGTTTAGTAACGTGAGTCAACCCACTAAATCAATAAGACGAAAAGTAGTCAACGGAAATCGTGAACATCCATCAGCCTTTAAGATTAAAGTTCTAAGGATAAGAGACATACAAAACCGCTTAAACATTGCCGAAGTTTCTCTTAAGTATTACCAAAATATCTCTTAAGCGATACTGGAGTTTCTCTTAAGCGGAACTGAAATATCTCTTAAGCGGTACCGGAATATCTCTTAAGCGGTCTGAACAAAAACATACAATCCGTATCAATCTCTCCATATTGCTCCGTGTTTTTATTGCTACAAAGTAAGACATAATTCTTTGATTCTACAAATCTACTCCATAAACGAACAACGGATACAACACCAAGAAATAAAAAAAAATGCATGTAAAACCCTTCAAAACCCTCACTTATATTTGGCACTTTTCAAAAAATAAAAATCGTGTTTAACTCTGATTAACTGACATTTAGTAAGAAATATTACATCCTTCAGAAAGAATCAAGACCATTCAAACACATACTGGCAGCACAAAAACTATTGACTAAGAAAAAATACCATCTTAACTTTG
>JAZRMW010000036.1:0-1759 GCA_045647865.1 Phocaeicola sp.
TGGGGAGTACAGTTGCAGGGTAACGAATTGCCCAAGCTTGCCTTGTCAAAGGAAATACAGTTGCAAGAAGTGGATAAGGATGCAACTTTGACCGTTCCTGAACTGAAGTATGGCAAAGCTGTTGTGAAAGGAAAGCTTTTGGACTATCAGCCGGGTATGCCTTCTTCCATTAAGTTGGTTTGTTACAATCCGTTGGTGGGATATGATGGCGATGTAGAAGTGGCTATCAAGGACGATGGTACTTTTGAACATCAGATGGATGTCTTGGTTACTTCGAAGGCTTACCTTTATTATGAAGGAATGAATGCTCGAGCTGATATCTTTTTGGAAGCAGACAAAGTCAGCGAAGTTTATCTCAATTTGCGGGAAGCTTCTCGTTTGAATTCAAAGTTCCATGCGGATGCAGAACCATACGGCAGATTATACTATTATAGTGGTCCGATGCAAAATGTAGTCCGTGAATTGCAGGAATTGCAGGCACTGGCAAAAACGGCTCAGAACAAATCGGTTGCGTATGATTTCAATGCAAAACCAGAGGTCTTGTTAGAGTTGTATAAGAATAATTTGTTTGCGACTTTAGAAGCTGGCAGGGAAGCTTTGTCGCAATCTTCTTTGGGAAAATCCGTGAAGATGTATAGCGAAGGTGAGGGAGCCTTTGAATTGTTTGATGGTTTGGCTAAAGCACCAAGCCGATTGGCTTACGAATATCTGATGACCCAAACCGAGATGGATCGAGAGGCATATTATCAGAAAATGGCAGCTTTACAACAAGCTTGTCCGTCGGATTATGTTGACGAAGAATACTTTAAACGATTGAATGACCCGATGTCCTTGCTTTACTCTTCGTATGGTCATTTTATCGGAATGCCGGATGAGATTCAGGAAAAATACGCTCTTTCAGGAGGACTATATGCCCAAATGAATCTGACTGCAGGCATTTATCGCAGAATAAAGGAATTTGCTCCACTCACCGATGAGCAGAAAGAAACGATGAAATCATTGCCTGAAGCTTGTCAGCAGTATCTGATGGCCATGAATGACCAGTTGCTTCAAACCATCGAGGCCAACAAGAAAAAGACAGGTTTCCGAGTGAACGAAGCCGGTGAGGTGGCCGATGAAGACTTGTTTGCATCTATCATCAGCAAGTATAGCGGCAAGGTCGTATTGGTTGATTTCTGGGCTACTTGGTGCGGTCCTTGTCGTATGGCCAACAAGGAAATGAAGCCAATGAAGGAAGACTTGAAGGATAAGGATATTGTCTATGTTTACATCACCGGTGAGACATCCCCGAAGGGAACTTGGGAGAGCATGATTCCCGACATTCATGGCGAACATTATCGTGTAACCGATAAGCAATGGGCTTATTTGGGTAATGCAATGGGTGTAGAAGGTGTTCCTACTTATCTCGTTATCGACCGTGAGGGAAACATCAAGTATAAGAGTGTAGGATTCCCGGGTGTAGCTAAAATGAAAGAAGAACTTCAGAAGGTATTGAATAACTAGAATTCCCTAAACAATTATAGGAAACATTCCATATGAAAAAGACTTTAATGACTGGCTTGTTGCTGATAGTAGGATTGGCTTCGCAAGCACAGAACGAAATTATTATTGACGGTCAATTGACCAATGTGAAAGACGGTCTTGTAATCAATTTGTTCCGTCTTGATGGTCGTGTAGGTACAACTATTGGTAGGGATACCATTGAAAACGGAAAGTTTCATTTCAAGGTAAAGCCTGAAAAAGACTTGGATCAATTGGA
>JAZRMW010000037.1:0-5109 GCA_045647865.1 Phocaeicola sp.
CAATACCAAGTAACGGGTATTCCTACCCTGGTACTTCTCTCTCCTGAAGGAAGAATCCTTGAAATGGATCTTAAATTCCGTGGCGAAAACATGGTGAAGACAGTCGAAAAGTATCTGACCAAATAGCTCATTCATCAGCTATCTGCTGCGCAAACTCTTTGTATGACATTCCTTTTCAAAAGATAGTTTGGGGGCAAAACAGTAAAAAGGTGTCTAAAAATTAGACATTCTGGCATCAGAAACAGACGTTTTTTGACTTTACCCATGGAAAGGAAATGGCAAACGACTATTTTTGCCACAAAGAAGAGTACCAGGAAAAGTAAGACAAACAAAGATATAGAATATGAGAAAGAAAAGCATCCAGATGGCAGCACTGATGATGGGCGTTGCAAGCCTAATGTCGTGCACAAGTGCCCCACAGGGAGAGAACATTGTGATTGAAGGCCGACTGACCAATGTGCCGGACAACTTGGTGATAGAGCTTTATGAGTATGACGGGAACGCGGGTAACTGCATCGCCCTTGACACGGTGATGGACGGCAAGTTCCGCTTTGAGGTGGAGACAGAAATTGAGGGAGTCCACTCTGCAAGTATCGACAACTCCGACATCGGACTACAGACTTACAGTTTCCTTTGGATAGAGCCCGGAGCCAACATCCGGATTACGGGCGACGGACTGGACTACTCTGCCTGGCAGATAGAGAGCAATGTGGCAGCACAGAAGACCGAGAACCGATTCCGCGAGGCTGTGCAAGCTGAACGCAGCCAGCTACATCGGATTGACATGGAACATACCCCGCTGATGCAGAGATATGAGGGCGGACGCGACGGGAAACAACATCCGTCAGACGAAGAGCGGAAGCAGATGCAGGCTCGGCTCAGGGAATTGAGAAGCCAGCAAAGCAGTATCAACATGCAACTGATTGACAAGGAAGAGGCATTGCTTGATACGGAAACTCCCGACGAGGCGTGGATGGAACGCTTGTACAGAATCTCGTTGAAATTCAAAATAACAAGAGACACCGTGGCACGCGCCCGTGGCATACAGCTCTATGACCGTATGGACGAACGGCTGAAAGCCTCGTATCGCGGACAGAGCATTGCCAACAACCTCTTCCCTCCCCAAGTGGTGACGGTAGGGAGGATGCTTCCCGAAGACATCGAGCTGAAAGACACCTTGGGCAATGTTCACCACCTGCAAGAGCTGCGGGGAAAGTACCTCCTCCTCGACTTCTGGTTCTCCGGGTGCGGCCCTTGCATCGAAAGTTTCTCCGAAATGAGAGAGATATCCGAGCAGATGGCCGATTCGTTGGAGGTGGTCAGCATCAGTCAGGACTCGGAAAAAGAATGGCGCAGGGCTTCTGCACGGCACGGCATCACGTGGTACAACTGGAACGACCTACAAAGGGAAAACGGTATCTTTGCCCGCTTCAGAGTGAGTAGTGCCCCCTATTATTTCCTGGTCTCTCCCGAAGGCAAGCTGATAGCAAGCAAATTCGGTTATGGAAAAGGCTCCCTCTTCAAGTTCGTAAAAGAGACTATTGCAAAACATAACAAACAAGAATAACCATGATGAAAAGAAAGACAAGTACCCTGATGGCGGCACTGATGATGGCCGCAATGAGCCTGATACCCTGCAAGGCACAAGAGGCAAACGTATCCATTAAAGGGAAACTGACCAATGTGCCTGACAGCCTGTATCTCTACATCGTAGAGTTCGATAATCAAAGAGGAAGTACTATGGCACGTGGGGTCATGGCAAAGGGAGAACTTTCATTTGAATTCAAAACGAGAATAAACACTCCCCATTTAGCGACTATCCGTAATCACGAAATAGGATTCAAGCCATTGCACCTCATGTGGATAGAGCCTGGTGCACAGGTAAAAATTACAGGAGATGGTTTGGATTATTCCACTTGGAAAATCGAAAGTAATGTCAAAGCACAACAAACAGAAAACCGATTTCGGGAAGCAACCCAAAAGGAAGAAAGCAAACGGCATCAATTGAATATGGAAATCTGTCGTTTAGAGGAACTATATGGGAAAGCACAAGACCAACGGGAAATAAAGCAGAAATTGATAGAACTCAGCAAACAATCGGATAGTATCTTCTATACAACCAAGGAGCGAGTATTGCCTTTGCTTGAAGAGCTTCCTGTAGATGAAGCATGGATGTTACGTCTGTTTGATAACAGTCAGACAAAAGAGATGAGTCCCCAGCGCCGCAAGAATCTTATCGCATTAAGCCAACGCATGAGTGAAGAACAAAAAAGTTCCTATTTTGGTAGAGCCATAATAAAAAATCTCAATCCACCTCAATCTGTGACTATTGGACAGGAAATTCCAAATATTGTTTTGAAAGATACGTTAGGCAATCCCCACCGCCTACAGGAGTTACAAGGGAAATACCTGCTATTGGATTTCTGGAGTAGTGCTTGTGCTCCTTGCATCAAAAGTTTGCCCGAACTGAAGGAGATAGCCGAGGCTTTCAAAGATAATCTGACTATAGTCAGTATTAGTAGCGACCCTGAAACTGCATGGAAACGAGCATCTCGGAAATACTCCCTTACAGGCCACAACTGGAACGACCTACAGGGAAGCAACGGTATCTTTGCCCAATTTGGAATAGAAGGAACCCCTACATATCTCCTACTTTCCCCTGACGGGAAATTGATAGGTAAAGAAACGGGATATAAATATGGATTCCTCTTCAAATTTGTGAAAGAGAGTATCGCGGAACATGAAAAATCGAGAAAAGAATAACTCCCCATGCGAATAGGATTCAAAAATGCCAAACCGCTAAATTTATCATAAATTTGGCGGTTATAACCACTAAATTTACCATAAATTTGGCGGTTTAAGAGAAATATCCTACTTTTGCGGAAAAGAAAAAGGATATGATAGAAAGAAGTATTGAACGTACTATTTTGCGAGATTTTACACGGAAGAAGGTCATCGTCCTGTTGGGAGCCAGACAGGTGGGAAAGACTACTTTGTTGGAGGGACTGCACAACAAGAAAGAAAAAGTGCTCTCCATCAATTGCGATGACTTGGATGACACTCTATTGATAGAGGAGAAAACTTCTACTGAACTGAGAGCTTTGTTTGCTCCCTACGACATGGTGTTTATTGATGAGGCGCAACGGGTGAAGAATATCGGACTGACGCTGAAAAAGATAGGTGACCTAAAGCTCGACACAAAAGTAATAGTCACAGGCTCGTCGTCATTGGAATTGGCCGGAGAGGTAAACGAACCTGCCACTGGACGGTTGATAGAGTATCACCTGTTCCCCTTTTCGTTGGCCGAATTGGCAGCTGAGACATCGGAACGGGAGGAACAGCGCATGCTGGAACAACGCTTGATTTATGGTCTCTACCCCGAAGTGGTGACATTTCCCGGTGATGCCAAGCGCACGCTGATGACGCTGACCAACAATTATCTGTACAAGGACTTGTTGTCGTACAAAGGCTTGAAGAAACCCGACATCTTGCAGAAACTCGTCCGTGCACTGGCCCTTCAATTGGGTAGCGAAGTGTCGTACAACGAACTGAGTAATCTGCTTGGGATCGATAAAGAGACGGTAGAGAACTACATCAACCTGTTAGAGAAGTGCTTCGTAATCTTTCGTTTGGACTCTTTCAGCCGCAATTTACGCAATGAAATCAAGAAGGGGAAGAAAATCTACTTCTACGACAATGGGATTCGAAATGCCGTGCTCTCCAACTTTGCTCCAGCAGAATTGCGTAACGACATGGGAGCTTTGTGGGAAAACCTGATGGTGAGTGAACGGGTAAAGCGAAATGCCTATACCGGTAGCTATGCCCAGCTTTACTTTTGGCGTACCCATGACCAGAAAGAGATTGACCTGATAGAGGAAGAAGACGGAATACTCCACACTTATGAATTCAAGTGGAGCGGAAAGGCAAAGGCCAAGCAACCGACATCGTTTGCCACAGCTTATCCCGATTCTCCATTCTGTGTGGTTTCTCCTGAAAACTTTTGGGAGTTTGTAAAGATGTAAAAAAACTTAAAACTATGATGATGAAAAGAAAGAAAAGTATGCTGATGGCGGCACTGATGATGGGTGTCGCAAGCATGACACCCTGCAAGGCACAAGAGATGAACATCGGCAAACAACCAACGTCGTACATCGTTGAAGGGACATTAGCCGGCCCGGCTGCCGATGGCATGGAAATAGTCCTCTATGATACAGAAAAAAGGCAAAATCTGAACAAGTCGGTCGTTACAGATGGCAAGTTCTATTTTACAGGGGTGGCCGACAGTGCCATTGAATGTCAGGTAATCGTTCCCAAATACCAAGCTGAAGGTTACTCTGGAATCTTCATCCTGGAAAACGGACATATCCGCATGAATCTAAAAGAATCGGCCCATGCCCCACAAGGAACATTGCTCAATGATGAGTTCCGCAGAATCTTTGCATTGGAGGACAGCCTGAAACAGGCCAATGCTTCCGAGGAGGTTTACAAGACCTATTCATACCAAGTATTCCAAGGTCATGAAGATGATGCTATCGGATATGCTCTATTGAGAAGTCGTTTCTTCACGTATGCAGGAACAGATAGCGAAAAACGGGTTTTACTGGAGGGACTGGGACCTAATTTGAAGCGTACCGGACACTACAAATTCCGACTGAGCACCTGTGCTCCCAACCCACTCATCGGTCAGCATTACAAAGAAATAAAGGGAACAGATGCCAACGGAGAAACCCTTGCTTTGTCAGCATTCATAGGCAAAGGGAATTATGTACTTATTGACATGTGGGCCAGTTGGTGTGCACCCTGCAAAGGAGAGGTGCCTTATCTGAAGCACCTACATAATCAGTACAAAGACCGCGGATTGACCATTGTCGGCATATTCACATGGGACAAGCCTGAAAATATGACCAAAGCCATTGAAGAGGAAGGAATGACGTGGCCACAAATCATAGACACGGAAAAGATTGCCATGGAACAATACCAAGTAACGGGTATTCCTACCCTGGTACTTCTCTCTCCTGAAGGAAGAATCCTTGAAATGGATCTTAAATTCCGTGGCGAAAACATGGTGAAGACAGTCGAAAAGTATCTGACCAAATAGCTCATTCATCA
>JAZRMW010000038.1:0-33317 GCA_045647865.1 Phocaeicola sp.
CCTTGGAGGGAAGCGTGGGATAATGTTATTTCTGATTTCTGATTTATGATTTCTGATTCGTGGATGAAAGTCATAAATCAAAAATCATAAATCATAAATCATGAGCAGAGGTATCAGCAACAACAACCCACTGAACATCCGTCGTGGCAAGAGCCACTGGGTGGGCGCTCGCAGAGCGGTGACGGATAAGGAGTTTGAAGAGTTCATCACCATGTCCTTCGGCTATCGCGCAGCATGGAAGCTGATGGACACGTACCGCACACGCCTGAGGATGGAGGAGAAGAGCTACACGCTGGAGAACATCATCCACCGATGGGCACCGCCGGAGGATAATAATGATACGCAGGCATACCTGCGCACGGTCATCCGCTTGCTCGACTACAAGGTGGGAGGGAAGCAAGTCCTCCCTTCGCCCGCTTGTCAGGAAGGGCGCAAGATTTTCACCCGCATCCTCATGGCCATGACGTGTGTGGAGTGCGGCATCCGCATGGACGAGGTGGACAAACGGAGCATCGAGCGGGGATGGACGATGGCGTTTGAGGGGTAGCCCCCCCTCAATGGAGGTGTGTCATAATTAACTTAAATGAAACGACATCATTTTGACACAACCTCGAGGAACGAAGAATGAAGAGTGAAGAATCCGATAGCCAAAAGATTATGATTCTTCACTCTTCGTTCTTCACTTTTTTCGCTCCTAAATGTGATTTATCCGAGAGAAATGCCTATCTTTGTGCATTGTTAGTGACGAGCGATGAGCTACGAGTGACGAGAAAAAACAATGAGTCGTTAACCTCTGATAAAAGTGTAAAAGGGATATGAAGAAATTAGTAGTTTTGTCAGGTGCAGGCATGAGTGCCGAGAGTGGTATCAGTACTTTCCGCGACACAGGCGGACTTTGGGAACAATACAGAGTGGAGGATGTGGCCACTCCCGAGGGGTATGCACGCAATCCCGAGTTGGTAATCCGTTTTTACAACGAGCGCCGACGCCAATTGCAAGAGGTGGAGCCTAATCAGGGACACCGTCTGTTGGCTGAGATGGAGAGGGACTTCGACATCACCATCGTCACACAGAACGTGGATAACCTCCACGAACGGGGAGGAAGTTCACACGTCATCCACCTGCATGGCGAGTTGACCAAGGTGACATCGAGCCGCCAACCGAATAACCCCGATTTCATCCGCGAACTGAAGCCTGAGGAGTGGGAAGTGAAGATGGGCGACCTGGCCAAGGACGGCACGCAATTGCGCCCCTTCATCGTGTGGTTTGGCGAAGCGGTACCGGCCATTGAGGTGGCGGCCCACTATGTGGAGAAGGCCGACATACTGGTCATCATCGGCACATCGATGAACGTCTATCCCGCCGCAGGCCTGCTCTACTACGCCAAGCCGCAATGCGAAGTGTTCCTCATCGACCCGAACGAGGTGCGCGTGAATGCCGACCGCCCCATCCACATCATCCAAAAGGGTGCCTCGGAAGGGGTGAAAGAACTTTGGGAGACGCTGAAGGGGTGAGGTTTAAGGTTTAAGGTTTAAAGTTTAAGGTTTAAGGTTCAAGAGGAATTTGTTTTACACTTTGGACCTATTCATTATAAAAAGAATGCGAAATTCATGTGGCAAGAGAGGATTCTGAACAAAATTCACTATCTTTGCCACGATATTTACAAGATATAGGAGAATACTCGTATGACTACAATGGAATTGAATGCCGAAATCTTCCGTCAGCTAAGCTATATTGCCGACGAAAAGAGCTATATGGACAAGGTGTTGGCCTACATCAAGGAATTGGTGAAGGAACGCGAGAAAGAGGGAAATGCAACCCTCTCCATCGCAGCAGAAGAGCCTGCACACTATTATACCAAGGCCGAAATACTGGCGGGGTTCGACGAGGCGTGCAAGGAATTGAAGGCACAGATGGACGGAAAGCTGGAGTTCAAACCTGCTGAAGAGTTACTCAATGAACTGTAATATCACTTATTCTCCCCAGTTCGCTAAAGAGCTGAAGCGCCTGGCAAAAAAGTATTAATCCATCAAACAGGATTATGCTGATTTGTTGGACGAACTCCGAAGCAATCCGCTTATCGGCACAGATTTAGGGAACAACCTGCGCAAGATAAGAATGGCCATCACAGCCAAAGGGAAAGGCAAACGCGGTGGAGCACGGGTTATTACTTATACAGTGATATTCACTGCTGAAGATTATGACGTCAAACTATTGACCATCTACGACAAATCCGAACGCGAGAATATTACGGATAAGGAATTGCAACTCATATTGAAAGATAACGGATTATAAGAACAGACAACATATATGTTTTCAGGAATAGTAGAAGAAACAGCCACCGTGGTGGCACTGGTGAAGGAGCAGGAGAACCTGCACCTGACGATGAAATGTTCGTTTGTGGACGAACTGAAGATTGACCAAAGCGTGGCACACAACGGAGTGTGCCTGACGGTAGTGAAGATTGAGAACGGCACCTACACGGTGACGGCCATGAAGGAGACCATCGAACGGTCGAACCTCGGCCTGCTGAACGTAGGTGACGAGGTGAACGTAGAGCGCTCGATGATGATGAACGGACGGTTGGACGGACACATCGTGCAGGGTCACGTTGACCAGACGGCAGAGTGCATTGCCATCGACGATGCAGAGGGTAGCTGGTACTTCACTTTCAAATATACGTTTGACAAGGAGATGGCCCGTCGCGGATACTTGACCGTAGATAAAGGGTCAGTGACAGTAAATGGTGTAAGCCTGACGGTGTGCAACCCCACGGACGACACCTTCCAAGTGGCTATCATCCCCTACACCTACGAGCACACCAACTTCCATGCTTTCAAAGTGGGTAGCCGTGTGAACATAGAGTTCGACATCATTGGCAAATATATCAGCAGGATTAACCAATACTAATTCTGAATTTTGAATTATAAATTATGATGTGGAAGTCACAGAATCCGCATGGTAACTCATAATTCACAATTCATGATTCACAATTAGAAGAAATGGATTTCTTAGAATTAGTCAAAGCCCGTCAGAGCGATCGTGCGTATGACAAGAACCGCCCCGTAGAGCCAGAGAAACTGGAGCGTATCCTGGAAGCTGCCCGCTTGGCTCCCTCGGCCTGCAATGCCCAACCTTGGAAGTTTGTGGTGGTGACCGACCCCGAATTGGCCATAAAGGTAGGCAAAGCCTCCGCTGGCCTTGGCATGAACAAGTTTGCCAAGGATGCACCCGTACATATCCTCATCGTGGAGGAGAGCATGAATGTCACCTCTCTCCTCGGAAGCAAAATCAAGGACAAGTATTTCCCACTCGTAGATATAGGCATAGCTGCTTCACACATCTGCCTGGCCGCTGAATCAGAAGGACTCGGCTCGTGCATACTCGGATGGTTCGACGAAAAAGGTATTAAAGAGCTTGTAGGCATTCCTCAAAAGAAACGCCTCTTGCTCGACATCACCATAGGATATTCTTTGAAGCCAAAGAAGCCCAAAGTGCGCAAACCGAAGGAAAAGGTGGTGGCGTATAATAAATACTCTTGAGGGGGGCAGGAGTTCAGACAATAGATTTCAGGAGTTCAGGAGTTGCAGAAGTTCAGGAGTTCAGACAATAGTTTCGACTCTAAGGAGTGTAGAAGGCAGGAGGGTAGACAATAGTTCTTCAGAAGTTCAGGAGTTTCAGGAGTTCAGGAGTCCAGACAATAGTTTTGACTCTGAGAAACAGAAAAAATCCGCGTCATCCGCGTCATCCGCGTCTAAAAAATTAGTGGGCGAAAGCGAAGAATCCGCGTCTGAAAAATTAGAGGAGGGAGACACCATGCAAGCAGCACTATCGTCTGCACTCCTAAGCGAAGCGTCACTCCTGCACTCCTGCACTCCTTAAAAAAACTCTCCTGAAGAAATTACAAATCCTTCAACAACACCTCGCTCTCGCGATAATAAGCCTCCTTGGCACGTGCAAGGGTTTGCCACTCGTGGCTGTATTCACCCGTGTGGTCAATCTTGAAGTTCTCAGAGCCATCCGTGTCTATGCGCTTCAACACCTCGCGTACGCTAAGGCGTGTGGTGTCCTCGGCAGGGAGATAAAGAGTTGTATCGCTCTTCTCATCCTCTGATACAGGATAAAGCAATTCGAGGTCTTGAAGTTCGTAGATGATTTCATTCACTATGCGGATAGGAATACGATGCATACGCGAAAGTTCATCGGCCGTATAGGGATGTTCGCCCCGCGCAAAACGCTTGCACACGGCGCTCATCAACAAGATGCAGAGGAAATCATGATAACGTCGGCTGATGTTGCTTGCATCCTTCTCGAAGTTATAGGTCTCCACATTTTGGCTTGCATAGGCAAGCTGAGCACCAAAGAGGCAGATGCACCATGAAATCTGTGTCCAAAGAAGAAACATCGGAATGGCCGCAAAAGAGCCGTAGATGGCATTGTAATTGGCCACCCATATCTGACTATTGATATAGAAGTATTGCAAGAATTGGAAGGCTATACCCGCCACAATACCGGGAAGAAAGGCATTGCGAAGCTTCACCTTCGTATTGGGCATGAACACGTAGAGGGCAATCAGCATCATGGAGGTGAAAGCAAAGGGAATGGAGCGGATGAGGAACTTCACGAAGGGAGCCATCAACGCAAATTGCTCGAAATTCTTCAGCATAGTGGTCATAAAGACCGAAATACCACCCGAAATGACGATGAGTATGGGGAGGAGCAGAAAGATGGAGAAATAGTCTGTAATCTTACGGAAAACACTCCTCGGCTTCTTCACTTGCCATATCTGATTGAAGTTGCGCTCGATATTGTCCGTCAAGGTGAGCACCGTCCAAAGCAACATCACAAGACCCACTCCAATGAATACTCCACTTTGAGCATGCTCGAGATAAGAATCTATCCATCCGAGCAATGTCTCCACCACCAGGCTCTGACCCTCGAATCCTTGGCGAATCTGCATTTCCATAAGATTGGCAAAACCAAACCCACGGGCAATGGCAAACAGAATGGCTAAAATAGGCACGATGGAAAGCAGCGTACTATAGGTGAGTGCTGAAGCGCGTTGCACAATGCGGTCGCGCATGAAGCGCTGAACCGTCAGCATCAATACTTTCAGAATGTTATAAAAACGATAGGTCAGGGGATTGACATCCTCTTTCGTCACACGCCAAATCTCCTCATCGAGGAAATTGCGAAGGTCTTTAAAGGTCATTATCAGTTTCATGGGCCATATAAGTCCCCCACTTTTTGTCCCTCCAATAAGGGTGGGGAAGTATATCGTTTAACTATTTTCACTCCACCCTCTTTTAGGAAAAAGCAGGGATAGGGTGCGCTTATTCAAAAAAAAGAAAATGAAAGCAGTCGGCCTATAAGCCGGGTTCTGTACCTTGCCAAAGAGCGAAGGCGTCTGTCATTTATCTACACCGTTTGTCACCAACCGGCTCTAGCGAGCTACCCTCCGGCTCGGGCGGGCTACCCTCAAACGCCGGTTTACATGCTCTTACAACTCCCAAGGCAGACAGCCCGTGTGTCACCACACGACTGGTGAGCTCTTGCCTCACCTTCTCACCCTTACCTCTCCGAAAAGAGGCGGTTATTTTCTTCTCCACTACTCAACCCTCGCGGATTGCTTGCCGTTAACAAGTGGGATGCCCTATGTTGCCCGGACTTTCCTCTTTCACCTCCCGAAAGAAGTGCCAGCGACAGACCGTCCGACTGCTTTCGAGGTGCAAAGATACAACTTTAATTTATATATAAACATAGAATGGCAAGAGTTTGTTGAATAAATGTAAAAACAAACCTTTCAGCGTTTAATGGCTGTTAAGCAAATAGCATGCTTTGTTAAAAGTGGACAAAAAAGCGTGCCAAAGCATCCGATAATGCATTTTTGTTCCTACTTTTGCTTTCGAAAAATGTTAAACCTAAAGTATGAATTAACAATTTAAACGATATTAAGGTATGAAACAGACAACTAAAACCGTAGGAAAATTCATCGCCGTAGCCTTGATGAGTGCTACCGTTGCCGGAGTAACCACCTATATGTTGCAACCGGAAGAAAGGGAAACAACATCGTTTACCCAACAATTTCCACAAACAACCCAACTATTGCCAACCGTGTTCAGTGGTTCACGAGGAGGAGCTATTGACCTCACCAAAGCTGCCGAAGCATCCGTCAATGCCGTAGTGCACATTAAATCGACCCAATTGGGTAAGGTTCAGACGGTTCAACAACCTATGGATATCTTTGATTTCTTCTTTGGAAATCCTTACGGAGGCGGACGCCAACGCCAGGTTCAGACCCAACCACGCGTAGGATTTGGATCGGGTGTCATTATCTCTACCGACGGATACATCGTCACCAACAACCATGTCATCGAAGGAGCAGACGAAATCAGTGTGAAACTCAATGATAACCGCGAATATGTGGGACGCATCATCGGCACCGACCCCAACACCGATTTAGCACTTGTTAAAATTGAATCTGATGACGACCTGCCCACCATCCCCATAGGTGATAGCGAAGCCTTGAAGATTGGTGAATGGGTGCTTGCCGTGGGAAATCCCTTCAACTTGACCTCAACCGTCACCGCAGGTATCGTCAGCGCCAAGGCACGCTCGCTGGGTGTATATAACAATGGTATTGAATCGTTCATCCAAACGGATGCTGCCATCAACCAAGGAAATAGCGGTGGCGCTCTGGTGAATGCCGCTGGCGAATTGGTAGGTATCAACGCAGTACTCTCTTCTCCCACTGGAGCATACGCAGGTTACGGATTTGCCATCCCCACCAGCATCATGACCAAAGTTGTGACTGACCTCAAAGAATATGGCACCGTACAACGAGCCCTTCTCGGCATCAGAGGACGCGGATTGAACGAACACTTTGATGAAGAAATGAAGAAAAAGGCTGAAGAACTGGGAGTCATTGATGGAGTATGGATTAAGGAAGTCGTTGAAGGAGGATCTGCAGCTGCTGCCGACATCCAAACCGACGATGTCATTACAGGTATCGACAATAAATCTGTCAAGACAATGGCTGAACTTCAAGAGGAGCTGGCCAAACATCGTCCAGGCGACAAGGTGAAGGTCAAACTCATCCGCGACAAGAAAGAGAAGACCATCACTGTTGAGCTGAAAAATGCACAAGGCAACACCAAGGTTGTCAAAAACGTTGACATGGACCTCCTCGGAGCAGCTTTCAAGGAATTGCCCGACGAACTCAAGCGCCAGCTCAACCTCGGCTATGGTCTCCAAGTGACAGGTGTCAGCGATGGCAAGATGAAGGATGCAGGCATCCGCAAAGGGGTCATTCTTCTGAAGGCCAACAACCAACCTCTTCGCAAAGTGTCCGATTTGGAAGATGTGCTGAAGAATGCTTCACAATCGCCCGAACAGGTACTCTTCATCACAGGTATCATGCCATCGGGCAAACGAGTGAACTTTGCCGTTGACCTCAATCAGGAGGAAGAGTAAAAACTAACAAGCGACAGGAGTTCTATGTTTGCCACGTGTAGCACACGACAACTCTGAATAGAATAAAAAGAAATAATCCCCATAACCAGAGGAAGGGTTATGGGGATTATTCTTTATTTTTTTTAAATTCTTTCTCCAAAAATCCGACTACCAACGCGGACAAGAGTACTTCCTTCTTCTATCGCAATGGGATAATCGTCACTCATCCCCATGGATAGTTCGCAAAAAAGTTCCTTATCTGAAAAATAGAGTTCCTTGACTTGAGAGAAGAACTTTCCCAAAGTGGCAAACTCTCGGCGAACCTGTTCTATGTCATCTGTATTGCTGGCCATGCCCATAATGCCACGAATACTGACATAGGGGAGAGTACGCCATTCGCCTTCAGAGAGCATCGCAAGGCATTCATCAGGAGAAAACCCAAACTTGGTCTCCTCCTGTGCCACATGTAATTGGAGGAGACAAGGAATAATGCGCCCCACACGCTGACCTTGCCTATTGATTTCGCAAAGGAGTTTGTAGCTGTCAACACCATGGATGAGAGCAACATAAGGTGCGATGTACTTCACCTTGTTGGTTTGCAAATGGCCAATAAAATGCCATTGGATATCGGCAGGAAGCTGTTCATGCTTGGCCGTCATCTCTTGCACTTTACTTTCACCAAAAATACGTTGCCCACCATCGTAAGCCTCCTTCAAGGCTTCTACAGGATGATATTTCGACACGGCTACCAACCGAACACCTTCGGGTAGGGTAGAGAGTATTTCGCGAATATTTTCTTGAATGGTCATACGTTCATTTACACGTTTTCAATTACCAAGAACTACGCGCCTCAAGCTTCTGGAAATTCAGGCTTTACATCCGGCTCCACTTCATAACGGTAAACATCCATGATAGCTGTTTCAGCCATGGAAGCAATTTCATAATCGGCCATAGAACCCTTCATGCCTTCGTCCAATTTCTTTACTGCATCACGCAAGTCTGAAGCCTGAATAAGGACATTGGATGCCACTTTCTTTTCATTGCCACTTTTCTCGTCAAGGGTAATAAAGAGAAGTTTTGACTTGAACCAACGGTCGGCCGCCTCTTCATCACTGAAAAAGAGTTCGCTATAATTGGCACGCTTGATGTCGCTCACAGTAAACTCACCACTGATGAAGGGCTTCATTTCTTCGATAATACGTGCTTCAGCCTCTGTAAAACTGAGGGCATCAACCAAGTAAGGTTCTGTTACTTTCTTTACCATGCCGTTCTCCATGGTCTTTTCATAACGGATTTTGCATTCAAACCAAGTCATAATTATCTATTATTTAAGCTATTATTATTAATTTACTTACTTTTATACTCATGCATATCTCACTTCATCCGTTGCAAATCCTTCATGCACTGGCGAGTAAGTTCGTCAATGATGGATGCGGCCACACTGGCTGAGGTAGCAGGATCAATTCCGTATTGTTCCGACAACTCTTCCTGTATTTCCAATAGTTGCTTCATCCCGCGCCTAGTGGCATATGGAAGTGCACTGGATTGGTCTTCAATATGGCTTTCAGTGTAAATCTCGTAGATGATAGGTTCGGCCTTCTTACGGAAGGTTTTCTTAAAGATATCGCTCACCTTGCGGTCATATACTTTCATCATTTCCTCCTGCTGGCGCTCCATCATTGCATTGCGTACGGCCATGGCAGAGTCGTTGAGGTAATACTCTTGTCCGCTGATGGAATCATAAATATAAGTGTTGTCCGACGTCGATGGAATAAAGTGAATCTCATCTTCTGGCGAGGAGGTGGTCAGCGCAAAAATCCCCATACAGACAAGCAACGTCATGACGATGCACAGGATTCCCTTGGCGACCAACTGTACCCTGCGGGCTTGGGAGACAATGCGACGGAAAGCCTTGATACCTGCAGGACGAAGCAAGGGATCAGGACTCTTGGCAAGTTTGACCACACGACGGTAACGATAGGGGAGAGTGCCCATATCATAGAGATATTCAATTAGGCTTCCCAAAGAATAGATATCGCTACGGATAGGGTCGGCAACCACCATCTGCGAAAACCATTCGGGAGCGACATAACCATTCGGCGCTAAGGAAAGGGGATGAATCAAATGAGCATAAGCAAAAAGAGGATTTGTCAACTTTACCGTATGTCCGCTCTTGGTCAAAAGAATGTTACGTGGATGAAGGTCAAGATGACATACTCCTTGTTTGTGCAAATAGGCAAGAACATCCATTACTTCGTTGACAATACGCTCCATCTCTGCCACATCGGTAACGAACGATGGATTATCAAAAAGATAAGTTTCCAGCGTCACACCATTGACCGACTCCAATACAATACTCCTCATGCCCTCTTCTTCTGTCTCTACATCTGTATATCCCAACATGTTAGGATGGCTCAACCCTCGAAACAGCACTATATCCTCTCTAAAAGCTTCAATACACGCTTCATTATAGGCATACTGAGATTTTAACCGATGCGATAATGTGCGCCGGCCTTCAGTCAACAGCTTATGAGTTTCGGTCAGATAAGCACTTGTAAGAAGTTCATCTTCACGGTTACGTTTACCCGTTATCATTCGTTCAAATTTGCTGATGTGATGAAAAATGAGTGGCAAAAATAACCATTTTATTTCGGTTGACACAAAAAAACGGAAGAAAGAATATTAGAATTTCGAATAATTTCCGAATTTACTCCTTACATAGAACAATTATCCGACATAATTTTTGCATGGGTAAAACTTTAGTTTTATCTTTGCAGCTCGTTTGATTTTAAACCAAAAACAACAAAAAGAGCAAATTATGCCCACCATATCGGTTCGCGGACAAGAGATGCCCGCATCACCTATCAGAAAGCTTGCCCCTTTGGCTGATGCCGCTAAAGCTCGCGGCACACATGTGTATCACCTTAATATCGGTCAACCAGACCTGCCAACTCCACAAGTAGCCATCGAAGCTATACGCAATGTCGATCGCAAAGTGTTGGAATATAGCCCAAGCCAAGGATACCGAAGCTATCGCGAGAAACTGACAGGATACTACAAGAAATTCGACATTAACCTGACAGCCGATGACATTATCATCACTACAGGTGGCTCGGAAGCAGTATTGTTCGCCTTCCTGTCGTGCCTGAACCCTGGCGACGAAATCATCGTCCCAGAACCTGCATATGCCAACTACATGGCTTTTGCAATCTCGGCCGGTGCAGTCATCCGCACCATCACAACGACTATCGAAGAGGGATTCTCACTTCCAAAAGTGGAAAAATTCGAGGAACTCATCAACGAGCGTACGAAAGCCATACTTATCTGTAACCCTAACAACCCAACAGGATACCTCTATACACGTCGCGAGATGAACCAAATCCGCGATTTGGTAAAGAAGTATGACCTTTACCTCTTCTCAGACGAAGTGTACCGCGAATTCATCTACACGGGGTCTCCTTACATCTCGGCGTGCCATTTGGAGGGCATTGAAAATAACGTAGTACTCATTGACTCCGTATCCAAGCGATACAGCGAATGCGGTATCCGCATTGGTGCACTAATCACAAAGAACGAGGAGGTTCGCAAGGCGGTGATGAAATTCTGCCAAGCCCGCCTGAGTCCTCCACTCATCGGACAGATAGCAGCCGAAGCCTCACTTGATGCATCGGATGAATATCTACGCGAAACATACGATGAATATGTGGAGCGACGCAAATGCCTAATTGATGGATTAAACCGCATACCAGGCGTGTATTCACCAATCCCCATGGGAGCCTTCTACACGGTTGCCAAATTACCAGTGGATGATTCTGAGAAATTCTGCGCTTGGTGTCTTTCTGAATTCGAGTATGAAGGTGAAACCGTGATGATGGCACCTGCCAGTGGATTTTACACAACTCCAGGAGCCGGACGCGATGAAGTGCGTATTGCCTACGTATTGAAGAAGGACGACCTCGTACGTGCCTTGTTTGTCCTTCGTAAAGCCCTTGAAGCTTATCCAGGTAGAACTCTCTAAAAGAGAACAAGAGATTAAGTTCCTATAGTTCTGATACTACTAAAGTTACAGGAGTACAGATAACATTTCTGCTTGCCAAATATTATGGAAAGCTATTTTCTGTACTCCTGAACTTCTTCATCCTTTAAATCCTAAATAAAAATCATAATATAATAAATCCTCATCCACCTTGTTTTTCCCTCTCTTCATCGCTCGACGAATTTATAGAAATGATACCCCCGAAGGAGGGCGTGTGTCCAAGCCTGCCATCACTATAGCATTGACAGGTATCGTCATCGGAATGGCCATCATGATACTCTCCATTGCCATCGCCTTGGGATTCAAGCAGAAAGTCAAGGAGAAAGTGACAGGCTTCAATGCAGAGATACAAGTGGCAAACTATAGCCGTAGCAACAATCTTTACGAAACACGCCCCATCGTCGGAAACGACAGTATCCAAGAAATCATACGCCAAGCATCATCTGGCATCAGCCATGTACAACGCTACACGAACAAACCTGGCATGTTGAAAACAGATGAACACTTCCAAGGTGTCATTTTGAAAGGAATAGCTCAGGAGTATGACACCACTTTTTTGGCCAGACATCTGATAGAGGGATCCATCCCACAATTTACAGATACGGTTTCCTCAGGAGAAATTCTCATATCAAAAACATTGGCCGACAAAATGGGATTAAAAATTGGGGAACGCATAAACACTTATTTCATCCAAGAAAATGTACGCGCACGCCGATTTACAATCAAAGGTATCTATCAGACAAACTTTGCGGAATATGACAACAGATTCCTCATCACAGATATCTACACTGCTAACAGACTAAACAATTGGAAAGACAAGCAATTGATCAGCGGAATGGAAGTAGCCATTCATCCAAACGCATCATTGGATGATTGTAGCGACCAATTAGGAAAAATCATCAACCGACAAACTGATTTATACGGAAATGCCTATTTGGCACAAAATATCGAACAACTTTATCCATCCATCTTCGCTTGGTTAGATGTATTGGACACAAACGTGCTTGTTATACTTATCTTGATGATTGGAGTAGCAGGTTTCACAATGATTTCAGGACTTCTGATTCTCATTCTTGAACGTACTAATATGATTGGTGTACTCAAAGCTTTGGGAGCTACGAATTATACTATACGACAGATATTCCTCATTTTTGCGATGCTCCTTATAGGCAAAGGACTTCTATTAGGAAATATCATCGGTATCGGATTATGCTTAATACAACAAATGACTAATGTCGTGAAACTCGATCCTGAGACCTATTACGTGAATGCTGTACCAATACTGATAAACATTCCTGCAATGTTGATTCTTAACACATTGACATTTGTTACATCCGTATCAATGCTCATTGGCCCTTCTTTACTGATTTCACGCATAAAACCTGCTAAATCCATCAAATTTGAATAAGGGATAAAAACTGGCCAATAAAAGAAGATTATATAACGTGAATTCGATATAAGGAGTGTTTTACCAAAATCTGTTAGCTGATAATTTTTCTTTGATTTAGCTGAGGAACCTAATCGATTTTAAAGGTATTATTGGGATATACTTTTCAACGACGTTTCTTATATCGTATAGAAATCAAGGACCCCCCATACATCACGATTCACATCGGCATGTATAGGGGCTTTCCCTTTACACAATTTATGAAACAAATTACTAACTTTTTACAGTTATACTATGAAAACAAAACTTTAAACAATTTTAACCTCAATCACCAACATTTTGGTAGAGGAAGCGCTTGATACTCTTCTTCGGAGTCTTTTCAAATTCTTCTTTCATGATGATATATCGTGTAACCTTAGAATAGTTGGGAATCATAGTATTCAACTCATCAATGTTTGCTTGCATCAGTTGGTCAATATCAGCTTCTGCAATGTTGTTTGCAGCCAATTCATCGTAATCAGGATGGATTAGTGCTACCAATTTCTCATTCTTCTGAATGATTATGCTTTCGGAGACATAGTTCAGATTGTTCAACTTATCTTCAATTTCTTCTGGATAAATATTTTGACCAGATGCGCTGAGAAGCATATTCTTTGAACGACCCTTAATAGTGACATTGCCCTCTGCATCAATCACGCCCAAATCACCAGTGTGCAACCATCCTTCGGCATCAATAGCTTCACGTGTAGCCTCTTCATTTTTATAATAACCGAGCATCACGTTTTCACCACGACACACAATTTCACCTACAATATTTTTAGGATCAGGACTAAGCACCTTCACTTCCATACGAGGTACAGCTTTTCCACACGACGCCATCTTGAATTTCGTCCAATCTTCATAACAGATGAGCGGAGCGCATTCAGTCATACCATAACCAACGGTATAAGGGAAATCTATCATACGAAGGAATTTTTCCACATCTTGATTGAAGGCAGCACCCCCCACAACAATTTCGTAGAAACGACCACCAAATGCATCAATGACTTTCTGACGCACTGAAGCCTTGATCTTATCATTGATAATAGGTACTTTCAACAGAATTTTCATAGTCGGAGTCTGCAACTTAGGAAGTACAGACTTCTTAATGATCTTTTCAATAATCAAAGGTACTGCTATTACAAGATGAGGTTTTACATCTGCAAATGCCTGAAAGATGATTTTCGGACTAGGCACACGAGTGAGGAAAAAGACATGGCAACCTTTGCAGAATTCATACAAAAATTCAAAAGCCAACCCATACATGTGAGCCATAGGAAGCATAGAAACGACACTACTACCAGCCTTCATATCCAACGCTTCATACGCAAAATCAATATTGGATTTCAATGCACGGAAGGGCAACATTACACCTTTTGACAAACCTGTACTACCTGACGTGTAGTTGATAAGAGCCAATTGGTCAGGCGATGCCTCATATTTGTACTTGATGTGTTCAATACGGAAGTTTTTAGGATATTTATGACCGAACATCTCATTTAAATGTTCACGTGCATAAGTCAATTTCTCGGAACGACTTACCAACACTGAAAAATCATTCACCAAAATGATACCCTGCAAACCTGGCATCTGCTCAGCATCAAGGGTTGGCCATACTGCATCACCCACAAACATGAATTTAGCATCAGAATGGTTTACAATATTGTGTACGATTTCAGGAGTAAACTCATGAAGGATAGGTACTGCTACAGCTCCATAAGTGATAGTTGCTAAAAATGAGACTCCCCAATGTGAAGAATTTCGTCCACAAATAGCGATTTTATCACCTTTCTCCACACCACTTTCAGCCATCAGGATGTGTAACTTTTCAATTTTACGCGCTACATCTTTGTACTGAAGAGTACTTCCATTGTAGTCGGTAAGGGCATCAAGATCCCAATTTTTCTTTAGAGAACGCTCTATATAACCAATAAAACTATTTTCCATAATTGCACAATTTTGCTTAGATTGTGCAAATATATAGAACTTTTCTTTATACAGCAAAGAAATGATTTATAAAATTGCACAAATAAAAAACTTTTGTGCGATTCCTAAGAAAAAGCTAAAGGATATAAGGTATCATTAACATTTCTATTGCTAAATCATCAAGAAGGTAGAAATCCCCCCTCTCCATCATGAATACTGAAATTTTGATAATTGATCAACATACACTCTTGATGAGAGGGGGGCAGGGCAGAGGGGATAGCAGCATGTGCTATCAACCTTATTTTGTCTTATAGTTCATCAGACAAATATCCGATAGGGAGTTCGCGACAATTGTATTTCGAAGCCATAATTTCACCATAAGCTCCAGCAGAACGAAGCGCAAACAAATCACCACGCTGACAACGATTAAGGTCGATAGCCTTGCCGAAAACATCGCTTGATTCACAAATAGGGCCTACAACATCATAAGTTTCCAAGGGTTCCTCACTTGTCAAGTTCTCAATTTTATGATAAGCTTGATAGAGGGCAGGACGGATAAGGTCAGTCATTCCGGCATCAACAATGGCAAACTGCTTATGAGCTCCTTGCTTAACATAAAGCACACGGGTAATAAGAGAGCCACATTGTCCCACTACAGCACGTCCTAATTCGAAATGAAGAGTTTGTCCTGGATAAAGTTTCAAATGCTTATGATAGGTAGCAAAATATTCTGCGAAATTGGGAACTGCCTGCCGGTCAGGATACTGATATTCTATACCAAGCCCACCTCCAACATTGATGTGCTCTACTATGACATGGCGCTGCACTAAATGCTCTTGCAATTCGTTTACTCGATTACACAATGCCACAAAATCACTCATGTCCAAAATTTGACTACCAATGTGAAAATGAAGTCCAACAAACTTGACATGCGAAAGTCTGTTTGCCAAATCTATGACATGATCCATATCTTCCATAGCAATACCAAACTTATTTTCTGCCAATCCGGTAGTGATGTTGGCGTGTGTGTGTGCACCTACATTAGGATTGATTCGGAAAGCTACATGGGCAACTTTACCACGATTGGCAGCCAACTCATTGATAACCTCCAATTCAGGCACAGATTCTACATTGAAGCAGAAAATATCATTTTCCAACCCCAATTCAATCTCCCAATCGCTTTTTCCCACACCCGCATATACAACTCTATTGGCTGGGAAACCAGCTTTCAATGCAGCCTTCACTTCACCTCCACTCACACAATCGGCCCCCAATCCACTTTGGCGGATGATAGACAAAACTTTAGGATTTGCATTGGCCTTGACAGCATAGTGCACACTAAAATTTTCGTAACGTCCAGCCTCTCGAATAATCGTATCCAAAGTATGTTGCAAAAGGGTAGTGTCGTAATAGTAAAAAGGAGTACGCAACTCCTTGAAACGCTCTATAGGAAATGTACCTTTCATTCTTGTATTATAAAAAACTGACAAGCTTGACATGTTCAATTCAAACTAAGAATTAACCCATCAGCCTGCCAGCTATATATTCAATATTTATTTCTGATTAAAAAGTGTGTCACTCAAACTTTGGAGAGCACGCTTCTTGTCTGCTTCGCGAATAAGAAAAGAGATATTATAATTACTTCCACCATACGAAACCATGCGGACAGGAATATCTTTCATGGCCTTCATTGCTAAGGTTTCGAAACCGATGTTTTCCCATGTCAGGTCTCCCACCACACAAATGATACACATGCCTTCATCCACTGTTACAGTACCATATTTCTTCAAATCAGCAATAATTTCGCCCAAATGTTTGGTATTGTCAATAGACATGCTGACTCCTACTTCAGAAGTACATACCATATCAATCGAAGTCTGGTAACTTTCAAATATTTCAAAAACTTTACGCAAGAAACCATGAGCGAGCAACATGCGGCTTGATTTGATTTTTATCGCTGTAATATTCTCCTTTGCCGCAACCGCTTTGATTCTTCCATATTCAGTATCGTTGGAAATCATGGTACCTGGAGCTGTAGGATCCATTGTATTCAACAAACGCACAGGTATATTGGCATATTTAGCAGGCTGAATACAAGTGGGATGCAGGATTTTGGCGCCAAAATAAGCCAACTCGGCAGCCTCATCAAAGTTCAGTTGACGCACAGGTGAGGTATGATCTACCACACGAGGATCATTATCATGCATACCGTCAATATCGGTCCAAATCTGTATTTCTGTAGCATCTACGGCTGCACCTATAAGCGATGCTGTATAGTCGCTTCCTCCACGTTGCAAATTATCTATTTCACCATAGGCATTGCGACAAATGAATCCCTGAGTAATATAAATGTCCGCATCGGGATATTTTTCTAATTGAATAGCCAGTTTTTCACGAATATAAACAGGATCAGGCTCAGCATTCTTGTCTGTACGCATATACTCAAGCGCAGGGATAAGCACAGCCTTTAGCCCCTGCTCTTGAAGATAATTGGTCATCATGTTTGTTGACATTAATTCGCCTTGAGCCAACACGACCTTTTCTTCAAACAAGGTAAAGAGGTCTTTCGTGTACGAACGTATTGAAGCAAATACTCCATCAAGCACTTCTTGTGTCTTCTGACGGAACTCATCAGAAGTGAACAATTCTTTGAGATGCTGTTTATATTTCTGCTCCAGTTTGTTGATGACATCGTTGGCTCCATCGGGATTCTTTTTGTACAGATAATCTGAGATTTCTACCAGTGTATTGGTTGTACCAGACATGGCCGAAAGAACCACAATCTTCTTGTCACCATCAGAAATCAACTTGGCAACGCTTTTCATCCGCTCGGCAGAGCCAACGGAAGTTCCTCCAAACTTTAAAACTTTCATTCTTAAAAATTCTTACTTTAAATCTATTTATTACTTATTTTTGTCATGAATTCTCAGGTTGAAATGATGCTTCTTGAGCAATTACATTGTACTCACCTGTTACATCTTCTATTTGGTGTTTGTCACAACGATATACGATACCCGGATACTCTTGCAACAATTGCAGATTATGGGTAGTCATGACCACAGCTGTACCTCTAGAAGAGATATCGCGCAATAATTCCACAATATGCCGACTTGTTTCAATGTCTAAATTACCAGTAGGCTCATCAGCCAAAATAATTTCCGGATTATTCAGTATGGCACGTGCTATGACAATACGTTGTTGTTCACCGCCAGACAACTGATGAGGAAGTTTATATCCCTTAGTTGACATACCCACCAACTCCAATACCTCATTAATCCGATTCTCACGCGCTAACTTGTTTTTCCATCCTGTAGCTCGCAAAACAAAATCTAGATTTTCAGTAACCGTACGATCTATTAGCAATTGAAAATCTTGAAAAACAATGCCCAACTTACGGCGTAACGCAGGTATATGCTTACGTTTGATAGTCAACATATTATATCCCAATACCCAGGCCTCTCCGTCATGCAATGCCAACTCCGAATAGAAAGTTCTCAACAACGAAGTTTTACCTGAGCCAACTTTTCCGATTAGATAGACAAACTCTCCTGCATCCAAATGAAAATCAATATTTTCAAGAATACAAAGTTCTTGCTGATTCACCGTCACATGACGATAATCAATCAGTCGTCTTTCAGAATTATTCCCCGTTGTTTCCACCTTTATTATATTTATATTAGAAGATTATTTATGTCTTTTTTTCAACTCTGTTGCCAAATCCTCAATACGCATACCTTTGCTCGTCAACAATACGATTAGATGATAAATCATATCCGAAGCCTCGTAGATGAGTCGGTCATCTGTTCCATTAGTAGCTTCAATTACAGTCTCCACGGCTTCTTCTCCCACCTTTTGGGCCATACGGTTGATTCCTGCTTGAAACAAGGAAGTAGTATATGATTTTTCAGGCATTTCCTCGTATCGTTTGGAAATAAAATCCTGCAAATAGCTCAAAAACATGATAGGTTCATCATTCACTTCTCCCCAACATGTGTCAGTTCCTTTGTGACACACAGGGCCAACAGGATTCACCATAATCAACAGGGTGTCTTTGTCACAATCCTCTTTTATGGAAACTACATTCAAGAAATTTCCGCTCTCTTCCCCTTTTGTCCAAAGGCGATTTTTTGTACGGCTGAAAAAAGTCACCTTACCAGTTTCTATCGTTTTATCAAGTGCTTCTTTATTCATGAAGCCTAACATCAAAACCTTTTTAGTGTAATTATCTTGTATGATGGCAGGAACAAGTCCACCCATTTTTTCAAAATCCAATTCCATATATTTATGAGTTTATTTTAGTTTACAGATTTACGAGTTTTTTCTCACTTCAATACCTTGGGCGCAAAGATACGATTTTAATTCGGGAATTGCTATTTCTCCGAAATGAAAAACACTTGCAGCTAATGCCGCATCTGCTTTTCCCTGTGTAAAAGCATCACGAAAATGCTCCATAGTGCCTGCTCCTCCTGAAGCAATTACGGGTATGGATACTTCATCTGCCAATTGGGCAAGTGCCTCATTAGCAAATCCGGTCTTCACACCATCATGATTCATACTAGTAAATAAAATTTCACCAGCACCACGCTCATTGACTTCACGTGCCCAATTAAAAAGAGAACGTTCCGTAGGAATGCGTCCGCCATTCATGTAACATTTCCATCCCATAGCATCCTCTTTAGCATCAATAGCCACCACACAAACCTGACTCCCGAAATAACGTGCAATCTCGTCAATCAACTCCGGACGACGCAGTGCAGCAGAATTGATACTCACTTTATCGGCACCGGCATTCAACAAACGGTCCACATCGGCCAATTCATTGATACCTCCACCTACAGTAAATGGTATATTGATAGTTGCAGCAATACGCCCCACCAATTCAGTGAAGGTCTTACGTCCTTCATGACTGGCTGTAATATCCAAATACACCAATTCATCAGCCCCCTGTTCACTATATGCATGTCCCAATTCAACAGGGTCTCCTGCCGTTCTCAGATTAACAAAGTTTGTACCCTTCACTGTCAATCCGTCTTTGATATCCAAACAAGGTATTATTCTTTTTGCTAACACGTTTTCTTTATTTGTTTTTACTATTAAAATAGATACTATAATTTCTCAACTGAATGAAGTTACCAATTCTTTCAATGTAAAACGCCCTTCATAAAGAGCTTTACCAAATACCACTGCAGGAATTCCCGCATCATTTAGTTGATGAATGTCGTCCAAAGAACTCACTCCACCACTTGCAATCAAGTGCAACTCTGGATAGTTTGACATTATCTCCTTATACAACTCTATGGAAGGTCCTTGCAGCATTCCATCTTTATGTATATCCGTACACAACACATTCTTTACACCCAACTTTATGTATTGCCCTAAATAGGGTAGTAGTTGCTGGGTACTTTCCTCTTTCCATCCATTCACAGAGATGTAGCCATCGCGTGTGTCTGCTCCCAAAATCATCTTCTCATTCCCGTATTGCTCCATCCATTTTAAGAACAACTCCGGCTTTTGGCTGGCCACACTACCCACTGTCACCAACTGAGCCCCATTTTCAAAAGCAATGGCCAAATCTTCATCACTCTTAACTCCTCCACCGAAATCGATTTTCAGTGAAGTATGGCTGGCTATGCGATTCAGTGTACGATAATTCACTACATGTTTTGATTTCGCACCATCCAAATCAACGACATGCAACCGTTGCAAACCATATGACTCTATCTCCAATGCCACTTCCAAGGGGTCTTCATTGTAAATCTTGGATGTTGTGTAGTCCCCTTTAGTCAGACGTACACATTTTCCATCAATAAGATCTATTGCAGGTATCAGTTCAATCATAATTCAATCTCCAAGAAATTACGCAATATTCGTTCTCCAACCTTTCCACTCTTTTCTGGATGAAACTGAGTTGCATAAAAATTGTCCTTATGCAAAGCAGAACTATAGGGACGAGTGTATTCAGTACATGCAGCCGTAAACTCATTCATGGGCACGTAATAACTATGAACGAAATACACATATTCCGGTTGACAAAACCCCTTGAACAACTGACTGCGCGTATCTACAATGGTATTCCATCCCATTTGTGGAACTTTTTCGGCATGCTCTTTCGGAGTGAACAACTTTACATCCGCATCAAAAATACCCAAACAATCAGTATCTCCTTCTTGAGAATGACGACACATCAATTGCATGCCTATACAAATACCCAACACTGGTTGTTTGAGCGAACATATCACCTTATCCAATCCGCGTTCACGCAGATATTTCATTGTACTGCTGGCTTCCCCTTGTCCAGGAAAAATCACACGCTCTGCTGCCATCAGCTTTGCCGGGTCATCAGTCACCAAGGGTTCAACTCCCAAACGTCTCATGGCATTCACCACAGAACAGATGTTTCCGGCATTATATTTAACAATTGCTACATCCATTATTTTCCTCTCACATTCTCTATATATGCCCCCAATCATCTTCATCAACAGATAATCGTTGGTATTAAAAACACTCTTCCTGTTCCTAACTGAATAGCACTGTCTTATTCTTATATGCTAGTACCTTTCGTTCTATATGCTTCTGAACCGCGCGCGAAAGAACAATCTTCTCCAAGTCTTTACCTTTGTTTACCAAATCTTGCGGTGTATCCTTATGAGTGATACGCACGACATCCTGTTCAATAATCGGGCCGGCATCCAAATCATTCGTCACATAATGACTGGTAGCCCCTATAATCTTCACACCCCGTTCAAAAGCCGCATGATATGGTTTGGCTCCCACAAAAGCAGGCAGGAACGAATGATGGATATTGATGATACGATTAGGGTACTCAGCAATCATCTTTTCAGAAATTACCTGCATGTATCGGGCCAACACGATGAAATCTACATCCAACTCCTTCAACAACTCCATCTCAGCCTTCTCTTGCTCTAATTTGTTTTCTTTCGTAATGGGAAACACACGATAGGGGATACCAAACCGTTCAGCAGCAGGTTGCATGTCGGGATGATTACTTATTATAATAGGTATCTCTACATCCCACTCACCAGCAGTGTAGCGTGCAAGCATATCGTAAAGACAATGGCTCATCTTGCTGACAAAAATAGCCATACGCGGTTTTTCATCACTGAAATAGAGACGTAAGTCCATATTATATTTCTTCACATAAAGGGTGTTGAAATAATCCAGAATTTTGTCACGAGGAATCATAAAACCCTCCAACTCCCATTCAATTCGTCCAAAAAAGACATTTTCCATACGATCCACAAATTGGTCGATATAGACGATGTTTCCTCCATTGATGGTTATGAAGTTTGTAATTTCAGCTAAAATCCCTGGTCTATCAGGGCAATGAAGCAACAATTTTGCAGTCATATTCATCTATTTTTTCCTCTCATTTATTACTCTTGCTATTTTTTAAGCCGCAAAGATAACAATTTATTATAAAAATAAAGAATCTTGTGACAAATAGTTTTGTAAAATCATAATAAAGAGAGATTTTTGACTGACTTTCATATCCTTCTTCCATTACGAAAAGAGCATTCCAACTACCTTTCTTCTACGGTAATCAACATACACAAACCCTTGAATATTAAATTTGTAATCCATTCTTTTATGCTACAAAGTAGAAAAAAATATACTAATCAATGAAAATTATCCCATTTAAATTTCTACTGGATCCTCATCGTGTAAACAACGTATAAAAATAAAGAAGGATGCCTCGAAATACTCGAAACATCCTTCTTTGTGGTACGCTCTCAGGGATTCGAACCCTGGACCCACTGATTAAGAGTCAGTTGCTCTACCAGCTGAGCTAAGAACGCATTTGCATTTGAGTTTTTAGTGGTACGCTCTCAGGGATTCGAACCCTGGACCCACTGATTAAGAGTCAGTTGCTCTACCAGCTGAGCTAAGAACGCATGGTTCATTTCTCAAATGCGGTGCAAAGGTAGGCATTATTTTTGAACTGACCAAACATTTGCACAATTCTTTTTTTGAGCTTTTTAATATAACGTTGGTTTACAACACTTTTTATTAAAAAATATTTTCCATCAGTTTCTTCCATGTGACGATTTGTCGATTTTAGGCCTAATAACATATTATTTTCAAAATATTGTTCGAAAGCCAATAAGGATTAGAAGAGGCTGAATTGAAAACCTTCGCCCACGTTTTCCGATATTTCAAAAATCTGGGTGGGAGAGGTGCGCGGCAAAGCCATCAAGCGGACATCCCGATCAATTTCCTTGCCTATTTTCTTCAACTCATCTGCCACCGTGTGATAAGCCAAATGAGGTTTGTTATTCTCTTTGCTAAGATGACATAACCAAATTTGACGAAGCATAGGAGGCCAATGCTCTGCCAAAAAGCGACCTGCATCCCTGTTGGATAGATGCCCCTTGGGTCCACTGATGCGCATCTGCAATAGGGGAGGGTATGGGCCCTCTGCTAACATCTGTTCATCGTAATTGGCTTCCAATATCAGATAATGCGCTTTCGCAACGTATTGTCTGACAATGTCGGTAATGTGCCCGACATCGGTGATGAAGCAGAAGTTTGTCTCACCGCCACACTCGATGCTATATCCAACATTATCCGTTCCATCATGCGGTACTTCAAAAGGAGTTATCCTGAAGTCGCGAATAATCACAGGCTCTTCCTTCTTAATAAAACGTTTATTCACTGCTGCTACTTTTTTGGTCATGCAATAGCATCTTTCCATTCCGCTATGCACCTTTTCCGTAGCATAAACGGGAATATTAAACTGTTCGCTCAAGTTTCCGACACTCCGCACGTGGTCTGCATGGTCATGAGTGACAAATATCCCCATGATGGATTCGATGGCAATGCCCCGTTCACGTAATACCTTCCGCACCATACGGATACCAATGCCACTATCTATCAATATGCCATACGACGATGTACCTAAATAGTAACAATTGCCACTACTTCCGCTTGCTATACTTATAAATTTAAATTTCATCAAAGATAATTTTCATATAAAACAGTGGTAAAAACAAGACATAAAATCATCCAGACTCATTTAAACCATTCTCAAAGATGAAGCGAAGATAGTACAAAATCAGAAAATGATAAAGAAAATGAGTTTTTTTTGAATAAATTTATATTTTTCCTAAACAATTGCGAACTTAATGCGTTATATAATAAAAACGGTGCTGAAGCAATAGCTACGGCATCCTATTTAGCATTCACAAAATAATGAATCAAAAAAAATAGTAATTATGAAAAGATATAGAAAGATTCGTATGGCATTGTCTTTGGCAACATTACTACTTATTACTTCATGCCAAATGACTGAAGAAGAAAAAGTACGCGAAATATCACAAAATTTTGCTGATTTATACTATAATCTGAACATTAGGAAAGCTAAGCATTATTGTTCTTCAGAGATACACACGATTATGGATTTCAGACATACAAACATCAAGGAAAAGGATAGAACACTGCAACAACAAGCCGGAAAAGCTACCGCCCAAATATTGAATTGTGACTTGGATATTGAAAATGAAACCGCCTATGTAAAGATGGCCATCAGCAATTTCTTGCGCATCAATTACCTAAACGACTCTTTATCCATTATTCCATGCGACACAATAGAACTTGTACTGACCAAAGAAATTGACAATGTTTGGAGAATTAAACATCCAGTATAACTTCTTTACTGATTAGAGGAGACAAAAAAAGGAGGAGTTAATATTTTCTCCTCCAACAAGTTTAATAAACCTCCAATATGTGTATCAGAAAGGATAGCCAACAGCAAAGTGCCAAGCACGATCCCTCTTCCATTTAGGACTAAGGATAGGGAAGTGATTCTTATCATCGATAGAGAAAGCCGGATTCATAGCTTTCATTCCAAGATCTAAACGGGCAATGATAAATCCCAAATCTAATCGGAGTCCTACACCATAAGCCATGGCTATTTCATTCCAAAAACTATCCAAGCGGAAATCACCTCCTGGCTGCTCATTATATTCACGCAAGGTCCAAATGTTTCCTGCGTCAATGAAGAATGCGCCATGTAACATTTTCCCCAAAAGCAATGTACGCCATTCCAAATTCATGTCTAACTTCACATCACCCGTTTGGTTAATGAAGTCAATTTTACGATCACCTCCTGAGAAACGACCAGGTCCCAATGAACGCACAGACCATCCACGTACACTATTAGCTCCCCCCGAGAAATAACGTTTTTCAAAAGGAAGGATTGTTGAATTTCCATAAGGATATGCGATACCGAATCCAAAGTGAAAGACAAGACTGTTACGCTTGTCCAACACCATGTTATGGACATAATCAATGTCTCCCTTCACATATTGTGCATAAGCAATGTTCCACAATGCATATTGCCCATTCGGAGAGCGATCATTTTTGAAAAACAAAGGAGAAATGATATAACGACATGTATTTCCCGCTACCTCTGCATTGAAACGAAATGAGTAATTGCTTCGTTTTTGGATAGCATCTGCATCAGACATATTTGCAGAAGTATAGGAGAATGAATATCCTGCACGTACAATGAAAAGATCCTCATAGTTGTATTTAAGGATAGAGTTGCTAACTGAGCTATTAAGATATTCATCGCGAAAGGTTGGCGAGATAGAGGGCATATAGACATAGTTGACTTCAGGTAAATCTATACGATGTTGTTTGCGTTGATCGGAACTCCAACGAAATCTTAACGAAGCAGAAAGCGCACGACGCGTAAACTCTGGGCGATCCTGCACATTATATTGCACACCCACCTCGGATGATTTTCGAAAATTTTTTAATCGCGAGGAGAAGAAGGACAACATGAATCGCGGGAAGTTCAGCGATGTTTCTACCCCCCAGTCGGTATAGTTACTCTTGTCATATCCTTGAAGGCCGTTCACTATTTCATAAGCAAAACGTCCTTTGACCGAGAGAAGTGCACTACGTTTGAAAATATTCTTATGCTGATAGGTACTTGATACGGCAAATCCGAAATCTCCCGCAGTATTCGTACCATCCAATTCTAATGAAATGTTCTGTACCTGTGCAGGCACTACCGACAGCAAGGCATTCAGTTTGTTAGAGTCGGGCGATTCCACGAAACGTATATTAGTATATTTCAATGCTCCCAATCGTCCCATAGAGGTATAGGTACGTTGCACATCCGAAGCCCGATAAATTCTGCCCTTATATAGGAAATTATTCTCTGCATAGACTGAAGGATGCAAAATCTTTGGTGAACGATAGTATATATTCAATCCTTTGTAATCCATACGTTTAGGTTCCCCAAAGGATATATCATCCTGTTCGGCCTTTATCTGCACACTGTCAATCGTATAGACGGGATGCATGGTTGGTTCAGCCTCCTTGGATGATTGATACAGTTTCAAGTGCATGGTCAATCCTACCGACTTTTTTCCCTCTATGGAGTCAGCCGTATAAGTGATGTATTCTTTGGAGAACTTATAGTATCCGTTTTCCCTCAAACATTCAGTAATACGTTCGCGTTCAGATTCTAACACATTAATATCGAGCACCATGCCGGACTTCAATAATGAAGCCTTCTGTACCTTCTCCAACTTTCGGGCAATAATCGTGTCGGCAATATCGAACTGTACACTATCCACCCGATATACTTTACCCGGATGCAAGTGGTATGTCAATGTCACCTTGTGGCGCTTGTAATTCTCCTCAGCGGTCACGTAAGCTCCCCAATAACCCATGTTCTGCAAAGCGCTTTCCAATACCTCACACGAACGCTCTTTCGATTCGGAATCATACACGACGGGAGCTTCACCCATCTTGCGCAAAGTACGATCTAACCATGATGAACCGGATTTGCGGGACATCGAGTAAATGCCAAGAGGCACCTTAATACATTTAAACCAACGTGCATTTTCTTTTTGTCTTACGTGTCCCACGAAAGCTTTCCCGTCTACCTTCTTATCGTCACTCTCCACCTTCACTTTATTGAGCAAGTATTCACCCTCACCAAGAAATTTGGCAGACGAACACGAAACCAATAACCCTACTACGAAGCAGGCACTCAGAAAACGACACAAACCTTTCATTCTTCTATATTTTCTCTTTCTTCAATGAAAAACTCCGCAAATATACTCCAAATAAAAAAAATATCCGTAGCTTTGTCGCACTTTTACACAAAGAACTGTAATTTTATGTTGAGTAAAGCCAAACTGAAATATATCCGATCGTTAGAGTTGAAGAAGAATCGGCGTGCCGAACACGTTTTTGTGGCCGAAGGTCCAAAAGTGGTGGGCGATATGTTGCCTCATTTCCATTGTCGCCTGTTAGTAGCTATCGATGAGTGGCACGCGGCTCATCCCAAAGCGAAAGCTGATGAAAAGATTCATGTGACGAACGAAGAGTTGACACATGCCAGTTTCTTAAAGACGCCACAAGAAGTAATGGCAATATTTGAATATAAAGACGAGAATCAAACCCTCGACACCTCCTTCCCCCAAACAGAGCTTTGTCTTGCACTTGATGATGTGCAAGACCCAGGAAACTTAGGTACTATCATCCGTTTGGCCGATTGGTTTGGTATACGCCACATCTTCTGTTCGCTCGCTACGGCCGATGCCTACAACCCCAAGGTGGTACAAGCAACAATGGGAGCTTTGGCACGCATTCACATCCACTATACACCACTTCCAGCTATGCTTAGTAAATGGAAAGAAGAAGGCATTCCGCTCTACGGAACCTTCCTCGATGGCGAAAACCTCTATGAAAAGCCGCTTACCCCCCACGGCATTATCATCATGGGAAACGAGGGAAACGGCATTTCAGCAGAAGTAGCCTCTTACGTTAACGAACGCCTCCTTATCCCTAACTACCCTATGGGAGAGCCAACCTCTGAATCGCTGAATGTAGCAACCGCAACGGCCATCATCTGTGCAGAGTTCCGTCGTCGGATAAAATAATATAATATATAAGGTACGCGCGAGAAATTGAAGACTTTTCGAGACTCTTTCCCAAACATATAACTGACAGAAAGTTTCAATCCTCTATGTAGGAAGTTTTCTGTTTTGTGATATCAAACAAAGTTTATTCCGCTACTTGGTCAAGTTGAAAGTTATGTTTGGCCAAACATCCCAAAAAGGATGATGATAGAAACAAATATAAAAGGTCTCCGACTCACGAAGTCAGAGACCTTATAGATTAAATACGATGTAAGTTCGATACAGAGAAAATTCTTTAGAATCCTAATCCGAAGACGAAGAAAGCCGCTTCGGTAGCAGGATTGATGATAAATCTTCCGTATGCATCAAACGAAAGAGTGGAAGAAAGTTTCACTTCCTTACGCATTTCTACAGAGGTTTCGTACACCATGAATCGATTGGCATCGTACACAGCACTTTTCCACGGAGTTGCACCCACAGTAGCCTTACCTTCGAATCCTCCCAAGGTAAAGGGAACATTAGCCTGAATGCACGAAGTGTACTCGCGCTTACCCTCATCATTGTAGTCATACCCACCGAAGTAGGTTGCCCATTGGAGTGAAAGAAATCCGAAATCATATCCAATGCTTGCCTCCAAGCTGTGCAAAGTGGAGTGAGCCGAATAGTTGAAGAAATTCTCAGACAGACCATCGCCAAGAAACCAATAATCCGTCACGGCAAAGCTGAAGTTTCCCCAATCGTATCCCAACGAGAGGTCTATCTCGCGATGGTTATCCGTTGCGATACCAGCCGAACCCCACACGTTGAACCAAAGGTCTTTCCATCCTACAGTCAACGAAGGTTGAAGGCTCATACCGCCCAAGTCCTGTCCATTCCAAATGTAGCTGCTTACTACATCAGTTTCCAACTCTACATATACGTCATTCTCTTCCTCCTGCGACCATCCGAAAGCAGGAAGCATCAGAGCCGCCAGTGCGACCATCATCATTTTCTTGATTTTCATTTTTTTCTCTCTATGTTTATAGTTCTATATATCCTTTATCCAAACAGTTCCGTCGAAAGATACCTCTCTCCACCATCGGGAAGAAGCACCACGATGAACTTTCCCTCGTATTCAGGGCGTTCAGCCAATTTTCGTGCGCTACAGAGAGCTGCTCCGCTACTTATGCCCACGAGCATCCCTTCTGTCATGGCCAACTCACGTGCAGTTCTGAAGGCCTCTTCATCGCTGATGCCCATCACCTCGTCCACCACCGATGCATCGTAGTTCGCCGGGATGAAGTTTGCACCTATGCCCTGTATCTTGTGTGGTGCAGGCATACCACCTTGCAAGAGGGGAGAGGTCGATGGTTCTACGGCCACGATGTGCACCTTTGGGTTATGACGCTTCAATGCACGTCCTGTGCCCGAAAGTGTACCACCTGTGCCCACACACGCTACGAAAGCAGCTACATGCCCTTCCGTATCCGTCCATATTTCTTCGCCCGTTGTCTGTTCGTGCACCATCGGATTGGCTTTGTTTTCGAATTGCTGGGGAATAATGCTTCCTGGTATCTCGCGCTTCAGTTCCTCGGCCCGTTCGATACTTCCTGCCATGCCTTTCTTTCCGTCCGTCAAAACCACTTCTGCACCATAAGCCTGTAGTAGTTTTCGACGCTCTATACTCATCGTATCGGGCATAGTCAATATCATGCGATATCCCTTGATGGCAGCTACCATGGCCAAACCGATGCCAGTATTTCCGCTCGTGGGTTCGATGATAGTACCTCCCCGTTGGAGGATTCCTTCACGTTCTGCAGCTTCAATCATGGCCAGTGCCGCACGTGCCTTCACACTTCCACTGGGATTCAATGCCTCTATCTTAGCTACAATGCGTCCCTTCAATTCGTGGCGTTTACCGTAAGCCGAAAGCTCCACAAGAGGAGTATGTCCGATAAGCTCAGTCAAATTTTTGGCGATATTCATTGCTTCCAGTTTTTTTTGTAAAAGAACGCGCAAAGGTACGGATTTTCTCGTTAATGGAGGATAAAAAGGGAAAAAAAATGATAGGAGAGAAGAAGGGAAGGGAGAATGGGAGAGGAAGAAAAAAGGTGCGCACCTTTGTGCACACCTTTCTGAATATTAGAAGTTGAAATAATTCTTAGCGTTGTTGTAGCAGATATCTTCAACCATTTGGCAGAGGCGTTCCATCTCGCATACAGGGATTTCGCCATTCTCTACATCCTTGCCAAGGAGGTTACACAAGGTACGGCGGAAGTACTCATGACGCGGATAGGAGAGGAACGAGCGTGAGTCGGTCAACATACCTACGAAGCGGCTCAAGAGGCCAAGGAGTGAGAGGGCGTTCATCTGCTTCTCCATACCGTCCTTCTGGTCGAGGAACCACCAGCCTGAACCAAACTGAATCTTACCCGGGCATGAGCCATCCTGGAAGTTACCGAGCATGGTAGCAATCACTTCGTTGGCACAGGGGTTAAGGTTGTAGATGATGGTCTTGGTCAACTTGTCCTGGCTATTCAGTTTGTCGAAGAACTTGGACATCTTCTTGGCAGTATTGAATTCACCGATAGAGTCGAAACCTGTATCAGGGCCAAGGAGTTTGAACATCTTTGAGTTGTTGTCGCGGATGGCTCCATAGTGGAACTGTTGTGCCCAACCACTGGCATGATCCATCTTGGCAAACTCAATCATCATGCAGCTCTTGAACTTGAGGATTTCCTCCTGAGTCAGTTCTGTGCCTCCATATACCTTATTAAAGATAGCGTTGATTTCTGCATCCGTATAGTCCTCGGCATAGAATTCCTCGATACCATGGTCGCTGAGTTTACATCCCATTGATTCGAAGAAGTCGTGACGCTTCTGCAGGGCATCAATCACATCGTTGAAGCAATTGATTGTCACACCGCTCACCTCTGACAATTTCTCGATATATGCACGGAAATTGGCAGGTACCTCTACGGCCATAGCCTTGTCAGGACGCCATGTAGGGAGCATCTTCACTTCGAATCCGCTCTCCTTCACCTGCTTGTGATATTCGAGTGAATCGATGGGATCGTCTGTTGTACATACGGTCTCCACATTGTAGCGACGCATCAATCCACGGGCGGTCATGCCAGGTTGTTGCAATTTTTCGTTACACTCTTCGTAGATTTCGCGAGCGGTCTTGGGATTCAACACCTTGTCGATACCGAAGGCAGTCTTTAACTCCAAGTGTGTCCAATGGTAGAGGGGGTTGCGGAAGGTATAGGGTACTGTCTCTGCCCACTTCTCGAACTTTTCCCAATCGGTAGTGTCCTTACCTGTACAGAAGCGTTCAGCCACACCATTCGAACGCATAGCACGCCATTTGTAGTGGTCGCCTCCCAACCAAATTTCTGTGATTGAACGGAATTTATAGTCATCAGCCACCATTTGGGGAATCAAATGGCAATGATAGTCGATGATGGGCATCTTTGCCGCATGTTCGTGATACAACTTCTGTGCTGTTTCAGTTTGCAACAGAAAATTTTCATCCATGAAATTCTTCATACAAAAAAACGATTGTATTAAAAGTTAATATTTAGGTTAATTCTTTTTTTTCGTCGTTATCGTGCACGAAATTACAGTTTTTATTTGAAGTTACAAAATAAGTTCGTACTTTTGTGGCCGTAATTAGGAATATTTATCCATCTTCATGGGTAGAAAGTGTAAAATAATACCATTTTAATAAATTAATATGAGACCCTTAAACAAACAAACTGCCCCGAAGGCAGAACGCACCGAGCGCATCATTCAGTTCGGTGAAGGTAATTTCTTGCGTGCATTCGTTGACTGGATCATCTTCAACATGAATGAGAAGGCCGATTTCGATAGCAGCGTAGTAGTGGTTCAACCCATCGAAAAGGGTATGGTGGACATGCTCAACGGACAGGATTGCCTGTATCATGTCAACCTTCAAGGCCTTGACAAGGGCGAAGTGGTGAACAGCCTTACTCGCATCGATGTCATCAGCCGTGCGTTGAATCCTTATTCTCAGAATGCTGAATTCATGAAGTTGGCCGAGCAACCCGAAATGCGCTTCGTCATCAGCAACACCACTGAAGCCGGTATTGCCTTTGACCCTGCCTGCAAGCTCGACGATGCTCCTGCTTCATCTTACCCTGGTAAGCTCACCCAATTGCTCTACCATCGTTTCAAGACCTTCAATGGCGACCCCACAAAGGGATTGATCATCTTCCCCTGCGAGCTCATCTTCTTGAATGGCCATCATCTGAAGGATTGCATCCGCAAGTATATCCAGCTTTGGAACCTCGGCGAAGAGTTCAGCAAGTGGTTCGAAGAGTCATGCGGTGTTTATGCAACCCTCGTTGACCGCATTGTACCCGGATTCCCCCGCAAGGACATTGCTGCAATTCAGGATAAGCTCCAGTATGAGGACAACCTCGTTGTACAAGGCGAAATCTTCCACCTCTGGGTTATCGAAGCACCTCAGGAAGTGGCCAAGGAATTCCCTGCCGACAAGGCTGGTTTGAACGTTCTGTTCGTGCCTTCTGAAGCTCCTTACCACGAACGTAAGGTGACTCTCTTGAATGGTCCTCACACAGTACTTTCACCTGTGGCTTACCTTGCTGGTGTCAACATCGTGCGCGATGCTTGCCAACACGAGGTTATCGGAAAGTACATCAACAAGGTGATGTTCGACGAACTCATGGAGACCCTCAACTTGCCGAAGGAAGAGCTCCAGCAATTTGCCAAGGATGTGCTCGAACGCTTCAACAATCCGTTCGTTGACCATCAGGTTACAAGCATCATGCTCAACTCATTCCCCAAATATCAGACACGCGACCTCCCCGGCCTCAAGACTTACCTCGAGCGCAAGGGCGAACTTCCCAAGGGTCTCGTGCTCGGCCTTGCAGCCATCATCACATACTACAAGGGTGGTGTACGTGCCGATGGTGCTGAAATCGTGCCCAACGATGCACCCGAAATCATGCAGCTCCTCACCGACTTGTGGGCAACAGGTTGCACTCGCAAGGTGGCCGAAGGTGTGCTTGCAGCTGAAAGCATCTGGGGCGAAGACCTCAACAACATCCCCGGCCTTGCCGATGCCGTTAAGGGTTACCTCGACGCTATCCAAGAGAAGGGCATGATGGAGGTTGTGAAGAGCATCCTTTGATGAGCGATTACGAACTACAAGAAAATAGGAGCATCCTACGGTTCGTCGGGGGTGCTCCTATTTCATACTAGTGTTTATCGTATTTATAGAACGATTTTGGTCTGCATTTGATCTATAAGTTGAAAAATAATCTTACTAGTACTGAACGGAATGCCCTTTTGCATGAATTATTGGAACATTATTATGTAAATTATGGTAGCATTTCTGATTTTTTTTGAAAAAATTACGGTTCTCGGAGCAAAAAAAGCGAAAAAGTGCGTTTGTCACTGACCTATAACGCATTAAACGGCAAACCTCGGAAATGGTAACAAAGGCAAAAAAGCAAGGAAATGAAAGGTAATGAAACAGAACGGTTGCCAAGTCATTACCCGATAATGCAGTAAAGTTTTTCTTTGTGTCGTCACGTTTCATCGTTCTGCG
>JAZRMW010000039.1:0-1619 GCA_045647865.1 Phocaeicola sp.
GTCATGTTGTATTCTGTGGTGATGTCATGAATCAATTCGTCGATAACCAATGAGGTTTTCGGGTCAAGTCCTGAGTTCGGTTCATCACAGAAGAGATATTGTGGGTTGAGAGCGATGGCACGGGCAATAGCCACACGTTTCTGCATCCCTCCGGATATTTCGCCTGGGTATTTCTTTTGGGCGTCAATCAAGTTCACGCGATCAAGGCAGAAACGGGCGCGACGGATACGGTCACGAAGTGTGTCGTTGGAAAACATGTCCAATGGAAACATTACATTTTCCAAAACGGAAAGTGAGTCGAATAGGGCTGCACTTTGGAAAATCATACCCATTTCTCTACGAAGCGCAATTTTTTCTCTCTTATTCATCGTTAAGAAATTACGACCGTCATAAAGGATTTCTCCTCGCTCAGGAGTGAGCAAGCCGACAATGCTTTTCATCAAGACTGTTTTACCCGAACCACTTTGGCCGATAATCAGATTGGTCTTCCCGTTCTCAAAGCGTGCATTGATGTCCATCAATACATCTTTGTCTTCGAATGACTTATAGATAGATTTCAGTTCAATCATCCCATTAAGAGTTGAGTTAATACTAAGTCGGAGAATAGGATTAGTACGCTACTCATCACGACTGAATCGGTACTTGCTTTACCTACAGCAATGGATCCGCCTTCTACGGTATAGCCAAAATAGGCTGATACGCTGGCAATTATGAATGCAAAGAATACAGACTTGATGAAACTGCACCAAATGAACCATTCTTGGAAACAATATTGGAGACCATATGCCAAGTCTTCTGCGTTCATGACTCCACCGAACCAACAAGTACAGAAGGCCCCAATGATACCAGCTACAATACTGAAAGTTACCAAGAAAGGAATCATGGTAATTAAGGCTGCAATTTTCGGCATGATGAGGTAACTGGCAGAGTTAACCCCCATGATTTCGAGGGCATCAATCTGTTGGGTCACTCGCATAGTGCCGATTTCGGAGGCGATGTTCGAACCTACTTTCCCAGCCAAAATAAGACACATGATGGAGGAGGAGAATTCCAACAACATGATTTCTCGAGTGGTGTAACCCACCACCCAACGTGGCATCCAAGCACTTTCAATATTCAGCTTGATTTGGATGGTGATAACGGCTCCAATGAAAAAGGAGATGAGGAGTACGATGCCGATGGAGTTTACTCCCAATTGCACCATTTCGCTCACATATTGCTTGAAGTACACTCGAAAACGCTCTGGACGTGAAAAAGTACGTCCCATGAGCATCAAGTACTTCCCTACTGTTGCTATGGGTTTTAATATAATCGTTTTCATAATTCGAGTGCAAAATTAGCTCTTTTTGTCTGTATTTTTGCAAAAGAATGTCTGATTTTGTGTTCTGTTATCCGTTTCCTAAAGTTTTTTACTACTTTTGTTGCAAAATTAAGTCTTATGGCAGAAGAAATGGATATTCAACATACAGAGGAAGAAGCTCCTAAGAGAATGGTATTGCGTGCGGAAGGTTTGGTTAAACGATATGGAAAACGAACCGTGGTGAACGGAGTAAACTTCGAGGTACGACAAGGGGAAATTGTGGGATTACTTGGACCGAATGGTGCCGGTAAGACAACTT
>JAZRMW010000040.1:0-125395 GCA_045647865.1 Phocaeicola sp.
TGTTGAAGGACTTTCTCCAGACCTTACAAACAAAACATGGGCTGGACATACTTGGAAAAGCATCACATTGCGATAGTAAACATTTATGGTTAGTGAGTTTACTTCTCACTGACTCTCAAAAAACGATAAAGCCAATGGAAACAGAAGTTTGCGATTAAGCCAAATAGGCAGAGCAAAGTTTACTTTAGCTATGCTATGGCGCAGCAAACTCGACAGAGTCAAATCATAGAACAGCATATCGGCAGAGGAGAAAACACCTTCCCCTCTGCCACCTCACCACCATAAAATGATTGTATAACATTAAAACATCAGCCATATGAATTTCTCAGCTCCTTATATAGGACTAACCTTATATTATGTAGGCGCAAAATCCACGGATTGACACGGGCACATTGAAAAGGCGCGGAATCCATGTGAATCGCGCCTTTTACTTTATGCGTTTCTTTTTACTTTCCCTTATTCAGAATCACCAATGCGGCAATCACACCGGGAATCCAACCGGCACAGGTGAGCAACAGGACGATAAGGATGGAACCACAACCTTGGTCATACACGGCAAGGGGTGGAAAGATGATTGAAAGAATAACTCTCCAAAGTGACATAGTTCTTAAATTATTTAATGATTAATACTTGAAATTATTTCATAAATGCAAAATAGACGGCTGCAATGAGGCAACCAAAGGCGGCGAGGTGGTTCCAATGGAGTGATTCACCCTTGAACATGGTGGTGACAATGACAGTGAAGACCACCAACGAAACGGCCTCTTGAATCACCTTGAGCTGCATCAGTGAGAAGGGGCCTCCATTGCCAATGAAACCAATGCGGTTGGCAGGTACAGCCAGGCAATACTCAAAGAATGCAACACACCACGAGAATGCAATGATTCCCAATAATGGCCACGAATTACTGATTTTCATCTCTTGCAACTTCAAGTGGCCATACCAGGCAAATGTCATCAGTACATTGGAGCCGATGAGCAACAATACGGTATAAATACTTTTCATATGATATTATCTATATTTTCTCTGGTAACAAATCTTCCTGTACATTGGTCATGCTTCCCCACAGGCTGTATCGTGCCTCGGGATTGAGCTGTTCCAATTCATCAAAGATACGCTTCATCTGAGCACGGTTCGAAGCCTCTTCGTAGGGACAGTTCTTTACCTGTTTTTTATACCCCCGTAGGAGAGAAAGTTTTTCCAGGTCTGACTCATGAACCAGACACATGGGCCGGATGATAGTCATGTCAAACTTGCGCATGATCAGTTTGGGTGGCATGGAACTGAAAGCCCCTTGAAACGTAATGTTCATGAGGAGCGTTTCGAGGATGTCATCCATGTGGTGACCCAGGGCAATCTTGTTGCATCCCCATTCCTTCGCTACTGTAAAGAGCGCTTTCCGGCGATTCCACGAACAGAGGAAGCAGGGGGATTTGCGGGTGTCGGTTGTAGGGTCGAACGAGGTTTCGTACACCCCAAACGGTACACCCAACGATTCACAAAACGAACGCAGATACTCCACATCGGACTGATAGGGAATGTTGGTCATACATACATGGACGGCCATCACCTTGAAATGGGGACGATGGATGCGGGCACGAGCCGCCAATAACTCCAGTAGTGCCAAGGAGTCTTTGCCTCCCGATAATCCTACCAGAATCACATCGCCGTCATCTATCAACCGATAGTTCACCACCCCCTTGCGGAAGTGTTTCGTTATGCGGCGCATCAACAGTTCTTCTTCTGTAAATTGTGCCATATTTCTGTAAAACGGGCACAAAATTACATGAAAAACTACATTTTAAGGAAGATTTACCCTTAAAAAGAAACGATTTATGGAAAATATTCGTACTTTTGACGAGTATTTAGACCTATGTGCAATAATATGTAGTCCATGAGAATGAGATTCTATAAATATATATTTCTGTTAGGCTGTTTGCCTTTGATGGCTTTGACTGCTTCTGCCCAAAGTCAGGAACAAGCCAAGAAACTCTTCAATGCGGGGAAATATGTCGAGGCCAAACCTGCTTTTCAGAAATTACTCAAACGCAATCCCAAGAACGGAAGTCTCAACTATTGGTATGGGGTATGCCTTTATGAAACAGGAGAGACTGATAAATGTTTGCCTTACCTGAAACATGCAGCTGAACGTGAGGTGCGCGAAGCCAACCGCTATTTGGCCAAGTACTATTTCGACAATTACCTGTTCAGCGAATCTGAGGAGTGTTGGGGAACCTACTTCGAACTGATGGAAAAGGCAAAGAAGCCTTTCGAAGAATACATGGTTGAGGCTGACCGTGCAGCATTGGGAAGACAGATGATGCACGGAGTGAAGGATGTGACATTCATCGACAGTTTCATGGTTGGCAAGAAGAATTTTCTGGAGGTCTATCAGTTGAGCCAGGAGAGTGGAACCTTGCAGACATTCAATGACTTTTTCAAGACCAATAGCCAACCTTCGGGTATTGTGCATCAGACAGAGCGGAAAAACAAGGTTTTCTATAGCCAGACTGACAGTGCGAATCGAATCAGATTATACTCGGCCGACTTGTTGAACAACCAGTGGGAAGAGGGTGAACCCTTGCAAGGGATTCCTGCTGATTGCAATTCCAATTTCCCTTACATCATGTCTGATGGTGCAACCTTGTATTTCGCGGCCGATGGGGAGGAGTCTTTCGGTGGATATGACATATTCGTTACCCGTTTCGACTCTGAAGACAATCGTTTCCTGTTCCCCGAGAATATGGGTATGCCCTTCAATTCTCCGGCAAACGACTACATGCTGGTCATGGATGAATTCAATGATTTGGGATGGTTTGCCACTGACCGTAATCTCGAAGGTACTGACAAGGTCTGTATCTATGTGTTCAACTATACTGAAAGTCTTGGAACCCTCCAAGAAGAGAGTATCCCTGCTGACCAATTGGCCAAACGTGCCCGGTTGACAAGCATTAAGGATACGTGGAAAAGTAAGGAAGAGGTGGAAAAGGCCAAAGGACGACTCGCTTCGGCCAATACTCCCCAACAAATGCAGGAACAGCAAAAGGACTTTGAACTTTTCATCAACGATGCACTCACGTATTATACATTGAAGGACTTCAAATCCAATGATGCACGCACCCTTGCCGCTCGCTGGTTGGAGGAGACGAAGAATTTTAACTCTTTATCCGAACAATTGGAACAGAAACGCAAGGCTTTTACCCAAGCCGGCAAAGAAAAGCGTGCAAGCATGGCTCCGGGACTCTTGGATTTGGAAAAGCATGTAGAGTCTTTGGAGATTTCCATCCAGAAAATGGAGATGGATACGCGCAATGCCGAAAACCGTTTCCTGCAAAAGAAATGAAGGATATTGTACACGATTATTCATAATGATTGATTCACAATTCATAATTCATAATTAAAACCATGGATATACTTATTATTATCTCACTTCTTATCGCAGGTCTTATCCTGTTGTTGTTGGAAGTTTTTCTTTTCCCAGGGATTAGCTTGGCAGGTTTCGGTGCTACCGTTTGTCTCATCTATGCCAATGTACATGCTTTCGCTACATTGGGTACATGGCCGGGAGTCATTACCCTGTTGGTTTCTATCGTCTGTTCCGTACTGGTATTCGTGTGGTTCATGCGTTCCAAGTCACTTGACCGTTTGGCATTGAAAAAGGATATAGATTCATCCGTCAAGCAACCCGAAGTTGCTACTATCCAGGTTGGTGATACAGGTATTGCCCTTACTCGTTTGGCCCAAATCGGCAATGCTCAGTTTGGCGACCGTATCGTAGAGGTGAAAAGTGCGGGTGACTTCATTGACTCAAAGACTCCTATTGTGGTAGAACGCATCACTGATGGTGTCATCATCGTTACCCCTCAATAATCTTGAATTTTATTTTTAACTATTTAATATTTAATTGTCTTATGAATTACATGCCATTTATTGCAATTGCCGGAGTGATTATCTTCATCTCCGTCTTTTTCCACTATGTGCCGTTCATTCTGTGGTTGTCGGCAAAAGTGTCTGGCGTAAACATTTCGCTCATCCAACTCTTTTTGATGCGTATCCGTAATGTGCCGCCTTCAGTAATCGTACAAGCTATGATTGAGGCTCACAAAGCTGGATTGAGCAGCATCACACGTGATGAACTGGAAGCCCACTATTTGGCCGGTGGTCATGTAGAGAAAGTGGTTCATGCTCTGGTGTCAGCCTCAAAGGCCAACATCGAACTCTCTTTCCAGATGGCAACTGCCATTGACTTGGCCGGACGTGATGTGTTCGAAGCTGTGCAGATGTCCGTTAACCCCAAGGTGATTGACACCCCCCCCGTAACAGCTGTAGCCAAGGATGGTATCCAGCTCATTGCCAAAGCCCGTGTGACCGTGCGTGCCAATATCCGCCAGTTGGTGGGTGGTGCAGGCGAAGACACTGTATTGGCCCGTGTAGGCGAGGGTATTGTGTCATCCATCGGTTCGTCAGAAAATCACAAGAGCGTGCTTGAGAATCCCGACTCAATCTCTAAGTTGGTGCTCCGCAAGGGATTGGATGCCGGTACTGCTTTTGAGATTCTCTCCATCGATATTGCCGATATTGATATAGGTAAGAACATCGGTGCAGCCTTGCAGATTGACCAGGCCAATGCTGACAAGAACATTGCTCAGGCCAAGGCCGAAGAACGTCGTGCCATGGCAGTAGCCAGCGAGCAGGAAATGAAGGCTAAGGCCGAAGAGGCACGCGCCATGGTAATTCAGGCTGAAGCCGAAGTGCCAAAGGCAATGGCCGAAGCATTCCGAAGCGGAAACCTTGGTATCATGGACTACTACCGCATGAAGAACATCCAGGCCGACACACAGATGCGCGACAGTATTGCACATCCCGAAGCCGGATGCAACTGCGACCCGCTGGACAAATAAATCCAAGAATCATTCACAAAGTACAATTTACCATTCAGATGCTCATCTTTGAATCAGTAAATTGTACTTTGTTTTTTACTTCAATTTATCATTCATCTTTCATCATGAAAAAAGGCCTTTTCATTCTATGCACATTCTGCATGCTGTCAATAGCAGCTTTAGCACAAGATTCATCCCAATCAGCCCTACCGGCTTCCCTCCGTTTTGACTTTGGTGGAGGAGAAGTGGCCGAAGGATTTATAAGTGTCACATCCACTACGGGATACTCGGAAATGCTGGGTTATGGTTTTGAGGATGGAGCAAAAATAACCGACATCATACGCACCCCAAAAAAGAAGAAAGCAATTGACGCACTGAACCATGACTTTATCACCAGTGAGGACGATACCCCTTTTCAATTCTCGGTAAAATTACCCGAAGGGAACTATAAGGTTACAGTTACTTTGGGTGACAAAGCGGGTACATCCAAGACAACTGTCAGAGCTGAGACACGCCGTCTGATGCTCGAAAGTGCCACAACCGCCAAAGGTGAAATACGCAAAGAGAGTTTCAATGTCAACATACGAACTCCCAAACTTTCTGCAGGAAATACCATCAAGCTTGACTCACATGAATGGGATGCCAAGACTGGTACTATCAAGACACTCACATGGGACAACAAACTGACTCTCCAGTTCAACGATGAGCATCCCTGCGTGTGTGCCATAGAAATCGAACCGTTGGATGATGCCATCACTGTATTCGTTATCGGAGATTCTACCGTCACCGACCAACGCTCGGCAGGCACATGGGCCCAATACCTTCCCCGATGGTTCAAGGGCAATGTGGTGATTGCCAACCATGCCGAATCCGGACAGACTCTCAAAGGTTTCCGTTTTCAACGCCGTTGGGACAAGATTATGGAGAGTGCCAAAGAAGGCGACTATTTGTTTATCCAATTGGGCACCAACGATGAGAAAAAGAGAGGACACGATCCCATGTGGCCCGCAGATGACCATGCTGGAGATTGGATAAGGACCCACTCAGATGCTGAAACAGACTATATTTGGGAACTTGCCATCATGGCTGTAGAGGCACGTCGCCATGGAGTCATTCCTGTCATAGTTTCCCCCATCAGTAAATTTGACCGTAAGACATTGAAACCGACTCACATCATGGACAAATATGGCGAGAATGCACCTAAGGCGGCAGAATTGGCCCAATGTGCTTTCATCGATTTATGGGGGATGAGTATTGACATTATCAATGCTGCAGGCGAAGACGGATTACATGTCTATTCCGATGGTACTCACACCAATGATTACGGAGGTTATCTCTATTCGCTCTGCATTGCCAAGGGCATCAAGGAAAACGGTCTCGATCTGGCCGACTATCTGACTGACGACCTGATTGACATTGACCCCAAGAATCCTACTCCACGATACACCGACTTTACAGTACCTATTGAAAAACGTGTGGCTCCCCGTCGTAAGAGTGCTACATCTATGGGATTTGCTGCTGAAGGGTTGGCTCCCGGACAACGTTTCCCAGGCGATACACAAGGGGAGGCTGAATACCGAGCTGGACAAAAGACAAAACAAGAAAAGAAATAAACGATTATGAAGACTTTTTTCCCTGAATCCGAACTCATCATCAATCCCGATGGCACCATCTTCCACCTGCACCTTTTGCCCGAGCAACTGGCTGACAAGGTCGTTCTCGTAGGTGACCCTGGACGGGTAGCTCTTGTTGCATCCCATTTTGATACTGTGGAGTGTGAAGTGGAGAGCCGCGAATTTAAGACCGTGACAGGCACTTACGGGGGTAAACGTATCACTGTGTTGTCCACAGGCATTGGGTGTGACAACATTGACATCGTGCTGAACGAGTTGGATGCCTTAGCCAACATTGACTTCAATACCCGCACCGAGAAACCTCAGCACCGTACACTCGAACTGGTACGCATAGGCACCTGTGGTGGGTTGCAGCCCGACACGCCTATTGGAACCTTCGTACTGTCAGAAAAGAGTATCGGGTTCGACGGTCTGCTGAACTTCTATGCCGGTCGCGACCGTGTGTGTGACCTTGCTCTTGAGGCTGCTTTCAAACAACATGTTCAGTGGTCATCCGCTATGGGCAATCCCTACGTTGCCCCTGCAGATGCAGGACTTACTGCTCGTATTGCCGGAGATGGAGGAGACACCGTGCGTGGCATCACCATTGCTTGTGGAGGATTCTTTGGTCCGCAAGGACGTCGTCTCCGTATCCCTTTGGCCGACCCTCTGTTGAACGAAAAGATTATGACCTTTGCCTACGAAGATTTATGTATCACCAACTTCGAAATGGAAAGTTCCGCCTTGGCTGGTCTATCCCTGCTTCTCGGGCACAAAGCCACCACCATCTGTATGGTTGTGGCCAACCGTCTGGCCAAAGAAGCCAATGCCAACTACAAGAATTCCATCGACGACCTCATCATGTTGGTGTTGGATAGGATATAAAATAGGTATAAACAATCTTGTAGACAAAACGTAAAGTTGCAGAGATGCTAGGTTTATTTCACTATATCAAGTTCGATAAGAAACTATATTTTGTCTTTGGTTCTTGGGGAACTGGTATAGGTTTAGAGGATAGTTTTTAAGAATTCCAATACCAAGCGGTTGAATTCTTCGGGACGCTCCATGTTCAGCATGTGTCCACAATCGGGGATGATTTCGTAACGGGCATGGCTGAGATACTTCATTTCGCCAGGCTCTCCCTTGCGGTCCTTCACCTCGTTTTCGCCACGGATGAGGAGGGTGGGCACGTCGGTTGTACCTCGTTCACGCAAGGCCTTCCATGCTTCTTTGCCATAGAAGAGGCGCACCTCTTTGTGCAGAGGTTGCCAAGCCGACCAATCCTCAATCATCTGCCATAGTGGTTGTCGCATACGTTCGCGTTGGCTTCCGCCCGATGACATTAGTGCCTCGTGCCACTCTTGCTTGTAAACCTCTATCCCTTTTTTCTTCAGAGTAGCAATTTCCTTATCGCGTTTCAAACTCTCTTCCTCCGTCATTGGCTCCGAAGGGCCGGGACTATTGCGTATACCTCCACTTACCAGCGTGCAACTGAGCATCCTTTCGGGGTACATCGCCAACATGTCGCCTGCCACGAAGGCTCCCATGGAGAGACCTATGATGTGTGCTCTCTCTATATTGAGGGAATCCATAACAGTAAGGAGATCGTCCACATGGGTGTGTTGGACATCTTCGCGTTGCTCCGATGAACGGCCATATCCACGGAAGTCCAGACGGATGGTACGGTATGTTTGAGCAAAGATGGAGAATTGTTCATCCCACATGCGGGTATCCAGTGAATGTCCGTGAAGGAGGAATAGAGGGATACCTTCACCTTGTTCCTCGTAATAGATGGAACCTTCGCCACTGACGGGGATATATCCGGTAGTAGTTGGGTGGTTGCAAGCCGTGAGACCGAGGATAAGGAGTAAGTAAATGACTGTTCTTTTCATGGAAATAATTATTTTGGTGGCGAAGGTAGCTAAAAAAAAGGAAAAATGGAAACCATATCTGTTATAGATTGTTTGCATAAGCAAAAATGAATGCTTATGACTCTACGTGAAATGGAAGGTAAGATGGGACGTGACCGTCACGGAAAACTGGAGATGAAGATGCGGTGGATTTTCTTCTGTATCCTATTGATAGGGGTGGTGGTGCTGGTGGGGAGAATTTTGGGTTGATGCGTTGAGCTGTTGCAAGGTTGATGCGTTTAATAGAGGACGTTTATTTATGAATACGATATGGTGAATCCAAAATTTACGTTTGTGGCACGCTTACGGGAAGTTGTACATAAAGGACTTTTCCGTCGCATGTTGCTGATGGTATTGCCATTAGTGGTGGCTGAGGTGTTGCCTCTTGTTTTTGACCGCTCTCATCATTGGTACATTTTGGTACAAGATGCTGTATGGATATGGTTTGTACTGGCTGTTGTCGTGGGGGTGAATGGATTGCTTCGTGCGGTGGGGTTGCTGTGGCTGTCCAAAAGTGCTTTACATGACCGTCCGTTGAAGGGGTTGGTTCAGATTCTTCAAGTGCTGGTCGGATTTGTCGGTATGATAGTGGTTGTTTCTATCCTGATAGGGAAGTCACCCTTGACGCTCATTACCGGATTGGGAGCCTTTGCCGCCGTATTGATGCTGATTTTCAAGGATTCGATTCTGGGTTTCGTGGCTGGAGTTTTGTTGGCAGAGAATGATATGGTTCATATCGGTGATTGGATTGAAATGCCTTCGAACCATGTGAATGGCGAGGTACAGGATGTGTCGCTTACCATAGTCAAGGTTCGCAATTGGGATAATACCATCGTCACTATACCTCCCTATACACTCATTTCCGAATCGTTCATCAATTGGAGAGGAATGACGCATTCTGAAGGGCGGCGCATCACGTGTGGCGTGACGTTGATGTATGACTATATCAAACCCTGTACACCGGATTTCTTGGAGAAGATGAAAGGGTTTGATACTGACTTGGCAGAGTTTGTCGTACGAAAGCAACAACAGGCTATCCGTGGGGTGGAGGTGGATACACATAATCCCGAGGGGCTGGTGGATGGAAGTATTCTGACGAATGCAGGGTTGCTACGTGCCTATCTTGCAATTTATCTGAGAAGGAATCCTTGTGTGAATACAGATTTGTTGTTGATGATTCGTACGTTGCCATCGACGGACAATGGTCTTCCCATACAGCTCTATTGTTTCAGCCGAAACAAGAATTGGGCGGAGTATGAATCCATCCAAGCAGGCATTATGGAACATCTGTTGAGTGTGCTTCCTGTGTTCGAACTTCATGCCTATCAGAATAGTTCGGCTCGTGACAATGTCATCAACGGACTCCTGGAAGGGGGATATGATGCGGACAGGATACATGATTTGCCGTGGGGGATAATCAAGTAAGAGATAATGGTAATATATACAAGAAGAGGCGCATCATGTGAATGATGCGCCTCTGTCTTATGTAATTACAGATGTTTTAAAAACTTCGTAATTAACTTTTTCGCGTTGGGCGATTATGCTTCAGCAGCAGGGATTACAGAAACATAGCTTCTGTCCTTGCGGCCTTTCTTGAAGCATACAGTACCATCTACCAATGCGTAGAGAGTGTGGTCGCTACCCATACCGATGTTTTCACCGGGATTGTGAACTGTACCTCTCTGACGTACAATGATGTTACCAGCTTTGCACTGTTGTCCACCCCAAATTTTTACACCAAGTCTTTGACTTGCTGATTCGCGTCCGTTCTTAGAACTACCTACACCTTTTTTATGTGCCATTTCTTCTAAAATTTTAAGGGTTTAAGCAATAACTTGTTTGATTGTCAACTCGGTGAACTGCTGACGGTGACCGTTCAACTTGCGATAACCTTTTCTTCTCTTCTTGTGGAATACGAGAACCTTGTCGCCCTTTACCAAGCCTGTTTTCACTTCGCAAACTACCTTTGCACCTTCCACTACGGGAGCACCTACGGTGATTGCACCGTTGTTGTCAACCAACAACACTTTCTCAAACTCAACAGTTGCACCAGCTTCTGCACCTTGGATGTGGTGTACGAAGAGCTTCTTGCCCTCCTCAGCCTTGAACTGCTGACCGTTAATTTCTACGATTACGTACATTATTTATTTTATATTAAACGGGTTTCTCCGCAAGGTGGATGCTTCTCTCGCACCGCTTCTTCGAACCTCCACGGACTAAATCGGCCGCAAAATTACTATTTATTTTTGGAATGACAAAGCTCTTCAGCATCTTTTTTTGATAAGAGGCTGAAGAGCTTGTCATTTGGCTTGCCATTTGGGTTATTTGCGAGGGATTACAGATTGTTTTCTGACAAATAACGCTCAGCTTCGATAGCTGCTTTGCATCCACTTGCAGCGGCTGTGATGGCTTGACGATAGTGCGGGTCGGCCACGTCGCCTGCGGCAAACACACCGGGTACTTTTGTACGTGGAGTAGCACCTTCGGTAATGATGTAACCCACTTCATCGGTGTCAATCCACTCCTTGAAGATGTCGGAGTTGGGTTTATGACCAATAGCGAGGAAGAATCCGTCGATGGCGATGTCGTAACGCTCTTCGTCTGCTTCACCCATGCGTTTCACTACATGGGCACCTTCTACACCGTTTTCACCGAAGAGGCCTACAGTATTGTGCTCGAAGAGGACTTCAATTTTCGGATTGTTGAGTACACGCTCCTGCATGATTTGGCTGGCGCGGAGGTAAGGTTTGCGTACGATAAGATAAACCTTGTTGGCCAATCCAGAAAGGTAAATGGCTTCTTCACAAGCAGTGTCTCCACCACCTACTACGGCTACGACCTTTTTGCGGTAGAAGAATCCGTCACATGTGGCACAAGCACTTACGCCCATGCCGGCATATTTCTTTTCATCCTCTAATCCCAAATACTTGGCCGTAGCGCCCGTAGAGATAATCACTGTGTCGGCTTCGATTACCTTTTCGTCATCAATGGTGATTTTGTAGGGTGCTTGACTGAGATCGGCTTTGGTGGCAATACCTTCGCGGATATCTACACCAAAACGTTCGGCTTGCTTGCGCAGGTCGTCCATCAACTCTGTTCCGCCAATACCTTCGGGATAACCAGGGAAATTTTCTACTTCGGTAGTGATAGTCAACTGTCCACCGGGTTGGATTCCTTCATACAATACCGGATTGAGGTTTGCGCGTCCGGTGTAAATGGCTGCCGTGTATCCGGCAGGGCCTGAGCCAATAATCAGGCATCTAACTCTTTCTGTCATAGTTCTTAATAGAGGACTTCCCTTACATAAAGATAGGGGGTCCGTAGGTTTATAGGTTTGTAATTTTATAGTTTCTATGGCGCTTATAGCTTGTATTGTTTCAGAGTATTCGCTCCCCTCCATAGAAGGAAGGCGGGGGAGGGGACTCTCTTATCTTAAGTCTATCACTTCAGCATCGGGATATTCCTTGGCGTTGAAGGTGAAGTCGCTCTTTTTCCATCCTTTGTTCAGCTGGTAGTTGCTGATGGTGATTTCGTGGTAATCCTTGCCGGCTTCCTTTAATTTGATGTAGAGTGGAAGGTGAGTGGCTCGGTCGATATAGAGGGTGAGGTTAACCCATTGTTTGCGGGTATCATCTGCCGTTAGTTTCACCTCCACAATGCTTTTGTCTTGATAGGTCGTTTTTTGTCCCAACTGGTAGGTATATCCTTTTCTATATAAGGTAAGGAAGGAAAGAGGATTAATACTCTCTACCTCTTCACGTGTGGGAGTGCTCACGTTCACCTCCTCGTTGGTGGGCAGGTAGGTCCATTGTGTCTTTCCGTCAAACCATGTCACCATAGTAGGCAGAGTCAAGCGGAAATTCTCATCCAACAAGCGGATGTTTCCCTCTGTTTCCTCTTGTGGCATTCCTTGGCTATAGGGTGTGAATGTGAAGTCAGCCTCTATGCCTCCTGATTTCTTGAATGCTTGGCTTGTCTGTTCAAGCACAGACTTAGCTTCTTCCTCTTTTTGTGCTACCATTGACAATGTGCCAAACAAAAAGAGACTTATAAGTAAAGTGCCTAATCTATGTTTCATAATCATATTCTCATTTGATGTTGGACCAGGAATTTCTGTTCAAAGATTACTCATTGCAATATCCAACTCCACACCCGTCTGCATCAGAACATCGCGCGGTTTGCTTCCTTGTGCAGGTCCAACTACTCCGATGCGTTCGAGTTGATCCATAATGCGTCCGGCACGGTTGTATCCGATGGAGAACTTGCGTTGGATGAGTGAAGTACTTCCTTGTTGGTGGGTGATGATGAGTTGTGCGGCCTCCTTCAGCATGGGGTCGAGTTTGTTCATGTCCACATCGGCTGCACCTCCTCCATCACCTTCTTGCATGGGAGGTTCGGGAAGCATGAATGCACTTAGGTAACTCTGTTGGGTACAGATGTGGCTTACTACATTCTCTACTTCGGGGGTATCGACGAAAGCACATTGTACACGTACAGGGTCTTGACCTTGCAGGTAAAGCATGTCTCCTTTGCCGATGAGTTGGTTGGCTCCCGGGCGGTCAAGAATGGTTCGTGAGTCAATCATGGACGAAGTACGGAAGGCCATACGTGCGGGGAAGTTGGCTTTGATAGTACCTGTGATGATGTTGGTTGTCGGACGTTGGGTGGCGATAATCATGTGGATACCCACGGCACGTGCCAATTGGGCAATACGGGCGATGGGAAGCTCTACCTCGCGTCCGGCCGTCATGATAAGGTCACCGAACTCATCGACGATGACCACGATGTAAGGCAGGTACTTGTGTCCCTTTTCGGGATTCAATCGACGTTCGATGAATTTCTTGTTATACTCGATAATGTTACGCGCACCGGCACTCTTCAGCAGATCGTATCGGGTATCCATCTCTACACAGAGTGAGTTCAATGTCTGTACTACCTTATCTACATCGGTGATAATGGCATCTCCGCTATCGGGTAACTTTGCGAGGAAATGGTTCTCGATGGGGGCATAGATGCTGAACTCCACTTTCTTCGGGTCGATGATGACAAATTTCAACTCTGCCGGATGTTTCTTGTAGAGCAGAGAAGTGACGATGGCATTCAATCCGACAGACTTACCCATACCTGTAGCACCAGCCACTAACAAGTGAGGGGCTTTGGCAAGGTCAAACATATACACCTCGTTGCTGATGGTTTTACCTACGGCTACGGGTAACTCCATGTCACTCTCCTGATACTTTTTGCTTGCCAGGATGGATTCCATGGATACGATGCGCTTGTTCTCATTAGGGACTTCAATACCGATGGTGCCTTTGCCTGGTATAGGGGCGATAATACGGATACCAAGGGCGGCAAGGCTCAAGGCGATGTCGTTCTCCAAATTACGTATCTTGGCAATACGCACACCGGGTGCGGGGGTGATTTCATAGAGTGTGATGGTGGGACCTACCGTAGCCTTGATACTGGCAATCTCCACACCAAAGTTGCGCAGCACTTCAATGATACGGTTTTTGTTAGCAAGCAGTTCTTCAGAGTTTACCGAAGGAGTATTGTTTTCATACTTTTTCAGTAAATCGAGAGTGGGGTAGCGGTAGTTCTCCAAATCGAGTTTCGGATTATAGGGTTCCAAACCGTCTCCCTCTTCTTCATCTTCGGGGACATCCACTTCCATTGTCATTGGAATTTCCTCTTTCTCTGTGGGATTCTCGTTTTCTTCACTCTTGTTTTCTTCGTCCTCTTTTTCGGAAGTTCCTTCCACGATAAATTCCATTTCTTGCTCCACTACAGGGTTTTCTTGCTCTATAATGGGTGTATTTGACAATTCCTCTTCCATGGTATTGACATCGAGATCTATCACCATAGCATTGTTCTCTTCATTAGGGGGAGTTTCCTCTTCCGTTTTTTCTTCCTCGTCTGAGAAAACTTTTTCCTCCGTGGGAGAGAAATGCTTATGGGCTTTGAACTTGTCGAAGGGAATATTCGGATGGAGCATCTTGCGAATGAGTGTGATGGTTTCACGGCTCAAGTAGATGGCAAAAAGAATGGCCGTTACCAAAAGAAGAATCCATACACCCGGTGTTCCGATTTGTGACGTGAGCCATTCACTGACGTTGTATCCATGCATACCGCCGGGGATGATGTGGCTTTCGGCAAAGGTCGTGCCACACATGAATCCCAATGCTATAGAAAACCATACGAGCAGGAGCGAACAGCTGACAAACCACTTGGATAGTTTCACTTTGTAGGCACGCATAAGTTTCAAACCTGCCACACCGATGAAAATGACAATAAAGAAGGAAGAGATTCCAAAGCATTTGTTTATCAAGAAATTGGCAAGTTGTGCACCCAATGCTCCTGTTGAGTTTTGGATGTTATTTCCCACACCCATGTTTGCGGAAGCTGTATTCTCTAAGATACTTTGGTCGGCCGCTCCTGTGGTGAAGAATGAAATGAAGGCTATCAGCATGTAGAAAGCCATCAATGTCAATATGAGGCCGGTAATGAATTGTCCAATTTCATTCTTCACCGAACCGAATAAGTTCTTGAAAATGTTGTCTTTTTTCTCTTCCGAAGCTTCTTTGTTAACTGTTTTTGTGTTAGCTTTGGGAGGGACTTTTTCCTTGATTTTCTTTGCCATAGTGTATGTTTTCTCGATTCGGTTGCAAATTTAATACGAATTTTGGGATTTCTTGTCCTTTTTACTGCCTTTTTTAATTATCTTTGCACCCTATTTAATGATTCATGGAAAATAAAGAACAAGTTATTTTTAGTCGCAACACGGTGGAGTTTGTTACCGTAGCAGCTGAGTTTTGTGCTTATTTGGAACGTGCTGAGTCGCTTCACCGTAAGGATTTTGTGGATACCATTCTCAAAATTCTTCCTTTGCTTTACATCAAGGCTTCGATGCTTCCTGAGTGTGAGATGGTCAGTGATGCTGAACCAGAAAATTTTGTTACGGAGGAAGATTACGAGGTATTGCGCTATTCGCTTTCAGCTCTTATGTCCGATAAGGATGATTATTTGGAGGTGTTCATGCAGGATATGATGTATAGCGACACACCTATTACCCGTCGTATTTCCGAGGATTTGGCCGATATTTATCAAGATATCAAGAATTTCGTTAGTGTTTTTCAACTTGGTTTCGATGAGACGATGAACGATTCTCTCGCTCTTTGTCGCGAAAATTTCTCACTCTATTGGGGGCAGACATTGGTGAACACCATGCGTGCTCTCCATTCTGTGAAGGTCAATCCTGCCGATGAAGAGGAGGACGGCGACAATAATGACGAGTGACAAGTTATGAGCTGTAAGCTACAAGTGACAAGTTACGTGTAGATGGTTTTGTGCCGTATGGCAACCTGTGGATTGTCACTCGTAGCTAATAATGAAAATGTATGATATATATTAAAGAGAAGATTGATAAAGCAGAAATAGTCGATATGGAGGTCGTAACCTTTCCTGGTCGTATCATAGTCATCCAGGCGGAGACGGAGGCAGAGAAGGCTGTAGAGTACCTTTTACGTTTCCCTATAGTGGGAATAGACACCGAGACACGCCCTTCATTCAAGCGTGGCATGATGAACAAGGTGGCTTTGCTTCAGGTTTCTACTTACGACACCTGCTTTCTTTTCCGCCTTAATATGATAGGCATGTGTCCGCCCATCGTGCGATTGCTCAGTCATCCAACATTGATAAAAGTGGGACTTTCGCTCAAGGATGATATCCGTATGCTCCACCAGATTGGTGAATTTGCAAGCAACAATTTCATTGATTTGCAGAATATTGTCGGTCAAGTGGGTATCCGCGATATGAGCCTCCAGAAGATTTATGCCAACCTCTTTGGTCAAAAGATTTCCAAACGCCAACGTCTCACCAATTGGGAAGCCGATGTATTGAACGACCAGCAAAAAGAGTATGCTGCCATTGATGCTTGGGTATGTCTGAAAATTTACGACCGCATAGAAGAACTGAAGGCTTCAGGAGAATATAAAGTGATTCCTGCACCTGTGGTAGAAGAAGTAGTAATAACAGATAAAATAGAATAATATGAATATAGTTCATCTTAAAAAAGGAAAAGAAGAATCCCTCAAACGTTTTCATCCATGGGTGTTCTCGGGTGCTATCCATCATATTGAAGGCGAACCAGAAGAGGGGGAAGTGGTACGTGTTGTTACTGCTGACCGTCAGTTCATTGCCGTAGGTCACTATCAGATTGGAAGTATTGCCGTACGCGTACTTTCCTTCAAAGATGAGACCATTGACGAAGCCTTCTGGCATCGCCGTCTTGCTGTGGCTTACGACATGCGTTGTGCCATAGGTGTAGCTACCAATCCGTTGAACAATACCTACCGTCTTGTACATGGTGAAGGAGACAATCTTCCAGGTTTGGTTATCGATGTATATGGACGAACTGCCGTGGTGCAGGCTCACTCTGTAGGTATGCATGTCTATCGCAATGAGATAGCCTATGCTCTTGCCGATGTGATGAAAGGTGTGGTGGAGAACATCTATTATAAGTCTGAAACTACTCTTCCCTTCAAAGCAGATCTTGGTCAGGAGAATGGTTTCATCCTTGGCGGAAGTGCTGACAACGTTGCTATGGAGAACGGATTGAAGTTTCATGTGGATTGGCTTAAGGGACAGAAAACGGGCTTCTTCGTTGACCAACGTGAAAACCGTGCTTTGCTTGAGCGATATTCTAAGGGGCGCTCCGTACTCAATATGTTCTGCTACACTGGCGGATTCTCTTTTTATGCTATGCGCGGTGGAGCCAAACTTGTACACTCTGTAGATAGTTCGGCCAAGGCCATTGACCTCACTAATCAGAATGTGGAGTTGAACTTCCCCGGTGATCCGCGTCACACTGCATACGCTGAAGATGCTTTCAAGTACCTTGATCGTATGGGTGACCAGTATGACCTCATCATTCTTGATCCTCCAGCCTTTGCCAAGCATAAGGATGCTTTGCGCAACGCCCTTCAAGGTTATCGCAAGCTCAATGCCAAGGCTTTTGAGAAAATCAAGCCTGGAGGTATCCTTTTCACTTTCTCTTGTTCGCAAGTCGTGACGAAGGACAACTTCCGTACGGCCGTATTTACCGCTGCTGCCATGAGTGGACGTAGCGTGCGTATCCTCCATCAATTGACTCAACCGGCTGACCATCCCGTCAATATTTATCATCCCGAAGGTGAGTACCTTAAGGGATTGGTACTCTATGTGGAATAAATAGTATAATCAGATTAGATTCTTAGATCTTCTGATGGATAAAATCCGGCAGAGGAGATAGCTAAAGGATAAATGGCCCTTTCAAACTCTAAAACTTCTAAAATCCTCTTTTCTCGTGTGGAAAAGAGGATTTTTTGTTGTATGTTTGCACTTTGAATAATTTTGGATAGATTCTATAACTGTAAGATAATGATAGTAAATGCTCTTTCTTTCCTTTCGATTGCTGGTGTAGCATTGGATATGCTGAATGCTGCTAACGATTATTTGTGGACATACGTAGTAATCGTTATGTTGGTCTTTTGTGCCCTTTATTTTACCATACGCTTGCGGGGTGTACAGTTCCGTATGTTGAAGGATATGTGGCGTGTCATGCTAGGGAGCGACAGAAAAATGTCTGTATCGAAAGGGGATAAGACGCGTCGTATCGGTTCGTTTGGAGCCTTTGCCGTGTCACTCTCCAGTCGTGTAGGTACGGGCAACTTGGCCGGAGTAGCTTCGGCAATCTTTGTAGGAGGACCGGGAGCTGTGTTTTGGATGTGGATGATGGCTCTGTTTGGCGCGGCTACGGCTTTCGTAGAATCTACCTTAGCACAATTGTATAAGAAGAAAGGTTTTGACTCTTTCTATGGAGGTCCTGCCTACTATATGCAGACGGGGTTGAAACGTCGGTGGATGGGAGTCTTGTTTGCTATCCTTATTACAATCACCTTTGGTATGGCTAATCAGGTTGTGCAGAGCAATACCCTGTGCGATGCACTCTCCAATGCTATGGGGGTGGATAAATTATGGGTGGGCATTGTGCTTACCGTGGCTACGTTGGTAATCATTTTTGGCGGTATTCAACGTATTTCACGTTTTTCCAGTATGGTGGTTCCTTTCATGGCTGTAGGATATATTCTGCTGGCTTTGTATATTGTGATGACCAACCTTTCTGCTCTACCCTCTGTCATAGCTTTGATCTTCAAGAGTGCTTTCGGAGTTGAACAGATTGCCGGTGGTGCAGTGGGTATGGCCATTATGCAAGGAGTTAAACGGGGTTTATTCAGTAATGAAGCCGGTGAAGGTTCTGCTCCTAATGCAGCTGCCATAGCCGATACTTCGCACCCTGTAAAACAAGGTCTGATACAAGCACTTGGTGTCTTTGTCGATACGCTGGTCATTTGTACTTGCACGGCATTTATTATCCTTGTGTCGGGGCAATATTCTAGCGGTGCAGATGGTATCTTATTGACCTCTTTAGCTGTGGAGAGTCAGATTGGTATTGCCGGTCGGTATTTCATCACGGCAGCTATTTTCCTGTTTGCCTATAGTACCATCATTGCCAATTACTTCTATGGGGAGACGAATATACGTTTTGTCACTTCGCATCCATACGCTGTGCAACTTTTCCGCCTCATTACGGGGGGTACGGTGATGATTGGTGCTCTTGTCGGCCTTCAAACGGCATGGAGCATGGTGGACATCATGATGGGCTTCATGACATTGGTTAATCTAGTGGCCATTCTTCTGCTATCGGATAAGGTTTTCGCGCTTTTGCGCAACTACATTGCCCAAAAACGCGAAGGTAAAGAGCCGGAGTTTCATCGTCACATGATGCCCGATATAGAGAAGGATATAGAGTGTTGGGAGTAAATCTCCGGATTGAAAATTGGCCCAATCGGTTTAAATCGTTATAGAAACCTGATTGGGCCAATGTGTCAATAAAGAATGATTTTTTACCAAATACCTTCGCTCGTCATCTGTACACGCTTCAATTCGCCATTTTTCTTGTAATAAAGGCGGTCGATACATACAGAGCGGCGGAAACTGCTACCTGCTGTATTGATACCACCGTTGTGGTAGATGAAGTACCAGTCGCCTTTGAACTTGACAATGGCGTGGTGATTGGTGTTGCAATTGCCTGCAATGTCGTTCAATATTCCTTTATATTCCCATGGACCATTGATGCTTTTGCTCATCGCATAAGCTGTTTTTTCAGGGAAACCGACAGAGAACGTCAGGTAGTACCAATCCTTGTGCTTGTGAATCCACGGTGCTTCGGTGAAGAAATCGTAATCCTTGTGTACCTGCTTATCTGCTTGCTTGTTCATCTTCATCAATGCCTCTTGCTTTTCGGCGGGAAGTGAAGGTTGGTGAATGCCTGGTATGTCGATGGTCATGACTTCGCTGTCCAATTCAATCATGTTGGGCTTCAAGCGGGCATAATAGAGTTGGGTATTTCCCCAAAAGATATAACCAGTACCATCATCGTCCACCATTACAGTAGGGTCAATGTCATCCCAACTGATACGTGTCCATTTAGTGGTCATATCGTTAGTTACCAATGGCTTCTCTATGGTTTTGAAAGGTCCTGTGGGTGAGTCACTCACTGCCACACCCAATGCTTTGCCGTGGATGCTTTTGTGTTCAGCCGTTACGTACCAGTAGTATTTTCCATTGTGCTTGATACACTGACTTGCCCATGCTTCACCGCGTGCCCACGGGAAATCCGTAGCTTTCAGTTTGTACGAATGCTCCGTCCACGTCTTCATATCTGTGGTCGACAGGATACACCATTCGCGTAAATCATAATGTTCGCGGTTGGGTGGACATTGGTCATGTCCGGCATAAATGTATAGGCGGTCACCGCTAACCAAAGCGGCCGGATCGCCCAGATGTTTGTATTTCACAAAGGGGTTTGAAGTGGCAGTGAATGTCGTATCTACGCCATCAACGTTTTGAGTTATAGCAGGCAGTGTAACCATGCCCATGAGTGTTGCAATCAATATTTTTTTCATTTCGTATGGATTCAATTTTATCTTTTTGATTATTTTTGGGGGTGTAAATATCTTGATGTTGTATAGAAAACATTTGAATCAATCTAAAAAACAGAGGGTGTTTCATACTGAATCTTTTGTGAAACACCCTCTTGTGATTTTAGGTATCGAGAGTATACTTTACTCTTTGCAAGGTACCTGCTTCAGTGTCTCTAACAAGAAGTCATAGAATTTCTGTACGGAAGGAATAAAGACACGTTCGTCGGGCGAGTGAGGAGAACGTAAGGTCGGACCGAAAGATATCATATCGAGACCAGGATGGCTAGCGCCAATGATTCCGCATTCAAGACCGGCATGAATGACTTTAACTTCGGGTTCCTTGCCGAATTGGATATTATAACTTTCCTTCATGGCCTTCAGTATGGGTGAATTTACGTTGGGTTGCCAACCAGAATAGCTTCCACTCAATTCAACTTTCATGCCGGCCATATTGAAACAACATTCGAGTGAGGTCGCTACATATTCTTTCATGGATTCGCTACTACTACGAGCCAAAATGTTGAATTCGGCGCGTCCTTCACCGATGCGGATGATAGCGAGGTTAGATGAGGTCTCTACCGTGTCAGGGATGGTAGGAATGTAACGTACAACTCCGTCATGGCAGGAGAAAATGGTATCCACGAGATTGTCTTGAATTTCTTCGGGTACTTCTCCCTTAGGAAGATCGGTACGTTCTGCCTTCACGGAAATGGGGGTTTCTACTGCTCCGAACTCTTCATTGAAAAGGGCCTCACAATATTTCACTAAGCCCATCAGTTCTTCTTCATTTTCGGCGGGGATGGTCAGAATGACTTCACATTCGCGTGGGATGGCATTACGCATGTTTCCTCCAATCCAACTGGCGAGGCGTGCTTCGTAGTCGGCAATAGCTTCACGGACGAGTCGAACCATCAGTTTATTGGCATTAGCGCGTCCTTCACAAATTTCCAACCCTGAGTGTCCACCGCGTAATCCTTTTAATGTGATTTTTATAGCTATGTCAGTTGGGTCTGTCTCCACTTCTTTATATTCGAGTGAAGCGGTCACATCAATACCTCCGGCGCAACCTATGTAGAGTTCGCCTTCTTCCTCAGAATCAAGGTTGAGGAGCATCTTTCCTTGTAGAGTCCCTTCTTTCAACCCGAAAGCTCCGTACATGCCTGTTTCTTCGTCGGCTGTAATAAGAGCTTCTAATGGGCCGTGTACCAATGTGTTGTCTTCCATAATAGCCATGATGGCTGCTACTCCCATACCGTTGTCTGCTCCTAAGGTTGTACCTTTGGCACGTACCCATTCATCATCAATGTAAGTCTGAATGGGGTCTTTTTCGAAGTTGTGTACCGTATCGTTGTTCTTTTGGGGTACCATATCCATGTGTGCTTGAAGGACTACTGTTTCGCGGTTCTCCATTCCAACTGTCGCCGGTTTGCGATAGATGATGTTACCTGCCTCGTCCATGAAGGTCTCTACACCCGCTTGTTTTCCAAAATCAAGCAGGAATTGTTGGATAGCTTCGAGATGCCCTGACGGACGGGGTACTTGTGTCAATGCATAGAAATGTTTCCATACACATTGTGGAGCTAAAGATTTGATTTCGTTCATATTTAATTTGATTTATGATTGATGATTTTTGCTTGGCTTAATGCTATCATACTATATATTCCTAATAGAATGAGTGCTAAAGTCTGAGTACCGTGTACGATGAGGGCAAAAATGCCTGCGTCAGATTCGTTCACGCCATAAAGTAACGTCAACATGGAGATAACCACGTAGTGCCAAGGCCCTGCACCGTTAGGAGTGGGAATGAGGACGGCAAAGCTGGTTGTGATAAATACAGCCAATCCTGCTTTGAAACCAAGGTCTGCTGTAAAAGGGAACGCGTAGAAGGTGAGATAAAATTGCAGAATATAGCATCCCCATATGGCAAAACTGTAAAATAGGAATAGGGGAAGATTCTTTACTCGTCGTACAGAACATATACCTTCCCATAAGTTTAGAAGGAATCCTTTCACCTTTTCGGCAAAAGATAAACGACGGAGTAGGAAGTATCCAATGACGCAAAATATAAGGGCTAATATCATCCCTAGGATGAAGTAGGATGAGGCTATGGATGATGCAAGTTCATCTATGGGTTGTCCTTTTTCCGTGAAAAAGGTGAGCAATACATCGAATTGCAGAATCACAACCAGCAGAGCTATCAGTACCACACACACCATATCAACTACGCGCTCTGTTACCACAGTTCCCAACGACTTGGTAAACGAAACGCCATCGTATCGTTTCAATATGCCACATCGTGCCACTTCACCCGAACGGGGAATCAACAAACTGATGGCATAGGAGAAAAAAATGGCATTGATGCAGTTACTTGCACGTGGGTGTTCATCCAAAGGGGCTAATACCTGTTTCCAACGGAGACCTCGAAAAACATGGCTCAGTATCTCGAACACCAAGGAAAAGAGTAACCATCCGATACTCATCCGTGCAAACAGCGCTCCGTTGAGTGCCGAGAAATCAAAATCGCGGTATGTCCACCAAAGGATACAGCCTCCCAATATGAGAGGAAATAGATATTTTATCAGATTGTGTATGAGCTTTTTCATGTGAACGGTTTAATCCATGCAAAGTTACGGTTTTTATTTGAACTGACAAAGCCTATTTAAAGGATTCTCATAGAAAGTTTCCTTTTGATTTCTTTTATTCAATATTTTTTTTGGTGTTAAAGTTTATTTTATAAATTTGCACCCATTAAACGTTAATTGCATAATTAATAATGAGAAAACTTTTATTAACAATCCTGTGTGGGGTGGCGGTTGTGGTATCAACGGCTCAAACAATAACGAATTCCAAATATGGAGTTAGAGTGGATGCTTCTGTAAAAGGGGTACCGACGACGGAGGTGATTGTTTATACACCTTCTATCATCCGTGTAATCAAATATGCCGACGGATTGGCTCAGATGCCGGATAAGAAAAGCTATTCAGTGGTGTTGGAGCCTACGGGAACAGATTTTTCGGTTTATGAAATAGGACCTGCGGTAGCAATAAGTACCGGACAGATGGAGGTAAGGGTAGATAAGCAGACGGGTGAAGTATGTTTCGCCAAAGGGCAAAACTTGTTATTTCAGGAAATTGCGGCCGGTGAAGTGAAACTGATTACTGATGGTGCGGACAAAGGAAACTACGAGGTAGCTCAAAACTTCCGATTGGAAAAGAATGAGGCTATCTTCGGATTCGGTCAGCGTGGAAGCCGTAAATTGAATCAACGTGGTGAGAAAATTAAGATGTGGAATACGAATGGAAACATTACTATTCCTTATTTTGCTTCAGAGAAAGGATACGGTTTTTATTGGGACAATGCCGGACGTTCATATTTTGAAGATAACGAAACCTTGACACGATTCTCGTCTGAAGTGGCTCAAGGGGTGGATTATTACTTCATCTATGGCGGTGGCTCGCAGGATGCCGTAATGGCAGGTGTACGTCAACTTTCAGGACAGGCTACCATGTTTCCCTTGTGGTCAATGGGATTCTGGCAATGTCGCGAACGTTACAAGACCAGTGATGAGTTGTGTGAAGTATTGGATAAGTATCGTGAGTTAGAGATACCTCTTGATGGTATTGTGCAAGATTGGCAATACTGGGGATGCGATTCAAACTGGAATGCGATGAAATTCCAAAATCCATATTATATAAATAAGGTAGGTGATGAGGCTTGGGCAAAGTATCTGCCCGATGATCTCAAACCTTTGGCACGTGAGTATGTGAGAAAAGGATTGGAACCTCGTATCAAGTCTCCTCAAGAAATGATTGATTATGTTCATAGCAAGAATGCACATCTGATGATTTCCATTTGGGCAAGTTTTGGTCCTTGGACGGAACAATATGCTGAATTAGATAAGATTGGTGCTCTCTATCCCTTTGACACCTGGCCTCGTAATCGTGGAGTGAAACCTTATGACCCTTTCAATCCCAAGGCACGTGATATTTATTGGAAATACCTGAAGAATCTCTATGATATGGATATCGATGCTTGGTGGAGTGATTCTACTGAACCTGACCAATTTGACCAACCAGGTGATGACGAACACATGACTCACGATGGTACTTGGAGAAGTGTAAAAAAAGCATTTCCATTGATGAGTAACAAGGGTGTGTATGAAAATCTGCGGAAGCAGAAAAAGAACGCTAAGCGTTCCTTCCAAATGACCCGAAGCAGTTCGTTTGGTATTCAACGTTTCGGAACCTTCAGCTGGAGTGGAGACATCACCAGTAATTGGCAGGTTATGAAGAATCAGATTCCTTCAGGTTTGAACTATGTCACTTGTGGTATTCCTTTCTGGAACACAGATATTGGTGGGTTCTTCGGTTGGGATATCAATAATGATACGCACGATCCTTTTGCACAGGAGCTTCAAGTACGTTGGATGCAATGGGGATGTTTTATGCCTTTGATGCGTAATCATCGTTCGGGGCCTATGCTCAATGAATTCTATCACTATGGTAAGCCAGGGGAATGGCCTTTCGATGTACAGAAGCATTACGTAGAGCTTCGTTATCGTCTTTTACCTTATATATATAGTATGATGGGTGAAGTGGTACAGCGTAGTGGCTCAATGATGCGTCCGCTCTTTTTTGACTTTGCTTACGATAAACGTGCGACAAGGCTTACGGATGAGTATCTCTTTGGACGTTCCATTTTAGTAAAACCTGTAACAGACCCTCTTTATACATATCAAGATGAACGCAAGAGGGGACATGCTATCTATCCTGAAGTGGAGAGAGCGGCAGCTCCCGTCGATGTCTATTTGCCTGCTGGTACTGATTGGTACGACTTTTGGACTAACGAACGATTGGCCGGTGGACGTAATGTAATGCGCCTGGCTCCTATTGATATTATTCCTGTATACATCAAGGCCGGCTCTATCATCCCCTTCGGCCCCGAAGTGCAATATGCTACAGAAAAGCCGTGGGATAATCTTGAAATACGTGTCTATCCAGGTGCGAATGGCGAGTTTACTCTGTATGAGGATGAAGGAGATAATTACAACTATGAAAAGGGTAATTTTACCGAGATACCTTTCCGTTGGGATGATGATCATGGTACACTTATCATTGGTGCTCGTCGAGGAAAGTTCAAAGGGATGTTGGAAAAACGCAAATTCCGTATATTGATAGTTACTGAGGAAAGTCCTGCAGGTGATACCGAAGCTACAAAATACAACGCCGTGGTGGATTATGATGGAAAGGAGGTACGTGTGAAGCTTTGCGAAGGTTCAGTTCCTGAAGGTATGGAGAATGTAACTTATCATTACATCGATAATCCTAGTTTTGAAGCCGATAGTCGTTCGGGTGATAAATTCGAACCTCAAGGTTGGAAGGTGAGTAGTCCTACGTCGTGGTGGGGTATCAATACTCAGGGTGGTGGTGAACCTAAACCAACACACGGAAGCTATATTTTTGGTGTGTGGGATGAAGCTAACACCCACAAAGCTGTCGTCAGTCAAGTGATAGAGAATTTGCCTGCAGGTGAATATGAATTGAGAGTGGATATGCATGCCTCAAATACTCGTACTGATATTCGTGTGGGTAATCAACGATTATTTGCAGATAAAAAGGTAGCCTATTTCCGTGATCAAGTGAAGAATCCGGGTGTAGGAGATACATATCCTATGCAAACAGTCAAAGTTTCTTTCACACAAGAAAGAGATGGTGAACCTGTCACTATTGGTGTCGCTACCGATGGGGCTCCATCTGCGACATGGTTCAAGATTGATAATTTCCTGCTTTTTCGTGTCGTGAAGTAGATGGGGCTGGATATAAAATTGTCAAAGAACTTGTATCGTCCGTTGCTTGAATCGGATACAAATTTGAATTGTTGAAAGAGGTTTTTTATGCAGGTTTTAAGGATGTGTCAAATGGATGCATCCTTATTTTTATGTAACCTTTTTAGTGTAAAGCCTATAAATTTAATTTCTTTGTTATAATTTAGGGAAATAAGGTTAAAAGGTGTGGAATGCTTTGTATAGAGCCTTTTCAATATGGCGTTTAGATTAATGAGTCAAATAGAAAAGCGTATGAGACATGAATGAAATAGAGTGTAACGAACGAAAAAACCGAGCAAACATAATATTAAGCAAGTCTTGTTAATTCTGCCTAATTTTGCATTCGTGAAAAAGTGTATTCGGCAAATGTGTTGAATTCGCTATGTACAGCCAATGAAAAATTTATAAATTTATGGAAATATTTAATAAAACTCAAAAAAGTATGAAAACCGAAAGACAAATCTTAAGGCATGGCTGGCGCATGGCTGCGTTGGCGGCTGGAGTGCTGTTGGCTGGTGGCAGTGCCTTTACATCATGTACTGACTATGACTTGGATGAGCGTACCCCCGATGGTTGGGGTTCCAGCATCTATAGTTGGCTTGATGAGGAAGGAAACTTTACCAACACGGTGCGTATGATTGAAGACTTGGGCTACAAAGATGTGTTGGCCAAGACTGGTTCGAAAACGTTGTTTGTGGCTGATGATGCTGCGTATGAACGTTTTTATCGTAACAATTCGTGGGGTGTAAGTGGGTATGAACAACTTTCTATCTCCCAAAAGAAATTGCTCCTTTTTGGAAGTATGCTTGACAATTCCATGCAGTTGAGTGTTTTGCCCAGCATTCAGGGAAATCCTCCTGTTGAGGGTGAGTGTATGCGCCGTTATGCATCTAGCTCAGTGTATGATTCGGTGACCGTGTTCAATGCGGAACTCATGCCGGATAATCCTTATTGGAAGTATTATCGTGATAACCAGAAACAGATGGTCTGCTTGACCGACAATTCTGTTGTGCCTCTGTTGTTCTTTATCGAGAAACAGTTGGCAAACAAGAGAATTACGAATGATGATTACAACTTCTTGTTCAATTACACCACCGAACGTGAACCGGGCGATGCAAGTGTGAACGGAGTAAAGGTTGAGGAGGGTAACATCCGTTGCTCCAACGGTTTTATCCATCGTATGGCTGAAGTTGTTACTCCTCGTCCCAATATGGCTTCTTTGATTGCAAGCAAACCGAATGTGAGTAAATACAACAAATTGTTGGAGCGTTTTTGTGCACCGTATCCCGATCGTAATCCCGATCAATCTGGTAGTGTTACCATGCGTTACAACGAATTGTATGGTACTCAAGTGGACACAGTCTTTACTAAGCGTTTCTTCTCTCAGAAGTCTGTTGGCGGAAGTCCATTGAATCAGACACCTGCTGGTAAGGCCGTAATTGGTACTTTGAAGTACGATCCGGGATGGAATGCTTATTATGCAGGTTTGGCTGGTGAAGGAAATATTGCCATGCAGAAGGACATGGGTGTGATGATGGTACCCAGCAATGATGCAATGGATAGATATTGGAATGGTGACAATGGAGAAGGTAGTGTATTGAAAGACTATTATGGTGAATGGGAAAACGTGCCTGACGATGTGATTGAGGAATTGCTCAATGTGAACATGCTCAGTTCATTCATTTCTTCTGTCCCTTCTAAGTTCGACAATATTCTTAACGATGCTAATGATCCGATGGGTGTGGAACTTGCTTATATAGATTCTGTATGGTTGGGTTGTAATGGTGCTGTATATTTGACGAATAAGGTGTTTTCACCTACAGCTTACGTGAGTGTCTCATTCCCCGCGTTGATCAACGAAACGATGAAGATTATCGATTGGGCTATCGAAAAGTGTAAGTTCAACGTATATCTGAATTCTTTGAATGCAACTTACAGTTTCTTTATTCCAACTAATAATGCTCTGTTGGAGTATATTGACCCCGTTTCATATGGAAAGAGTAAGACTCAGCTCTATCGTTTCCATTATGATCCGACAAAGGTAAATAAGGATGAGCGTGTATGGGCAAGTATTTGGAATTATGACGTTACTACTGGTGAAGTAGGAGATAGTCTTGGAAAGGTGGTTGGTACGGATGGCCGTATTGAAAACCGTTTGCAGGATATCCTTGAAACTCATATCGTTATTGGTAATGTCGAAGATGGACATACTTATTATCGTACAAAGGGTGGAACAGAAATTCGTGTGGAGAATACTGAATTAGGAAAAAATGGTATGACTGTATCCGGAAGTTATCAAATTAATGAAGGTTCTCCTATTTATGTAAGTGACATCTATGATCAAAAGAGTCAAGGCGGTAATGGAAAGAGTTACATTTTGGAATCTGGTCCGATTTTGGGTACTCGTATGACGGTATCTGATTGGTTGGATAGCATTCCTGAGTTTTCTAAGTTCAATGAGTTGATGAAGGGTAGCTCTTTGACCGAAGTGATCCATAATGAACGTAATGTGTGCGGTGGTACCAATATTTCGGTATTTAACACTTATCACTACACCGTATATGTTCCTACCAATGAAAGTATTGAAGAATTGCAGCGTACTAATCAGTTGCCTACATGGGAACAGATTGCTATGTTTGATGAAAATGATGAAACTACAGCTCCGATTCGCGATTCTTTGACTAATGTAATTGAAAGTTTCTTGCGTTATCACATTCAGGATAATGCCCTCTTTATTGGAGCAGCTGGTGAAAGTGGTGATTATGAAACAGCTCTTATTGATCCCAGTACCAAACGTTTCTATCGTATTTCTGCAACCTCAACAGGTAGTGAAATTATTCTGAAAGACAATTCGTATGTTCCTGGTGCTGATGCTCCTCAATTCTCTGCCAAAGTAATTGCCAAGGAAGGCTGCTACAATCTGATGGCACGTGAATATCAATATAATGGTACAGATGCTGAGAATGCAAATCGCATTGAAACTTCGTCTTCTGCTGTTATTCATCTTATAGACAAGCCTTTGTCATACAAGAAAAGTAAAAAATGACGAATGAATTTGTACATTGTAAATTGTAATTTGTACATAGAATTATGATAACAAGAAAAATAACAAGAATATTAGGATTGATGGTTGTCGGAAGTCAACTATCAATCGGCAGTGCGCTTGCCCAAAAGACTGGCGACATCATCAGTGGTACGGTCAATGATGATTTTGGTCCAGTGGTGGCTGCCAATGTAGTGGAGTTGGATGCAGCCAATCGTATTGTATCCAATGCCGTGACAGATTTCAACGGTAACTTTTCTTTCAGATTGAAAAATCCGAAGAACCAATTGCGTATAACATACGTGGGATATAAGACCGTGACTCTTCCTATTAATAAGGTGAAGTTCGATATCCGTATGAAAGACGAACTTCAGATTGAAGAAGTTGTGGTTACTCAAAAGAAAAAAGCAGACGGTTCTGGTTTGGCCATTCCTTTGGATGAAATTTCTACAGCTCGTCAAAGTATTGAGATGACAGAGTTCGAGGGTTTGGGTATTACCACTGTAGATGAGGCTTTGCAGGGACGTATTGCGGGTCTTGACATCGTTGCTAACTCTGGTAACTTGGGTGCTGGTACTTCTATGCGTCTGCGTGGTGTTTCAAACATCAATGGTTCCAGTGAACCACTTATTGTTGTGGATGGTAATGTGATGTCTGCTAATACGGAGAACTTTGATTTTAACTCTGCCAATGAAGAGAATTTCGCTCAGTTGTTGAATGTGAATCCGGAGGATATCCAAAGTATTTCGGTGTTGAAAGATGCTGCAGCTACAGCTATTTGGGGTTCTCAGGGTGCGAACGGTGTTATCGAAATCAAGACCAAACGTGGTACTCGTGGTAAGACACGTGTGGAATATAGCTACCGTTTGACAGCCACTTATCAGCCTCAAGGTTACAAGATGCTGAACGGTGATGAGTACACTATGTTGTTAAAGGAAGAGTACTTCAACCCTGAACTCAGTGATGCCGCCAGTAACATTGTAGAGTTGAATTACAAACCGAGCTTCTCGGAATACGAGATGTATAACAACAACACTGATTGGTTGGAGTCTGTAAAGCAGATTGGTTATCGTCAGAATCATTATGTGTCATTAAGTGGTGGTGGTGAGAAAGCTCACTTCCGTATTGGTGCAGGTTATGACCGCGAGACAGGTTCTATCATCAAGCAACAGCTCGACCGTTTTACCTCACGTGTGAATTTGGACTATTTTGTAAGTGACCGTATTAAGATTGAAACCAACATTTCGTTGACTTACACTAATAATCAAAGGAATAGTGGTGACCTCTTGTCTATAGCTTATAATAGAATGCCTAACCTCTCTATTTATGAGCAAGATAAGTATGGAAATGATTTGAACCAGTTCTATCATATATTGCCTTCTGTTTCTCAAGAGTTCCGTGATGATCAGTTGAAGCAACATAATCCTGTTGCTTTGGCACACCTTGCCAAAAATCATAATACGAGCTATGATATCAAGCCTGAGTTTGTATTACGTTATGATTTGTTGGGATTGGGTGATGAAAAGACTCGTTTGAATTATGAGGGTAAGGTAATGTTCAATATCTTTAATAATTACACTGATGAGTTCATGCCATTGGACCTCAATAAGGCAGGATGGAATGATGTAGATAAACAGGCTAACCGTACGACTGCAAGTTCTAACAAGAATTTTGGTTTGACTACAACCCATACGTTGACATTTACTCCAGTATTTAAGAATCGCGATCATTCATTGAGTATGTTGTTACGTGGACAGATGTCAACTGGCCATTCTACTTCACAGAATACCACTACATGGGGTACTCCATCAGGAACTATCCAAAGTACAGGTGCTAACGGTATTATTTCTAATATGGGTACAGGTAGCGGACAATCACGCAGTATTTATTTCACTTATTCTACTCACTATGCTTACAAGGGACGTTATATGGCAGACTTCTCTGTACGTCGTGACGGTACGACTAAGTTTGGTCCCAATAAGCGTTGGGGTAACTTCCCTGCATTCTCTCTTCGTTGGAATGTCAGTCGTGAACCTTGGTTCCAAAGAGCTTTACCTTGGATTTCCATGCTTTCAATTCGTCCGGGTTGGGGTATTGTGGGTACACAGCCGGGTTCTGAGTATCTGTTCTTCAGTAAGTATGGCAATGGTAATGGATATATGGGACAAACCTCTATCCAACCGAACAACATTCGTTTGAGCAATTTGAAGTGGCAGGAAAAAGAAACTTATAACTTGGGTACTGACTTCGGATTCTTTGATGACCGTATTACTGGTAATGTGGAACTTTATTGGCAATATACCACAGATTTGTTGATGCAGAATCAAGGTATTCCGACTTCTTCAGGTTTCTCTTCTTTTGCATGGCGTAATGTGGGTGATATGGAAAACATCGGTTGGGAGTTCAATTTGAACGGAAACCAAATTATTAAGGCCGGAAAGTTTGGTGTTGACTTTAACATCACTTTCGCAAACAACCGAAACGAAGTGACCCGAATGGATGAAACCTGTTTGACCAGTTTGAATCATGAGTGGGATCGCAACAACGGTTCATATCTTTCTCGCGTAGAGCTTAATCATGCATTGGGAAGTATTTATGGATTCCGTTACAAGGGCGTTTACCAATATACTGAGTATTCTCCTGAAGAGGTCCCTGGTGTGAGTGGTCCCAATGCACCTGTAGCCCGTGATAAGGATGGGGTCGTTATTTTGGACGAAAATCAGATGACTAAACCGATGATGTTCTGTGCAGGAACTACCAATTATGAATTCCGTGGTGGTGATGCCATCTATGATGATATCAATCATGATGGAAGCATTGATGAATTGGATATTGTTTATTTAGGATCTTCACTTCCTAAATTTACTGGTGGTTTCGGATTCAAATTGAAATGGGGACGTCTCTCATGGAATAACCAATTCAATTTCCGTTATGGAAACAAGGTTGTCAACAAGGCTCGTATGAATGCTGAAAATATGTATTCAAACAACAACCAGAGTCGTGCAGTTAATTGGCGCTGGCGTGTAGAAGGTGATATCACCAGTGTTCCTCGCGCCCTTCGTCGGTATGGTTATAACTGGTTGGGTAGCGACCGTTTCGTGGAAGATGGCTCATTTATACGTTTGAACTACACTCAGTTGAATTATTCATTCGACCCCAAAGTTGTTAAACAACTTGGAATAAACCGTCTTAGCTTGTATCTGTCGGCAAATAACCTCTTCTGTTTGACTAAGTATTCTGGCGCAGACCCTGAAGTTGGTTACGGAGGTATGGGTGTTTCAACCGATAATGCTCAAACACCGCGTGCTAAATCTTTCACAGCAGGTGTGACAGTACAATTCTGATGATTAATAAGTAATAAGCTTAAAAAATAAAGAAATGAAAACTATCAAACATATCGTTTGCTCTCTTTTCATCGCCGCTGGATTGACGGGTTGTGAAGATTTCTTTGATACCCTACCTATGAACGAGGTGGTGCTTGAAAACTTTTGGACAGACAAGAACGACGTAACGAGCGTAGTGAACAGTTGTTATGAGGCGCTTGAGAGCGAAGCCTTTTTGGAGCGCATGGGCATATGGGGTGAGTTGCGAAGTGATAACTTGAAAGGTGGTTCGAACCCTTCTGATGATATTAATCAGATTTTGAAGGAGAATATCCTGCCTTCTAATCCTATGTGTAATTGGTCTGAATTCTACAAGGCTATTAATCGTTGTAATACAGTATGCTATTATGCACCAAAGGTACAGGCTATTGACCCTAACTATACAGAGTCAGAAATGCGTGCCAATATAGCCGAGGCCTCTGCTATTCGTGCATTGTGTTATTTCTATTTGATTCGTACATTCCGCGATGTACCTTATTCTACAGAGCCGAGTATCGATGACTTACAGAACTATGTGTTGCCTGCTACTCCTTTCAATGATGTATTGGATTCTTTGATTACCAATTTGGAAAGTGTGAAGAACGATGCTGTACGCCGTTACTATTTGGATGAAAGTAGTAATGCTTACCAGAACAGTAGCCGTATTACTCGTGTAGCTATTTGGGCTTTGTTGGCTGATCTCTATTTGTGGAAAGGAGATTGGGACAATTGCATCAAGTATTGCGATTTGGTATTGGACTTCAAACGTAATCAATATGAAGATATGTTGGAACGTTTAGGAAGCATCTCTTATATTGATCTCTTTGGTGATATTCCGATGATTCTGGACAAACCCTCAGGAAGTACGACGTATGGTTATGCCTATAACGAGATTTTCGGATACGGGAACTCTTTTGAAAGTCTTTTCGAACTCTATTTTGAAAGTAATCAAAATCTGTCGAATAAGTGGGTTGGCAATTATTATGGAAATAGTAATACTCCTACTGGTCGTTTGGGTGTTCCCGATTTCCTTCGTCAAGATGTAGCATTAGGTAACAATGCATTGTTCAAGAAATTTGATGGTCGTGCTTATGCAAGCGTTGCCATGGAAAATCAGTCTTATTATGCTCGTAAGTATAGCTTTGATGATGTAAGTTACGATACGCAGAATGTAACAAATGAGAATAGTGTGAGATTCAGTGGAAGTATGCGTAGTAGCGATGATGCTAATTGGATTTTCTATCGTTTGAGCGATGCCATCTTGATGAAGGCTGAAGCTTTGATTGAGCGTGGTGCTGCTGATACATTGGTTGAGAATAGTGCTGCAGATTTCGCACGTGCATTCCATCTGATTAATACGGTAAACAAGCGTGCTATTGATGCCTCTCCGATTTCTTCACGTTCGGATACGTTGAAATTGGCTGATTATGTATCTTCAAAGGGGGCGATGGTTGATTTGCTTATTGAAGAGCGTCAACGCGAATTCTTGTTCGAAGGAAAGCGTTGGTTCGATTTGGTTCGTTTTGCCCGTCGTGACGGTAATACCACTCGTCTCTCTACTTTGGCTACTCGCAAGCATATTACGGGTCAGAATGCCATCAAGATTAAGTTGGCAAATCCTGATCGAATTTATTTCCCGTATGCGAAGAGTGAGTTGAAGGTTAATCCTTTGCTCAAACAGAATCCGGCATATTCAAATACGGAAGATTCGGAATTGACAACTAACAAGTAATACGAGTTGAATAGATTGAAACATTGTAATTTGTATAGACAAGTATGAAAAAAACATTGAAATATATTGTAGGTGTCCTGTTTGCAAGTTTTGCAATGGGCTCCTGTGTGGACAATGATGACGTGGTAGTTAACTATTACGCTTCTACGAAGTTGACGGCGGCTGGTTTCTTGGAACAAGAACCTGAACGTTTCGGCCAGTTTATCAATATCTTGCAGCGTACGCCTTATTTTGCGTTGCTCTCAACTTATGGTAATTTTACATTGTTTGCTCCTACTAATGAAGCAATTGACAACTATGTGGCAAGTATGGGACTCACAGGTATCGAAGGGTTGACTGATGCAAACTGCGATACATTGGCTCGTACACATATTATTAGAAATGGTGCATTTTTTACAACGGATGTACCAGAAGGTGCTATGCCCAGTTTGAATATGGAGGATTCATACATCGTGCTCTCCAGCGATTCAGATGTGTATAACAACAATGAGTTGATTTATTACATCAATAAGACTGCTCGTATGATTCAGTATGATGACTCTGTGACTAATGGTGTTGTGCATGTGGTGAATAACGTTATTGCACGCAATAGCGACATGTTGCCTGATGTGATTGCGAAAGATACAACCTTGACATTGTTTACTGCTGCTTTGGAGTTGACCCACATGGATGACTCTTTGAAATTGTGGTTGGATGAAACTTATTCTTGTGGTGAAGACTCTGTTTTCGAAGGTTTCCCCAAGAAGTGTAGAGCAGAGGGTACTTCTCCCTGTTTCTGGCCTGAAAAACGTTACTTCAAGTACACGGCTTTTGTGGAACCAGATGCCGTGTTCCATAAGAACGGAATTTATACGATTGAGGATTTGATTGCCTATGCTAAGGAAGTGTATGACCAAACCTATCCCGAAGATGCTGGACTTTATGATGATGATTACACTCATCGCAAGAATCCGTTGAATCGTTTTATCAGTTATCATTTGCTCCCCGTATTTGGAGAGTATGCTACTTTCTTGTCTTCTGCAGATTTGTTGGAAAACTGCTTCATGACCAGCTTGTGTGACCCAGAAGAGTTTTTTGAAACTATGTGTCCAGGTACAATCATGCGTCTGGCCCAGCCTGCTGGTGTAGGTCTTTTCATCAATCGTAAGGGATTCAAGAATAAGATTGTTGACGGTTGTGTTGGTGTGAAGATTCTTTCGCCTTCAGAATCCGGACAGGCTGATCAGCTTGCTGCCAATGGAATTTATCATTATTTGGATGATATTCTGACTTATACTCCTAAAGTTCGCGATGTTGTATTGAACTGTCGTATCCGAAAAGATGCTTCTACTATGAGTCCTGACTTTATGAACAATGCTCCTGAGCGTAGAAACAGACAAAATGGAGCCAGATTGACAGGTATGAAGAGAGGTTATATTTCTGGATGGAAAATCACAGATGATACATTCGTGGGTGTACATTGTGACCAAGAATGGTGGCAACACTATTATTCCAATGGTGTAACAATCAGTGGTATTTTTGATGTCTCATTTGATTTGCCTCCTGTTCCGTCAGGTACATATGAAATCCGTATTGGTTATACTGCCAATGTAGAGCGTGGAGTTGTACAGGTTTATCTGAACAATGAGCCTTGCGGTATTCCTGTAGATTTGCGTATCATGGGTGGTGACCCCCGAATTGGTTGGATTGAAGATACGGAAGATGAATCGGAGAATGTTGCCAACGATAAGGCTATGCATAATCGTGGCTATATGAAGGGTATGGATTCATACAGACAGTGGCAGAGCGAAAATACATTCAGAAATAATCCTAACAACTTGCGTAGAGTTCTGGCTACTCAATATTTGGATCCTGAGAGAAAATATACGTTGCGCTTCCGTCAAGTATTGGACGATCCCGAATGTTATTTGTCATTTGATTATATCGAACTTTGTCCTAAGAGCGTTTACGGCAGTCCCGAAGGAGAAGATACGCATTAAACAGAAAAGAACTCGCCTCTTCTCTTGCATGGATAGAGAAGAGGGGAGTCTTTAAGAGGAAAAATTGTAATTTGTACATTGTAAATAGTAAATGTAATTATGAAGAAACATATATTGTATGCCATTCCCCTGTTTGCAAGTTGTTTGGTGGCTTGCTCGGATTGGGATGACCACTTCAATAATGCAGGAAGTGGTGCGACAGGAAGTAATACGACCCTGTGGCAGCAGATTAAGGAGAATCCGGATTTGAGTGATTTTGCCCACGTGTTGGAAGAGACAAAAATATTCCGTCAACATAAGAAGACTTCTGTGAGTTACGCTCAGTTGTTGGATGGAGGACAAAGCTTCACGGTTGTTGCTCCAGTGAATGGAACATTCAACAAGGATACTTTGCTCAACATGGTGAAGACTGCTCAGGGTGACTCCATTGTAGAGAAATCATTTGTATTGAACCATCTTTCACGTTCATTGACTTCGACCTCTCAGACAGGTAAGCGTATGTTGCTGTTGAATGGAAAATATGCAGAGTTTGAGGAAGGGCTGATTGAAGGAGTGGCTTTGACTGCTTCTAACCAGCGTGCAAAGAATGGTATTCTGCATATAGCAGCCAGTCCTCTGGATTTTGAGCGTAATCTTTACGAAATGCTTTGTGACCATGAGGATCTTTCTCCTATTGGTGCTGCTTTGAGAGATTACGAAGAGGACTATTTCGATGCTGACCAGTCGGTATCAAGCGGTATCGTAGAAGGTGTGCCCGTGTATGTTGATTCTGTAATCATTGAGCGTAATAAGATGGTGAACCATATTGGTTACATTAATCGTGAAGACTCATGTTATTGGGTGGCAGTGCCCTCAAAGGATGCTTGGAATGAGACATGGGAAGAAACACAGAAATATTTTGTATATGATGGCGGTGTGCTCAAGCGCGATTCATTGCAACATTATTGGACAACTTTCTTTATGTTGTCTGATGGTATCTTTAATCCGACTTTGAATACTCATCCTCAGGATTCTTTGATGTCTGATCAGTATGTTCGTGGTTCACAGCGTCCGGGTAAGCCTATGTATCACGTTTTCCAAAAACCGTTTGATGAAGGTGGAATCCTTCATGGTGCTGAAGAAATTCAATGCAGTAACGGTGTCATTTACAAGACTCCCACTTGGCCTTTTACTCCCGAAGAGACCTTCTTCCGTCAGATTTGGGTAGAAGGAGAAAGTACTTGGCAAATTACAGAAGATAAGCTTTGTATTTATAATGGCCGTCGTTTGGTTGCTGATAGTATTTCTGAGTCTGGATATTTACAGATCCTTCCTGAGAAGAATACTTCAAACTGGGAACTGACTTTCCGTCTTGATAATACATTGAGTGCACACTATGATATTTGTGCGGTGGTGTTGCCACGTTCGATAACCCATCCGAATGAAGCCAAATACAAACCTTGTAAGTTCAAGGCATATGTCAATTATGTGGATGAAGAGGGTAAGGCACAGACTTTTAATTGTGGAAACAAACAGTTTACTCCTGATCCTTTGCAAGTAGATACAGTTGTTTTGGCTGAGTCATTCTATTTGCCTGCTTGTAACTATGGTGAGACAGATATCAAGGTTAGCTTGAAGTTACAATGTTCTATCATTGCGCGTGAACAGTCAAGCTACTCACGTGAAATGTATTTGGACTGCATTTATTTGCGCCCGAGAAGAGACGTTGCAAGTAATGAAGAGTGAAAATGAAGAGTGAGAATTCACAAATCATCAATTATAAATCTAAATCATAATTCAATGATGAAACTCTATAAGACTATCTGTGCTGCTCTTGCCATCAGTGGTTCACTTACCGCAGCAGCACAAGAAAATATGAATACGGTAACCGGTAGAGTAATGGATGCTGCTACAGGAAAACCGTTGGTCGGTGTGATTGTGACTGCATATGGCGATGCCCGCTACACCGGCATGACCGATGAAAATGGTGACTATGAGTTGACAGTTCCCCAGTACACTCGTTCAGTATCCATGAGTGTCGAAGGTTATAATCTCTTGCAGACTGCCATCCGTAATGGCCGTGCTGATGCTTGGCTTTACAATGAGGCTTTTGATGCAGATTATGCACAGAGCACGTCTGCAGTACTCAGCGGTCAGGCTTCTGACTTTGCCAATACTTCTGAATTGAGTATCGATCCTTTCATTGCCCAGCAGTTGGGTGCTGATGTACGTTCTATTTCTCGTGGAGGTTTGCCAGGTGTAGGTAATGTGATGTTGATGAATGGTATCAACTCTCTTCATGCCAATGCACAGCCGCTTATTGTGTTGGATGGTGTTATCATGGATATGCAGCAGAGCCGTGAAATGCTCCATGACGGATACTTCAACAACATGTTAGCCAATATTAATGTGAACGACATTGAGAGTGTAGAAGTGTTGAAAAATGGTACAGCTCTTTATGGTTCTAAAGGTGCTAACGGTGTCATTTTGATTAATACCAAGCGTAGTAAGAGCATGGCCACCAAGATTGATGTGACCATCAATGGACGATATGAGATGGTTCCTCGTTTGCCGGAGATGATGGGTGCAGAGGATTACCGCCTCTATACTACTGAGCTTTTGGCTGACAAGACCAAAACTTTAGGTACAATGAAGTTCTTGAATCCTGATCCGAATTACTTCTATTATAATCAGTATCATAATAATACAGATTGGAGTGACCAAGTTTATGAGAATGCTTTCTCACAGAACTATGGAATCAATGTACAGGGTGGTGACGAAGTTGCTTCTTATAACCTTTCTGTTGGTTATTCATTGGCCAATAGCCCGTTCAAGAAGAATGATTTTTCACGTTTCAGTATGAGATTGAACTCTGATATTGAGGTATTGACAGGCTTGAAAGTGCGTTTCGATGCTTCGTACAGCGACGTTGACCGCAGTTTGTTCGATGATGGTGCTCCCGCTAAAGTAAATACTGGTGTTATCACTTCCCCCACTTTCTTGGCTTTGACCAAGGCACCGTTCCTTTCTCCTTATGCATTTGATATTAATGGTAATGCCAGTCATTATTTGGCAGAAGCCGATGACTATTTGGAAGGAATGTTCCAGGGAGCAGGTCGTTTGGCCAACCCTACAGCTATCTTGCATTATGGTGAGGGCGAGAACCGTAACTCTCATGGTAATCGTTTGATTATGTTTGCAGTGACTCCCCGTTATGAGATTAATAAAAATCTTACTATCAGTGAACATTTCAGTCTTGGATTGGTGAATACCAATGAGATGTACTATCTCCCAGTTCATGGTGTTCCTACTTTTAAGGTTGAAGGTTTGGATGAAGGAACAACTTTGCGGAATATTGCACAGAGTATGGCTGCCCGTCAGACTGCAATCCAGAGCGACACTCGTGTTTCTTGGAAAAACCGTTACGGTGCTCATAACATAGCTTTTGATGGTGGATTCCGTTTTATCAGCAATGATTATAACCTTACTAACCAAAAGGGATACAACACCGGTAATGACAAGACTCCTAACATGAGTAATTCACTTCAGTTCAAAACCACGGGTGGTGCTGACGACAAGACCCGTGAAATGGCTTGGTACGCTTTGGCTGGTTACAACTATGCTGATCGTTTCTACTTGAATGGTGGACTTTCTGCCAGTGCTTCTTCACGTTTTGGTGTCGATGCTCCCGGTTTGAAAGTTTTGGGTGTCAAGTGGGGATTGTTCCCCAGCATCGAAGGTGCTTGGGTAGTGAGCAACGAAAAGTGGATGTCTGATGTCAGAGGTATCGATTATTTGCGCTTGAATGTGGGCTTCGATATGACTGGTAATGACGATATTGACTACACTGCTTCACGAAGCTACTTTATTGCCCAGCGTATGTTGGGTGACCAGGCTACTGGTTTAGTTATCGGTAACATCGGTAACACAGAGTTGCAATGGGAGACCACTAATCGTGTAACTGCCGGATTGCAGGGTAACTTTATGAATAACCGTTTGAGTGTTCGTCTTAATTGGTTCAAGAGTTGGACCGACAATCTGTTGTCATTGAGTCGTTTGGCTTACCCAAGCGGTTTGAAAGAAAACTGGAGCAATGGAGGTAAATTGGAAAATACCGGTTTTGATGTTACTACTTCTGCAAAAGTTGTCAATCTGAAGAATTTCCGTTGGGAATTGGGTGCATCAGTGGGTCGTTATACCAATAAGTTGACTGCTCTTCCCAATAACGACCGTCCTTTTGAAACCGAAATTTACGGTGCTACAGTTCTTTCCAAGGTTGGCCAGTCTGTTGGTGTCTTCTATGGATGGCAGACAGAAGGTGTTTATGCCACAGCAGAAGCTGCAGAAACTGACGGAAAGTATTTCGTAGATTCAAAAGGTAAACGCAATTATTTCAAGGCTGGTGATGTTTCTTTCAAGGATATGAATGGTGATAATGAAATTAGTGATGCAGACCGCACAGTTATTGGAAATCCCAATCCTGATATCTATGGTAATCTTTCTACATCCATGAATTGGAAGAACTTGACCCTTTCTGCTGTATTCAATTACTCTTTGGGTAATGACATCTACAATTACCAACGTTCTTTGATTGAAAGTGGAAGCTACTTCTTGAACCAGACTACAGCAATGAACAGCCGTTGGACGGGTGAAGGACAGTTGACAAGCATTCCTCGCATCTCTTACGAGGATCCTATGGGTAATGCACGCTTCAGTGACCGTTGGATTGAGGACGGAAGCTATTTGCGTCTCAGTTCTGTGACACTCAGCTACCACATTCCCATTCAGAGCACCTATTTGCAGGGTGTTACCATTTGGGGTAATGCTGCCAATCTGTTCACCATTTCACGCTATTTGGGCAATAATCCAGACTGTGCGATGTCAGGCAGTGTTCTTTCACAGGGTATCGACCGTGGCTTGATTTCTGCCGGACGTTCTTTCTCTTTAGGTGTGAACATCAATCTCTAATTCATTAGTAAAACTAAAAATAAGAAGACTATGAAACTATTTGATATAAAGAATGTGAAGTGTGGTTTGCTTGCTGCTTGCAGTTTGGCACTGGTTACTCCTTTCACATCTTGCGACGATATGTTGGATACCGATTCGGACTTTGTGATGTACGAGGAGGACAACACGTTGAATCATGCTACAGACTCTGTTTATAGTGTGTTGGGTATTATCAACAAGATGCAGGCCATCGCTGACCGTACGGTTCTTTTGGGTGAAGTTCGTGCTGATTTGATGACTCCCACTGATGCCGCTTCGGCTGACCTTAAGCGTTTGGCTGCTTGGGATTTCTCGGTAGAGAACAAGTATAATGCCGTGAGTGACTACTATGCAGTCATCAACCATTGTAACTATTTCATCAACCACGTGGATACAACGCTGGCTCGCCGCGGATATAAAATCTTTGCCAATGAGTATGCTGCCGTAAAGGCTTTCCGTGCGTGGACCTACTTGGAACTTGCTAAGGCATATGGCAATGTTCCCTTTGTGACTACGCCTTTGATGACTGAAATTGAAGCTCGTGAGGCAATGAACGGTCCTCGCGCTTCTTTGAAGGAGATTTGTGAGTATTTCATTACTGACCTTACTCCCTATGCTTACCGTAAGGAACCGAGTTGGGGAACTATCAACGGTATGGCTTCTCGTAACTTTTTCATTCCCATGCGTGCTCTCTTGGGTGATCTCTGCCTTTGGGCTGATCGTTATCAGGATGCTGCTACTTGGTATCACGATTATCTGACAGACATTGATCGTCCAATCCATCAGACATATAAGTCGAGAGGCGAGTGGACTTCTGAGGAATTCCGTTCTCCTTCGATGGTGGTTTCTTCAGGTGGAAATCTTAGCTACATTCCGATGGAAGTGCGTGAATTTGATGGTGTTATCAGTGAATTGGAGGATATTTTCAGTTCTACGGAGGATAATTATTACTATTTCCAGATGACTCCTTCTAGTGCAATGCGAAAGATTTCGGGTGACCAAATCTATTGTATGGAGTACAAGACCTCTACCACGACTGACACTCTTTACGCGCCTCGCGAAGGTCTTTCTGACCCTTTGTTTTTGGGTGACCTCCGTTTCAGAGCTAACTATAGTCATAACTCTTATAGTGCAGATGATGAATATTCACAGTATTCTTCTGATAGACAGACAATCTTGAAAATGAGTGTTGACAATGGTATTACTACATACCGCCAGAATATTGTTTACCTCCGCTATGCCGAGGCCTTGAACCGTTGTGGTTATCCTCAGTCGGCTATGGTGATTCTGAAGCATGGTATCTGTCACGACCATTTGGTGGCTTATGTTGATAGCGTTGAGTTGAAAGCTGCCGGTACGTTGGTTGAGTTTGATCCTAACGTCTTCTTGAGGGAGAATGCAACAGGTATCCACTCTTACGGATCTGGAGACAGCCATTGCAATGAGTATTATGTTCTGCCTATGCCCGAGGATTCTTTAGCTACCCGTCAGGATACCATCAATTATCAGATTCCTTTGGTTGAAGATCTGATTGTTACTGAAATGGCTTTGGAAGGTAGTTTTGAAGGCTATCGTCTCTACGACCTCATGCGTGTAGCTATGCGTCGTGGTGACAATGCTTATTTGGCGGATCCCATCTCTATGCGTGACGGTGAGCAGGATGCTGCTCTTCGTGCCAAGTTGATGGATCAGCAGAATTGGTATCTGCCGTTGCCATAATATCGTTCCGAAATCAAAAAATAAGTAATGTAATAGATTGTAATAAATTCCCTTTTTATACGGTTGCCTGTATGTGAATATCGGCAGCCGTTTTTTTTGAACCTTGCTGTGAGGCTATGTCCATTTCCATGGAATTGGTCACTTTTTTATAAGGTAATTTCGATATAAAAACGACATTGAAAAGAATGTATCAGTTTTTCCAAAATCTATCAGATGTTCGAGGAATTTCTATCAGCTAATCAAAGAAAACTTTCAGTTAACAGATTTTAGTGTTCTATCTGATTGAATCATTCTTATATTGAATCCACGTTAAAATAACGTGAGTTCGATATAAAATTAACGTGAGTTCGATATAGAAATCTTGTATGCGAGAATAATCACAATTTCATTGTCATTTGTTGATGGGTTTTGTCAGAATGCTGCCTTCCAACTTTTTAAGTGCTCTAAATTTATTTTCGATACACCTCCCTACGGCAATCTCGTTCTCCTTATACAGGACTCACGTTAATGCAAACTCTGTCATAGTTATTGACGAGGGCATCAGTAGATGCATATATGTGTAGCTTTCGTGTTCGGAAAATGGCTCTTTAACAAAAAGAGAGACAAAGAATACCATTCTTCTAAACCATTCACTCCGTTCGGGAACCCAGTTTGTCCGGTTTCCGAACGGAGTGAACAGTTTAAACGTACACTATATATAAGGCTTTATAGCCAACAATAACAGACGTATCCAACGACTTTCTTAGTGAACTGTCAAAGGTCTTTTAGAGGCTTCTCAAATGAATAGTTTAAGCTTACTCAAGTGAATAGTTATTCACTTCCTAAGCCGTAAGTTATTCACTTGGGGTAGCCGTAAGTTATTCACTTGGATAAGCCGTAAGTATGTCACTTAGAAAGTAAAATACTTATGGATTAAGTAGCTGGATATAGTTCTCTCAATCGAAGTTGATTGCGATGAAATAGTCTGATAAATAGTGACTTATAAATAATATGAGTCCGATATGAAATTAGAATAAAGTAAGCTGCCCGTCATTGATAAACTCCAGTTCAATGGCTGGCTTTTTTTCAAAGAAACAATATGCAGCGATAGTTCCCAAAGCATTTGCGATGAAATTATTAAAACGTGAGTTCGATATCGAATTCACGTTAAAATACGTGTATTTGAAAATAAATTCCATGTTAAAGTCTAAAATACCTAATTGTATTCTGTTTTTCTTTTTTATCCTGTCATAATAAACTTGTTTGTAATACCATGAGACAAAAAGAAAAATGAATAATGTATGGAATATTTGTTTTTGTTTCAGAAAAGCTTTAATTTTGCGGCCGATATCGTGAATTTTCTTAAAACTACTATTGAATTATGCGCAAACAGTTTTGCTTGTTTTTAATTTGTCTCGCTGTTTCGATTGAGACATTTTCCCATACAGGGCAGTTCATTTCGGCTGATCGTTTTTCAAATAGTATCATTACTGACCTATGTCAGGATAAAGACGGAAACGTTTGGATCGCTACTGATTACGGTCTGAACAAGTACGATGGTTATGAGTTTACTTCCTATTTGCACGAGCGTACAGATGAAATGTCCATTTGCAACAGTGCAGTGGTAGATCTTTTGTGTGACAACGAAGGGCATCTTTGGGTGGGAACCAATCGCGGACTCGACCGTTATGACATGGAGCGTGATTGTTTTGTACATTATTCTTTCCCTGAAGGACGCAAACCACGTGTCCCCAGCCTGCTCCAGTGTTCCAATGGTAACATATTTGTCAGTACATCAGGATTCGGAGCTTATTTGATTGGCGATGATGATCAGATGAATCCGACTATCGACTATACTCCCGAAGTTGACGAACCCTTTTATGATAAGGTATTCGAGGATTCCAAAGGACGTTTTTGGCGTATTTCTTTTGCTTTGAATGCTGTGATATTGAAGGATGGGAACAGTTTTTCGAAGTTTGAATCTACCGTTGGTACTCCTTTGGCTTTCATAGAGCGTGGTGATGAGGTTTTTGTGATTGGTTATAGCGGTATTATGTCCTATCGCAATGGACAAATGTCCGATGCAGGGATAGATATGCAGGTATTGCATGAGAAAGAAGCATTCTTCAATGTGGCTTGTGCGGATGTTGAAGGTAATATCTATTTAGGTACACGTGCTGATGGCCTTTTCTATATTCCTGTATATAGTCGTAAGTTGGAGAGAGTCAATGTGGACGTTTTGGGAGTAAATCTCAATACAGCCAAGGTGACAGCCATCATGGCCGACAAGAAGGGTAATCTATGGCTTGGCCTACAACGTAAGGGGCTGTTGTTTATTACTAAAGAGGAAACGCTGTTCCAATCGTGGAATTTCTCGCGCCAGCAGATTCAGTTAGGATCCTACATCACTTCCATCTGTGAGGGTGACAAAGGAATGACCTGGTGTACGGTGCAGAATGTTGGTGTTTATGGTTTCGATGCTAATGGAACTATCAAACCCTGTCCCAATACTCCTCCTGCAGTGGAGTTTATCTATCGCGACAATCAGGACCGTTATTGGGTGGGTACGGATAAATGTCTTTATGCTTACAACCCTGTAACAGGGAAGGCTAAGCGAGAATTTTCGTATGATTGCGAGAAAATCAATGAAATGACTTCTGATGGAGATGGCCGTCTCTATATCTCCACTTTTGCACGAGGATTTTGTGCCTATGACACCCAGACGGGGCAAATGAAGAATTATTCCATGTTGAATGCCAATGAAAAGTTGGGTCGTCTGTGTAACGACTGGATTCTTTGTATGACCTCCGATTATAACGGTATGATTTGGATGGGTACTGCCCATGGTGTATCTTGCTTCGACCCCAAGACCGAAAGTTTTCTCACTCAAGGATGGTCGCAGTTGTTGGAAGGTGTTATGTGTTTCTCCATCTGTGAATTGCGCGATGGCAATATTGCCATAGGTACAGACCAAGGTCTGTACCTGTATGACCGTAAACAAGGGACATGTTCGCTATTCCCTGCCAGCGAAGAGCTTGATAACAAAATCGTCAATTACATCGTTCAGTCTAACGATGGTGATGTATGGTGTTCTACTTCCAATGGTATTTGGCAGTATAGCGTTGCAGAGCAGAAGTTTATTGGTCATCTTAGCGGTAACGGATTGGAAAAGAAGGAATATCTTCATGGAGTGGGACTACATACCGATAATGATATGATATACTTCGGACACAACGATGGTCTTGTTTCTTTCTCTCCCAAACAGGTACAGCAGGCTGCCACTGTTTCTGACGAATTGGTTTTGACCTCGTTTATGGTGAGCGGTGTGTCAGTGAATGCCAACACCGTGCTCAATAATGTGTGTATAACAGACAAACCGGTTTCTAAATCCGATGTTTTCACTTTGTCTCATCTTGACCACGGTATCCGTCTCGGTTTTTCGCAGTTTGATTTCAACAATCCCTTTAATGTGACCTTTGAACATAAAGTCAACGATGGTGAATGGGTAAAGAATATAGAAGGAAAGAACACCTTTATTCTTAACTTCATGCAGCCCGGAACTTACCATGTTCAAGTCCGTGCTCTTCAGGGCGGGGCCTATTCACCCGTCAAGGTCATCAAGATTGTTGTCCTGGCACCGTGGTACCGTACGAATTGGGCTTATCTATGCTATCTGCTTGCATTTATTGGTTTGTGTACTTTTGTCATTTTGGATTATCGCCGCCGTATGTCCGACCAGTTGAATGAAGAGAAGATGAAATTCCTCATCAATGCCACTCATGACATCCGTTCGCCGCTTACCCTCATCCTCAGTCCGTTAGCGAACTTGAAACGCCGTTTGGATGAACGTCAGTTTGATGCTATCCGTGACATTGATACCATTGAACGCAATGCCAACCGTGTATTGACCCTTGTGAATCAGATACTGGATGTGCGTAAGATAGACAAGCAGCAGATGCGTCTCCGTTGTCAGGAAACCGATATGGTGAAGTTCATCTATGGCATATACAAAATGTATGAATATACAGCTCAAGAACGCAGTATCAAGTTCATTTTCCGTCATGAACGGATTGAAACGTTGGATGTTTGGATGGATCGTAATCAGTTTGACAAAGTTATTTCCAACCTTCTCTCCAATGCTTTCAAGTATTCTTATGATGGAGGAACCATTGAGATTTGCCTCACCAACGATGACAAACATGTCAAGATTGACGTTATTGACTCCGGTGTGGGATTGGATAAGGAGAGTGCCAAGCGCATTTTCGACCGCTTTTATCAAGGCGGAAACTCGCGGCGTATGCATATTGATGGTACTGGCATCGGTCTCCATCTCTGTAAGATGATTATGGATATGCATCGTGGAACCATTGAAGCTCAGAATCGTACTGACGGACAGCGTGGTTCCATTTTTACGGTGACTCTGCCCTTGGGCAAGGAACATCTTCCTCAAGACGAGGTGCTACAGGAAGAGGAGAGCCTTCCCGTTCAGTCTAAGTCTTCTCGCCGTACGTCGCATTCTGTTCTGGTAGTGGATGATGATTTGGAGATTTCTCACTACATAACTACCGAGTTGGGCAAGTATTACCGCTTTGGTGTAGCTCCCAACGGAAAGGAGGGACTCAAGGAACTCCTTACGGGTAACTACGATGTGGTCATCAGTGATGTGATGATGCCCGAAATGGATGGATTCACGATGTTGCGCATGATAAAGACTAACGTGAATATCGCACATATTCCCGTCATAATGCTAACGTCCAAGTCCGATATATCCAACCGTTTGGAAGGTTTGGAACGCGGAGCCGATGCTTTCTTGCCCAAACCTTTTGACATGGAGGAGTTGCATATGAACATTGAGAACCTCATTGCCGGTCGTCAGCGTTTGAAGGGCAAGTATTCGGGTGCCCAGCAGCAGGCTGATAAAGTAGAGGTGAAAGAGGTGAAAGGAAACGATGAACTGTTGATGGAACGTGTCATGAAATCCATCAACAAGAATCTTGCTGACAGTGATTTCAATGTCGATATGCTTACTCAGGAGGTGGGTATCAGTCGTGCTCAGCTACATCGCAAGATGAAGGAAATGACTGGTATCTCAACCAGTGAGTTCATTCGAAACATACGCCTTGAACAGGCTGCCCGTCTGCTTCGTGAACAGAAAATCAATGTTACTCAGGTGGCTTATACTGTCGGTTTTTCTAACCTTGCCCATTTCTCTACCATCTTCCGCAAGCATTTTGGCATATCGCCCTCTGAATATCTTGAGCGCGGCGGTCTCGGTGGGGTGGAGGAGACACCTTGATACGAAGCTGTCTTTGTCAACGGATTTCTTGTGTCGAACTCATGTTAAATGAGGGGGTAAGCATTAAATGTTCCGAACCCCGCTTCGAAAACTCTCATAGCCTGTAGATAAACCGTAAGAAGTTTACTTACTTCTTTATTCCAAATCCTGAAATGTACATTCCAAGACGCGGAATGTACATTTCGTGTCTTGGAATGAAGAATCAAGCTACGTCTTAACGGTTTTGGTCTGTATGTTAACCGCTTTAGTTGACATTTTTGGTAAGAAAAGAAGAGCAAAGAGTTCCCTCTTTGCCTTTTCTTGTTCTGTCATAGCAGAACATGTTTTTGCGTAAAGTGGAATGTACTATTATCGGACAGAAATATATGGCTGTCCTTGTACTTTTTCCTTTAAATTTCTTATAAAATCTTTCTTTGACACAAAAATGAAACCACATGAAACAAACGGGAAAGCAATATATATAGGTGGTGTTTATCTTTGCAGCCAAAAATTCGGTAAAACGGATGAAACAATTTAATAATTAATTATAGTATTAACTAAAATCATTAAAAACATGAGAAAATCTTTCCGTATGTTTTTTGCGCTTGCATTAGTAATGCTTGGCGTAGTGAGTGTAAATGCTCAGGAACGTATCTCTCTCCAGGAAGTGGGTTTCCACACTTGGGACGGTTGGGACGGCAATGCCGTTAAAACCGGTGATGCAGGATGTGCATGGGAAATTGGTGTTTCCACAGGTCAACCCTATGGTGATGCCAGTGTAAACAATTATGCAGATTTGACCCTTTATTCAAAGCTGTATGTGACTGTAACCGAAGGTACCCCCCGTGTACTCTTCAACCGTTTGAAGGAAGAAGGTCAGGGTGGTGATACATTTGAGGACTCTTATTTGGTAGATATTCCTAACAAGGGTTGGTGTACTCAGAAGTACCAGACTGTCGTTGACAATGTTTACATTTATGACTTGAAGGCCATTGCCAAGGATTATGGTTTCGTACACCTTCATGCCATCAAGGGTGCCAACTGGGCTAATGTGACAGTTGAGAGCCTCGAATTGGAGACTTCTGGTAAGGCCCAGCAGGTAGGTTGGACTGAACTTACTACCAATGCAGGTTTGGATGGTGATGATTTGAGCAGTTTCGTTTCTAAGGAATTGCCTTCTGTTGAAATCCTTCCTTCTACAGTGGTAGATACTGTAGGTGTAAACGGTGGTCACGGTATCGTGGTTAAGTCTATTGCAGGTGCTACTAACGACTGGGATTCTCAGTTCTGGATTGTTGCTCCTGAAGCATTGAAGGAGGGTACCAAGTATCGTGTGACATTTGATTATAAGGCAACTAAGGACGTTTCTGTTGCTACACAGGCTCACGGTACTCCTGGTAACTATATCCACTATGAAATGATTGGAAACGTTAACTTCACAACTGAATGGCAGTCATTCAAGTTTGAAGGCGAGCTTACTGCAGCCCAGGCTGCTAATGCTGATGGATTTTTGTTCCAGTCTGTTGCATTCAATCTTTCTGTAGATAAGGAAAATGATGTAGAGTTCTACTTTGATAACATCCGTTTCGAAGAGTATAAGTATGGTGTAACTGCTGAATACGCTTTCGATGTTATTGAACTTGACTTCGGTTTCGATACGAATTTGCCCGCGTTGGTAGCTGCTTGTGGCAAGCCTCGTTTGATGTTCCCCAGCAACTGTGTGAATGTGAAGGTTGACGGTGCTGAAGCAGAAGTTATGTCTGTTGAAGGTTTGGCAGACGGACGTTTCTATATTTTCATGGTTAATCCCATTGACGAAGGTCAGAACGTAGAAGTCGTATTTGCAAACCCTGCTGATGCAGCTTTCCATTTGACTTACGATGGTGGTCCTGGCGGTGATATCAAGGATTTCTCTGGTGCTGCTTCTTACAACTATGATGTAGCAATGCCTGAAGATGCTTATGCATATCTCTTTGTTACTCCTACAGTTATTGCTGCTGACCCCGAAAATGGTTCATTCAACTTGCCGAACAACATCTCTGAATTCAAGGTGACATTTGATAAGAACGTAGATTGTGCTGCTCTTGTTGCTAAGTTGGGTAACGAAGCTTTGACAGTTGAGCCTGCTGACGGTTTTGCTGAAAGCATCGTATTGAAGCGTACAAGTGCTACCGATTTGGTAACTGGTGAATACGCTCTTAACATCAGCAAGATTTATCCCGAAGCTCGTCTGGATGACGAAATCTTTGGTGATACTACTTATGTGTTCAATGTAGGTAAGGTTAGCCTTGATCCTGCTGATACACTCCGTCAGTTGATTCCTGACTATTTCGCTGCTGTAGGTGATGGTGGTATCCCCGAAGGTTGGTACATGGTTTACGACGGTAATGTGCTCTCTGGAAATGCCGGTAGCGGTGCTCGTATGAGAACATTCAGCGAAGGTGGTGACTTCACGAGAGGTTTCTACACTCGTACCAACAATGAAACTCCTGACATGTGTATCGTAGAATACGGTAGTGTTGAGGGTTATGAACTTACTCTTGAGGCAGGTAAGAAGTATAAGATCAGCTACAACCTGACATCATGGAAGGGTGCTACTTACGCTCGCTTTGAAATCTACAATCCGAACGGTGAAATCGTTCATACTCAGGTTGACGAATGTAAGGGTACTGCTAATGGAAATATCAATATTGTTATTACAGGTTCTAACTTCGTAGAATATACATTCGTTCCTGAAGAATCAGGTAACTACCGCGTACGTTGGACTCCGTCTAATAGCAATGGTGATTTGATTGGTGGTATGAACGAAATTATTTTCGCTAATCCTAAGGTAACTTACTTGCCTAATGCTGCTGGTGTGGTTGAGACTCAGAACTTGCTTAAGTCTCTCAATGCTGCCAAGAGTGTATTGACTGCTGCTCAGGCTAACGAAAACTATGCAGGTGTTGCTCTCAACGCTTTGGCTGAAACTGTTGCCAAGTACGAGGCTGAATACGAAGGTTACACCAATCCTTCTTCTTACATCAAGGCAATCGCTGCTTTGGATGAAGCTGCCAAGGTGATGTCTGACCACCGCGCTCTTTGCGACACTTACTATGCATTGCCCGACCAATTGCGTCAGATTGTAGAAAACAATGCAGAGAAGAAGTTTGCAGGTACTGATCTCTATGCTGAATTGAAGGCTATGTATGCTGAGTATGTAACCAAGATTGAGACTCCGACAACAGAGACTAATCCTGAAACAGGTGAAACTACTGAGACTATCGTGGTATCTTACGAATACAAGAAGATATATGATGATGCTGAGTTGCAAGCAGCTATCGCTGAATTGCAGGTTCCTGTAAACACTGCTGGCAAGCTCTTTACTGAAGGTGCTTCTAAGGCTACTACTACCGGTATCGCTGCATTGGTAGAGCGTCTCCGTCTGGGTGCTGAGGCATTGAAGTCTTTGGGCGTAGCTGAGGATGATGAACTCGTACAGCGTGCTTACAACGCATTGGATGACGACGATGACTTGGCTGAAGAGTTGAAGATTGCCTTGAAGAAGCAACTTTACGGTATCTTGAAGGATCCCAGCAACAAGCTCTTCGAAGAAAAGTATGATAGTGCTACTTTGGAAACTTACACAGACCAGTATGACATGACAGTATTCGTGAAGAATCCGAACATCTACAGATTGAGCGGTTTGAACTTCATGATTAATGACTCTACTGCAAACGTTCCCGGTTGGGTTGGTGTTGAAGGTTACAATGTTCCCGGTTTGAGCTGGGGATGGAGTGATCCCGGTTACGACATCTCTGATGCTATGTTCCAGACTTGGGCCTCAAGCTATGCTGCTGAGCAGACTATCGTTGACCTCCCTGCAGGTGTTTACACGATTAAGGCTGGATTTGGTGAACGTGACAACGAGGAATCTGCCGTAGGTTCATTCTTCTATGTGAAGACTTCTGCAACTCCCGCAGGTGAATATGCTGACTCTATTGCTTCTCCTGTTATTGGTCAGGCATTCCCCAACTTGAATATCGAAACCAAGCAGGTGGTAGTTGCTGACGGTATGTTGACTATCGGTGTAGTGGGTGGTCCTTCTTCTCACACATTCTTCGAAAGTGTACAGTTGTTGATTTGTGGTGCTGATGAGACTACTGATTATGCTGGCGCATACGAAGAAATCGTACAAGGTATTGAGACTACTGTAACTGCTCCGGCTCAAGTATTGGGTATCGAACTTTATGACTTGAACGGACGCCGCATCACTAAGGCTCAGAAGGGCATCGTTATCATGCGTAAGTTCATGAGCGATGGTTCTATCAAGGTTGAAAAGATTCTTAAGAAATAAATAAATCCTTTTCATACTTTCGTTGGGCGGGCAGACATGCGTAAAAGGCGTGTTTGCCCGCCTTTTTTATTTATATGCAACAAATAGAAAGATATAAGAAACACGTGCGACGCGCGCGTACCTATATTTTATCTATTTTTGTAGTTGAAAAAGAATACTATAAATGAATATGCTTATGAGAAAACTTTCCGCGACTCTATTTGCCCTGATGCTCATGCAGACACCTATGTTTGCTGAAACTATCAATGTGGACAATACGAACAGAAATTACGTCGTATATGCTCCCAAGGATTTAGGAACGGGGCGACCATTGCTCATCTCCTGTCACGGTATGAATCAGGATGCCAATTACCAGAAGAGCCAACTAAAGATTGAGTCCATTGCTGATACTGCCAAGTTTGTTACGGTCTTTCCTGATGGAATCAACAAAGGATGGGATATCGGTGGTGACAGAGACTTGAAGTTCATGGATGCGCTTATTGAAAAGATGGTGGAGAAGTACGGGATAGACCGCAACCGTGTCTATATTTCCGGATTTTCCATGGGTGGAATGTTCACTTATCATTGCATGAACCGTATGGCCGACAAGTTTGCTGCTTTTGCTCCCATCAGTGGTTATCCTATGGGGGGAGGTTCATATACCAGTTCGCGTCCTGTACCCATTATCCATACTCACGGAACGACAGACGATGTTGTTAATTTCGGTGGTGTGTCAAGTGTTTTGGCCGGTTGGGTCAAACGCAATGGATGTGCTACGAAGGCTACAGTGGTGAAACCCTATAAAGCAGGCCATGTGACCCGTCATACATGGGGGGATGGAGAAGATGGTGTGGAAGTGGTACTTCTTGAGATGGCCAATAAGGGGCATTGGATTTCCAACGATGTCGTGTTGACCGGTGAAGAAATCTGGAACTTCTGCAAACGCTATTCGTTGGATATGGTAGATCCTACGGTGAAGATTACAGCTCCGAATGAATTTCCGGCATATTTGACTTTCGGTGGTAAAACTGAAACTTCGGCTATTACAGTAGAAGCTACAGCAAGCGACTCTGACGGGCAAATTGTAAAGGTCTCTTTCTATTTGGGTAAGGAGTTGGTCAGTGAACAGACTGAAGCTCCTTATAGTTGCACATTCGACCAATTTGTAAAAGGTGAAAATGTTATTCGTGTCGTTGCTGTTGATAATGACGGACGTAAAGGAAGCAGTCAGAAAGTGGTGACGGTGGAAGAACCTTCAGGAAGCCAACTGCTTTCCAAAGCATTCAACAGCGAAGGTACAGTGTCTGATGGATGGACCACTTATGATGGTGTAGAGAAACGCGTAGGCTTTTCATCCGGTTATTCTTCCGGCAGTCGTGTATTTCATTTCACCGGCGAACAGAAAGATTTTGAGTGGGGACTCTATACGCGTAATGTCGAGGGACAAGCTAAAGCTGGTTATGTCCGTTTTGCCGGTCCGGAGAGTTCCACGGTATTGACCCTTTATCCTGGTAACTATCAGATTCTTACCCGTGTCACCAATTGGAATATTGAAAGCTTTTCTCCTGTAACGATAGCCATAGAGACGATGGATGGCAAGGCTGTGTATTCGGAAACTTTTACTCCGACGGCCAATATTGGTAATAACGCATCCAACAGTTTTTCAGGAACTTCGCTGAATAAATTCTTATTTGATGTGCATGAGAAAGGTCGCTATGCCATTACTTACTATACTGCCGATGCTCCATGGGCAGACCTTGTTTTAGGGCAGATTTCATTCAGCCGTAAGGGCAATGTCTCTTCGATAGCAGCTGTCGAAGGGGAAAACCCTGTAGTACGCGTTGAGTATTACAATATGGCCGGTCTTTGTGTAGAACCTGTATCTGCAGGAATGTATATTTGTAAGAATATCTATAAGAACGGGACATTCAAGAGTCATCTGATAGTGAAAAAATAAACTCCCTCAAGTCCGAAAGTTGGGGATTTAAACGAATTATCGGTCTTTGAACCCTGAGATTTGATTTTACGAAACATAAATAATAAAAATCCATGAACAAAAAACTAAAATTGACTTTGTCCCTTGCATTGGCAGCAACGATGCAGGGATTTGCACAGAATCCATTTGTGCAGACATGTTATACGAGTGACCCTGCGCCGATGGTGCACGATGGTCGCATGTATGTTTATACCGGACACGATGAAGATGGAGCCGATTTCTTCTGGATGCAGGAGTGGCGTGTCTATTCGTCTGATGATATGGTTAACTGGGTGGACCATGGTTCTCCACTTGCTCTTGAATCCTTCTCATGGGCTGATGACCGTGCTTGGGCAGCTCAGACAATTGAACGTAACGGCAAATTTTATTGGTACATCTGTGCCCATTCCAAACTCTCTGGTGGTATGGCCATCGGTGTGGCAGTAGGTGATTCTCCTACCGGTCCTTTCCGTGATGCGATTGGAAAGCCATTGTTTGAGAACGGTTCATGGGATCACATAGACCCGAGTGTCTTCATTGATGATGACGGACAGGCGTGGGTATGCTGGGGTAATCCTCAGCTCTATTACCTCAAGCTCAACGAAGATATGATTTCTTATGAGGGTGATCTTATCGTGGCAGATATGACGGAAGAGGCTTTCGGTGCTCCTATAGGAAAAAATCGAGAGAAGGGTAAGAAGTATAAGGATTCTTATGTAGAGGGTCCTTGGCTCACCAAACGTAACGGAACCTATCAACTGATTTATGCTGCCGGTGGCGTACCTGAGCACATCTCTTATAGTACTGCAACATCTCCTACTGGTCCGTGGAAGTATGCAGGTGAGATTATGCCGTTGTCAGATACTAAGTCGTTCACTAACCATGCTGGTGTAGCTGACTATAAGGGACATAGCTATTTCTTTTATCATACAGGCAAACTCCCTGGTGGAGGTGGCTTCGGACGTAGTGTGGCAGTTGAGGAATTTACGTATAATCCTGATGGTTCTTTCCCGACAATTCATCCTACTGACGAAGGTGTGAAACCTGTAGGGTTCTTTAATCCTTTCCGTAAGGTTGAGGCTGAAACTATGGCTTTCTCGCGTGGATTGAAGACGGAGCAGAATAATAAGAATGGTGTGTATGTGACTGATATCCACAACGGTGACTACATCAAGTTACAGGCTGTTGATTTCGGCCGTATGTTCCCCCGTACCTTCACTGCCCGTGTGGCCAGTGGTTTGCGTGGTGGAGCCATTGAAGTGCGTGTGGACAGTTTGAAAGGACAACTCCTTACCCGTCTTCAGGTTCCTGGTACAGGAGGTTGGGAAGAATGGCAGACATTGGTGGCAGACATCAAATCTAAAGTTGTTGGTGTACATGATCTCTACCTCTGTTTTACAGGTCGTAAGGGACCCCATTTGATGAACTTTGACTGGTGGGAAATGCGTGGTATCGAGCAGTGTAACATGCCTTTTACACAGACGAAGTTCACGGCTGACCCTTCTCCTATGGTTGTGGGTGATACGCTGTTCCTTTATGTATCGCATGACTCTTCTCCCGAAGATATAGCTGATGCTAACGAACGTAGTTCTGCCGGTTTCTTCATGTATGACTGGTTGCTTTATTCTACCACTGATATGGTCAATTGGACCGAGCATGGTGCCGTAGCTTCGCTGAAAGATTTTGCTTGGCGTAGCCGCGATAATGGTGCATGGGCTATCCAGACAGTGACACGTAATGGAAAGTATTATCTTTATGCTCCTTTACACGGACATGGTATTGGGGTACTTGTTGCAGATTCTCCGTATGGCCCTTTCAAGGATCCTCTGGGAAAGCCGCTCGTATGGCAGCGTGAACATTGGGAAGATATTGACCCAACAGTTTTCATTGATGATGACGGACAGGCATATATGTATTGGGGAAATCCTAACACCTATTATGTGAAATTGAATGAAGATATGATTTCTACCAGTGGTGACATCGTGAAGTTGCCCCGTATCCCTGACTATCAAGAAGGTCCTTGGTGCTATAAGCGTGGTGATAACTATTACATGGCTTTCGCTTCAACTTGTTGTCCCGAAGGTATCGGTTATGCAATGAGTAAGACTCCTACAGGTCCTTGGACACATAAAGGACACATTATGGACCATACACCGCGTAACCGTGGTAACCATCCTGGTATCGCAGATTTTAAAGGACGTACTTATCTCTTCGGTCAGAACTATGACCTCAAGAACATAGATATCCAACGTCACTACGAGCGTCGTTCGGTTACCTTTACCGAAATGAAGTATGCTGCAGATGGAACTATTCCCGAACTATCTTATTGGCTTGACCAAAATCCTGCAGAACAACTCCATACATTCAATCCATACCGACGTGTAGAGGCTGAAACAACGAACTGGGCTTACGGTCTGAAGTCGGCAAAGGTTGGCTTTGACAATACGGGTATTGTAGAGAAGATGCCTTTCTCTGAAGGAAAACGAAACATGTATATCTATGATGTGGACAAGGATGAATACATCCGTCTGCGTGGTGTTGATTTCGAGCAGGGAGCCAAGCGTTTCACCATTTCAACAGCCGGTACAGGAAGTGCTAAATTGACTATACGTCTTGACAGTTACGACGGTCCGGTGGTAGGAACAGTTACCATCAAGTCAACAGGCAAGGAAGATAAGTATCGTAAGTTCAACACCAAGATTAGCGGTGCTGAAGGTGTGCATGATCTCTATCTTTGCTTTGATGAAGCAGAAGGTGATGTACGTCTCGATTGGTGGGAGTTTAAGAAATAATGATTCGGTGATTGGGCTGATAAGTCTTTGGACTAATTGGCCCAATTTATCCATATTATACTTGTGGGACTAAAGATTCCAATATGTTTAATAAGTCCAATAAAAATAGTAAAAAAATGAAAAAATCTTTCTTTAAATCATTGGCATTGGCTGCATTATGCCTTTATCCAATGCAAAAGGTGTCAGCTGAAGTTGATCCTAATTTCTATATATTCCTTTGTTTTGGTCAATCCAATATGGAAGGTGCAGCTCGTCCTGAGGCACAGGATCTTGTGAGTCCAGGTCCTCGTTTCTTGTTAATGCCTGCTGTGGATGATGCCCAACGTGGTCGTAAGATGGGAGAGTGGTGTGAGGCTACCCCTCCGCTCTGTCGCCCGAACAACGGATTGACTCCAGCCGATTATTTTGGTCGTACGATGATAGCCAATCTACCGGAGAATATCCGTGTGGGTGTTATTCATGTAGCAATTGGTGGTATCCGTATTGAAGGTTTTATGCCCGATTCTATTGAAAATTATGCAAAAACAGTTGCACCTCAGTGGATGAAGGGCATGTTGAAAGCATATGACAATAACCCTTATGAGCGTATCGTAACTTTGGCCCGCAAGGCTCAAAAGGATGGTGTGATCAAAGGTATTCTGATGCATCAAGGTTGTTCTAATACTGGTGACCAGCAGTGGGATGAGAAGGTAAAAGATGTGTATGACCATCTGTTGGCAGACCTTAATCTTGTTCCTGAGCAGGTTCCTTTGATTGTTGGAGAGGTTGTACAGGCTGATGGTAAGGGAGTTTGTATTGGTATGAACAAGCAAATTCAAGCTCTTCCTCAGACAATCCATACTTCACATGTGGTATCATCTGACGATTGTACCAGTGGCCCTGACAATCTTCACTTTGATGCAGCAGGTTATAGAGAATTGGGTGCCCGTTATGGGGACAAGATGCTACATTTGTTGGGCTATGAAAGCAAGCGTCCGACGTATGTAACTAAGGATATTGAGGTTCCTGCTGATGCTAAAGTCGCAGAAACAACATTCCCAGGTAATGAATTTCCGAAAGTTGATAGCGAGGGTCGTGCCTATTTCCGTTTGATGGCTCCTGATGCTGAGAAGGTGCAGGTTGATATTTGTGGCAAGAAGTATGATATGAAGCGTGACAGTAAAGGTGCATGGATGGCTGCAACAGATGTTTTGCCTGTAGGTTTCCATTACTATTTTTTCTTGGTAGATGGTGTCTCTACTGTTGATCCTGCTACGGATACATTCTTTGGTTGTCATCGTCAATCTGGTGGTATAGAGATTCCGGAAGGTGCAGAAGGGGATTATTATCGTCCGCAACCAGGTGTCGCAAAAGGACAGGTACGCAGTATCTATTATTTTTCTAAGAGTGCAGATAAGTGGCGCCATGCAATGGTTTATACTCCTGCTGAATATGAGAAGGGTAAGAAAAAGTATCCTGTGCTGTATCTGCAGCATGGTATGGGCGAAGATGAAACGGGCTGGAGCAAACAGGGTCGTATGCAACATATTATGGACAATGCGATTCATGAAGGCCGTGCGGTGCCTATGATTGTGGTCATGGAAAGTGGTGATGTAGCTGCTCCCTTCGGTCGTGGAATGTCTCATGCCCAGTATGGTGCATCATTCTATCCTGTATTGTTGAATGACCTTATTCCTTATATTGATGCCAATTTCCGTACTAAGGCTGATCGCGAGAATCGCGCGATGGCTGGGCTTTCATGGGGTGGTCACCAAACCTTTGATGTTGTGCTTGCCAATATGGATAAGTTCGCTTGGATGGGTTCTTTCAGTGGAGCTCTTTTTGGCATTGACGTACAAAAGAGTTATGATGGTATTTTTACTCGTCCTGATGAATTCAACAAGAAGATTCATTACCTCTTCCTTAGTTGTGGAACAGATGAAAACTTTGGAACGGCTGCTCTTACCGAGAATTTGCGTAAGGCAGGAATCAAGGTTGATTTCTATGAATCAAAGGGAACAGCCCATGAATGGCTTACTTGGCGTCGTGGATTGAATCAATTTATTCCACATTTGTTTAAGAAGTGAATCCATCCACACACTTGAATGGTAGATTCAGATTTTGTATTTCCAACATCCGTATCTTGAAGCTATAAGATTAGTAATCTTGCAGGAGTAAGATTACTAATCTTTATGGTAAAACAATGGTATTCTTTCAATCAACAGAATATAACATCTTAAAAAGAGAAAATTGAAGACATGAAATCTTTGAAAAGAATATTTGTAAGTTTGTTGTCGTACACTTTTGCTCTCCATAGTATGGGTGAGGTCTTGCCGAAAGTGACGTTTGTAACCCCTTCAATTGTTCGTGTGCAATGGTCGCCGAAAGGTGAAGTGAGCGGTAATGAAACTGGAGTGTGTATCTATGAACCAAAGCAAGTGAAAGTCTCCACAAAACAACGCGATGGAAAGACTGTCTATCGTACCGAGGAACTGGTGGTTGAAGTAGAGCACGTAACGGGAGCTTTAACCTTCTCCGACCGAAAGACAGGAAAACTCTTACTTGCTGAGAAGGGAAATGTTCCCCGTGTACATCAGGTGGTCGCACAGGAGAATGTCGTGTATGACGAAAACTCGGCACGTATTGTGGAAACTGCCAACGGTAAAGTGAGAGTGAAAGATGTGTTGCGTCGTGATACGATATCTACCTCCAATCGTTATCTGTGTAATTTCCAGTTGTCGCCCGATGAAGCTGTTTATGGATTGGGTGCACACATGGAGGACTACATGAATTTGCGTGGCAAGACGCTTTATCTTTGCCAACATAATTTGAAGACGATGGTGCCCGTACTGCAATCAACAGGCGGATATGGTCTGCTTTTCGATGCCGGTTGTGCCATGATATACCGTGATAGCATTGTTGGAAACGGACTGAGTGAAATGACTCTGCAAATGGAGGCTGCCAACGAGGTGGACTACTATTTTATGAAAGGTTCTTCGATGGACGAGGTGGTGGCTCAATACCGTTTTCTAACAGGAGGAGTGCCTATGCTTCCACGTTACATGACGGGATATGTGCAGAGTCGCGAACGATATGTCAGTTCACATGATATCCTCAGTACGTTGAATGAGTTCCGTCAACGTCGTATTCCTATTGATGTAATTGTACAGGACTGGAACTATTGGCCTCAGGGATGGGGATATGCCAAGATGGACCGTCGTCATTATCCCGATCCTAAGGCATTGGCCGATTCTGTTCACAAACAGAATGCTCACTTGATGATTTCGGTATGGCCTAATCCGATGAATTGTCCTGAGGAGGAGATGTTCCGTAAAGAAGGATTGATGATGGAACATTCGGTATATAATGCCTTCAGTCATAAGGGACGAGAACTCTATTGGGGTGTCATTAACGATGAATTTTTCAGTCAGGGATTTGATGCTTGGTGGTGTGATTGTAGCGAACCTGTAGATGGTGATTGGAAATTTATGGGTGAAGGATATGGTTGGGACAGTCATAAAAAACGTTGGGAGTTGAATACTAAGGTCTTGAGTGAAGCTTGTGGAGCCGAGCACTCTATGCTTTATTCGCTCTATCATTCACAGGGTATCTATGAGCACCAACGTGCGACTACTGATAGGAAACGTGTTGTAAACCTTACTCGCTCGGGGTATGCCGGTCAACAGCGTTATGCTACTATCAATTGGAACGGAGACACTTACGCTACATGGGAATCTTTCAAACGCCAAATTCCTGCAGGTCTCAATTATATGTCCACAGGTAATCCGTATTGGACAGTGGATGTGGGTTGTTTCTTTACTGGCGAGGATGGTCGTTGGTTCCGCAAGGGAGATTATCCGAAGGGGAATGCTGACCCGGCTTTCCGTGAGTTCTATACTCGTATGTTTCAATTTGGAACGTTTTTGCCAATGTTGCGTAGTCATGGAACCGATACGAAACGTGAACCTTGGTTTTTCGGTGAACCAGGAACTCCATACTATGATGCGATTATTGATATGATCAATCTCCGTTACACGTTGACTCCGTATATCTATTCATTGGCTTCGCACCAGACGTTTGATAACTATACAATGGCACGTATGCTTTCTTTTGATTTCTCTCACGACAAAGAGGTATATGATATAAAAGACCAGTATATGTTTGGTCGTATTCTGGTATGTCCTGTTACTGATGCAGGAGTCACTAGTCGTCGAGTTTATCTGCCTAAGGATGGAGATAATCAATGGATAGATTACTGGACAGGTAAAATGTACAGTGGTGGTCAATGGATTGATGCTGAAGCTCCACTGAATCGTTTGCCTCTCTTTGTGCGTGGTGGTTCACTTATCCCTACAACGGAAGTAGCTGAATATACCGAAGCACAGAAGGGAAAACCTATTACTGTGCAGGTTTATCCTGGTTCAGATGCAACATTCCTGCTTTATGAAGATGAGGGTGATAATTACAATTATGAGTTGGGTGGATATGCCACTATTGAATTGAAATGGAACGATTCGCGTCGTAGTTTACAAATCGGAACTGTTATGGGACAATATGAGGGTATGCCTGAACGACGTACTTTTATTGTTCAGACTCCATGGGGAGACAAACAAGTGGAATATACTGGTAAGAAAATGACGGTGAAGATGTAAAAACATAATTGTCATCTATGCGCAATAGTGCGGGTGATATGGATAAATATAGCGGTTTAGATTGCATAAACCTTATTTGTCTGTGTCATTCGCGCTATTTTTTTGTTTGAAAAGTGAATATTTGAATGTTTTATCTCATTTTTCAGATTCATTTCAGATTCATGCTGCATCTTTGCAACAAGAAATTTGTTTTGTGAGTATTAACTATAAAAAAAGGTGTATTATGAAAAAGTATTTTAAGTATCTGTGTATGGGTCTTGTTGGTATGTTGTTTTTGAATAGCTGTGATGACGATGATGATCTTCGTTTCTCGGAAGTACCACAAACCGTAGTGGGAACTTTTCAAGCAATGTTTCCTAATGTGAATGGAGTGGAATGGGAAAAGAATAGAGGCTGGTATGTTGCTGATTTCTGGTATCAGAATGCTGTTACTGAGGCCTGGTTTGATGCAAAAGGAGCCTGGAGTATGACAGAAACTGACTTTGGAAAGCGTGTAACTAACTTACCTGAAGTGGTACAGACGGCTCTTAGTGGCAGTCAATATGCAACTTGGCGCGTGGATGATGTTTACAGGTATGAGCGTCCAACCGATACCTTTTACTTGGTAGAAGTGGAAATGCATGGACAACCTGAACGTAATCTGTATTATGCTCCTGATGGTAGCCTTTTAAAGGATGAAGTGGACAGGGATGGTCATGAAGTGAGACCAGATTATGAGTTTTGAGACATACAGAAAAGTTATTGGAACTTGCTAAGGGGGAGAATATCCCCCTTTTTTCATATATTTGCACCAATTAAGATTATTAAAAAATAAATGAAATGAAAATACGCCGATTATTGATGTCATTTTTGGGCCTGATGACCATTTCAACGTCTTGGGCTCAAGTACAATTCAGTCAGCCGCATGGATTGTATGAAGTGGATGAGTTGACAGTAACCATCATTCCTTCTGAAGAGGGATTGGATATTCGTTATACTACAGATGGATCTTTACCTACTATGCAAAGTCCCTTATATAAAGAACCTCTGAAGTTGAAAGAAACCGCACTTTTGCGTGCTTGTGAGGTATGGGACGAATCAACGCTTTCTCCAGTTACGACAGCCTCTTATATTTTCATGGAATCTGTAATGAACCAATCGAATAATCCTGAAGGTTATCCTACGGAATGGGGAAAATTTACAGATATACAAGGAAAAGCTCCTGCAGATTATGAAATGGATCCGGAGATGACCCATGATGAAGAATTGCGTCCGAAGATTATGCAAGGATTGCGTGATTTGCCTATTCTTTCGTTGGTGACAGATAAAGAGAATCTTTTCAGTCACGAGAATGATACTGCACGTGGTGGTATCTATATTTTTACTGGTCCTCCGGTAGGTGATGCAACGGGACATGGATGGACTCGTCCGGCCAGTGCAGAATTAATTGGTGGTCCCCAAGGACATGATATGCAGATTGATTGTGGATTACGGTTGCATGGAGGACATGGACGTCTGGCGGAAAAGAATCCTAAGCATTCTTTCCGACTGGTGTTCAAGAAGGAATATGGACCAGGAACGTTGGAGTATCCCATCTATGGTGAAAATGAACCTGCAAAGTTCAATCAATTGGTGCTTCGCTGTCATTTTGGTAATACATGGCAACATTGGGGAGGGGCGCGTGACAAGGCACAATATACCCGTGATTTATGGGCACGAAAAATGCAGAAACGTATGGGCCATGTAGCTGTAAATGGTATTCATGTACATGTGTTTCTCAATGGTATGTATTGGGGACTTTATAACATCGCCGAGCGTATTGATGATGAGTATGGAAAACAACATTTGGGTGGTAAAAAGAGTGACTACGATGTCATCAAAATTGAAGAATCTAACGGAGTTGGTCTTGAAGCTTCGGAAGGAAATAGAGATGCGTGGGATGAAATGATAAGGACTGTATCTCGGGCTTCTGATGATGCTTATTATTATCGGTTGCAAGGCTTGAATGAACAAGGAGAGCAGGATTCGTTAGAAGCATTATTGGATATTGATGGATTTATTGATTATATGCTCATTAACCAATACGGTGGGAATACCGATTGGGATCATCATAATTGGTATGCTATTCGTAAGCGTGGAGCTGATACGAAGGGATTTCATTTTCTTTGTTGGGATACGGAACAAATCTTCGAAGGAAAGAATGATAATAATTTGACTACGAATAACTATGGGAGTCCTACTTGGATTTTCCATACTTTGCTGCAGAATAAGAATTTTGCTACTCGATATCTGAAACGGGCGAATAAAATGCTTTCAGAAGATGGTATGCTTGGACAAACTTCCGTAGTGGAATTATGGGACAGTCTTTATTATACAATTGCAAATGCAGTTTATGTGGAGTCTGCTCGTTGGGGAGATTATCGACGGGATGTACATCCTTACAGTTCAAAAGGAGAACTTTATACGGTGGATAATCAGTATTTGAGAGAACGTAATCGTTTGCTCAATGATTATTTTCCCAAACGCTCGGATATTACTTTTCAGAATATAAGCAACTATATCGAACAGGTCACAGGAGTGTATTATGATGATTGGGAGGTTCCAGAACATTGGGTACATATGACGCCTTCAATGTTCCACGAATGGAATGGAACAGGAATTGATGCACGACCAATAGATAAGCAAATTAATGTTGATTGGAACTTAAATGTTAGTGTTGGAAGCGGTGGAGTCGTGATGATGAGTGTTAATGTGGCATACAATCAGTTTGCGGATTTAACTCCATATGATACGTTGGTCTTGCGTGGTACGGGAAGTAGTTTGCGAATTATTGCCAATCGTTTGGTAGACCATGGCCCGTATAAGGAGATTGTTCTGAACTTTAATGAGAATGACCCATATTGGAATGCAGAATGGGGGGCGCTCTTTGTCCCGTTGGCTGATGTAGCTAAGGCTTTGACTAATGAAGGACAGGAACGTGTGGATAATTTCGTTCATGTGAATGCTTTGAAGGTCGCTTTTGGAAATGGAAATACGAATCTTCGTTCGGCGTATTTGATACCCAATAAAGTACATGGCATCCATCCGATTGTATCAGAAGAGTGTGAAATCGGTGATGGTTTGTTCTACAATCTGATGGGACAACCTGTCAAAAATCCAACAAAAGGAGTTTATATAAGGAACGGAAAGAAGGTGATAGTTAAGTAAAATTAGAACTATAGTGAGAATGTAGCGCTATAGGATTATAATACTCATAAAGATAAAAAATATGAAACGATTGATAATAACAACAACTTTATTCCTTATGACTATTTTAATGATAGCACAAGGCGTGAAGCCTCTGCCAACTTTGCATGTGGAAGGTAAGTGGCTGATGGATACACATGGGAACAAAGTGGTGTTGCACGGTGTTATGGATACTCCTAGTGCATGGTTCAATAACGGTCGTTGGGGGTGGAGTTATGATGATGCAGGACGTATACGTTGTATTGAATATTTTGAGAAACTATTTACAGGTCTTGAAGAGGCTAAATGTAACGTGTTCCGTCTTCATCTGGAACCGGCATGGACCAATGACCCCAACAAACAGAGTGATGGTAAAGAGAGTGGGGAAGCTGATATCTCTCGCTTTAGTTCTACTCGATTGAAGAATTATCTGAAAACTCTTTATTTCCCTTTAGCCAAGCGGGCGATGAATCATGGCATGTATGTTGTAGTACGTCCTCCTGGAGTATGTCCGGGTAATTTGCAAGTTGGTGATTATTATCAGGATTATCTGATGACCGTATGGGATCTCTTTACTCAAAACGATTCTATCAAGAAGTATGCAGGGCAAATCAGTATAGAGTTGGCTAATGAGCCTGTGAATTTACGTAATGCAGAAGGAGAAGATGACCCTGCTGCTCTTCATGATTATTTTCAACCGATTGTTGATAAAATTCGTGCTAATGGATTTACAGGTATCATTTGGGCTCCAGGAAGTGGATGGCAAAGTAATTATGTGAGTTATATGAGCTATCCCATTGAAGGTTATAATATAGGGTATGCAGTACATGATTATTGTGGATGGTATGGAAGTAGTGACAACACTCCTGATCCTGCAGTGAAGATTTCTCAATTTGGTAAACAGGTCCCTGTAGTAGAGGTTGCACCGGTTATTATTACAGAAGTAGATTGGAGTCCGGCAAAAGAAGGATCTGGTCATTATAATGAGCATGGCGAATGGGTAGAAGCTAATTATGGTACATGGGCTACAGGTTCTACTTCTAAATGGGGAAAAGCATTCAAAGCTTGTATTGATTATTATGGGAATATTTCAATGACTCTTTCTGGTACGTCGTGTCTCATTGATGTGGATACTCTTATTAATACGGGTAAGGTCGTTCCCGCTTTTGGAGGTTATGAAGAGGCATGTGGAAAGGCGTGTATGGATTGGTATGCAGAATATTATACCGAAAATTGGCCACGTGCAGATTTTAAAAATGTTGTCATGAGTGACTTGGGAAACGGAAAATATAAAAATCCTCTTATTGCTGCGGATTTTCCAGATCCAGATGTTATTCGTGTAGATGATACTTATTATATGGTAAGTACTACCATGCATCATTTCCCAGGGGCAACCATATTGAAGTCAAAGGATTTGGTAAATTGGGAGTATTGTGCACAACCGCTAACTCAACTTTCTACCAGTGACCGTTATCAATTGTTGAATGGACAAAATGCTTATGCTGCTGGCATGTGGGCCTGCTCTATGGCTTATCATGAAGGAATCTTTTATATCCTAATCAATGGAAATGATGCAGGAGGATGGCTTCTTACGACTACTGATCCTGAGGGTAAATGGCAGATGAAACAACTTTCACGCTCTTATTACGATCCTGGTATGCTTTTTGATAACGGTAAAGTTTATGTTGCTTGTGGAAATACCGAAATCAAAGTGTGTGAATTGGATGAGGATTTCAATTTTATTCAAGAAAAAACTGTATTCAAGGCAACGGAAATGCTTGAAGGATGTCATTTCTACAAGAAAAATGGTTTTTACTATATTTATGCAACATATGGAGGATGGCCTTCGGGACAGACGGTACTTCGTTCGAAGGAGATTTTTGGTACCTATGAAGAGAAAATGTTGATAGAAAAATATATTGGTGGAAAACCTAATACCGTACATCAAGGTGCATTATTTAATACTCCTGAAGGAAAATGGTGGACTATCATGCAGGAAGATTTAGGAGCATTGGGGCGTATGCCCAATCTGCAGCCTGTGAAATGGGTTAATGATTGGCCAGTGGTAGGAAACAAAGGTATCCCTTATGTCAGTTATACTAAGCCTGTTACAGGAATGTCTTCTCCGCGTATAGCGATGCCAACGAATGACAATTTCCGTTCTTATCCTTTGGGTATGCAATGGCAATGGAATCATCATCCTGATAATGGAGCATGGTCACTTTTTGAACGTCCTGGATGGATGCGTCTTTATACTTCAGGTATTACAGAACGTTTGACACAGGCGCGTAACATGCTTACCCAACGTATTTTTGCTTTCAATGATCGACCTTCGAATGGTACAATTCGTATGGACGTGAGAAATTTACATGAGGGTGATGTAGCTGGTATCTGTATTTTTCAGGATCCTTATGCGATGCTTTCTGTACAGGTAAAGGATGGCAAGAAACAAATCGTATGGAAACAAGATACGTTACATACCGTATCCAACTTTTCTTCCAGTGAACAATGTCTGGATGTCCAGATTGATAGTGTCGTTTATTTGCGTGCATCAGTAAATTATTCCAGCAGTAAGACACAGTTCTATTATTCATTGGATAATAGAACTTATCAACCTATTGGAGGTGAGACTACATTGAGTTTTAATCTCAGTGTATTTGTGGGTGCCCGTTTTGGACTTTATTGCTATGCTACTAAAGAGGGTAGTACTGGATATGCAGACTTTGATTGGTTTTCAACGGAGGATCATTTCGATGAAGGAAACTTCTATCCTGTAGATTTTGAAGGATACAGTGCCGAAATGTTGACAGCTGAGTCAATGGCATTGACTAGTGGTGAAGAAATGGAAATAATGATTGGGAACCGTACTCCAATCGAACTATTGGTGACTTTCCGTGATGGACATACAGAGAATATGGCATCACAAGCTAAGTATTCAGTAGATGGTGTAGGTGTGATTGAAATTCAGAACGGTCAAGTGAATGGATTGGGTGAAGGAGTCGCTAATGTGACGGCTACCTATTGTGATTTGATGGGTAATGAATTGTCTACAACCTTTCAAGTACGTTCAACATTCTTTCCTTTTGCGAAAGAATATATCAATACCTCACTCTTCGCTACTGGAGTCTATACTGAGAGTTCCCGTACATTCAAACCCGGACAGTGGGGACAAATGGGATGGGAGTATCCAAATGGTGCAGATATGTCTGGTTACAAGTATTTAGTCATCAAACTCAAAAAAGCACAGAATTGTAATGCACATCTTAACCTCTTTACAACCAATAGTATTTGGGGAAATTGTTGTGCATCTGCAGATTTTGGCTCAAAAAACCGTATTGTGGTGAATTTACAGACAGCCAAATATACTTCTGGCGACCTTACAGGAAAACCTCTTGATACGAAGAATATCCGTATTGTTAGCTTTTGGGCAAATGGTAATGGAACCATAGTTGTGGATGATATGTATCTGACTAATAACTCGGATTATTCGCGTCCATCAATGATTGAAGATGTAATAATGGATGTTCAGATGGAAGAGGGTGACGGACTGTACTACAATTTGTTGGGGCAGCCTGTGATGAATCCTACCAAGGGATTCTATATCCTCAATGGAAAGAAAGTCGTAATTAAATAATCTATATGCAGTCTTGATTGATATGTAATATTATAGTTGATATTGTGTCTGTATTTTGTAATCATAAGTTTTGCAAAAAAAAAGTAATATGAAAAAAGGATTTATTCTTCTTTTGCTTTTGATGGTGACAAGCGTGACTTTACAAGCACAAAACCATCGTCTTTGGTACAGTAAGCCTGCGACTCATTGGTTGGAAGCTTTGCCTGTGGGTAATTCGCATTTGGGAGGTATGGTATATGGTGGTACTGATACCGAAATTATCCAACTTAATGAAGAAACTTTTTGGTCGGGTTCTCCGCATGATAATAATAGTTCGGAATCCTTGGAAGTTCTACCAGAGGTGCGTCGTCTTATCTTTGAAGGACGTGAACGTGAGGCTGCAGGTTTGATAGATAAACATTTTGTTAAGGGACCTCATGGTATGCGTTATCTGCCTGTGGGAAATATACGTTTGAGTTTTGGTCACAATCAAGTACAGGATTATGAACGTGCTTTGAATTTGGGCGATGCTACAGCTACAACCTCTTATATATATAAAGGTGTAAAGTTCCGTCGTACGGTGTTTGCTTCTCTGTCTGATGATGTGATTGTTATACGTGTTGAGGCGGATAAAAAAGGTTCGCTCTCTTTTGAACTCTCTTTTGAAGGACAATTGGTTTCTGAAAAACGAGTGCAGGATGGCTCGATTATTGCTTGTGTAAAGAATGTGGAACAAGAAGGAATTCAAGGTACATTGACGGCTGAATGCCGTACTCATGTATTGACTGATGGACAAGTTGAGGAAGGACGTGAGATTCTGAAAGTGAAGAATGCCACTACGGCTACTCTTTATATTGTTGCTGCCACTAACTTCGTGAACTATCGGAATGTAAGCCATGATCCTGCTCTTGATAACGAGGTTGCATTAGCTTCTATTAAAGGGAAAAAATATGATGAGTTGCTGAAAAGTCACATCCTAAAGTATCAGAAACAATACAATCGTGTATATCTTTCTTTGCCAAAATCTGCTAATTCTTCCATTGAGACCGATAAACGTTTGGCGACTTTTGCAGAGGGTACAGATATGGATATGGTCTCATTGATGATGCAATACGGACGTTATCTTCTTATTTCCAGTTCGCAGCCTGGTGGTCAGCCTGCCAATTTGCAAGGTGTGTGGAATGATAAGATGAATGCTCCGTGGGATTCCAAATACACAATTAATATAAATGCAGAAATGAACTATTGGCCTGCACTCATTGGTAATTTGTTCGAGACTCAAGAACCTTTGTTCTCTATGATACGCGACTTGAGCGTGACAGGTCGCCAAACTGCTCGTCAGATGTACGGCTGTAATGGATGGATGGCTCATCACAATACTGATATTTGGCGTATTGCAGGAGTGGTAGATGGTACTCCTTGGGGAATGTTCCCTACTGGTGGAGCATGGCTTAGTACTCATTTGTGGCAACATTATCTTTATACAGGAGATCGTCAGTTCTTGGAGAATAATTATGAAATACTGAAAGGTGCTGCAGATTTCTTACTAGATTACATGCAGGTACATCCCCAATATGGTTGGTTGATGACTGTTCCTACAGTATCACCAGAGCATGGCCCTAGTGGAAAAGGTACTAACGTGACTGCGGGTTCTACCATGGATAATCAGATTGTCTTTGATGTGCTTACTTCTGCTTTGCAAGCAACAGAAGTGTTAGGTAAGAATGATATCGCTTATATGGATCGTCTGCGAAATGCAATTGATCAGCTTCCTCCTATGCAGATTGGTCGCCATGGCCAGTTGCAAGAGTGGTTGATTGATGCAGACAATCCTCGTGATCAGCATCGTCATATTTCGCATCTTTATGGACTTTATCCATCAAATCAAATTTCACCTTACAGCCATCCTGATCTTTTTACCGCTTCGGCTAATACTTTGAACCAACGTGGTGATATGGCTACAGGTTGGAGTCTAGGTTGGAAAATTAACTTTTGGGCACGTATGCTTGATGGTAACCATGCTTTCCATATTATAAAGAACATGTTACATCTGCTTCCAGATGATCAACAGGCGCGTAACTATCCTGATGGACGTACTTATCCTAATCTTTTTGATGCTCATCCTCCTTTCCAGATTGATGGAAACTTTGGATGTTCGGCTGGTGTGTGTGAAATGCTCCTTCAAAGTCATGATGGGGCCGTACATTTGCTTCCCGCGTTGCCTGATGCTTGGAGTGAGGGTGAAGTCAAAGGACTCCGTGCCCGTGGAGGTTTTGAGGTGAATATGTCATGGAGTGGGGGAGAATTGTTGGAGGCTACTGTTCATTCGACTATTGGTGGTACACTTCGTTTGCGTTCATATGTCCCTTTGAAAGGCAAGGGTTTGAAACCTGCTCATGGTAATTGTCCTAATGCTCTTTTGGCACCAGCAGCAATCAAAGAACCTGTAAAATCAAAAGAGTTGAAAAATTTCCAACTTCTTCCTCTTCGTCCAGTGTATGAATATGATCTCGAAACCGTAGCAGGTAAGACGTATAAGGTGGATTAATTTTAATTGCTTTCTTGTATTTGATACTTAAATGAAACAAATACGAAAGTCTGCGACACGTGTATAAATACATGTGTCGCTTTTTTGTAATACATTTGCACACATTAAATTTGAAATTATTAATATTAACCATGTAAAAATAGTAGAGAGATGAAACATGTAAAAACATTAGCTTTAGCCGCTTTGGTCACTATGGGAGGAACATCCTTATGGGCTCAGGGGTTGAAAGACGCTTACAAGAATTATTTTGATGTGGGTGTTGCCATCAATTCACGAAATTTAAGTGAAGACCAACAGAAAATTATTTTGGACAACTTCTGTAGTATCACGTGTGAGAATGAAATGAAACCTGGTGAAGTTCATCCGAAAGAAGGAGTTTGGACTTGGGAACGGGCAGATGCTATTGCCAATTTCTGCCGTAAGAACAACATCAAGATGCGTGGTCACTGTTTGGTATGGCACAGCCAATTCTGTGATTGGATGTTTACAGATGCTAAGGGTAAGGACGTGACAAAAGAAGTGTTCTATAAACGCTTACGTGAACATATCCATACTGTCGTAAATCGTTATAAGGATATCGTGTATTGCTGGGACGTAGTAAACGAAGCAATGGCCGATGGTAATGGTCGTGGATGGGGAAATCGTAAACCGAGTGATTACCGTCAGTCACGCTTGTATAACCTATGTGGTGATGAGTTCATTGCTAAAGCTTTTGAATTTGCCCATGAGGCCGATCCCAATGCCATACTTTTCTATAATGACTATAATGCAGCTGATCCTGCTAAACGTGACCGTATTTTCAATATGGTGAAGAAAATGAAGGATGCTGGTGTACCCATCCATGGCATTGGTATGCAGGGACACTATAATATTTATGGTCCTTCAATGGATGATGTTGAAGCTGCCATTAAAAAATATTCAACTATCGTAAATACGATTCATTTTACAGAACTTGATATCCGTGCTAACGAAGAGATGGGAGGACAACTTCAGTTCTCACGTCAAGGTGTACAAATACGTGATCATGTGAAGGCAATGCATACAGATCAGTACACCAACCTTTTCCGTATCCTTCGTAAGTATAAGGATGTAGTGAAAGTTGTAACATTTTGGAACTTGAGTGATAAGGATTCATGGGTAGGTACAGCCAATTATCCATTGCTGATTGATGGCGATTTGAAGTACAAACAGGTTTATTATGCTGTACGTGACTTTGATCCCGCTTTGGACAATGTTGAGATTAAGGAAGATTTCAAGCCTTCAGTGAAGAATCAGCCGGGACAACAGTATCCGATGGTTAATTCTCAGGGATATGCTCGTTTCCGCGTAAATGCTCCTGAAGCTAAATCTGTAGTTGTGAGTTTGGGTCTTGGTGGCCGTGGAGGTACTGTACTTCGTAAGAATAAAGACGGCGTTTGGGAAGGAACTACTGCCGGTCCGATGGATGAAGGTTTCCATTATTATCACTTGACTATTGATGGTGGTATCGTGAACGATCCTGGTGCGTTGAACTATTATGGTTCTACTCGTTGGGAAAGCGGTATTGAAATTCCTGCTCACGATCAAGATTTCTATGCAGTGAAGAATGTACCTCATGGTAATGTTCAGCAGGTCCTCTTCTGGAGTGAAAGTACTCAGCAGATTCGTCGCGCATTTGTTTATACTCCGCCCATGTACGGTAAGAATAAGAAGACCAAGTATCCTGTTCTTTATTTGCAACATGGATGGGGTGAGGATGAAACCGCATGGAGCAATCAGGGACATGCAAACCTTATTATGGATAATTTGATTGCTGAGGGCAAGATTGAACCGTTCATTGTCGTTATGACTTACGGTATGACCAATGAGGTTAGATTTGGTGGTCTTCGCAATTTTGATGCCAAAGATTTTGAAACAGTTCTTGTGGATGAATTGGTTCCCTATATTGATGCAAATTTCCAGACACGTGCAGACAAGAACCATCGTGCAATGGCTGGTTTGTCAATGGGTGGATTTGAAACAAAAATCATTACTCTCCGTCGTCCCGAAGTGTTTGGATATTACGGTTTGATGAGTGGTGGACAGTATGCTCCAGAAGACATCAAGGATGCCAAGCAGGTGAAACTCATTTTCCAAAGTTGTGGAAGCAAAGAAAATCCTGATGGTATCAAGAAATCTACCGAAGCACTCAAAGCTGCAGGACACAATGCTGTAGGTTATGTATCTGAAGGTACGGCTCATGAATTCTTGACATGGCGTCGTAGTTTGAAGGAATTGGCTCTGTTACTGTTTAAGTAAAATTAGATTGACAGGTACAAGTTGACGAATTGATAAGGTCTTAAATGACATTGTCTTTTCGTCAACTTGTCAACTTTTGAATATGATGAAAAGATTCTTATCTCTCTTTTTGTTCGCTTTCTGTGCATGTGCCTTTATGCAGGCACAGAAAGCGACTTTGCGTATTGATGCGCAAACAAAGTACCAACGGATTACTGGCTTTGGAGGGTTTGTATGTAGCCCGCAGTTTGGCTACAACCATATGTCTCAAACGGAAATCAAGAAAGTGTGGGGTAGTGGTAGTACTGTTGGGTGTAATATCATGCGTCTTTATATACCTATTGGGGAAAACTATTGGGGACAATCTTTACAGACGGCTAAGCGAGCTAAAGAAATGGGACTGATTATTTTTGCATCGCCATGGGGACAGCCGGCAGAATGGAAAACCAATGGAACAAGCAATGCGAAAAACGAAGATGGAACAACGGGAAAATTGAAACGTGAGAATTGGGCTGATTATGCTCAATACCTTGAAAATTATGTGCAATATTTGCGTAAAAACGGGGTTGAGTTGGATGCTATTTCTATACAGAATGAGCCTGATTGGGCTGCTTCGTATGCCGGATGTCTTTGGTCTGCTAGCGAAATCGCAGAGTTTGTGAAGACTTATGGTCGTACTATCAGTTGTAAGATTATGGCCCCTGAGACATTGGCTGTGAATGATTCGTATGTCAATGAATTGAATAAGAGTGATGTGCTTCCTAACTTTGATATATATGGAGGTCACCAATATGGCGGTATTCAGGATGGATATAAGAAATTGGCGACCCAAGGGAAGGAAATCTGGATGACGGAATACCTTATAAATTGGAACGAAGGTAGTAATACATCGCGTAACTTTGATTATTCAAAGGATATCTTTAACTTTTTCAACAGTATTAATACCTGTATGTTGGGAGGTTTTAATGCTTGGATTCATTATGCAGCCAAACGTTACTATGGAATGTTGGGTGATGGACAATGTGGTACAAGTAACGGTTCAGTAACTAAACGTGGATATGTGATGGCACATTTTGCCCGTTTTGTTACAGGTATGATTCGTGTGGATGGTAAATTCTCGGATAATGCAGCAATTCCGCTTGAGGGTTCGGTTTATTTGTCACAAACGGGTGATACTGTAGTGGCTGTGATTGCTAATCCTTCATCTTCGAAACGTACGTTGACGCTTGATCTTCCTTTCTATACGATGAAAGGATGGAAACGTATGACAACCAAAGCACAAAGTTTCAAGGTTACAGATTATTCGTATGATGTTGAAACTTGTCGTCCCGAGGTAGAAGTGGATGCATCCGGTATATGTACCATTCTGTTTGAACGTTCACGTGACCGTCAAGTGTCTAATATGAGTGCAGCAACCACTCGTTTTGGAAAGATTGATAATTTGACTCGTACCAAATCAACTTTTGGCACAGCGTATAAAATGTCGGGTCAGAGCAAAAAATTTGACCATTCAAATCCGTTGATTTCCACTAATACGACAGCAGCTAATGGCTATTTGAAACTTTCAGATCGTTATAGTCAGCTTGTAATGCAAGTGAAAAAACTTTCATCTACAATGAATTATAGTTCGGCTATTACTACCTTATATTATATTAATGATAAGGGAACATTGTCATCACATAACTATGGTGATATTCAGTTCAGCCAGCGTGAAAACTTCAATCTTGTATTTGACATTTCGCCCAACACTTTGAAGGACGGATGTAAAGGTATTGTCTCTTTGACCAATAATAATTGGTCCTCCAATCTTACCTTTACCTTTGGCGATGTTTATTTCACAAATGGAGATGGACAATACACTGCAACATTAAATGGAGTTTTTGTGGCTGATGATAGTTATGTATTGGATTACACTTCCGATCCCTCATGTACAAGCATTGATATGGTAGCAGTTACTGAACTTCCAGAAACTTTTGGTTGGGAAGAAACTAATCGTATCATTTATCTGCCCGAAGGATGTGCTACTACGGGGAATAATTTGGTGGTAGGCGATGTGTGTCCTCATTTAGTCCTTTCTTCTGAAGCAGGAGATTTTCATCCTTCCAAACCATTTATGGCGACAAAGGCAACGTACACTTTCACGGTTGATGGTTTCCGTATGCTGATGTTGCCTTTTGCTGCGGGTATACCTGAAGGTGTAAAAGCTTATTCAGTTTCTACTGATATGGTTGTACAGGAAGTGGATTCTGTCAAACCCCATCAACCCATTTTGATTGAGGCCCAAGGTGAAGTAACCTTTACAGGTGAAGGCAAAGTGGCATTTGGAGTTTCATCATCGGACAATGCGATGCGTGGAGTCTATACGCAGACACCTTTATATGCAGGCGACTATCTTTTAGGTATGCAGGATGGAAAATGGGGACTTGTACGTCAGACGTCTGCTACTTCACTTCTTCCGTTCGGTGTGTATGCTCAACCTGCTTCGTCAGAGGGTTTCATCCCATTTGACCTCAGTGCTACGGGTATTCAGGAAATCACCGTTTCCCCGAATCTTCAAGATGCACCGGCTTACAATATCATGGGACAACGTGTTGATTCCGATTATAAAGGTATTGTGATTGTCGAAGGAAAGAAAATGATTAGGAAATAATTTATTTTAATAGTTTATGAAAAAAAGATTTTTGCAACTGTTGCTCCTCTTGGTCGCAACCTCTGTGAATGCACAGAATCCCTATTTGCCTTTGTGGGAACATCTTCCCGATGGCGAACCTCGTGTGTTTGAAGATCCGGATAATCCGGGTAAGTTCCGTGCCTACATTATCGGTTCGCACGATATCACCTATTCTGCCTATTGTGGTAGTGACATCCGCATGTGGTCAGCTCCCGTTGAGGATTTGAGCCAATGGCGCGACGAAGGTCCTATTTTTACTCACTTTGTAGATGGTCAGTGGGACACTATGTTTGCTCCTGACCTCGTAGAAGTGAAGGATGCTAAGACTGGAAAGAAGACCTATTATCTCTATCCTCATTCACGTGGATGGCGTCGTGTGGCTATGGTATGTAAGGGCGATCGGCCTGATGGCCCCTTTACTCCCATCAACCTTACTCCCGATGGCCGTCAGTGTTTGCCTGGTTCTATCATCGATTTTGACCCTTCTGTATTCATTGAAAACATTACCGACAAAAAGGATCCTGACTACGACAAAGGTTTCCGTGCATATGTTTTCTATGGTTTCCAACACTCAACCGCTTTTGAGTTGGATCAGAACACTATGTACTCTATGCGTCCTGGCACTGAGTTGCACGACTATTTCATTCCTGCCAGTAGTCGTTATGGGGTTGTACGTGATCCTGAGGGTACTCAGTATCCTGCTCTCTACAAGGGACAGAACCCTGGTGACTTCAACTTCTTTGAGGCATCTTCTATCCGTAAGGTTGGCAACAAGTATGTGATGGTATTCTCTGGTTACTCTGGTCCCGATTATGGTTTGGGTTCTACTAATTCAGCTCTTCGTTATGCCTTTGGTGATTCTCCTCTTGGTCCTTGGCGTTCAGGTGGTGTGTTGGTTGATTCGCGCGGTGTTGTTCCCAATGCAGACGGTACCCATTTGACCACTACCAACTTTGCTCATAATACCCATGGTTCTATTGAGGAAATCAATGGTCAGTGGTATGTGTTCTACCATCGTCCTCCTCGTGGATTTGGCAATGCTCGCCAGGCTATGGTTGCTCCCGTGAAGATTACTTGGGACAAGAAGAAGGTTGCCGATGGTGGTGTGGTGAAGATTACAGGATATGACCCTTACGTGAAGGGTAATGAATGGACAGCCAAGGCTTCTGATGGTACAGAATATACCGGTGCTGAAGTTACTAGCGAAGGCTTCCATATTTTCGGTCTTCCTCCCTATGCTTATTATTCTGCCGGATATGCTTGCTACGTGAATGGCAACAATTGGATGCAGGATAACCATGATGTATGGGACAATAATATGGATCTTGCCGGCATCACTAATCGTGGGGTTGTAGGATTTAAGTATTTTGGTTTCGGTGGATTGGAGAAAGACACCAAGGGTGTGAAAGCCTTTACTGGTGCCCAGAAGGGTGATGGAACCATGCTTAATCTTAACTTGACTCCTGGTGGACACGGTGCCTTCAAGATTCATGTGATGCTTGATGGCCCTTATGCAAACGACGTTTGGAAGGGTAAGGAAATAGCCGTTGTTGAAGTGCCTGCCGATGCTCCTCGTGTAGCTAAGAACTTTCAAGTGGCTGTACCTGCCGTTGAGGGATTGAAGGGTAAGCACGCTATCTACTTGGTCGTAGAAGGTCCTGAGGTGAAACAGCCTGAGAACAATCGCCAAGGATGGGGCGGACGTCAACAGCAACAACCTCAGCGTCCTGTAGGATTGTTTGACCTCCATGGAATCGGCTTCTCTAAGGCTGGATTCGTTTGCGAACGTCCTGCTGTGCCCGTAGTTACAATCACTGCTGATGGTAAGAAATTGAATCTTCCCACGACTCCTATCCGTTGCAGCAATGCCAATGGTCTTACTGATGCTATCCGCTATCAAGCATATGGACCGTTGAAGAAGGGGACAATTCTGAATGCAACAGCTTCTGATCCTGCTGTACGTTTCGAAATCAGTCCTATTGTTGAAGGACGTGCTACTGTGAAGTGTACCTACAACGGTTTGGAAAAGATTTATTTGATTAACTAATCCTATCATTAGGTTCGGATTGTATTGATTTTAAGGTTCAATGTTTAAAGTCTGAGGGTCCAGCAATTTCTTTTAGAACTTTAAACCTTGAACCTTAAATCTTGAATATTGACCTTGATTTTGAGCTTTTATTTTAGCTTATCATCCGCACATCCGTGCCTTTTTAATTTTTAAAACAATGAAACGAGACATATTAACCTATACATTATCCCTTATAGTTTTGTGTATGTTGTCTGCGTGCAACAGTGTCCAGGTCAAGTCTCCTTCGACTAAGGGCGGATTTGAGACTGGCCAATATCGTAATGTCTTTGTAGAGGTTGGTTATAGCCCTACAGAAGTGGATGCCAAGGTAAAAGAGGTGTTCAACGATGTTTTCCGTGGCCCCAATAAATGTTATTTTGAAGTAGGTGATTCCATGGCCTACGTTTCCGATGTGAAGAACTTTGATGTTCGTACTGAGGGTATGAGTTACGGTATGATGATTGCCGTACAGTTTGGTGAGAAGGACATCTTCGACCGTCTTTGGCGTTGGAGTAAGAAATACATGCAACATCAGGATGGACCGCGCGAAGGATACTTTGCTTGGAGTTGCAAGACAGATGGTTCGACCAATAGCCGTGGTTCGGCCAGTGATGGTGAGCTCTACTTCATCACCGCCCTGCTCTTTGCTTCCAATCTGTGGGGTGACGACACTGGTATCAATTATAAGGCCGAGGCTCAGCGTATTCTCAATTGCTCTATGGCAAAAAATGGTGAAGAAGGAGTCATGCCTTTGATTCATCCCGAGTACAAACTCATTACCTTTACTCCCGATCGTGGCGGCATGCGTTTTACCGACCCTTCGTACCATCTTCCTGCCTTTTATGAAGTGTGGGCCAAGTGGGCCGACGATGGTCGTTCCGATTATTGGATGGAGTGTGCCCGTCTATCTCGCGCGTACCTTCATACTACAGTTCATCCCGTCACTGGTTTAAGTCCCGACTATAGCAACTACGATGGTTCGCCCATGGATAGCCGTGGATGGATGCGCGGTTCTCAGAATTTCCGCTACGACTCTTGGCGTGTGCCTATGAACATCGCTCTCGACTATTCGTGGAGTTGTGCCGACCGTGAGTGGCAACAACAATATGGCAAGAACATTCAAAGCTTCTTCTATTCTCAGGGAGTGAACGATTTTGTTGACCAGTATCGCATCGATGGAACTCTTCCTGCTGAAGAGGAAATCCTCCGTGCCGGTCGGGCAGAGAAGGCTTTGCGTCATAGCATCGGCTTGGTTGGTACCGTAGCTTCCACTTCATTGCTCTATGCCGATGAGCATACCAAGGAGTTTGTGGAAGCCCTTTGGAGTGCCAAGCACGAACCTTTTCCCGATGGTTTCATGGATGTCTATTATGATGGTCTCCTCCGTCTCTTCTCCTTCATGCATTTGAGTGGAAACTATCGTGTGATAGAGCCAAAGATGTAAAAACTCCTGTATCGTATATGAAAGTGTGAGGGTGTGTCAACCTGTTTTTGGTGTCTTTTTCTGAAAAAGGGCTACCATTCCTTCAAGAGTTGACTTTTTATGCGGCTTGGGTTGACTTTTCTTCTTTATGTTTTTTACTTCATACGGAAAAGTAGACTAAATCTTCCATAATAAATGGAGGATGTACCACAAATTGAGTACATCCTCCATTTAATTTTTGGAAGTGTAGGATCGAATCTTGAGAGTGTACACTCTCTTATTGCTTCACATAAATCATCTCCAACTTGGTATATTTGCGATTTCCGTCGCAATGCTCCATTAGACCGAGAGGGGCGGTGAGAGGCTTTCCATCGCGCTCGGGATCGTATGTGACACCTGTCATGGGATTGGGGATGGTAGCTGCTTCGCGTAGGTATTCGTCGCAATAGTTGAAACTGCCGAACTCGGGCCACTCGTGAATGAGTAAGTCCATACCTACCACATCGCATGCTAAAGGATCTTGTGAAGCGATGATACTACAGCACCACTCGTTGTTGAACGGAGCCTTCTGCCATTTGGGGGCAGGTGCACCGTTCACATGACGGCTACCGTAGGTTCCATCGATAAGGAAAAGCAGACATTTCTGTCCCAAATCCTTATGGCCAATCCAGTCAACCATAGTTTTATATCCCGGTTTACCCTTACGTTTGTCAGGACTGATACCGTTGTGAGCATTCTTACGCCACATCAAATTGATGTCTGTAGCACCATACCAGTTCTTGGCAGTCAAAGTGACACCAGGCCCATTATGGGTCTTCAGCAAAGCTGAATTGATAAGATAGTCAGCGTCGACAATACATTTGGCCAAACCACGCGCCATCTTGCCATTATCTACCGAGTACTTGATTTGCTCGGGATAGTACTCGCACTTCACACGGCCATTGCCTCCGAGATTGTCAATGAATACGACATTGGGGAACTCACGATGACACTTGTCATAAATGCTGTCAGTGATGGCACGGCTGGGCTCACATACAATAACGTCCTGTTGGCGTACACCGCCATCGTTGATGAGCGAACGGAGCAAAGCCAACGTGACGTAAGGCGATGAGTTTAGCTCAATGGTGTCGCGATGAGTAATGGCATTGTTCATGTTGAGCTTGATTGCAATCTTTTCACCCTTCTTATAACCTTTGTTTCCTTTACCATGCGTCTTGTTGAAATTCTTGAACAGGGCTTTCCACGCTACCTTGGGAGACTTGGCACCAGCTACAGTCATTACCGCTTGACGCACCATGGCATCGGCCTTCTGTTGGTCATTCCAACGCCCTTCTACCCACAGACCTGTCTCGCCATCCCAAGTGGCAACACCAGGACTATGAATCCATGCTACACGGCCTGGATGAATACCCTTACCTTCACCTAACGGTTCATTAGGCTTTACAAACAAACGGGGCTGTGCCGAGGCTACCAATACAGACAGTGCAAACACTGCCATTAAAACTAGTTTTTTCATTGTTATGATGATTTACTTTATTTATATTTGCCAAATTTACATGCTTTCCGTACAACCGGTTTGTCTAACAACTGGAAAGTTGTGGCAGGTCCTAAATTACGGTCTCCTTTCCATGAAGAAACTTCCCATACCACCTGTTCATCAGGAGTAAGTTCTATCATCTGAAGCGGGGCTCGCGAAGGATTGAAGTTGGCCACATCGGCCTTGTTCCATTCATTGAACCAGTTTGTGATTACCATATTCCCATTGGGCAGGCGATAGGCTTTTTGGGGATTATCCAAACCGAACTTGGTGGTATTGGTTTCCCAAACGACAGTGCCTTCGCGTGTCACCTCCTTGACAGGTCCCTTGCGGCCGACCATCAGGATATTCCCATTTTCCAACTCTGTGGCTGACCAAGGTCCAAAGAGTTCCCAACGGTGAAGTTCCTTGCCCTTAACATTGTACTCTGCAACAAAACCCATAGCCATATTGGATACCAACAAAGTTCCCTTACTGGTCAGACGGGCATTTCGGAACTGACCATGTACGCTGCCCTTCGGATCATAAGGAAGTTCAAATTCGTGCACAGTCTTCTGCTTGGCAATGTTTTTCACCACGACCTTGGCAGGTTTGGCATTGAGCACATACACTACATATTTGTTTCCGATAGGTTGGATGGTATGCACCTCTGTTCCTTCAGGTACATTTGACCGCCAAAGTTCTTCGCCATCAACTCCAATTTCTGCAATTCCGTATTGGTCAGCTATCAGGATATGTCCATCATCCATAAGGACAGCATCGCTGATTTCGCCAAGTCCCTTGGCATTGTCGTAACGCCAAACAATGTTTCCGTCCTCGACCTTGAAGATACGACGATTCTTAGACTGGCCGGTGTACATGAAATCATAGCGGCTCAGGTCGCCCTGCTGAACATCATTGTAAAGGTCGCGTACCTCCTTCTCTGTAAGCGCAGTGTCATACATACGCACATCGCTGATACGTGTGCCCTTCAGGTATGAATCGCCCTTGAAAGGAGCACGCCCCATCCAGTTATAAACAGGTGCCTCCTTGGGGAATGTCTTGGCCATGGTGAACATGCCGTTCAAGAATGCCACCAAACGGCCGTTCAAGAAAAGACGGCCTTCATCATCGTTCTGTGTATAGATCACATACTGCCATTCCCCCTTCGCCGAAGGTTTGCCAAGATCCATCAGTGTCTCATTCTTCCAACCGCCCACAGAATTTTCAGCTCTTTGCACATTCAGTTTATAGGCATGGTATCGCCCTTCGGTCTGAGTATTCAGTTCCAACGTGGAGAAAGCCCACAAGAAATAGCCTTGGCCTTTGAGCGAAGCCTCTGAATCCACCTTGTAGCGCACGGCGATGGTGAACTGACGAAGCTGCTGCAGTTTTTTTCCTATGGACTCGCCCAAATCAATGTAACCGTTTTCGTTACCCAGATACACTGTACCGTTTTCAACGGTTGCACTACCTTTCAGCGCTCCGTCAAAATGCGAAGCACTCTTGTCACGCACTACTGTTCCTTGGTCGCCCTTGAAATCGTAGTGCAGAATCAGATTCTCTTGAGCCATTGCGGCCAATGAGAAAAATGTCATTAATGAAATCAGCAGTTTTTTCATGATTCTAATATGATGATTTTAGTTTGTAAAGTCAAATACCAAGCGGATATGGAAACCCTCATCACCGGGTTTGATGCGGATGTTATAAGGTTGGCTATCGGGTCCGAGCTGTTCCAAAGGCTTGTAACTCTGGATAGGTGGGATAGAGAGCAAGAATGAAATGTCGCCATCGGGGAAGCGTACCATACTGCGTTCCTGCTTGCGGGGCTCCACATCCAACAATCCACCCATCTCGCCGGGAGTCTGGTCAACAGGTTCTTCGGGAGTAAACAGACGGAGATAAAGTCCCTCGTTCAAGGTGCTGACGCGCCAAGAAGTACCATCCTTATCCTGCATCTCCATCCAACGGAGATCACTACGATATCCCTTGAACTCAGGATAAACGGGAGGAGTGGCACTATTATAATCACCCGTCACTGTGTTGTTATAAGCTAATGACCAGAAACCGAAGTGCTGTCCCTTGAGACGGTTCTTCCACACGCGATAAGGGCCACGACCCACCCAATGCACGCTGTCCACCTGATTTTCGGGATAAGTGAAAGTAAGGCCCAATGTCCATTTGCTCTCGTCTGTCAGGAAAGAACCCATGCCATGGCCACGCTCATCATTGAACACCACGGCATCCATGTGTAACAGTCCGTCAGGAGTCTGGCGCCACTGTATGCTGTCAATACCTCCCTTGTACCAGAAAGTATTAACTACCGTACCGTCAGACAATGTGCGCTGTTTATGTTTGGTCACTTCTGCCTTCATGCCCACGGGGAAAGGACCAACGAGACTATCGATAGCGAACATGCCGTTCTTGTCAAATGTGATAATTCCCGGTTTGGCAGATGTCGTTGCGCTGATTGTCTGCTCATCAGCGCGATGTATAGGAGCTGTCCAGTTGCAAACTTCTTCATTTCTGTCATTATAAGCTATAAGTTCCAACACTTCACCTTTGCGGAAATCCGCAGGTAAGTCGAAACGGGCATAGCCACTTTCGCCTGGAACAATAGCTGGTAACGTTACCGCACCTTCGGCAAGTACTCCGCCAGTAAAGTCTTTTACACGATACTTCATGCTGCACGAAGAGAAGTCTGTAAACAGATAACGATTGGAGACAAGCACACGACCATCAAACGAAGGAGTAATGTGTAAACGGTCTATGTAAATAGGACTCCATACCTCGCGGATGGTGTAAAAACTGGCTTCAGGCTGGCGATAGGGATCCATGCAACCATCAGGCCCATGCCCTCCATCACTGTCAAGAATACAATCTTTTATATTAAAGCCCTTGCGGCCAAAAACTTTTCCCTTAGACTTTCCAGTAGGCAAGTCGGTACGGCGAACGGCCTCGTCCACGTATGCCCAAATAAATCCACCGGCAAACAAAGGCGAGCGGGTCCAATGACTCCACATATCTTCCAATGCAGCACCTTGACCCTTATCGTACTTGCCATGCAAGAACTCGGTGGGCATGAAAACATTCTGCCCATTGTGCATGCGGTAGATTCCCGTTTGGTAAGCGGGATAATGGTGGGTATCCAATCCTTGGAAGTCGCTCCACGGATGAACGACTTTACGTTTCTGTATGTCCAATTCGGCAAACAGATGATCGATAGTGCGGTTCCATCCGCCCTCATTACCGTTACTCCAAATGTACACACAAGGATGATTCACGTCACGCATAATGAATTCTTTTACCATCCTGACAGCCGTTGTGTCATCATAACGGGTCTGCCAACCTGCCAATTCATTGAAATAGAGCAGACCGATAGAATCACAGATTTCTAAAAAATGGCGGTCACTCGGATAGTGGCAACGCACAGCATTCATATTCATCTGCTTCAGTAATTTGGCATCCTGCAGGCTCATAGCCGGGCTGAGCGCACGCCCCGTTTCGGGATGGAAACAGTGGCGATTAGTTCCTTTCACCACCAACTTGGTGCCATTCAAATAGATACCATCGTGTTCACGGAATTCGATGGTGCGGAAACCGATCTTCTGCGTCAGACTGTGTCCGTCCTCACCCAAAGTGAAAGTCGCGGTATAAAGGTTGGGATGTTCTGGATTCCATGTTTTAGGGTTAGGATAGACCCAACAGCTCTTTTTCTCATCATAAGCAACCTTCTTGCCATCAATAAAAAGCGAAACACGCTTGTCGGATGTAGTCTCCACATCTGCATATATCTCGCCATTGGCACGTGCATCAATGCTGACATGGCTGATATGCTCTTTAGGTAACACCTCGATATATACAGGACGATAAATACCGCCAAACAACCACCAATCGGCACGACGCTCAGCCGAATTGACACTGGCATTGGCCGATTCCTTACTGACAAGCACCTCTAACGTCTGTTTCTTGCCTGGTTTGATAAAAGGGGTGACGTCATAAGAGAACTCCGTAAAACCACCTTGGTGTACGGGTCCCACTTGCTGGCCGTCAATCCATACGCGGGTGTCAGTCATCGAACCCTCGAAAACTAATTTATAAATCTCGCCCTTGGGCATTTTAAAGGTAGTACGATAACGTCCTGTCTCGGTCGAGGGCTTCAATCCCTTGGTCTTATAGAAACGACCGTAGGTATATTCGCCATATCCCTGCAACTCCCAACAACTGGGAACCTCTATCTTTCTCCATTTGCCACTGTTTTGCCCGGCAGAACAGAAAATATCCCATGTGCGGGTGTGTTCGGCATCTGTGCCGCTAAGGTAGATGCGTTGGGTGGGGTTAGGATAAGCCCACGTGCAGATTGCGCAAAAGATGGCGAATAGTAGTGTTGACTTTTTTTTCATGTATGCGATTGAAATTATGTTATGTGCCTGCAAAGTTAGACAAAATTTTAAAAAAGAAAAACCTTTCGGTTCCTCTTTTTATGGCTTTTTTTAGTGCCTTATTAGATTTTATTTTCTCTTTTTTTGTATACATTGATAAAATCCTTTACTTTTGTACGACTTTTTAAATTAATAAAAGTTGTAAAAATGAGAAAAAAACTGATTATATTCTGTACGTATGTCAGTATGACAATGATACCTTTGTTTGCACAATCAGACGAAAGTATCATGTTAGAGAACGTTGTAGTCACTGGTACGCGTCACGAAACCGATGTGCGCCATTTGCCTATGACGGTCACAACCCTTTCACATGAAAAATTGAGTGAACATCACCGCTCCTCCATCCTTTCGACATTGAACGAACAGGTGCCGGGACTTTTCACAACTAGCCGTGGCATGATGGGTTATGGAGTTTCCAATGGTTCGGCTGGGGCCTTTACCATGCGTGGAGTAGGGGGGAGCAGTCCGAATGCCGGTGTGTTGGTACTGATTGATGGTGTGCCACAATATGCAGGATTGTTTGGTCATGCCATTGCTGATGCATATCAAACAATGATGGCTGAGCGTGTAGAGGTGCTCCGCGGCCCTGCCTCGGCACTCTATGGATCCAACGCCATGGGCGGGGTCGTTAATATTGTTACCCGTCAGATGAAGCAGGACGGCGTGAAGAGTGACATCCGACTCTCTGCAGGTTCATACGGTACGGCTCAAGCAGAGTGGATGCAACGCATCCGTAAGGGAAAGTTTAGTAGCATTGTTGGCTTGAATTACGGACGTACCGACGGACATCGCCTGAATAATGAGTTTTCGCAATATACGGGGTTCATTAAATTAGGTTACGATCTCACTCCTCATTGGCTGGTTATGGCTGATATGGATATTACCCATTTCAATGCGAGTAATCCTGGTGAGGAGAGTGCTCCCTTTATTGACAATGACCAGCAGGTGACGCGCGGTATGGCATCCCTCAATTTGACAAACCGCTATGAAAACACTTCTGGTGCTTTCCGTGCCTATTACAATTGGGGGGACCACGATGTGAACGATGGATACAACGAGGGCGGTAATCCGCGTACTAGCCATTATATGCACCATGATCTCATGGCGGGTGTTTCCCTTTACCAGTCTTTCCCTCTTTTTACGGGTAACCGCACAACGGTGGGTGCTGACTGGACACACTTCGGTGGACGGGCTTGGAATGAGGATTGTGTCACCCATATCGAGAGTTTGATTGCCGACAGGACGGAGGACGAACTGGCGGTTTATGTGGATGTACAACAACGGCTGACCGATTGGATGTCGCTCAATGCCGCTCTCCGCATCGACCATCATACACAGGTGGGTACCGAACTGGTTCCGCAGGGAGGAGTTTCTTTTCATATGCCTCGTGAAATTGAACTGAAAGCGATGGTGAGCAAGGGATTTCGCAACCCCACGATTCGCGAGATGTATATGTTTCCTCCTCAGAATCCCAACCTTAAGCCCGAGCGTACGCTTAATTACGAACTTGCCTATAAACAGATTCTTCTCGCCGGTGACCTTCGTGTGGGGGCAAACCTCTTCTACATTACGGGTGAAAACTTGATTATGCTCCTGCGCGAGAACGGCAAACCTCTGAATACTAACATTGACGAAGTGGAAAACTGTGGCCTTGAATTGTCGGCCGAATATCGCCTCTCTCCCCATTGGCGTGTAGATGCCAACTATAGTTTTCTCCATATGGAGTATCCCGTTATTGCTGCGCCCGAGCACAAGGCTTACATGGGGGCTCATTCTCACTATGGTTCCTTCAACCTCGCTACTGGCTTGCAGTATGTTGCAGGGCTTCATACTACTGTGGGTGATAAAGGGGCAGAAGAGAAATTTCTTTTGTGGAACCTCACAATCAATTATCGTGTATCACCTTCCTTGACGTTTTTTGCCAAAGGTGAAAACTTGTTGGCCCAGCGCTATGAAGTCAACTATGGCTTTCCCATGCCCCGTGCCACTTTTATGGGTGGTATAAAGTTGGAATGGTAGAGAGTACACAGAGTCTTCTTTGGGTGGCGGTGACTAACTGCTAGTGATTCTTTACTTATTCGGCCACAGTCTTCTGTTTGTTGGCCATATTGGCTGATACCACTTGCCGATTGATGTTTGCAAAAGTCCTACATTGCACGCTAGGATGACAAGAGGAAATACCGCTTATCCCCCCCTATGACAATCTACAAATTGTGTATAAAGATTAGCCAACGTTTTTTCTTACAATTAGAATACTGAGCTCATAGAGTAACCACATGGGGAAGGCAACGATGGAGAGGGTGAAGACATCGGAGGTAGGTGTGATGATAGCGGCTACGATGAGCAGGGCTACAATGACATGACGGCGGTAATGCGTCATCATCCGAGCATTGATAATTCCCATACGGCCGAGAATCCAGCAGACAACGGGGATTTCAAATACGATACCCATGGAGAGGCAGGTCATCATCAGGGCGTTCATATAGGAATCGATGGTGACGGTGTTGGCCACCACTTCGCTTACTTGATAAGTGCCGAGGAAACGGAAAATGAGGGGGAAGATGAGGTAATAGGTGAGCAGTACGCCAAAGACGAACATGACGTATCCGCTACCGACGAGGCGAAGGGCATACTTCCGCTCGTGTGTATAGAGGGCTGGGGAGATGAAGTGGAACAATTGGTAGATGAGGTAGGGAGATGTGAGTAACACTCCTGCACAAAGCGATGCTTTGACATGGAGAAGGAACTGTTGAGCCAATCCTGTGTTGATGAGTTGCACACTCAGTATCTCAATGTCGGAGAAAGTGTCACCCAAAAACGATTGGCTGAGGCTGTTCAATAAGCGATAGGTGACAAAACCATTGTCTTGAGGAGCAAGAATGATGTGAAAAAGTTCCTCTTTGAAGAAAAAGGTGGCTATAGCACATATGAATATAGCGGCAATCATCCTTATCAGACTGCCGCGCAATTCATCAAGATGGTCCCAGAATGTTTGTGGACTGGCCATCATTTCTCAGTTTTGTTTCCTTCTTCTTTTTTATCTGTTTCAATTCCGTTCATGCCGTCCTTGAAACTACGGACTCCTTTACCTAAACCTTTCATCAATTCGGGAATCTTTTTTCCTCCGAAGAAAAGGAGAACAACGAGGGCAATTATAATAATCTCTTGAAATCCTATTCCAAACATGTGTATTTTATTTATGATTTGTTACAACAATTTTAATTCTTAAATTTGAGTACAGCATATCCGCCAATCACTTGCAGAATCATACCTGGAAGACCAATGCGGAAATCCTGAAGAGCTGTATGAAGACTGCCTGTCATGAGCCATTCACCCAAGGTGCCTGCACATTGGTAGGCAAGGACTACAGCCAAGAGGGCGAGGATAGTTACTTTGCCAAACTTTTGGGCGATCCATCCAGAAATAAAAGCCAACAGGCTGGATTTCATCAGAATGGCGGGGAGCATGGCTTGCGCAGGCATTCCAAAAAGCATGGAGTTTGCCAACGGTGATACAATGGCGGTGAGCAGACCAACCTTCCAACCATACTTATAAGCTCCCACGAGGGTGAAGAAGTAGATGGGCAACCAGGTGAGTCCTCCTTGCGGCACAAGGTGACATAATTGGGGTAATGTAATGTTTCCTGCCACGAAGAGCAGAGTCATCCAATACGTTTTTGCTTCGCTATACGAAAGCATATAAAGTTTGATTGTCTTTTCCATTATGAATATTGTTTTATAAAATTTGTAATTACTAAATACATCTCTTCAAGTGATTGTAAGGGTTGGCACAATGTTTCCACGGGGCAAAGTCCATCGCGTTGGCGATTCATGATACGGTCAGTCTGTTGGGCATAGGTGACATGGATTCCATGCTCCTGCAACAACTCCCACGCAGGAGTGCTGATGACATCGGCATAGACTTCACATATTCCTCCGTAAACCATTAAGGCAGCAGCCCCTTTGCCGATAACTTTGTCGGCTATTTGTGCTCCGTTAAGAAAACACTCCTCGCTTTGGCATAGTTCCCACAAGTCTTTCACTCCTCGTTGGTGATAAGTGCGGGTCTGCATTCCTTTACGGATGACGCAGGAGTATCCGCCTTGGTGCAATGTATTAATGAGTGTATTCACCCTGTAACGTTTAAGTCCTTACTTTTAATTATTCACTTTTAAAGCGTTTCTTGTTTCAATTTCTCTACATAGTCATCAATACGACGCAATTCACGCGGGATGTTGATGCGTTGTGGACAATGCTTGCTGCATTGATTGCACCCAATGCAATGGCTGGCTTGACGCAATTTGGGTACGCTACGGTCATACCCTATGAGGAATGCACGACGCGCTTCGCGATAGTTCTCGTCCTGTTGACTTTTGGGTATATTGCCCTCGTTGACACATTTGTTGTAATGTACCAATATGGCAGGAATGTCGAGACCGTAAGGACAAGGCATACAGTACTTGCAATCGTTGCACGGAATGGTTGGGTATTTTTTGATAAGTTCGCCTGTCTCGTAAAGAAAATCTCTCTCCTCGTCGCTTAATGGGACAAGTGGTGAGTAGGTACGGATGTTGTCTTGTAGGTGTTCCATATAGGTCATACCGCTAAGTACTGTCAAAATCATGTCGGGAGAACCTGCAAAACGGAAAGCCCATGATGCTACGCTGCTTTCAGGCTTGCGTTGCTTCAAGCGACCCACTACATGGTCTGGCAATTTAGAAAGTCGTCCTCCCAAAAGTGGCTCCATAATGATTACAGGAATTTGACGTTCTGCCAAAGTCTCGTACAAGTATTTGGCATTCGAACCGTCCCAATCTACATAGTTCATCTGTATTTGTACGAAGTCCCAATGGTATTGGTCGTGATAGGACAACATTTCATCGAATCCTTCTTTCGAACCATGGAATGAAAAACCTAGGTGGCGGATGCGTCCAGCTTTACGTTCTTCCATTAGGAAATCCATTATGCCGTTATCAATATATCGCTGTTTGAGCGTACGCTCATTGCCTACAGAGTGGAGCAGGTAGTAGTCGATGTAATCTACTTGCAACTCCTCGAACGAGTGATGATACATGGCCAAAGTGTTCTCGCGTGTAGGGTTAGAGAAGTTAGAGAGCTTTGTGGCAATGTAGAAAGATTCACGTGGATGTCTCTTTAAGGCTATACCCGTTGACTTTTCCGACCATCCCTGTACATAAACGGGAGATGTGTCGAAATAATTCACTCCGTGTGCAATGGCATAATCGACCAATTCGTTCACGGCATCTTGATCTATAATGTCGCCTTTCCCTTCAGGGTTAGGAATTGTCGGCCAACGCATACATCCATAGCCGAGGATGGAAACTTTATCATCTCCCGTAGCGGGGAAATTGCGATATGTCATTTTATCTGTAGGAATAGGTCCTAATTCGCCACCGGTTGTACCAGATTCGTTTTTAGACTTGCATCCACATAAGGTGGCAGCACCTGTCGCTGTGCTGATACCTACTATTTTAAGGAAATCTCTTCTGTCCATATTGTGGTTGTATGTTTTAGAGCTCAAGGTTTAATGTTCAAGGGAAAGGGTTGAACTTTAAATTTTGAACTTCAATTCTTATATCTCTTTATGTCTCTCATGTCCCTCTACGTAGATTGCACTGAACGGACGGGCGGGGCAAAGGTTCTCACAAGCTCCACAACCGATGCAACGTTCGACGTTGATAACGGGGATTTTGGGAGAACGTCTGTTTCCTTCTTCTGAGGGAACCATTTGAATGGCTCCTGTGGGACAATGACGTGCACAGTTGCCACAAGCTTGTCCATCAGTTAAAGGTATGCAGTTTTTCTTCACCCATACGGCATGACCGATTTGAATAGATGATTTTTCTTCGCGTGTAATCGGACGGATTGCACCTGCAGGGCATACTTCTGAACATTTAGTACATTCGGGACGACAATAACCACGCTCGTATGACATTTCAGGCTGCATCAATCGGTTCAGGTTTGTTGATGGGGAGAGTACGCCGTTGGGACACACTGATACACAGAGTTGGCAAGCCGTGCAATGTTGTGCAAAGTTACGGGCACTCAATGAACCGGGAGGTATCAAATGTGCCTGGCGTTCGGGCGCAATTTTATCTTCAATGGTAGCCAATCCACCATCAACTTTCTTCTCTTGTGCTTTGATAGCAGTTGTTGCAGCTACTACAGCTGTGGTTGTCAAGAATGTACGGCGTGAACTGTCAATGCTTTCCCCTTTCGTAGCATTAGGTGTAACTGTTGTCGGTTTGTGGCAATAACTGATAGCTCCCTTCTTGCAACTTTCTAAGCAATCCATGCAAGCTACGCAACGGCTGTAGTCGATGCTGTGCTCCTTGCTGTTGATGCAAGCTGCCTTACAATTGCGCGCACAAAGACCGCATCCGTTACATTTATTGGTGTCAATGACAGGCTTCAGCCATGAGAATCGGGATACGAATCCCAAAATGGTTCCTACGGGGCAGATGGTGTTACACCAAGTACGTCCACTGCGCCATGCCAATATACTTATTATTAATAAGGTGGAAATAGCGATGCCGAATGTCATTGTGCTTCTTATCCAAACCTCTGTTTCATAGAATGCATAGCTCTCTGCACGCTCGGCCAAATAAGCCAATCCATTGTTCCCCCATTGCCAAATGGGAGCCAACAGATTATTTGCGATACGGCCGTAGGCACTATAAGGAGCTAACAAATGAGCCAATATGCCTCCGCCTGCAAACAATGAAACAATGAAAAGGACTAACATGATATAACGCAACCACTTCTTTTCGGAAGAATAAGAGTAGCGGTTTTTCTTGCTCTTTTTTCCAAACCAGGCAAAGATATCTTGCATCACACCTAATGGGCAGATGATGGAACAATAAAGCCTTCCGAAAAGAAAAGTTAATAGGAGGAGTACAACTACTATGCCCACATTCAATGCAAGCAGTGCGGGCAGGAATTGAATTTTTGCCATCCATCCGAACCAAGCGTGCAGTGTCCCTGTAAAGTCAAGGAACAGTACAGTAATGGCAATGTAGAAGATAGCGGCCAAAACGATTCTTGTTTTTCGTAACATGTTTTTTATTTTTTTTGATCATTGATTTAACCCGTAGGCTGAAATAATTAATGATGGTTAATAATATTTACTTTGCAAAGGTAGGCTACTTTCTTCACATAAGCTAATTTTTATGGATAAAAATAAAAGGATTTTAGTAAAATTGTCGAAAAAAGTGAAGATTTGCTGTGTTTAGAAAAGGAAATGTTACAAAAGAAAAAGCTAAAGAGAGTCAAAAAATGTAACTTTGCGACATTAAATAAGTATATTAATTCTAAATCAAATAAACGATGAAAATTAGAAAAAGAATTTTGTCTATAGCCGTGTTGTGCTCTATGGTGATTATCCCGTTATCGGCTCAATTTAAGAAAAATGCCGTTTCGTTTGATGCTTACGAATGGGATTTTGGTACTGTTGGTGCTGATAAAGGTGCTGTTTGCCACACGTTCATATTGAAGAATAATACCAAAAAAAACGTGAAAATAGGTAAGCAGATACCAGGATGTGAATGTATTCGTGCCCACTATACTGGTGATGTTATTTTGCCGGGTACTACGGCTGAAGTGATGGTGGTATTTAATCCGTCAGAGTCTGTTGGTCGTAATTATCGAAATGTAGAACTGTTGGATGCAGAAGGCAATACTCTTGGTGCACTTTCGACCAAAGCATTGGTGGTAGAGAAAGGTGGTGATACCCAATATCCCTTTTGGGATACAAATCTTTCCAATGAAGCTCGTGTGGAGAACTTGATTTCGTTGTTGACTCCCGAAGAGAAAGTGGGATTGATGATGAATAAGTCTGTTTCCGTTGACCGTCTCAACATTCCTTCTTATAATTGGTGGAGCGAAGCTTGTCATGGTGTGCGTCATGATGGTTATACTGTCTATCCTCAGCCTATAGGTATGGCAGCTGCTTTTAATGAGAAATTGGTGTACGATGTGTTCTCTACTGTATCCGATGAAGCGCGTGCCAATTGGAATCGTTCCGATCATAATGTCTTTAATGTGCCGATGGGGGTCATTTACTATCCTGGTAATCCAGAACTTACATTTTGGTGTCCCAATGTCAACATTTTCCGTGACCCGCGTTGGGGGCGTGGCCAGGAGACTTGTGGTGAAGATCCCTATCTGAATGCCGTTTTAGGAGTGCAAACTGTTTTGGGTATGCAAGGTAATGATGATAAGTATTTCAAAACTCATGCATGTGCCAAACATTATGCTGTTCATAGTGGTCCTGAGCCCTTGCGTCATACATACGATGCATCCGTCTCAATGCGTGACTTGTGGGAAACTTATCTTCCAGCTTTCAAGGCATTGGTCAAAAAAGGCAATGTACGCGAGGTAATGTGTGCCTATAATCGTTATGAAGGTGTACCTTGTTGTACCAGTGATCGTCTGTTGGTGGATATTCTGCGTCGTAAATGGGGATTCGATGGTATAGTTTTGACCGATTGTGATGCAATCAATAATTTCTACAACAAAGGACAGCACGAGACACATCCTACCCCTTTAGCAGCATCTGTAGATGCTGTTCTCAATGGTACAGATCTTGAGTGTGGTAAGGTATTCATGGTCCTTACAGAAGCTTTGGAAAAGGGTTTGGTGACGGAAGAGGTTCTCGATGAACATTTGCGCCGCACCTTGCTTGGCCGCTTTGAATTAGGTATGTTTGATCCTGCCGAAATGTTGCCTTGGGCTAATCTAGGTGAGGATGTTATCAGTTCTGAGAAGTTTAACGATTTGGCCGTACAAGCTGCACGCGAGGCCATGGTATTGCTGAAGAATGACGGTGTATTGCCACTCTCTAAGAACATGAAGACTGTGGCCGTGGTAGGTCCTAATGCTGACGACATTGAATTGCTCAACGGAAACTATGGCGGTACTCCCTCTCAGAATCACAAACATTCACTTTTGTCGGGCATCCGCAAGGCTTTGCCTAATGCTAATGTCATCTATCACAAAGCTTGTGAATTGAACGATGAATACACTACTGTTCATCATTTAAATGAGTTCAACGGAGGTAAGGGAGTTTTCGTAGAGTTCTATAATAATAAAGAATTGAGTGGCGAACCCGCCGTGACCGGATATTACAATGAATTAAACTTCTCAACATTCGGTGCATGGGGATTTGCCGAAGGTGTTAATACTGATAATCTTTCTGTCAGAGTTTCTGGACAATACAAGGCTACCTTTACGGGTGAGATGAAATATACCCTCAATACTGATAATGGTTACGTATTGAAAATCAACGGTGAAGTGGTGGAGGAATCCAAAGCTAGTGGTCGCGGTTTCCGTCGTGGAGTAGAGTATAAGAATTTTCCTGTGAAGGAAGGTAAAACTTACGATGTCGTAATTGAGTATAAACGTGGGAATGGAAACTTTGCCATGCTTCGTGGTGATATTTGTGAACGCCGATTGGTTGATTTTACCGATTTGAAGGCTAACGTGAAGAATGCTGATGCAATCATTGTTATTGGTGGTATTTCTGCTCGTATGGAAGGCGAAGGTGGTGATAAGGCCGACATCGAACTTCCTAAAGTACAGCAGCGTCTTTTGAAGGCTATGCGTGAGACTGGTCGCCCTGTAGTAATGGTCAACTGTTCTGGTTCACCTATAGCTTTCGCTAGTGTGCAAGATTCTTACGATGCCCTCATTCAGGCATGGTATCCTGGTCAGGGCGGTGCACAAGCGTTGTCTGAAGTCCTCTTTGGCGACTACAACCCCTCGGGCAAACTTCCCGTTACCTTCTATGCCTCCAACGATGACCTTCCCGACTTCCTCGACTACAGCATGGAGAACCGTACCTACCGCTATTTTCGTGGTACTCCGCTCTATGCATTCGGTTATGGCATGTCCTATACCACCTTCCAGTATGGTAAGGGCAAATTGTCTAAATCTTCTATGAAAGTCGATGGAAAGGTTACATTGACCGTTCCTGTCACCAATACAGGAAAGCGCGAAGGCGAAGAGATTGTACAAGTCTATGTCAAAGCCCTTGATTATCCTGAAGCTCCCATCAAGTCGCTCAAAGGATTTACCAAGCTGAAACTCGCTCCCGGCGAGACCCGCAAGGCCACCATCACCCTCGATGGAGAAGCCTTCGAATACTACGATCCCTCTATCGACGAACTATCCACCCGCCCCGGGCACTATCAGATACTCTACGGCTCCTCCTCGCTCGACAAGGACCTCCAGAATTTAAGTTTTATCGTAAAGTAATATTTTGGCGGATATGTAACTCTTAGGCGCGAATGACGCAGATTGTACGGATGTTGATCCCTAAACAATTTTGTCATTTGCGCCTTTCGTTTGTAGAATCTCTAAAAGTCTTGCGTACAGTGTGCTACTTGAATATACTACTTCAACACTTCTTTTATTCATCTTTTATTATCCTTTACAGATTCGTGTAAAGGGTTTAAAGCATAGTGCGTCACGGTACTTTATATGGATTACTTCTGCTATTTGAACAAATTATTGAAAGTGGATAGGAATTTCGTTGAAAGTTTTGTAAATGGATAACTATAAAAGATACTCTTTTACTTGTTCTTTTTTATTCGTTGTTTCATTTTTGTGATGTTTTTGAAAAATTCTGCTACAAGAATGGGGCGAATATTACCTTTTATTATATATATTTGCAGAAATTTTCAGAATCGAATAATTGGAGAGTATATATGATCAGCTTTTTTAGATGCCGATAATGCACATTCTCATCAAAAAGATATTATTATGATAAAGATGATGTCAAAGAAAAGCAAATTTTTAGTTGTAGCGATTATTGGATTGGTAGGTTTGGGAGCTTGCCAAAGTGATAAGCACATCCCATTGGTGTATGATGTAGAGAATACAGGAAGCCAGTATGTATTGCCCGTGATGCCGACGGTAGCAGATTTGCCTGTTATTCGCGAATTGCCCGATGCACTGGAAGGGGTAAAGGATTTTAGTGATTGGTCCCGTCGTCGTAGCGAGATTTCCGCTATGATACAACATTACGGTATTGGTCAGAAACCAACCGTGAATATGAAGGAGCAGGTAAAGGCCCGTATGGATGGCGATACACTGATTGTGGATGTCACCGCGAATGGAGAGACGTTGACCTTGCGCTCTGTCATCAGCTATCCCAAAGAGGGTGAAGCTCCCTTCCCGTTGATGATTGGAACGAGTGGAATTTCGCTTCCGCGTGAGATATTCACTGAACGACCTATTGCAACGATGATATATCGCGAATCGCAAGTGAATTCCTATTCCCAGTTCTTCCGGCGCGATGGAAAGACCCGTGGCGATTATGAGTTTGACCGTCTTTATCCCGAGTTGAAGGAGAATGGAGCATATAGCCAGTGGGCTTGGGGATTGAGCCGACTGATTGATGGTCTTCAACTGTTGGGGACCGAAGTGACGAAAATAGATACAGAGCATATTGGTGTGACGGGGTGTTCGTATGCCGGCAAGATGGCTCTTTTTTGTGGAGCGTTCGATGAGCGTGTGGCACTCACTATTGCCCAAGAGCCAGGTGGGGGAGGTGCGGCTGCCTGGCGTGTATCGCATACGATGACCGATGTTGAGAGTCTCGAACGTACCGACTATAATTGGTTCATGGAGAGTATGAGAGAAAATTTCAAAGGGGATAGCGTTTATCGCTTACCCTATGATCATCACGAATTGTGTGCTATGGTTTGTCCACGCGCGTTGCTCCTGTTGGGTAATCCTGATTACAAGTGGTTAGCCGATAGTGCTATGCAAGTATCAGCTGAAGCCGCTCACAAGGTGTGGGAACGTTTCGGTATTGGTGATCGTATGGCATATGACATCATTGGAGGACATCCACATTGTCGCTTGCACGAGAGTCAGTATCCCATCGTAGAATCGTTTATTGACCGATTCTTGTTGGGGAAAGAAGAACAAAAAGAAAAACAATAACATATAACCATCATGAAAAAAACATTCATATTATGCTTGTCTTTGTTTTTTGGTTTGACAATGTCGGCTGGATCAACCAAGCGTGCCAAGTCGCCTAATGGTGAATTGACTATGAAGCAAACGGACGGACAATATGTCGTAGAGTATCAAGGCAAATCAGTCCTTCGGATTGAAGCGCAAGGTTATGCTACAGATGCATCCGTTGAAAACAAAAGCAGATTGGATTTCGTGCGTCATCTGACTACTGACTATACCATGTTGTCGGGTAAACGTTTGCATTGTATTAACGAAGCTAACGAGTATGCCGTAGACTTGAACAAAGGAACTCGTCTCGTATGGCGTCTTTACAACGATGGCGTAGCCTTCCGTTATGAATTGACGGGATTGAAGTCGGGGGTATTGCCCGAAGAGCATACGTCTTACATCATTCCTGAGGGTACAACGCGATGGATGCAACGTTGGTCAGATGGTTACGAAGGATTCTTCCCTTGTTCGACTACAGGTGAGAGTCGTGACCGTCGTTGGGGATATCCTTCTTTGTTTGAGCCTCAGGAAGGAATTTTTGTTCTTCTTTCCGAAGCTGATATTACCCGTCGCCAGAGCGCTTCATGTCTTAGAAACGATGGTGATGTCGAACGTTATCGTGTCTGCCCCGATAAGAATGATGTAAAGGTCAGTGGTGAATGGCATTCTCCGTGGCGTATGGCCATTATTGGTTCTATAGCTGATGTGGTGGAGAGTACTTTGGTGACTGACCTTTCCGAACCATGTCGTTTGACAGATACCGAATGGATCAAGCCAGGCGTGGTATCATGGATTTATTGGGCTCACAATCATGGGAGCAACGATTACAATATCATTAAGAAGTATGTTGATATGGCCGTAGAGTTGAAACTCCCTTATGTACTCATCGATGCAGAGTGGGACGGGATGAAGGACGGTAAATCCATTGAGGATGCTGTAAACTATGCCAAGTCGCGTGGCATAAAGCCCATGATATGGTACAACTCTTCGGTGGGATGGATTCATGGAGCTCCTGGTCCGAAGTTCCGTTTGAACAAACCTGAAGATCGCGAACGTGAATTTGCTTGGTGTGAAAAGTTGGGTGTGGCTGGTGTGAAGATTGATTTCTTTTCGGGTGACAACCAAATGAATATGGACTATTATCTCGAACTGATGGAGAGTACGGCACGTCATCACTTGTTGGTGAATTTCCACGGTGCCAATATCCCTCGAGGCTGGCAAAGAACCTATCCTCATATGCTTACGATGGAGGCCGTTTATGGTGCAGAATGGTATAATAATGTGCCTACTTTTACAGATAAGGCGGCTTGTCATAATGCTACGCTTCCCTTTACACGCAATATTATCGGACCGATGGACTATACTCCCTGTGCATTCTCCGATTCACAACATCCCCACATTACGACCCATGCCCACGAGTTGGCTTTGACGGCTCTCTATGAGTCTGGTTTGCAACATTTGGCTGACCGCCCTGAGAGTTTCTTGGCACAACCTCAGGAGGTAAAGGATTATCTGTCAACCCTTCCTGCCGTGTGGGATGAGACACGATACGTTTCTGGCTATCCAGGCAAATCGGCCGTATTGGCACGCCGTAGTGGAAATGTTTGGTACGTTGCAGGTATCAACGGTACGGACAAGGCTTTGAGACTCGATGTCAACCTTTCTGAAATCGTCCCTTCTTTCCGTTCGGCTAAAGTCTTTTTTGACGGAAATCCGTGGGACATTCGTACCGTTACGACATTGGATAATGTCGTACAGTGTCTTCCCCGTGGAGGATTTGTGTATGTGATAGAAATGTAGTATTTTATATTTTTTATAGTTGCTATAATCCTGTTAAATAAATAGCCATGACAAAAAAACTCCATATGATATTGTGCTCCCTCTGTTGTTTATGGTTATTGGGTGCATGTGTGAGTGAAAAACCGAAGGAGTTGATTGTTACTGATACTCCATTGGAAGATTGCTTTGATTTATTGGCTTCTACCATTGTGTATGATGCTTCTGATGGTCAAACGATTCATCGCGTTGCCCAACTCTTTGCAGAGGATATAGGCCGTGTGAGTAATGTTCAAGTGGCGGTTAATGATACCCTAAGTGGTGGTCAAACCGTTATTATAGGAACCTTGGAGGGAAATACCTTGATTAAGGAATTGGTGGAGAGAGGAAAACTGGATGTGTCTGCTATCAAAGGTGGTTGGGAACAGTTTGTCATTAAGCAGGTAAAAAATCCCAAAGAGGGCGTTGAAGAGGCTTTGGTGATTGCCGGAACCGACCGTCGGGGTGTGGCCTACGGGATTTTCACTATCAGTGAGATGATGGGTGTTTCACCCTTTTATTGGTGGGCTGATGTGCCGGTGAAGAAGCGGGAAAAGGTCTATGTGAAGGCTCATTATTCCTCTAAAGCACCGAGTGTGAAGTATCGTGGTATTTTTCTTAATGATGAGGATTGGGGACTCAAGCCTTGGGCTTCGAATACTTACGAGCCAGAGGTGAACGATATAGGCCCAAAAACTTACGCACAAATTTGTGAACTCATTCTTCGTTTAAAGGGTAATATGGTAGCTCCGGCTATGCACTCATGTACGGGAGCTTTTTATTCTTATGCTGAAAACAAGATGGTGGCTGATGAGTACGGAATTCTTATAACAACCTCGCATTGCGAGCCTCTATTGTTTAATAATGCTTCTCTCCTTGAGTGGGATAAACATGTCGATGGTGAATGGGATTATTCAAAGAACAAGGAGACTATTCTTGGCAAGTTGGATGCTCGTGTGAAGGAGGCTGCTCCATACGAGAATATTTATACTTTAGCCATGCGTGGCTTACACGATGAAGGTATGCGCGGTAATTTAACTGATAGCGAGAAGGTACAGATGTTGGCTACGGCTATTGCTGATCAACGTACAATTTTGAAGAAGTACATAGACATGCCTTTGGAGGAGATTCCTCAAATCTTCGTACCTTATAAAGAAACTCTTGACCTATATGAAAAAGGACTCCAAGTGCCTGATGAGGTGACACTCGTTTGGGCGGATGATAACTATGGTTATCTGAAGCGCGTGAGTAACCCCGAAGAGCAGAAGCGCAAAGGTGGGGCAGGTGTCTATTACCACACCTCGTACCTTGGTACTCCACATGACTATCTGTGGCTGAATACCACACCACCCGTACTTATGTACGAAGAGTTGAAGAAGGCTTACGACACGGGAGCCGATCGTTATTGGTTGCTCAATGTGGGTGACATCAAACCCATGGAATTGGCTTTGAAAACCTTCTTCGACATAGCTTGGGATTTTCCCGCATACGATATCGTCAACATCAATCATCATCAGGCCCAGTTCATGGCTTCAGTCTTTGGTTCGAAGTACGAGACTGATTTTCAGTTCTTGCTTGACGAATATTATCGTTTGGCATGGAGTCGCAAGCCTGAATATATGGGATGGGAGCGCGAATGGGATTCACCGTATCACGAACAATTGAAAGCCACAGAATTCTCGTTCGACAACTACAACGATGCCCGTCAGCGCTTGGCCGATTACGAGTTCATCAGCGATGGAGTAGCCCGCATATGTTTGGAGTTGCCCGAAGAATATCGTTCTGCTTTCTTCGAAATGTTTGCCTATCCGATGATGGCGGCCAATCAGATGAATCGCAAGTTCTTGTTTGCCCAACTCAACAAAGAGGAATTGGCTAAGGGTAATATTTCTGGTGCCAATTGGGCTGCTTCAGAATCAAGCAATGCATATGCCCTCATTCAGTATTTGAACGAACGTTATAACACAATGCTCAACGGTAAATGGAATGGTATGATGGATGTGCCACCGGGTTTTTGTGCTAAATATCAAGACATGCCAGAGATTGTTTTTACTGAAGATGTAGAATCTCAGCCTATAGATATTGCTCCGCAAGCCGAACAAAACAGATTGGATAGTTGTATGGTGGTTGACTTGAGAGAGGGAAAAATCATAGCTAAGCAGAAGCATATTGTGCGAATTGTGGAAGGATTGGGGTATGATTGGCACGTATTGCAAATAGGAGAACCTACTCAACAGACGGTAGATGCCACCCGCTTGGATGGCACGCGTGTGGAATATACCTTACCGAAGATTGAGGCCGACGAAGTGACAGTTATCGTCTCTACCATCCCCTTTTTCCCCATTTATAAGGGTAAGAGTAACCAATATGGTTTCTCCATTGATGGAGTAACCCCCTTTGTTGCTGAAAACCTTCCCACCGAATGGAGCGTACCTTGGAAGGACCAGGTGCTGAAGAATGGTGTTGAGGCACGTGCCACATTTGCCATTGATCACACGAAGGATAAACATATCTTGACTATCACTTGTGGTGACCCCGGTACGATGGTGCAGCGCATCATCATTGATTGGGGTGGGTTAAAGAAAACATATGTAGGTCCAAATGTAAGAGTAAATAATTAAATAATAATGATATTATGTACGAACAATTATTAAATCTTGATCCAGTAAAGATTAATTTTGACAAATCTGGAATGGATATGTTGAACATTGCTTTAGCTATAGTTATGTACGGTGTAGCTCTTGGTATTAAACCTGGAACATTCATCAATGTATTCCGCCATCCCAAATCAATCCTTGTCGGTCTCATTGGCCAGTGGATTTTGCTTCCTGCTCTAACTTTCCTTCTTATCATTCTTTTCAAGAATTTTATTACACCGATGGTGGCTATGGGTATGATCTTGGTTGCTGCTTGTCCAGGGGGGAATGTTTCGAACTTTATTACTTCTATTTCTAAGGGTAATCGTGAATTGTCCGTGTCAATGTCGGCAGTTACGACTACAGCAGCAGTTATTACCACACCCACTAATTTTGCTATTTGGGGAAGTCTTTACGTTCGTTACCTTGAGCGTCATGCCGCCGAAGCCTTGCAGACACTTACTATCCCTGTGTGGGATATCTTTGTGACAGTATTTATCCTGCTTGGTGTGCCCTTGGCATTGGGAATACTTACCACATACTATAAACCTCGTTTGGCTCAAGCACTTAACAGACCATTACAGATTTTATCTATCGTGGTATTCCTTTTGATGGTGATATTGGCATTCCGTCAGAACTTTGATCTTTTCATGCAGTATATCAAATGGATTTTACTTATTGTATTTATTCACAATGGTATGGCGCTTACTGTCGGATATTTTCTTGGTGAATTGTCAGGTTTACCACGTCCTGATCGACGTGCAATTACCGTAGAGATGGGTATCCAAAATTCGGGTCTTGGCCTTATTCTTTTGTTTAATCCTAACATATTTCCTCCCGAATTGCAGAATGGCGGTATGCTCTTCGTCACTGCTTGGTGGGGCATATGGCATATTATTTCAGGATTTACTGCTGCTGCAATTTTCCGCTATCGAAGTAAATATAAGTGGAAAGAGTAAAAATTGTATTTGAAACATTAATTTATAGAGTGAGAGATTTGATATTTTAAGAATCATGCCTCATAGTTCACAATCTTAATTTGTAATGCAAGTATATAATAAGAATTTCTTTTATACAATCCTGCGTTGTATTGTTGTAAATCCTGTCATCAAGATGTCGGTACGCAGATTGGTGGTAAAGGGCAAGGAGAATCTGCCCAAGGATGGTGCCGTCATTATCGGCTGTAATCATACCAGTGCATTGCTTGATGCATTAGTGATACTTCGTGCCATGAATCGTGCCACAATTTTTATGACACGTGCTGATATTTTCCGTAGGCCTCTTTTGCAAAAAGTGTTCACATTCTTGAAGATGTTGCCCATTTTCCGCATCCGTGACGGTTATGCCGCCGTAAAACAGAATGAAGAAATTATTGGTAAATGCGTGAAGGTACTTCGCCATCGATACCCTTTGGCTCTTTTCCCCGAGGCTACACATCGTCCGAAACATTCGTTGCTGCCATTGAGTAAAGGTGTCTTTCACATTGCTCTCGAGGCGAATAAGGAGTTTGGTCACGAGCGTCCTGTATATATTGTACCCATGGGGTTGGAATATGGCAATTATTTTCGCTATCGTGCTACCGTAGTTGCTACATACGGAAAACCGATTAATGTGACGGAGTTTGTCAAACAGTACGAGGAAAAAGAAACGCCAGCTCGTCTTCTTACCATGTTGCGCGAGGAGTTATCCAAGCGTATGAGCGAACTTATTACTTATTTGCCGGATACAGAGGACTATGATGCGCAATGGGAACTTACCCAGCTCTGTACAGCACAGTGTCACCCCTTGTCTCCTTCAGAACGTCTCACACTTAACCGTACTTCCGTCAAGCATATTCTTGAAAAGAAGGACAAGGATTCTGTCGAAACCACATCTGCTTTGTATGCCGATGCTATTGCTTTTCAGAAAGAATGCAAACGACATGGCATACATCCCTCTTCTACAGGACATAAGCATCCATTGGTGGTCTCTATATTCAACACATTGTTATTGCTTTGTTGTTTGCCGTACTATCTTTTTTGTGCAGTGACTATGCTTCCCTCATGGCTTGTCTCCTACCTTATTGTGGGTAAAGTCAAGGATCGGGCATTCCACAATACAGCCCGTTTCGGTGTGAACCTCATCTTATGGCCGTTGCTTGTGCTTATTGGGGCCATAGTGGCAGGCTGTATTCTTCCTGTTGTACAGGCTGTCATTACTATTTTGTTGATTATTCCAGCCGTTCCTTTCTTCTATGATTACAACACTTTTGCGTTGCATACATGTTCTGATTGGAAGTGGGCTCTCAATAAGCATTTGCATCCACGCCTTGATGAAATTCTCAAACGGTTAAGGGTTTAGGAGAATTTCATTGTTTGATAAAAGGGTGTTGTATAAAATGAATTGATTAGAGGATTGTAATGTATTATGCTATTTGTTTCTTTTTGCATTGAAGTGAAAGGGACGTTATAAAGAATGCGTGGGTTCGATATATGAAATTTGAATTTCTTATACCAAACTCACGCATTTTTTAGATCAATTCAATTGTTACATTTTTACACTGACACGGCGACCATTGTAATTGACAGACTTCTCTGTTTTACCGGCTATTTTCACGTTGAACTTGCGGTTCTTGAGCATACCAGGGAATTCCCCTTGACGACGGTCGATAGTAAGGCTTTTAGCCTTGTCATTCCACTTGAATACGATAGTAGAGTACATGCCCTTTTGATAGTTGTAGTTGTCACCTTCGTCTTCGTAAAGAGTGAACTCGGCATCGGCTCCGGGATAAACGACGATGTCAAGGTTGTCCCAAGGCTTTTCGTTAGTGTATTGAACTTCGGGACCAATAGGGATGATGGAACCGGCCTTGATGTACAAAGGAGAGTAGGCGAGAGGGGCATTGGCTTGAATGTCCTGTCCACCTTCGTAAACCTTGTTCGTCCAAAAGTCGTACCACTTGGCTCCTGCGGGCAGATATACTTCGTAGGTTTTCATTTCCTCCCAGTTCACGGGACGATAGAGTTCGCCGGTGGCTTCGTTCTTGTTCCAACCTGAGAGTTCATCTGTGCGGACAATACGTTCGCGTGTGTAAAGTGGATGGGCAACGGGACATACGAGGATGTTGCGGCCATACATGTATTCGTCGTTCATGTTCCAAGTCTTCTTGTCGGCCTTGAAGTCCATCATGAGGGGACGCATGAAAGAGTCGTCATTCTTGCTCACCTGCCATGAGAGACTATAAGTGTAGGGCATCAGACGGTAGCGCAGCTTGATGGCATCCACCAATGCATCATAGACGGGTTCGCCCGGCTTGCCGTAGTAGTAGATTTCGCGATAGACATCAGTACCGTGGCTACGCATCATGGGAGTGAATGCTCCGTACTGCATCCAACGGACATACAGTTCTTGGTACTGAGGATTGCGAGTGGCCGAGTTACGTCCTTGAGTATTATATGAACCAGCAAAGAAACCACCGATGTCGGTGTTGGTGTTGGGGTTGGCCGTGAGGGTATAGTTCAAGCAGATGGGAATTTGTTTACGCATGTTCTCCCATGAGGAACCTACGTCGCCACTCCAAGTGTTGGCTCCGTAGCGTTGCTGTCCGGCAAAATAACTACGTGTAAGGATGAATACACGTTTAGTGGAATCTACTGCACGTTGGTGTTCATCTACACCACCTACAGCCATAAAGGGGTAGAGGTTGCGTACTGAACGCCATGAACCCATGGCGGTCATTTCATCGAGGTCAGAGTCCTTGTACTGCATGTGGTCGGGGTCGGTAGAGTCCATCCACCAGGCATCGATACCCATGTTGTGTAGGCGGGTAAGGTGTTTCCAATAGATGTCGCGAGCTTCGTCGGAATACACATCGTAACAACGTACACCACTCATGTAATCGCGACGGGGAGGCCAGAAGCTGAGTCCGCTCTCGGGCCAAGTCTCGAATGACATCAAATGACCTTTTTCCTTCAGTTCCTTATAGGGTTTGGTCTGGGGACCAAAGGATGACCAGATGGAGATGGAGATGTGGGCATTTCTGTCGTGGATCTCGTTGATCATGCGTTGGGCATCGCCGAATTCTTCGTTCAGGAATTCCATAGCATTCCATGTATAGTTGGATCCCCAGTACTGCCAGTCTTGAATGATGCCGTCAAAGGGCACACCCAATTCGCGGTATTTGCGTACCACTTCGAGTGTTTCGTGTTGGCTCTTGTAGCGCTCGCGGCTTTGGTGGAATCCGTAGGTCCACAAGGGGAGCATGGGAACCTTACCGGTGAGGTGGCGCATCTGTGCGATGACACCGTCGGCGTCTCCTCCGTAAATGAAATAGTAATCTACGCCTTTACCGACTTGACTTTCCAATACCATTTCACCACTGACACCTTCATTGGGAGTGATGAATTGGGTGGGAGAGTAGTTGTCCCAATAGATGCCGTATCCCTTGATGCTTTGGAATACATGAGCATAGTCTTCAAGGTTGCTCTGTTGCATATTGCGGTTCTCACCACGCTGAGACATCTTTCCGTTTTGCAACAGACCTACTCCGTAGATGCCTTCGTCGCCATCGACTGAGAAAGATTGCTTAACCTTGAAGGCTCCCTTGTCGGGTCCTTGGGTGATGGGAGTGAATTTGGTTTCTATTTCTGAGGTCAAAACATTGCCTTTATTGTCGGCAAATGATACGTTGCCGTTTTTTACGGTCACCGTTAGGAAAGCGCTTTTATATACTTTGGCTCCGTTTACAGAACTTTCCTTTACCTTTACTTTCTCAGGTTGAGCAATGACTACGAGTGACTGGTGTGTGCTCTGTCCGTCTTGTGGTTTCTCTACTCGCACAGTCCGTGGTGTGTAGAAAGTTACTGTCTGTGCATTCAATGTTTCACCATGTATTCCTATCAGACCTAAAGCTAACAGAAAGATGGATTTTCCGAATAATGATTTTCCTTTCATATTAAAAATATATTAGATTTTGAATAATTGTGATTTCTAATGATTTTTCCGCAAATTTACAGAAAATATGCAAATAACCATAGATATTATTTATTTTTTTTTTTACTTCTTTGTTCATGCATTTCTATTTGATAAAATCCGTAGAAAGGCTGATAGAGTAGTTTATATGTTTGCTAATGACTTTAGAATGTTTCATTTGGCCACTTTACTACAACATTTAGAAAAATAAATGAAACATTCCTTATCGCTTCTTTTTTTGTTTAGTGTTACTTTTGTAACATGAAACCAAAATATATATTATAAATATGAATAAACGATTTTACTCTTTTCTTTTTTTCCTACTGTTAATGATAGTGGGAATGGATTTGTCGGCACAGCAACGTCGTCCGATAGATAATGAAAATCCTCTTTGGTTGATACACGTGGATGTGTGGAACAAGGCTGATCCGCAAAAGATCATTGACTTGATTCCTGATGACATCAAGCCGTATGTCTGCTTGAACCTGTCACTCTCGTGTCAGTATGATCCGGAGCAGGATGTCTATAAGATGCCTCAGAATGCCATCCGTACTTACAAGTCTTGGGCCACAGTTTGTCAGCACAACAATATGTGGTTTACATGCCAACCCGCCAGTGGTGGACATACCCACATTCAGGATGATGATTTGGAGATTTTTGAATATTTCTATAAATGTTATCCCAACTTCCTTGGTTGGAACTATTGTGAACAATTCTGGGGGTTCGATGAACCGAATGATAAGAGTTCTAGTTCACAAACTGACCGTTTGGCGCTATTTGCCAAATTAGTACCCATGGCACATAAGTATGGAGGTTTCCTTACGATCAGTTTCTGTGGTAACGTTTGGTCACATCCGCTCAATCCTATGGGTATGATGAAGCGTAATACGGATTTGTTAAAAGCTTGTAAGGATTATCCCGAAGCTTGTTTGTGGCTTTACAAATATACGACCTCTTCTTGTTTTTATAACAATGAGAGTGTGACCATAGGACCTTTCATCAGTGGTTTGGCTACGAATTATGGCGTGCGTTATGACAACTGTGGATGGAATGGAGCACTGGATGCCATTTTAGGAGAAGGACACGGCAAGAAATATCCCACTGCTGCCGGATTGGGTACGGTGATGGAACAGACTTGTGTGAATGGTGGTGCTGTTTGGGACGGTCCTGAGTTGATTTGGACAGAGGATTTCCAGAATCTCAGCAATACAACGGTGGATGGATATCAGCGTCGCAATTGGGGTACATTCAATAGCTTCAAGGGAGGATGGATTGACATGTTCCGTAAGATTATTGACGGAACCATGCGTATCCCTTCACGCAAAGAGGTGGTGGAGAATACCAAGATTGCTATAGTCAACGATATCCAGAGTGGTAATGATGAACAAAAATATGCTGTATGGGGAGATCTCTATGATAACCTCTATAAGCAAACTGACCCATTCAACCGTGGAAATGGACAATGGATGGATAACTTTTGCTATTTCAAGAAGACGGGTCGTTATGCTGCCATTCCTATTGTTATTGCAATGTATGATTCTGTAGCTAAGGCAATTCCCGTACAAGTGAAGAAATCCAGCTATCAGTCTCGTTGGGGATCACAGACGGCCAAAGTGAGTGACTTCAATAAACAGTATGCCGAAGTGAGCGAGGGAGACCTATATGTTTCTCGTCGTGGCAACCAACTCATTACTTATACTCCCTATACCTATTTAAATAAGAAAAAGACAGCTTCGGCCAAGATTCCTTTGCTCTATAACCGTTGTGACTCTTTGGAATTGACTTATAACAAACTCAGTAGTGGTACTATCCGTGAGTTCGGTGACAGTATTGTATTCTATTTGAACAACTATCGTATGGACTCTACTGTGACATTGGTTGATAAGATTGTGGTTCGTGGAGCTAAGGAGAAACCGACCTATTCAGCTAAGGGACGTAATCTTACCAAGTACTCAACAACTACTGATTGGGATGAAACAACTGGAACATTCACTGTCAATTTGAAACATATGGGCGGTGTTGATTTGGTTATCCGAACAAGTGGTGCCGACCTTCCCGAAGGTAAACTGACTGATGCTCCTGCTATTGCCGCTCTTGGTATTCCTCAACAGCCTGGTGAATATAAGGGTAGCATTATCATTGAAGCCGAAGATATGGATTATAAGAGTATCAAGAGTTGTGTGACCGACCCCTATGGTTGGTATCCTTCTGTGCGTGGTCATGCAGGTAATGGTTTTATGGATATGGGAACAAACACTTCTGGTTCGCTTCGTCATCAGTTGAATTGTACGAATCCCGGTAAGCATACGATTGCAGTTCGATACACATCTCCTTCCAAGGCTGGAAACATTTCAGTTACGGTGAATGGAATGAAATATACCGTGAAGTGTGAACAAACGGCAACTAACGAGTGGCGTAAAGTCTCTGTTACGAGCAATTTGAAGGAAGGTCAAAATAACCTGATCATCAACAATGTTGGTGGTGCGGCCATGTATATAGACCAAATAATCTATATTCCCGAAGGCATTGAGGAAGAGAAATTCCAAGTGACAATCCGCGAAAGCGAAGCAGGAACTGTTGTCGCTAATGTGACAGAAGCCGTAGAAGGTCAAGTAGTTCAACTTACCGTCTCTCCGAACGAAGGTTTCGCTCATGTTGGATGGGAAGTCATTCACGGTAATGTCACTATCAGTGAAGACAATTCTTTTGTGATGCCTGACGATATCGTGACTTTGCAACCGCTCTTTGCTGACCAAACAGCTGTGTATGCGTTGGATTATACAAATGTTCTGAACGGTACTATTCCAGAAGGATGGCGTACGCATGATGGTTCTGATATTCATGAGTATCCCAATTCTTATGGTTCAGGTTCACGTACGATGATTGGTTTTGGCGGTTATCAAGGTAAAGGTCTTTATTGGCGTGTGACCAAAGCTGAATATGGAATGCAGAGCGCATATCCGCTTACTCTTAAAGTTGGCACTTATAAGTTGAGCTATGCTATGGCTGCATGGAAGGGAACTCCGAAGTATAAGGTAAGCATCATCAATAAGAATACCAACAAGGTTATTACTACTTCTTCAGTTCTTAATGCCACTCCAAATGCCAATGGTAATACAGGAGCTGATCTCTCTTCTGCTAAATTTTATGAACAGGAATTCAGCATATCTGAGGCTGGCAACTATGTCATCCGTTTCCAAAACAATGGATCAGGTTTCGATGAGTTCTTGCTCCTTGAGTGCCGTATTAACAGCAAGCCTTCTGCTATTGAAGATGTCTTGAGTACACCTTCATCGGTGAAAGCTATCTATGATGTGAATGGTATTCGTCGCGAGTCTCTCCAACGTGGTTTGAACATTATCCATACTGAAGATGGTAAGGTTCGTAAATTCTTTATGAAGTAATTAGATTGTATAGATAACGGTTCTGAACGAAAAGAGGGTCGTACCTTGTGGTACGGCCCTCTTTCTCTATAGGTTTATGTGATTCATGTGCTATAATATATGGGCACATGATATCAGTGGATGGCGTCTTACTTTGCCATTGTATAAATAGCTTCCATGTCCTCAGCATGAAGCACCTTGAAGCAACCTTGGGTCGCCTTGTAGTCGCGGCTGCATTTGCGCACCATTTCCTTGATTTCCTCGTCGGTAATGTCGCGTCCGATGAGTTCGTGGATGTTGATGGGCATACCGATAGCGTGGTAGAAACGTTCCATGGCTTCGATTCCCTTCAGGGCTGTACCTTCGGGGTCGCTAAAGTCGTTGGGGACTCCCAATACATTTACAGCAAAACGAACGAAACGGCTCACATTCTCCTTATACACATAGCGTGCCCATGAGGGCCATACAGCTGCGAGTCCGGCACCGTGGGTCACGTCGAACATGCCACTCAGTTCGTGCTCCAATTGATGGGTTGCCCAATCGTCGGCCACACCACAACCTGTGAGACCATTATGTGCAATGCTGCCACCCCACATGATTTGGGCACGATGGCGGTAATCCTCGGGATTTTTCAGCACGGCAAACACGCTGTCCATCAGTGTGCGCATGATGGATTCGGCTACTTCGGTCGTAAGTGTCATGTCATCGTCATGGGTGAAGTAACGCTCCATGGTGTGCATAATCATGTCTGTCACACCTGCGGCTGTTTGGTAGGGTGGGAGAGTAAAGGTGCGGCAGGGATTCATGATGGCAAATCTCGGACGTGAGATGTCGTTGGAATAGCCCAACTTCACATCGCCCTCCTCTTTGGTCACTACACTGGATTCGCTCATCTCGCTACCTGCTGCTGGGATGGTGAGCACACTGGCCAGGGGCAGACACTCCGTAGCCTCATTCTTTCCTAAGTAGAAGTCCCACACATCACCTTCGTAGGGAACACCGAAGGCTATACCTTTCGCTGAGTCGATGACACTGCCACCGCCTACTGCCAAGATGAAATCTACACCTTCTTTACGGCAAAGGTCGATGCCCTCGTAAATCTTCGACAAACGCGGATTGGGAACCACGCCACCTAACTTCACATACTCAATACCAGCTTCGCTAAGCAGATTGCACATCTTGTCTAACAAACCAGATTTGATAGCACTTTGTCCGCCATAATGTACCAACACCTTGTGTCCGCCATACTTCTTTACCAGATGGGCCACCTGTTCTTCTGACTCCTTGCCGAAGACCACTTCGGTGGGAGCATAATAGTTGAAATCTTTCATGTCTTTTGTACTTTTTAAGTCCCCTCTAACTCCCTAAAAAGGGGAGGATTCAGGGATATGGTTATTTGTTCAATTTTTAATTGTAGGAGTGTAGGAGGTAGGAGTGTCGCTTCGCTAAGGAGTGTAGACGATACTGCTGCTTGCATTTCCTGCCTGTCAGGAGTTAAGCTATTGTCTACACTTCTACACTCCTGCCTCCTACATTCCTAATTTTTACCCCTTGCAAATCTCATCCGCCGGATGGGCGGTTGCCGTCTTCCATACGCGCCAACCGATGCATAGGGCGACGAGCAGGGCCACAAGGAGGAAGATGCCGACATATATCCACCACGGGATTTCCGTTTGCACCACGTATTGCTCCAACCACGGTTTCATGCAGGCGTAGCCGATGGGGAAGGCCACTGCAGCTGCCACTCCTTGCAACATCATGTATTCAACGATGAACATATCGAGGATGTCCTTCGTGGTAGCACCGAACACTTTGCGCACGGCAATCTCTTTCCTTCTCTGTTCGCAGGTGAGCATTATCATCGACCACACACCAAAGAGGGCGATGAGGATGCAGACGCCGGTGGTGATGAAGAGGAGGAGGCGCAGATTGTCTTCGGACTTCAGCATTCTGCTGTATGTCTCTGTCAAGTATGTCCAATCGGAGACTTTGAAGGGAAGTTCCCGCTCCTTGAAAAATGTTTCCGCCCTTTTCTCCAATGCCTGCTTCATTTCAGGGTGATAGCGGAAAATGATGCTTCCTCCCGCTTTGGGAAATCCACCGACATTAGGGAGAATATAGGGTTCGGATTTTGTCAGGGGTGATATGTTGTGGAAATCTTTGACTACACCAACTATCTTCTGTCCCCAATGCAGTTTTTTGCCTAAGGGCTCTCTCCATCCGCTCTGGTGGACAAATGCTTCGTTCACGACCGCCTCGGACTTGTCGTCATCGTTCGGCCATCGTCCTTGGAGCAAGGTCAGGCCATAGAAGTCGGCCACCTCTTTATTGATGTCCAGCCGGTATACTTGTATGTTCTCAAGCAGATCGGGAAAGTCTTTTTTCAATAGGGGGATACGGCTTGAACTGTAGTACGGGTAAATGGGGCGCGAACATCTAATCAGGGTGTCTATTTCAGGGCACGAACGCAGGAAGGATATGACCTCTTCGTGTTTGTCCTGATAGTTGTTGCTCATATGCCAGACGATGCGGTTCTCCCGCTCGAAGCCTATGTCGCCGTGGCGCAGGGTGTCCAATTGCTTCAACAATACTACCGTGCAGAAGATGCAGAAGATGCTGATGCCCATCTGCAGGGTGGTGCTGATGTATCTGAACAGGTTGTATCTGGCCAATCCGCCTGTACCGGTGATGCTACTCTGCAACGACTGGCGACGGAAATACCAGATGAATGGCACGGAGACAAGCAGGGATATGGTGAAAACCAACAGAATGTACCACAGGATTTCTTGACAGAAGAAAAGTTTCATCTCTGAGCGTAATTGCGAATACCAGTAGTAGAAGTGTCCACGACGTCCGGCCTGCAAATCGGCCAAGGTCAGGAAATCTTCCATCAGGCCGAATGTCACGAAGAGGCCAAGAAGCAAAGCGATGACCAGCAACAGACCATATTCGGTGATGAACTGAAGCATCAGATTCCTGCCCGTGGCACCGAAGACCGTGCGCAGGGCAATCTCGCGCTTGCGGATGAAGAGGCGGTTGATGAACATGGTCAGGTAGTTCAACAGGGCGCACGAGATAAGCAATATGCAGGCGATGGAGAACAAATGGATGTGGTTCAGCTTGAACTTGGAGTGGTTCTCATAGACCCTGTTGGAATGATACAGTTCGGTCAGTGGGACGAGTTTTGGCCTTTCCTCGGGACGCATGTGGCCCAGGTATTCGTCCTTTGACATGGCATCGTACCATTCATTGGACAGAAACCTTATTGTATCCAGCTTGGCATTCAGCTTCTGTATGTCCACTTTGGGCGATACATGTGCCATGATGTGTAACTGGGCACAAAAATCCTCGGGGAAATCTGCGGGCTTCCGGCTCAGCAGGTGGAAATGGAAGTTGCTGTGCTCGCCCCATGAGCGGAATACGGCGGCTACGGTCAGGGTCTGTTCGTATCTCAAACCTTTGTAGGTATTCAGGAGTGTGAGCTGTTTCCCGATGGGCGATCCGTCTTTACACAATTTGGCAAACTGGTCGCTGATGGCCACCTCGTGTTCGTTGTGTACGAAGGAGGTGCTGCCTTCAAGGATGTCCAACCCGAACAGGTTTACAAAGTTCGTGTCGTTCATCAGCCATCTGGTATTGTAAAGGGAGTGTCTTATTCCGTTGATGGAGTCGGGGTAGTTGTTGGTCACATGGGTCAATCGGCCCAGCTCAGGAATCTCCTGCAATGCGCGGATATTCATGTAGTAATGTCTCAACATGTAATCATTTTCCATGGTGACCACATGGATATTCTCCGCATCCTTATGAAACGCGTCATACGTCGTTTCATACTTTATCCACATGCTTGCCAGTGCGAAGCAGGCGAAGCCGATGGCCAGGCTGACGATGCTGACCACGGATTGCAGGCGGTATTTGACGAGTTGTTGCCAGGCAAGGCTCAAATAGTGTCTAATCATGATTTGTCATTTCTTAATGGTCGCAAAGATACTATTAAAAAATAGTTAGAACAAGTAAAAGCTTGTCTTTCTTTTTTTATATCTTAAGCCCAAAAACAGTTTTGCCACACAGAAAAGCCGGTTTGCCTCTTGTATTTTTTAATTAGAGTAAAGAGAAAAGTTTAATCATCGACGATAACTATATAATCAACGTCGATGATTAAACTTTAGACCAAAGCTTTTTTGTTTTTGTGACTGGCATAATAGTTTTGTACTGTAGCATTTCAAGTTTAACTCTTTTCGGATATAAAAAAGAAGGTGAAGAAACGCTTGATTCTTCACCTTCTTGGAGATTGTTGCTTGTCACATCAATGTGCGCGGAAGTTCCACTTCGAATTGTCGGTACTGAAGTCCCATTCGGCCAGAGTGGGTGTACTGTCGGCTATGGAGTAGAGCACATACTTGGTATTCAGTCCTTTTTGTCCAGGGATGGCCTTAGGCATGATGCGGAAAGTGCCATCGATGGTCTGTTCAATGCGCCACAATTGCTCGTCGGAACCATTGAATTCGGCAGCAGTACTCAATTCCAGATCGGCCGTAGCGGCCAAGGCGCGGTTGGTTCCTTCGATAACAATCTTGTAGTAGGGACCACCCAAGTAACCGCCTGCTTCAGCTACGGGGGTGATGGTCCATCGTTGGTGGGGACGGAACATGTAGTCGCCAATGCGCACGGGGATATCGCCCTTAGGCCAGGTGTCTATAACTTCATCCAACTTTTGGGTAGCGATGGATTTCACCGGGGTATTGGGGTCGGCTCTCCAGAATGCTTGGCGGTCGTATTGCTGGCGTACGAAATCAACAGCCAGTTCGAGGGCATAGCCGCGACGCTCCGACTCTATTTCAAACGTACCTCCCTTGAAACGGTCGCCTGCTACGGGCCAACCGTTCTTCCACAACAGGGGACGGATGCCAAGCACGCTGCGTCCGCTCTGTCTGTAGTCCGCTTCGTAGTGACACGACATGATTTCTACCCCTTCGTCGATAATGGTACGTCCGAAGTGTCCGGGACCGGTCACGCTGTCACCGGCAGCAATTACCATGCGTCCGCCACCGTGATACATGTCGCGTCCTACATTATCCATATAGGGGCCGGTAACGGTGCGCGAGCGTCCTACTACTATATTATAGGTGGAGTTCACCCCGTCGCAGCAGGTCCCGTGTGTTCCCAGCAGGTAATACCATCCGTCGCGATAGATAAGGTCGGTGGCTTCGCAGTCAATGGCGATGTCCTGTTCCTTGTTCCCCTTCATACGTTCGCCCGTATTGGGGTCAAGTTCAATGAGGCGGATGGTGCCGAAGTAGGTTCCGTAGCAAACCCACAGGCGGCCTGTTGTGGGGTCTAACAGGAGACCTGGGTCGATGGCATCGTTGTCCTCCAGTCCGTCCGATGCCGCCACTTCGATGGCTTCGGTATATTTGAAGTCGGGTGATTTGGGATCGAGAGTCTTGTTCCACATGGTGAGGATGCGTCCGTTGTGTCCGCCTCCCAATCCGCCACCAGTGGCACCGTAGATAACCAGGTAGCGGTCGCCAATCTTCATGGCATCGGGGGCTGCACCTCCACCAGGACGTTCTGCACCGCCCTTCCATGTCCAACCGTCTTCAGAGATAAGTCCTCCTCCGCCGGTTCCGAAGGTATAATACTTGCCATCGCACTCGACGATGGTCGATGGGTCGTGGATAAAGGGTTGTCCCACTTGGGAAAATGCAGTGGTGAGCGAAAAGCTCAGTAGGGTGAGGGTGGATGCTATTTTTTTCATGATTGTTTTTTTTATTAAGGAGTTCGGGAGTTCAGGAGTTGCAGAAGTTCAGACAATACTTTTGCTTGCACTTTGCGTATTTTTTAGGAGCAAGACTTTTGTCTGAACTCCTGCAACTCCTGAACTTCTGTAACTTCTAATGAATATTGGTTTATTTAATCTCAAATCCTGTTACCGGTTTTTCATTCTCGTCAATGAATCGTACACAGAAGTCGCTCATGCCCGGTCCGTTGATGACAGCTCCGCGCAGGATGTTGCATCCTTTTTTTAGTGTGATACGGGGAGATACAGCATCGTCTTTTACCATGCGGCGGTCGCCAGAAAGTAGGAGGACCTCTTCGCCATTGAGCCACCACATTGATGCTGAGTTACTACCTACGGCCAGACGGACGTCTTTGATTTCTTCGGGACAGTCAATGACGGTTACTCCCCAGAATAGTACGCCGTAGATTTGTTTTTGCAATCCGTCAGCAAAGCGGAATAGTTTCACATTGAAGCGTTCGCTGTCCAACTTGTGCCAAGTCAGGCGTTGCTTGCCGGCTTTCACCTTTTGGCCATTTTCGGGAACAATGGTGAATTGGCCGGGGAAGTATTCCATATTGAAATGCTCACGCAGATAACTGTCTGTAAATACAGTGTTCGAACGGTTGGGTTTGTCGATAGGTTCGAGTAATGACCAACGGCGGATGAATCCTTCGCTGTCAGGCTTTGCTGGAGTGGCTGTCGCGTTGGTGAAGTATTTCACGGGACTCTTGAACTGCATCCAGTCGATGCTGATGGCCGGACCTTCGCAAGCGATGTATAGGTTGGTCACTCCCTTGGGGATGTAGTTCAGCGGGGCAGTTACCGCAAACCAACGTCCGCGATAGTCACGACGGCGTTGGTCGTCACTTGTGACCTTTACCTCAACTCGTGCAATCACTTTGCCGTTTTTGCTGTTCTCGCGGATGACGAAACGGGTATTTTCATTGGCCTTTACGTTGGCTGTCATATAGGCCTTGCCGTTGATGTTGGTGAAATCTACGTCCTTATAGGTAATCCAGGCACCCTTCTTTTGAAGTTGTAGCTCCCATCCTCGGAACGTGTTGGTTGTATCCAGATAAGCCAAAGCTACGTCTTTGCCTGCAGTGCTGTATCGATCGACATCAATGCGTGAATCTGCAGGATTGATACCGACACCGCGTAGGGTAGGGATAACTTCTTGGATAGTTCCATCCTCGTTGAAGTAGAGACGGTCGATGCGTGCTGAACGACGTTTGTCAAAATTGGGCGAGTAGTCATTGTGGTGGTAGAAGAGATACCATTCTCCCTGGTATTGCACGATAGAGTGGTGGTTTGTCCAGCATCTGGTGGGCGATTCCTTCATGATAATGCCTTTGTACTCCCATGGGCCGAGTGGCTTGTCGCTCATGCAATATGCCAGGGCCTCGGTGCCTCCCTCTTCGCGTACCCAAGGGAAGGTGAGGTAGTAGTGTCCGTCCTTCTTGAACGCAAAAGGTCCTTCCTTGAATCCTTCGGGCAGTCCCTCCATGCGTTGTCCTTGGCCATCCAATTCTTTCATGTTATCTTTCAAAGGAGCGCCTGATACACCACCCCAGTAGATGTAACTCTTGCCATCGTCGTCGATGAGTACACAGGGGTCGATGCCAAATATTCCCTTGATAGGTTCAGCTTCAAAGGTGAATGGCCCTTCGGGTTTGTCGGCCACAGCTACCCCAACTCCAAAACCTCGCCCGTTCTTCGGACCTGCAGGGAAGTAGAAGTAGTATTTGCCATTTTTCTCCACACAATCGGGTGCCCACATGGAGTAGCCCTTCGGGTTTACCCAAGGAATCTCCTCTTGAGTGCCGATGATACCATGATCTTGCCAGTTTACCAAATCCTCTGATGAGAATACATGGTAGTCGGCCATGCAGAACCAGTCTTGGCGTACACCTTCTGGGGCATAGATGTCATGCGAAGGGTACATATATACCTTATTATTAAATACGCGTGCGGTAGGGTCTGCTGTGAACTGACCGCTGATAATGGGGTTTTGTGCCGCTGCTGTCAGTGGCACAGAAAGAAGGAAAAGTTTTAAGAAGTGTTTCATGCCAATAGCTTTTATGAATGTTATTTGAGGCAAATCTACGGAAATGTTCTGATAAAAAGGTGGAAAGAAGGATGGAATTTTCTGCTTTTTACGAAGACAAAAGCTTCTGCAACAATTTTGCAAATGTGATTTGATGGGATGTCGTACTTTTGCAGCGAAATCATGGATTTCTTTTTATTCTTAAACAATATTATATTTGGTGTTAGTTAATGTAAGTTTGGGGTTCATGCCTTGTGAAAGGCGTGAACCATTTTTTTTTATCCATATTTTAAGTTTCGCAAGCTCAATTTTCAGTAGTTCAGAAGTTCAGGAGTGACGCTACGCTTAGGAGTGCAGACGATAGTGCTGCTTGTGTTGAGCGTTGAGGTTGAACTTTGAACCTTGAACCTTGAACTCCTGCAACTTCTTATACTCGCGAAAGTTGAATCCATATTTTGAATCTTTTCGGACTGTTCCCTCTTTTCTTTCATTATGTAGTCTGAATTGTTCATCGGAACTTTTCAAATTCGATAGGTCATCGGGACAATATGATAGGGTCCGCTCGGTTCGAAATAACGTTTCCATGTCGTATGTTTGAGTGTCAAAAAGCCTTGAATATGCCCTGTTTTGTTTCAAATATAAAGGTTTTGAAACAAATATATAAGATGTAACGGTAGTTTTTTTGTACATTTGCAGCATCAACGAATTTATAAATAATAAATTAATCATAAAAACAATGACAAAAAAGTATGCATTAATGTGTCTCGCCCTGATGAGTCTTACTGTAGCTCAGGCCGAGGTAATTGTTAGCAGTCCTGACGGACGCATCAATGTTGATTTCGAAATGAAGGGTGACAAACCCTATTATTCCGTTCTTTACGACGGACAGGTTGCCATTGAACCTTCAGCCCTTGGATTGAAAACCAATATGGGCGACTACACCCAAAATCTGACCTGGAATAAGGACAAACAGGTGACAGGGGAAAACACCGGTAGTTATATTTTGCCCAGTCTCAAGGAGGGACAAGAACATGAATTCCTGTTCAAGACGGCCAAGTTGCAATTCTCCAGAAAAGCAAATCCTGCAGCGCAGGAGAATGCTCGTCCGCGTTCAAGAAGAGACCATGGACCGGTTATGGAGATTGAATTCTTTGTGAGCAATCGGGATGTAGCTTTTCGATACACCGTGTTGACTCAGGGCGATACCCGTAGTTGCGTGATTACTGAAGAGGCTTCAGCCTTCCGTGTGGCTGACAATGCACTCACCTTTATGGCTCCGCAAAGTAATCCCATGACAGGTTTTGCACGTACGATGCCCAGCTACGAGACAAAATATACCCTTGGCGAACCTGTGGGTAAGAACGGTTGGGGCAATGGATATACCTTCCCTTGTTTGTTTGAAGTACCCAATGCTGACAAGGCAAAAGCTCTATGGATTATGGTTTCCGAGACAGGTACAGATGGAGACTACGTGGGTTGTCGTCTGTTAGGAGGAAACGGTGGCGAATACCGTATCGGTTTCCCCATGGAAGGCGAATTGAACGGATGGGGATGTACCTCCGTACAGATGGCTTTGCCTGGTAAGACCCCGTGGCGTACCATCACGATTGGACGTACTCCGGCCAATGTCGTTGAATCTACCGTTACCTGGGACTTGGTTGAAGCGAAATATCCGGCAAGTAAAGACTATTCAAAAGATTACGGCAAAGGCATGTGGTCATGGATTATCGGTATGGATTCCAGCTGTAACTTCGATGAACAGAAGCGTTATATTGACTTTGCCGCAGCCATGAGTTATCGTTCCTTGTTGGTAGATGCTTTGTGGGACGTGCAGATTGGTCGCGAGCGTATTGCCGAACTTTCCCGTTATGCCCAGTCTAAGGGTGTGGGACTCTACCTGTGGTACAATAGTAACGGAAGTTGGAATGATGCGCCCCAATCACCCAAAGGTATCATGAACAATCCGTATGAGCGCCGTAAGGAGATGAAGTGGATGCAGGAGAATGGTATCCTTGGTATCAAGGTTGACTTCTTTGGTGGCGACAAGCAACCGATGATGCAACTCTATGAAGACATCCTCACCGATGCCAACGATTTCGGTATCATGGTTATTTTCCATGGATGTACTTTGCCGCGCGGATGGGAGAGAATGTTCCCTAACTTCGTAGCAGCTGAGGCTATTCTCGCCTCTGAGAACCTCCACTTCTCACAAGATTTCTGCAATGCTGAGGCACGCGATTGCGGAACCATGTATCCTTTTACCCGTAACACTGTAGCTTCTATGGACTTTGGAGGCTCTGCTCTCAACAAGTACTACAATGCTAACAACAACCGTGGTTCACGTCGTGTCACCAGCGATGTCTATGCATTGGCTACAGCCGTACTTTTCCAAAGCCCTGTTCAGCATTTTGCTCTTGCGCCCAACAATTTGACAGATGCTCCCGCTTACGCTATCGACTTCATGAAGAGTGTACCCACCAAGTGGGACGAAGTTCGCTTCATCGATGGTTATCCCGGTAAGTATGTCATCTTTGCCCGTCGTGCAGGTGACAAGTGGTACATCGCCGGTGTAAATGCCATGGAGACTCCCTTGAAGCAGACATTGACTTTGCCTATGATTGAAGGTAAGAGCTCCGTCACTCTCTATCAGAATGGAGAAATGAAGGAGGCCAAACTTTCAAAGAAACAGACCATCAAGGTAGAGATTCCTACAAATGGTGGATTCGTGATTGTAAAATAAAGAAAAGAAAGGGAGATAAAGGACTTTAACTCCTAAAAAAAACAACCTGATATGAAAAAACTCATTTTATCTCTCGTTGCCCTATCATGCGTCACCTTGATGCAGGCGGCAGAGCAATTTGTCAGTTTTGTGAAGCAAGCTGACGCAGTAAGCATTACCCATGCTACCATCAGTTACAGTGAGAATGAATACGAAGGTGTGAAGATTGCCATCCAAAACCTTCAGAGTGATATGCAGAATGTGCTTGGCAAAGCTCCCGTTTTGCAGGAAGGAACTGGCAAGAAGAGCACCATCCTTGTAGGTACTATCGGTAAGAACAAGGAGATTGATGCCTTGAAGTTGGCAGACTTGAAAGGCAAACGCGAGAAATTTATCATTACCACTACAGCCGATGGTCAGGTGGTCATTGCCGGTAGCGATAAGCGTGGTACCATCTATGGTGTGTACGAACTCAGCCGCCAGCTCGGAGTCTCTCCCTGGTATTGGTGGGCCGATGTCCCTGCCGAGAAGCAGAGCGAGGCATATATATTAAAAGGTATATATACCGATGGAGAACCTGCCGTTGAGTTCCGTGGTATCTTCCTCAACGATGAGGCTCCTTGTCTCACTTCGTGGGTGAAGAACACTTGGGGGACCAACTATGGTGACCACCGTTTCTATAGTCGTGTATTCGAACTGATTCTCCGCTTGCGTGGAAACATGTTGTGGCCGGCCATGTGGGGATGGGCATTCTATGCTGATGATCCTTTGAACGGGCCTACTGCCGACAAAATGGGAGTGATTATAGGTACTTCTCACCACGAACCTATGGCACGCAACCATCAGGAATATGCCCGCAAACGCAATGAGTGGGGAGCTTGGAACTATGCTACCAACCAGAAGAAACTCGACCAATTCTTCCGTGAAGGTATTGAGCGTATGAAGGGTACCGAGGATATGGTTACCATCGGTATGCGTGGCGACGGTGACGAAGCCATGAGTGAAGAGGCCGATACTAAATTGCTCGAACGCGTCGTGAAGAATCAACGCAAAATCATCGCCGATGTAACCAAGAAACCTGCCAAGAATACCACACAGGTATGGGCGCTCTATAAAGAGGTCCTCGACTACTACGACAAGGGTATGCGTGTTCCCGACGATGTCATCATGCTTCTTTGCGATGACAATTGGGGAAATGTGCGCCGTGTGCCCACTACAGAGAAGGAACTGAAACATCCCGGTGGATGGGGACTCTATTACCACGTCGATTATGTGGGAGCACCGCGTAACTCCAAGTGGCTCAATGTCACTCCTGCGCAAAATATGTGGGAACAGCTGACCCTTGCATACGACCGTGGCATCCAGCGTATGTGGATTCTTAACGTTGGCGACCTCAAGCCGATGGAATATCCCATCACCCTCTTCCTTGATATGGCTTGGGCTCCCAAGAGTGTGACCGTTGACGTTGTCGGTACTCATGTCCTTCCCTTCTGCATCGAGCAGTTTGGCGAAGACCAAGGTGCTGAGGCTGCCCGCATTCTGAACCGCATCAGCAAGTTGAACGGACGTTGTACGGCTGAAATGTTGGATGCACGTACTTATAACATCGAAACTGGAGAATGGAAACAGGTCGTGGATGAATATATGCTGCTTGAAGTGGAAGCCTTGCGTCAGTATCTGACTCTGAAGCCTGAGTATCGCGATGCTTACCAGCAGATTATCCTCTTCCCCGTACAGGCGATGGCTAACCTCCATCAGATGTATTATGCCCAGGCCATGAACCAATACCTGTTCAAGAAGAATGATCCCGATGCCAACCTGTGGGCCGACCGTGTGGCTGATGCCTTCCGTCGCGACTCCATACTTTGTGCATCTTATAACAAGGATATTGCCGGTGGCAAGTGGAACGGTATGATGACCCAGAAACATATCGGTTACCGCAGTTGGAACGACAATTTCCCACGCGATATGATGCCTCGCACTTCCCGCATCGAGAATCCCACTCTTGGTGGATATACCTTCACCATGAATGATGGATATGTGGCGATGGAAGCTGAACACTACTACGAAGCCAAGGCTCCTGCAAATACCCAGTGGACCGTTATACCCGATATGGGACGTACACGCAGTGCCATGTCTTTGATGCCTTACACTGAGTCAGTGGCAGGTGCTTCATTGACCTATCGTTGGAAGGGCGATGTGAAGGATGCAGTCAACGTACACGTCATTACCAAGTCAACCCTCGATTATCTCAATAAGGGTGGCATGACATTTACTGTTAGCATCGATGGTGGTGAGCCTCAGACGGTGAACTTCAACGGCAACCTCAATGAGAAACCCGAGAACATCTACAGTATCTATTATCCTACTGTGGCAGGTCGTGTGGTTGATAGCCAATTGAAAGCTGTTCCCGTGAATGCTTCTCTTTCCGAGCATACCATTACCATTTGTCCCAACGATCCTGCTATCGTATTTGAGAAGGTAGTTATTGATGCCGGTGGCTACAAGCGTTCTTACCTCTTCATGGATGAGTCTGACTATGTAAAGGAATAAGAAGAATACTATTCTTATAAACGAAAGAATGCTAATCTTGCACGTGTAAGATTAGCATTCTTTTTTTTGTATGTGTGGTATTCTTGACGTGAAGAAACGGATGATGATGACGATGGATATATTTACATAATCTCTCGCCTGTGTGCACAACCTCTATTCTCCGTGTGCACACCCTTTGTTGGGCATGTGCACATCCTGTAGGTGTATGTGTGCACAAAGTCTGCTGGTTGTGTGCACATGGCTGGAGGCACTTGTGCACATGAGTTTCTCTTTTCCTGTTTTCACCCTTTCAGACATTGCTATATTAACAGGAGTCTTGTTGATCAGTTGATGTTTATTTCCGATTCTGTCTTTCGTTGTGTCAAAACAATGGCCTATTGTTAATATAGCTTAAGCTTTTAAGGGGGGGTAAATCAACGTTTTTTAATAATTTTGCATCGAATTGTACACACTCCTTGGGAGTGGTGTATGTTTATGGTAACAAAGATACGAAAATATTAACCAAAAATCAGATAAAATAATGGCAATTTGTACAAAGTGCGGCAGCGAACTGAAGCCGGGAGCAAAGTTTTGTATGAAGTGTGGAAATCCTGTCAGAATTACAAGAAATCGTTACAAAGATACGTTTTGTTTAATGGATTTGCAAGAAAATAGTTTTTTTTATTTAATGAATTAAACAAAAAATGGTATTTCTTTACTATTGAAACATTTAATGCAAAATCCTAACAGATTCTTAGATTTTTCGTATCTTTGCATAGATTATATGAAGTCCACCCCCCCGAGGCAGTCTTACGGAGTAGCCTCGGGGATTTTGTTGTAGGGTGGATTAATACAAGAAGCCAAAAAGCCAAAGCGGAATCTTGTTCCCTAATGCATATTCTATATTGTCGGCTGCAATGAAGGCATTCTCCGCACTGGCAATCTGCTTGCCATCCTTACTTGCTCCACCTACCTCAATGGTGTATTTCCTGTCAATCACAAAGTCGCCTTGTTTGGCATATTCCACCGTATGCTGATAGGAAAGCTGATTGACAAAGTAGGTCTCTCGTGCAGTGCCAGCTTCTACTTGTGTGAGCGAAAGCGCATACAGCAGATTGCAATTTTCCATATAAATCTTGTCAGGCTTCTGCATTCGCTTGAGGTTAACCGAATCACTATATAAAAGGTTTATTAATTTGGCCCGGCCGAGATGTGCCAGATAGTTGACAATTGTGTTACGGTTGAGTTCTGCAGTCTGAGCCATTTTGCTGATATCTACTGCAAAAGGCACACCGCTGCTGACTACGGAAAGCAGACTTTTCAACTTACGGACATTGGCAATATCCACATTGCCCAACTGTGGTAGTTCAATCTCCAAAATCATATTCACTACACGTTGCACCTGTGTGAGGTAATCTATCTGCTGCTCCATAAAGAAGGGGTAATAGCCCTCTTCCAAATATTGGGAGAAATATTGTAAAGGCTTGCATGCTGCCAACACCTTCTCTGATACCTCTAACGGATGATTAAGGATGTTGTCGAGTGTAATGACGGGTAACGAGATGTTTTCTTTAATCATCAGATATTCACGGAACGAAAGACCCTGTAAGTCATAACTCACACAACGTCGCGACAAGTCGGCCTCGGCATTGAGGATGTTGAGCAACGATGAGCCCGTGAATATGATTTGTAGTTCGGGAAATCCGTCGTAGATGTTCTTGATTTCGCGGCTCCAGCCTTCATATTTATGCACTTCGTCGAGACATAAGCATTTTCCACCTCGTTG
>JAZRMW010000041.1:0-199389 GCA_045647865.1 Phocaeicola sp.
ATCTCCCTTTACTTATTCTACATCAAAGTCCCCACTTACACTCTCTCCACTCAGATTATTGGTTACCGAAACGGTGTAGAATCCGGTAGGCAGACCGCTGACGGGTACGGTGCAGATAGTTCCCGACATGGCCGACATGGATTGTTGGCTGACAGTTCCGCCCGTAAGTGCATTCTGGACAGATACAGTTGCATGAGGCACATTGCCCGTGAATTGCACGTTCAATACACTGTTGTTCACTGTGGCGGTGACGGGGACTTGGAGAGTTTCGGTGTTACTCCCGTTATGATTTTTATTGGTTAATACAATCACTTGTTCTTCATCAGGTACATTGTCATTAGCAACCATGATGCTACTGAATGGTATGATGCTTGCGAGCACCAGACATTGGATTAGTTTTATTGTTTTCATCTTGTTTTACTTTTTAAATTCTTACATAAAGTTTCTTGCGCAAGTTTTGATGTTGCAAAGTTAAGACCGTCTTTTTAAATGGTCAATAGTTTTTTGAGTATCAGTAGATGGTTGGAAGGTCTGAATGTCTCCCTGGGGGGGGGGGGGGGGGCTTGCAAATTGTTGATAATCAAAGAGGTAGGTATATCTTTGTGGAACTGTAAAGTGCCAAATATAAATGAGGGTTTTGAGCCTGTTTGAGCGCATTTTTTTTGTTTGGGAAACTATGAAGGACGGTGTTTTGAGGTGCGGATTTGTGAATGACGGGATTTTTTTGTTACTTTGTGGCAACGAAAACGACGGAACGAAATGAACGAAATGATGAAAATCTGGTTGGCAGTGGCTGTATTCCTTATGGTCGGAGCCTGTAGAGAGAGTCGCGTGGAGCAATGGCTCGTGTGTGCAGAAGGTTGTATGGAGAGCAATCCGGACAGTGCATACAGATGCTTGCAACAGATGGATGTGTCAGAGGGGTTATCTGACGGGCAATATGCCCGATATGCTCTGCTTCGGACACAAGCCATGCACAAGTGTCATATACCCTTAGAGGATGATTCGCTTATCAATGTGGCGGTGGAGTACTATACAGAGCATAAAGATAAGCATAAGCAGGCTCTCTCCTTATTATATAAAGGTCTTGTACACCAACAATGCGGTGAGGTGACGCACGCCGTAGAGGCATTCGTTGCCAGCGAACAGGCTTTTGAGGGGGTGGAGGATAACCAGTACAAGGCACTGTTGTTCAATTATTATGGCCTATTGCTGATGAATCAGAATATGTTTTCCGAGTCTTTGGTGTATTACAAGAAGTCCTATCAACACAAACTGTTGGGAGATTCCCTCCATTATGTGGTATCGGCTTGTGGCCAGATAGCTAAACTTTTTGAAGTGATGGAGAAACTTGACAGTGCAGGATATTATTATGAATTAGGATTATCGCATGCTAAGACTCTCTCACGCAAGCAGTATTACTATGCCTTGTTGCAGAATTACGGTTCTTTCTTATTGCAGAATGGAGAATTGGATAAAGCAGAAAAGATATTTAAAGATTGCGAGTTGGAGGCTCCTACAGAAATAAGTGGTAATTTATATTCAGCCCTGACCTCCCTTTATTACGGAAAAGGTGAATATGAAAAAGCCTTGTCGTATGCCCGGCAGGTAATAGGGGATGACATGGACAGCCTGACCGTCTGTGGTGGTTATCTTCGCCTGTATAAGATATATAAGGATATGGGAGAGACGGATTCAGCCTTCCATTATCATAATCTATATCGCCAATACAACAGTGACATCACCATGCGACGCAAGACAGCAGAGATTGCGGCCATTCCCAATAGGGTGAAGAACGTACAATTGGTTGCGGAAAACCGTTCTTTGGCCGGATGGAGGGTGTGGTTGGCGATTGCGATAGTTGCAATAGTAGCCGCATCGGGGTACATCCTCAAGAAAGTCAGGTTCAGACATCGGCAGGAACAGCAAGCAAAGGTACGGGAATTGGAAGCGGCAGACAAGAAATTGGCAGATGCTTCCGTGGAGTTGGGACAGTTGAAAGAGACTCTGACACACCAAGTGGATGCTAACATTCGCATGGAGGAGGAACACAAGGTCGTATTGTGTAAGAACTCTGTTGAATTGGGGCGGTTGAAAGGGGCATTGGCCAACCATTCAGATGCTATCATCCGTTTGAAGGAAGAGCATCGGAAGCAGTTGGACAAGCGTCACGAGGAAATCAAACGCTTGCGGGATAGTATAGACAAGTTGAAAGCGGATGTCAAGGATTTGAAAGCGAAGGAACGTGAGCGGAAGCATTCGGAAAAGGAACAGACACAGATGATTGTAGATTTGGGGAAACAATTGAAGGAGCAAGCTGCCAAATTGGAACGTGTAGAACATCAGCGCGAGACAGACTTGCGGATAGATTATTTTGTGATGCACGGACGGGATGCCATTGCAGTGGACATGTTGTTGCAGTTCCGCTATGGTGAGGAGGTACAGGCCCGATATGACATCCGTTCGGATGAATATATACCTATGTTGCGGGAATTGTTGGAACAGGAGAATCCCGCCTTGGCAGAGAAACTGGAGAAATGCGAATTGGAACGGAAAAAACTCACCATGTGTTACCTGATGGCTCTCGGGCTGGACGATGTGGAGATGATGGCCCGTGCAGCCTGTCTGTCGGTCAATTCCGTGAAGACTTATCGCAAGGAGTGCAGGGAGTTGGTTCAAGGTTTAAAGTTTAAGGTTTAAGGTTCAAAGTTCAAGGTTTTGACCCATTCTGTGTCTTCATGTTGACGTAAGCAATTCCTTGTTCCAGTACCGCTTAAGAGAAACTCCAGTACCGCTTAAGAGATATTTCAGTTCCGCTTAAGAGAAACTCCAGTATCGCTTAAGAGATATTTTGGTAATACTTAAGAGGAAATTCGTCAATGTTTAAACGGTTTTGTATGTCTCTTATCCTTAGAACTTTAATCTTAAAGGCTGATGGATGCTCACGATTTTAGTTGACTACTTTTCGTCTTATTGATGCATTCCTGATATAAAAAAGTAATCCTGCTCTAATCGTCCCTATGATATAATTTATTACCTTTGTGGCCGATAAACTAATCAGACTATATACGTGTATGAAGAAATTTCTATTTTTTGCCTTGTCGTTATGCTTTGCAATGGCACAGGCACAAACTGCGCGAAAGTTTACTATCGACCTGACCAGTGATGGTAAAGCACAGATGGTATGTTTCTTGCCCGAGAATCCTTCGGGAAGAGCCATTGTAGGAGTGCCCGGAGGGGGATACTCGATGTTGTCGAACACACACGAGGGGTACGAGGCTGCCGAATGGATGAACCAACGGGGTATCACTTACTTTGTGGTGAACTACCGTTTGCCGAACGGCGACCGCACACTGCCCATGGGAGATGTGCAGAAGGCCATACGCACTGTGCGCGACTCAGCTGCTGTATGGAGTATCCATCCGCGCAACGTGGGTATTATGGGATTCTCTGCAGGGGGACATTTGGCTTCGGTCATTTCCACTCACTCGGAGTTTGACGTGAGGCCAGACTTCAGCATTCTGTTCTATCCTGTCATTTCGATGGACGAACGGTTGACACACAAGTATTCGTGTCGTAATTTCCTGGGACAAGAGGGACAAAAGGACAAGAATCTGGTGCGCCAGTATTCTACCCAGAATGCGGTGCGCCGTCATTTGACTCCGCCTGCACTTGTCATCACGGCCAACGATGACCGTCTGGTTCCTTTCGTAACCAATGGATTGGAGTATTATAAAGCCATGCGTCAGGCGGGCAATGAGTGTACCATGCATGTCTATCCCTCGGGCGACCACGGATTCGGATTCGGCAAGTGGTTCAAGCATCACAATCAGTTGCTGACCGACATTGGTGCATGGTTGGACCATTTGCCATCGCCCAAGGCTGATGCCATCCGAGTGGCCTGTGTCGGGAACAGCATCACCGACGGACACGGCATTGACATGGCTACCCAACACGGGTATCCGGCCTTGTTGCAACAGAGACTGGGAGAAAAGTATTGGGTGAAGAATTTTGGAGTGAGTGCACGCACTATGCTCAACAAGGGTGACCACCCCTACATGAACGAATTGGCTTGGCGTGATGCCTTGGCTTTCAATCCTGACATTGTCATCATCAAGTTGGGTACCAACGATTCGAAGCCCGGGAACTGGCAACATGGTGCAGAGTTCAAGCAGGACCTGGTGCAGATGATTACAACCCTTTGTCCGGAATTGGCCAACCTTCCGAAGAACAAGAAGAAGAGGGCAAAGGCTTTGGCTGAAGTGAAAAAGCAGATTTATCTCTGTACTCCTATCCCTGCTTTCAAACCGACATGGAATATCAATGACTCGGTGATTGTGAATGGCATTATTCCTGTTCAGCAGGAGGTGGCAAGGGAGTTTGGATTGAATGTGATTGACTTGCATACCCTCTTTGCCAACGACGGTGACAAGATGCTTTCCGATGGCATTCACCCCAATGGAGACGGAGCACGCCGCATGGCAGAAATCATTGCTGAGGCTCTGAATAAGGATTGAGGGTTATATCATGATTCGATAATCCGATAATCCGATTTTTTCCATTTAGTTGGAATACAGAGACACGGAAACACAGAGTTTTTGTTTTCTAGAAAATCAAAGAATTACAAAATACGCTGTGTTTCCGTGTCTCTGTGTTTTATAAAAAAAGGAATAGGATGACCTTTCTTATTTTTCAATCATAAGGCGTGTTTGACGGGTTCTTCAAGTCGCGCACGCATACTTCCCAAACCTTGCAATTGCGGGCTTTTCCTTCGGGACCTTCCACATAGAGGGTCACTACGTAGTGTGCATTGTCGCGTGCATAGGTGTGTACGGGGTGCTGTTCATTGGAGGTTGTGCCGTCGCCGAAGTCCCAATGCCAGGAGGTGATGTTTCCGTAGCTCTCGTCGCGGAAGCATACGGTGCGTGTATCGGGTACAACGGTGAATGTCCATTCGCACTCCACAGGCTTGCGGAACTGTTTTTCCAAAGGCATCAGGGTGAACAGGCGTTGCATGGAGGCATTGCCATAAACATGGTGGTGCTTCGAGAGGTTCCAGAATCCGTCCTTCTCTTCCTTGCCATCGTAGTCGATTACAGCCCAACATAGACCAATCTTCTTGTTCTCATAAAGACGGCTCTCGGTGGATTTGGCCGGTCCTTCGGGGCTGGCAAAGTCAAAGGGAGTGATGTAGAACTCCATGCGCAGTTTGCCACTTTCGCCATGCTTGAATGAATAGTCGTAGGCATAGTTGGCATAGGGCAGATATTTGAGCCATTGCTGTGTGCCCCACACCATGGTCCACGACTTGCCCTCGGTGGGTGGTGTCATGATGTGGTAGTTCTGGGCATGTATGTTCTGGAATTCGAAGAAGGCATCCATGCGTGTCATCACTTCGGGGTTGAGGCGGAACTCATCCGTGTGGGGGCCTCCTGAGAGGTCGGCATCTACAACAATCTCATAAGTGTCGTTGCGAAGTCCCAATTGGTCAAACTCCCAGTAATTGTCATACGCTTCGTAGAGGAAGTAGAGGCGGTTGAGGCCTGCTACCCATCCGACCTTCACGGTGATGTCGAGGGTGGAGCGGTCGATTCCCTTGTGTTTCTTGGTATCGTCCCACATTTCTTCGATGCCCACGGCATAGCTGTCGGGCACCATGTCCCAGTCGGCAAAGTTGCCATCGATGCAGGGGATGGCCGTACGCGGGAATTGGAATACTTTGAAGCCCGGCTCCTGCACCTGTATCTTTTCTTGTGCAAAGGCGCAGCAACTGATGCTTGCTGCTATACCTATTATATATAGTTGTTTCATATAGAATGGGTCTGATGGAGAGAGAGGGAGATATGTAAAAGCAAATGTCTTTCAAGTGACAAGTGACAAGCTACGAGTGACGAGTTTTGTGCCTCAGGGCACTTGTAGCTAGTAGCTGACAACTCGTAGCCTTTATCTCCCTTTATCTCCTTATTAAATTAATAGTTGAACAGTTCCACTTTCAGGAATTGTGGTTCGGGTTTACCGAAGTTGAGACCTTGGCCGGAGTATCCCTCTTCTACGGCATAGAGGAGGTCGTAACGGAGCTGGATTTCATCGCCGTTCAACCAACGTCCCTCTATCCATTGGCCTTGTGCATCAAATTCGCCTTCTGTCACTTTGGCAAGTCCTACGTATCCTTTTCCGTCAGCAGGCAAGAAAGTGACACGCACGTTTGAGCCAAGGAACAGATAATCGTTTTCGTTCTTGATAGCAATCACATAGCCGATAGCTTCGGGGTCGTAGGTGCCGCCTGTCAGCTGGGGTGCACCACCGTTTCTCATGCCGCTTGACACGAGCTCGCACTGGATGCGTACGTCGCCCAGACAGATTTCATCCTTCACCTTGAAGGGATTGGAACCCTTCAACCAAGCTGCTCCGATGCGTCCTTCGGCCTGTGCTGCCAATATCTGGTCGGCAATGCTTCCGGCTTTGTGATAGAAGGAGTTGAAGGTGTCGTTGGACTTTTCGCCGCAATAGCGCTCGATACCGAAGGGGGAATAGCCTATGCCGCCCAATGCACCGATGGTGTATGCCGCATTGGCCGCACCACCCTGGCCAGCACGTGACTCGGGAACAAACACGGGATTGCCTGAACGTGCGTAGAGTTTCAGAATCTCCGGATAGTCATTCAAGTAGATGTCGGGACAAAGGATGTCGATGTGGGGAGCGGCAGCTCTCCAGATGTCGTGGTTCTGGGCCTGCGGACCTCCCGAAGGATAGTTACCGGGACGTGTGTCTTCAGGCTGAACAATCCATGCATTCACGAATGTAGGCAGGTCATACTCGGCCTTTCCGAGGGCGGTGATGCGATCCATATACGTTGCATAGTTCCATGCCATAAAGATTTCAGCTGCGCGGTCGTTCTTTCCGAAAACCTCTTCCCAGGTACCGGATGTCTTACATCCGTTGGTTTCCCAAGCCGTAAGTGTCTCGGGCAGGAGATTGGCTTTGTTTGCCGTCAGCCAATCGGTCAGTTGCTTGGGTACTGCACCCTTGAAAGCCTTCTCTGCCAAGGGACAATAATCGCGCGGATGTCCGTGCAGACCTACTTCGTTTTCCATCTGTATCATGATGACGGTCTGTTCCTTGGCATCCACCTCTTTCAAGTGACGCATCATGGCTGCAAAGGCCTTACCATCCGCCTCGCGTGTGTTTTCACCCAATGTGGTCAAGATGGGTAGTGGTTTTCCCTCGGGCGTGTGTGCCAAAGGGAAACGCTCTGTGTCCTTCTTTACCCACGTAGGAATATAGCTGGTGATACCGTTTTTCCAACTTCCGAACCAGAGAATCATCAGCTTCATGTCGTTTGCACGGGCGTCTGCCAGCAGGTTATCCACTACGGTGAAATCAAATTTCCCCTCTTCCGGTTCTGTCTGCTCCCAAGATACTACGGCCAATACGGTGTTCAAGCCTGCATCTTTCAGTTTTTGCCAATGGGGAGCCAGGTACTCGCGGCTGGATGAAGTGGAGTTTCCCAATTCACCGGCCAGTGCCAACCACGGTTTGTCTTTCACAATGAGTTGAGTCACATTGCCTCGTTTCTCCAAATGTGGAGCTTGATAATCAGACGGAGCATTTCCTTGTTGTGCCTCATTTGACGTGCAACCGCATACGACAAACAGGGCGGCTACCATTGTACTTAGAATCTTTTTCATAGCTGTTGTTATGTTGTTTTTAGAGTTCAGGAATATTATTGTGATTTGGAGTTAAATGGAGAAAATGGAGATAATCGCTTCGCTCCTTGGGGAGATAAAGGCCGAATGTATAGGCTGTTATAAAGCTTTATGCAAGCAGAGCTATTGGTCTTTACTTCTTTTATCTCCCTTTATCTCCTAATTATCCCCCTTCTTATATCTGTCGAGCAGATGTTGTGGGAGTTTTACTACACAGATGTTGAGCGAACGTCCGTCCTCAGAGAGCATGGCCGATTGGATTTCGATGGCCGTGCCGTCGGGTTTGAAGGTGGGGTGTACGTGGTCGCGTGCGGTGGTCTTGTGTCCGGCAGTCAACAGGATGCGCTCCTTGGTGTGGCGGTCGATGAGCCACAGTTCGCGTGCAAAGGTGTCACCAGCTACCCAATGCCCATCTTGCGAACCTGCCACGTGCCAGAAATTATCGCCATCTACCTGGCCCTCCATGGTAAATTCACGTGTTCTCATATTTACCACAGCCATACCTGTAGCATATTCCTTGGTGCCAGAGGGACCCCAATCTTTGGAGAAGTCCATGTTGCGCTCTTCTGAAATCCGTCTGTGTCCCAGCATGGCAATCACCAGTTCGTCTGCGCTGATGACCGCTTCGTGGGTTACCCAATCATACTCCGTTTCGCGGTAGATGGGGCGTAGGTTCGTTCCGTCGGCATTCACCATCCAAGTACGCTGGGGGGCTTTTCCGCCTGTTTCCCAACAGAATATGACTTCACCTGGATGCCATGGGTTTCCCTGGATGTGTCCCACTTGGAAGTGTACGCTCACGACGTGTTCCACTTGGCCGGTTGTCAAGTCTATCTTGCCGATACCCGAAGGGCCTGCACCCATCTTGCGAGGGCCGAAAGTACCGGAGAGTTCCTCCTGGATGGGGAACTTGCCAGCATACTCTTTGCCCAAGCGGAAGTAGGCGAATGTCTCGCTTCCGTCCAAAGCCATGTCTCCGCCTGCACCCATCTCTTGGGGTATGAGTCCGCAGATACGCTCGTAGTGTTTCTTCTTTTTCAGTTTTCCTGCTTCGGAGTCGGCAAACAAACGCTCGAGATTCACTTTCACAACCTCCATGCCCAATCGCTCATCCTTCTTGTTCTTGAGCGGACGCATGTAGTAGAGATTCATGGAGTTGCGTGCAACGCAGAGCATACCTGAGAAGCCGCCCTCGGTCACTTGTACGATGTCACCAGTCTCTTCGTTAACGGCCATGGCCTCACTTTTCACTCGGTTTGAGCGGAAAATGACCCATTTGCCGTCTGATGTCCATTGATTGTGTGTCTGGTAGATTTTAGAGTCTCCAGTACCGCTTTTTGAGGTTAGAAATACTAACTCAACTCCTGTCTTGGGGTCTTTGATAACTTTTCTCTCTGAAGGGAAACGAGTTCCAATCTGTGCGGGCAGTATCAATGTGCAAGATACAGCCATACAGGCGCACAAAAGTTTTTTGAGAACAGTTTTCATGATGGTTAAATAATTGGTGTATAATTAGAATAAAAGTTTTTCGTGTCAGTCGGATGAGTGGGGGCATCCGCTCATTCTATTTTATCTTATCGTATTGTGCTTCAGCCTTGATGGAAGCATGTTTGGGAGCATCCATCATCTCTACCAGTGCCCGTAGGACAGGACCTTCGCCCATGGGGTCGTTTGTCCATTGTGGCCGGTTGTAATAGAAACTGAGTGAAGGCATGATTCCCGTGCCGGCACAGATGGCCGTCACATCTCCTTCGGGAGACACTTTGGTGAAGATGCCTTTCAGTCCTTGCCAAGCCACATGGATAAAGTCAAGATGTAGCCAACCTTCTTTCACACCGCGTGCCATTCCGCAGACAAACATAGCAGTACCTGTTACCTCTTCGTAAGAATCCACTTTGTCCAACAGTTGGTGCCAAAGTCCGTTGGCTCCTTGGTAACGTGCCACACCTTCGGCCTGCATCTGGAAGTTCTTCAGAACATCTTCACGCATGGGATGGGAGAGAGGCATCTTCTGTAGAAGGTCGGCCGTGGCCATGAATACCCATCCGTTGGCGCGGCTCCAATGGGCTACGCCGTTACTCTTTGTATCGGTATGGTAGCAATGATAATACAACTGCTTTTCGGGGCACCAGAGATAGCGGGTATAGTTTAATATCTGGTTGGCTGCATCGGTGAAGTAGCTGATGTCGCCCGTAGTTTCACCCATGTTCACAAGGAAAGAGAGTGCCATGTAGGCATCATCCGCCCACACGGTGTTTTCGTGTGGCCACAAGCGGGCAATGGTGCCGTCGGCCAAGCGTGGTTCTGATTCTCGGATATGCTTGTCTGTAGCGGCAATGTATTGTTCAAAAGCTTTGTTCGGATGGCGTTTGTTCAGTACCACGAGGCTTGCTCCCATAGGGCCATTGTCATCCAACCGTTTGTTGCGGTAAATCATGTGCCAATTGACATTGCGCACGGGCAACCATCCTTCCTCCTTCAATGTCTTTTCATAGAGATTCTTGAAGTATTTCTGATTGTCCGGATGGAAGATGAAGGTCAGGTTCTTGAGCACAAACTCTTCATACTTCTTGGTCCCTAATTTGTCGCCCAACTCCATCAGTGCAAGATTGGTCACTCCGTTGGTGTAGTGCCAATCAAGATATTTGCTCTTTACCTTTATGTTCTTGTCTGGTTTCAGTCCTTTGAGCGAGGTATATACTTCGCCTGTCTCTTTATTGACAAAGTCGTATGTGGTAGTGGCTATGATGCGGTCGGCTATACGGATAGCCCGAGCGCGTGCTTCTTCACCTGTCTGTGCACAGAGAGGGCGGATAAAAAAGGTGGATAAGAAAAAAAGAATGATTCCTAAGGTTTTGTTCATGGTTTGGTAATTTACAGATTAGGATTTGATGGAAATCGCAAATGTTTCTATACCAAAAATGTGCCAATGTGCCGGATGAGTGATAGGCATATTGGCACATTTGCACATTTTTCTATAATCGGAAGATTATCCCAAATATTTGAGAAGTATCTTGCTTCCCGGGTCGTTTTTAATCTTACGAAGAGATTTTTCCTTAATCTGGCGCACACGCTCACGAGTAAGGCCTAACAAGTCTCCAATCTCTTCCAATGACTTTTCGTGGCAACCGATACCGAATGACATGACAATGACTTTCTTCTCACGATCTTTCAATACGGCTGAAAGGATGTTGTCGAGCTCTGAGCAAAGAGACTCTTTGTCCATGGGGCTGTCAGTATGAGGAGCATCGTCATTAGTCAATACGTCCAAAAGACAGTTTTCTTCACCATCTTGGAAAGGAGCATCTACAGAAACCTGACGTCCACTTACGCGCAAAACTTCAGAAATCTTGTCCTCTTCGATGTTTAGCTCTTCTGCCAATTCTGCTACAGAAGGACGGCGCTCATTTTCTTGCTCGAATTTGGCAAGAACTTTACTAATCTTATTTACTGAACCAACTTGGTTAAGTGGCAGACGTACGATACGTGATTGTTCAGCCAACGCTTGCAGAATGGATTGACGGATCCACCATACAGCATAACTGATGAATTTGAAGCCTCGGGTTTCGTCAAATTTTTGTGCAGCCTTGATAAGTCCAATGTTACCTTCATTGATAAGGTCCTGCAAACTGAGTCCTTGATTCTGATACTGCTTGGCTACAGATACTACGAAACGCAAGTTGGCTTTAGTCAACTTTTCCAATGCACGCTGATCGCCTTGGCGGATGCGTTGTGCCAACTCTACTTCTTCTTCAACAGAAACTAATTCTTCCTTACCAATCTCTAGCAAATACTTATCGAGCGCTTCGCTGCTACGATTGGTAATACTTTTAGTGATTTTAAGTTGTCTCATTATCCAAAATCGATTTTGAACTGCAAAATTACTACTTTTTATTTAATAAAGAGCGCGTTTTTAGAAAAATATAGCAATTCTTTCTTGAAAATTCAAAAAAAGAAAGCTTTAAAATCGGTCAGAGTCATTTGAAGTAGGAGTTTTTTTTCTTGCCAATGAGTTTTTTTTCTTGTGTTGAAGAAAAATTTTTCTCTGACTGAAGAAAAAAAAGTATTAGGAAAAGGAGATTATTCGACTCCTTCTCCTTCGCGTAAAATAATGGTTGTTGCTCCCAATGTGATGATGGCTCCATCCGAAATGCGCATGCGGTCTTTAGGACCTAAGATTTCATTCATCAAGAAGGTGCCGGTATTGCTTAATCCATCGCGTAAAGTATAAATCAATTTCCCTTGTTTGTTACGCTTGACATTGATGATGCAATGGTGACGATCCATACTTGGGTCGGAAGTTTCGATGGGTACAGTGATGTTTGAACCTTGATTGCGTCGGCCTATAGTATTGTCGCCTTCATAAAGTGGGAGCACTTGTTTGTAGCTGAAAACATTTTCAACGACAACAATGCTTCCACAGGCTTTCCGATTTTCCTGTTCGTCTATTTTTTCCTCTTTACGAGTTGCCTTAAGTTTGGATACACCTATGCGGATACCAAATTGTTTTTTGCAATCCGGGCAGACAAATACAAGAGATTGGCCTTCGGCATATTGTGTTTCATCAAATGTTATGAAATTGTCACATTTAGGGCATCTTACTCGTTTCATCGTTTTTTCTGTTTTTAGCGATAAACTAGAATTGACAAGCAACAAGTGGTTTGTTTATAAGAACTTTTCACTTGTAGCTTGTCAATTATAACTGTTTAATTCCAATTATTTTCTTGTCTTTAGCACCCAAGCATCTTTGAATACACCATTCTGCTTCAATTCATTTACTTGGCTATATGCTTCTGCTTCAGTTTTATGAGCTTTCAAAGCGATACGGAATCTGCCTCCTCCTTTGACAAGGAAAGCACCCGGATAACCTTTTGCTGCCAAATCCTGAATTGTAGGCTGTGCATCACTTTCAGCAGGTACACTGGCTATAATCACATTATAGACAGGTGTCTTTGGTGAGGATGTAACAGGAGCTACTTTAACAGGGGCAGGTTTGGCTTCTACGATTTTTGTAGATACAGGTTGGGAGACTTGTGCCGGCGTAGTTTGAGGTGTAGTTGTTTCCTTTGTTATCGGATTGACAGGCTTTGAAGAAGGTGTAGAATGCGTTTTTATCATTGATTCTTCTTCCTTTGAAACTGTTTCCTTTGGTTTTGCCTCACCTTTTTTGACTACAGGCTTTTCTGCAACTTTTTGCACGGGAGTATCAGCCGTATTGGGGGCTGTCATTAAGGTTGTCAACATCGATTCTTTTTGGACTTGTTCAAAAACACGGATGTTTCCCAATGATGCATAATTTTCCTCTTCGATATACGTGTTTCCTACTGGTGTAGAGAGGAAGAAGAACAAGAAAATTGCTGCTGCAACAGCTACCGCATTCGTAATCCATTCGTGACGTATCTTGATGGTGATAGTGCGGTTCTTGTTTTCGATGACTGGGCTATTTTCTTCTTCTGTACGAACAACGTCAGCTCTTGTTTGTGCTTCTTGCTCTTTTTCAAACAGTGCGAGAGGTTTAATTCCTACTGAACCAAGTCCGTAAAAAGCGGGAGTGATGACTCCATCTTCCGTTGAATCAAACTGATATTCTCCAATGATGGTTCGTCTCAGTGTTCCAATTCCGTGTAACTTTACCAGTCCTTCTTTATAGAGCTCTTCACTTAACGAATCAATGGCCGCTTCTACCAGTCTGGTTGCTTCAGGGAAAGTGGCATCGTGTGTGAGCATATAAGACTGTACAAGTAGTCCGTCATTGATTTTCAATTGAGGATTGAAACCTATGGTACGATAGGGAGGCAGATACAGGTTTTCTTCCTCTATCCATCGTGCAGGGACATGATTGGTTACAAACCCGCCAAATTGTGGTAGTATGACACAATCATTGTCCAATAATAAGGATTCAATATGTCTTGTCAGTTCTTTCATCTTTTATCTAGGTATTACACCATTTTGCAGTGCAAAGGTAATCTTTTATTTGATAAAATAGCATATTTTGTGGATATTTTAGCGATATTTTAATTGAAAAAGGCTTTTTATTCCTACATTTGCCGTATCTTCGCATCGTGATTAGCGGATTTCCGCTTTTGAAGGTCACTATTATAAAAATGTTATTGTAATATATAATTTAGAAGTTATGAAGATTGCGATAGTTGGTACAGGCTATGTCGGTTTGGTTTCTGGTACTTGTTTTGCCGAAATGGGAGTGGATGTTACATGTGTGGATGTGAATGAGGAAAAAATCAAATCCCTCTTGAATGGTCAGATTCCTATTTACGAGCCCGGACTTGATGAAATGGTTTCTCGTAATTATCGCGAGGGACGTTTGCACTTTACCACAGAGTTGACTTCAGTGCTCGATAATGTAGATATTGTCTTTTCAGCCGTAGGAACTCCTCCTGATGAGGATGGAAGTGCAGATTTACAATATGTATTGGCAGTTGCCCGCACTTTTGGACGTCATATTAGTAAGTATACCATCCTTGTGACTAAAAGTACGGTACCCGTGGGTACAGCACAGAAAGTGAAGGCCGTCATTCAAGAGGAATTGGACAAGCGTGGTGTAAATATCCCCTTTGATGTTGCCAGCAATCCGGAATTCTTAAAAGAGGGAGCTGCCATTAAGGATTTTATGAGTCCTGATAGAGTTGTAGTAGGTGTTGAAAGCGAAAAGGCTAAAGAGTTGATGACCAAACTCTACCGTCCTTTCCTTTTGAATAATTTCCGTGTAATATTTACGGATATACCAAGTGCCGAAATGATTAAATATGCAGCAAATTCCATGTTGGCAACCCGCATCAGTTTCATGAATGACATTGCGAATCTCTGTGAATTGGTGGGAGCCGATGTGAATATGGTGCGTAAGGGTATAGGAACTGATAGTCGTATCGGTGGCAAATTCCTTTATCCCGGTTGTGGTTATGGAGGTTCATGTTTCCCCAAAGATGTAAAAGCATTGATAAAGACCGCAGAAAAGAATGGTTATAAGATGCGTGTTTTGGAAGCAGTAGAAGCTGTTAATGAAACCCAAAAATGTGTTGTATTTGAGAAACTGAAAAGATATTTTGGAGATAATCTTCAAGGTCGAACCATAGCCATGTGGGGACTGGCATTCAAGGCAGAAACGGATGATATGCGTGAGGCAACATCGCTTGTTACCATCCAATTATTGCTTGAGGCAGGTTGTATCGTTCGCGTTTTTGACCCGGTTGCCATGAATGAATGTCGCCGTCGCATAGGCGATTCTGTAGTTTATGCTACCGATATGTATGATGCAGTACTTGATGCAGACGCATTGTTGTTGCTTACAGAATGGAAGCAATTCCGTTTGCCCTCATGGGGTGTTATCCATAAATCCATGAATACACCTTTGGTTATCGACGGACGTAATATTTATGATTCTGAAGATATGAAAGCTTCAGGATTTGAATATCAATGTATCGGACGATAAGTAAAAGTGTATGCTGTTTTTGTAAGGATACTGATAAAAAAGGAAGACACAGGAATTATTTCTCAGATGAAATAGCTCCTGTGTCTTTTTTTAATTGCCTACCCAATAATAGACTTTACTCATTTTTAGGGAATACCATTTCCATAATGACAGGATTATGGTCACTCCATCTATAATTGGGCGAATAATAGTCAACTCCTTTCAACTCTTGGGAGTGTAGAATATAATCGATACGCATTAATCCTTTAACACCACGATATGTGTATCTCTCGTACAATTTTATTTGTGCTTTTTCTTTGTCTCTATCTCATCAAGTAGTTTAAGCCAGCGTTTCATTGTAGTATCCAAATTGTATATTCTCATATTTTCTCTGGCTTTTGAACCTAACTTCTGTCGATAATCTGCGTTACGTATCAATATTGACAATTTGATTGTCAGATCCATCAAATGGTCTGGTTTTATCAAAAATCCATTTTCTTCATTTTTAATCAATTCATTTGGAGTACCAGGGACTTTCATTACCACACAGGGTATGCCGTATGCCATAGCTTCCATGATTACTCCTCCGTATATATCGTGTTCGGATGTGTGTACCAGAATCGCACTTTGTGAATATTTCTCACTTCTGTTTTCTGATTGTGGATAGCATAAAATCAATTTACTTAATCGTTTTTCCCTTATTATCTTTTTGTAGGGTTCTTGGTCTCCATTTCCGCATAGTTGCAGTCTCCAGTTTGGAAAATAGCGCCCAATCTTTTCCCAAGCATGAATCAGTAAGTCAAATCGGGATCCTTTAACGAAGTCTCCCCAAACAATCACTTTACAGTTCTCTTTACTGACAGGATTTTCAGGAAAATCTATGATGGGAGGTCGTATGGCAACAATCTTAGGGAATATCTGCCTCCAACTTTTTTGAGAATCTTGAGTCTCTACAACAACTGTGTCCATCGCTTTTAAGGGTAGTGTATGTAGATTTCGTTTGAAAAACGTTGCTGTCCAATTCACAAAGAGAGGCAAGTTTGTAATCCAGACTTTTTTATATAAATCTTTTGCCGAGCCTAATACCACTATCTTGTGACTTTTGTCAGATATGCTCCATAAACACCATTTTTCTCTTTTATCGTATGTTATAATTGCTTTAGGACGTATATTCTCTAAAAGCTTTTTCATCTTTTTCCTATATGCCCATTGCTTCTTTAAAAAAAGGAATGGCTTTTGGTAATAGTAGAATTTATTGATATCATCAAAGTTCAAGCCAAAGTTTACTATATGCACTTTTGGTGACAACTCATATACGAGTTGTCTGTGCGGCTTTTCTGTCAGTACTGCATATACCTCATATTCCGAGTTCTCTGCCATCCAATTAATTTGGTGGCAGTGAATCTTCTGTATATAATCCGGCTTATACAAAGATTCTACTATATAGACGATTCTTTCAGGCATGGGATAGTATGTTTAATTGGATAACAATTCATCAAAAAGTGTTTGCCATTGAGACATAATGTTTTCAACGAGTAATCGTTTGATGTTTTTATGGGCTTTGTTTCCCATAGCAATGCGTTCTTGCTCGTTGTTTATTAAGGCGAAATTAACTTTTCTATAGTTTGCAAAGATAGAAAGATTTTTTTGATTTCTTCGCAGTTTTCTGACGTTTTATAAATTCTTTTCCATCGTTATTGTATGTATCAAGTCTTTTATGGGTTGTAATGCTTCAATAGTCTTTGAATCCAACGGGAAGGCAGCCTTTCCCGAAAACCTTGGATATCCGGTTGGCAATGGTCGGCAATGACAATGACGTCATATTGGGATGACGGATAGGTCTGGCGGAGGAAAGAACGGACTGTCGATTCAATGACAACATCTTCTCTATAGGCCGGAATCAGTATCAGGAAACGATTATATCGGGTTGCTTCGGTACATTTATCAGGCTTGCCAATCATTGCAGCAACGGCAAAGACCAGCAGATAGAGCACAGTGCCCAGTACCCAGTACTATGATGAAGAGTAGTATATCAAAACCTTGTATAAGCATACTTAAATCCATATTGGTTCAATTTTTCTGTTTGGTTTAATTTGAAATAAGCAATAGTACCACGTATAGAGGCTGAAACTAATTTGAACTGAAAACGCAGAAAATAGAGCAGACAATCTTTGGGAAGTACCAAAAGTAACAGATAAAGGAAACAGATGATACGGTCCATAAACCGACGATTGCGATAGGCAAACAGAAAACGGTTGCGTGTCAGGTAAAAGACACGCAAGGGAGAATGTGTTCCTGTGCTTCTGCTCTCTTTATGATAAACAGTAAAGCGTGGATCATAGAACAAACGATATCCGGCATTGCGTATGGAAAGACTCCAATCCAACTCTTCGTAATAAAGGAAATACATGCAAGGCATACGGCCGGCCCGTTGGTACACCTCACGTTTGATCAGCATGGCGGCTCCATGCATATAAGGTATTTCGGCCGGTTGCAGATATTTTTCACTGAGATATTCCCCAATACCTATACTACGGTTACGTAAAGTAAACCGTGACAGTGGAGTAAATCCGGCAAACTGAATGAGTTCATCTTCGTCGGCATAACGAATCAATGGACATACACCTCCTGCATTCTCCCGGGTTTCTAATGTCTCAATCAAACAACGGAGTTGGTCTTCTTTGATAAATGTATCATTGTTCAGAAAGAACAGGTATCTTCCTTTGGCAATATAACTTCCTAAATTATTCCCTCCTGCAAAACCTGAATTTTCCCTGCTTCGTATGGTACGTATAAAAGGATATTTGGCACGTAATAGAGATGCCTCATCCTTTTGGGAGGCATTATCTACTACGATGATTTCATAGACCACAGACTTGATGTGCTTGCGGATAGACTCAATCATCTGACAAGTGTCATTATAACCGTTGTAATTAACGGTGATGATAGAGACTTCAATCGGTTTGGGTGTCCATGATTTATGTTTCCTTTTCTTGAGCGGGTCGAATTTCATCTTTCTCTTCCAATGCTTTTTGTTCTTTCTCTTTCTCTGCCGTTATTTGTCTGTCAAAATAGGGACCCATGAATACCAAAGTCTGAAGTCCGAAAACTAACAGAGTATTGGGACATTGAGTGTTGATGTTCTTTTAGATATGAATAATTCTAATTGTCTTCTTTTCTGGTGTTTGAGGGTTAATTGTATAAAGTTGTTCTTCAGTTGAAGCAAACTACTTGTAATAAAATCGGGTATATTGCAAAATGTGAAAGTTTGCATTCTAAGCATATTGACGGAAGTTGTACCACATTCCTAAAAGTACTGAAAACATTCGCTCCTGATGGTTGTATATATGCTTTTTGACTCAATAACAATAAATTCTTGTCTTGAATTATTTGAATGGGTAAAGTTCAGAATACATAAAGGATGGATTAAGAAAAATATGCTATAATATTGAATCATAATTATTTGCATTATTTCATATTGTTAAAATATGAACTCATGATATTATGGAATTTCTTGATATACCATACAAGAATTTGGTTTACTATATCTTTGACAAAGACTATAATGACTTCGCTAATCTGTTCAATATAGAACAAATAAAGCTAACTTGGTAGTTTGTGCTAAAAAAACTGAAGTTCAAACAAATTTTATGGAAACGAAGACTTCCGAAAAATGTTTTATCTGACCTCTTCGACAAACCAAATATCAACAATGTCAATGAACGATTCGGTTCAAGTGAACCTAATTAATTTAATTTTTAATTGTCCACTTTTTTGTGGACAGTAGCGTCTTTCTTTTAATGATTAAAAGGTTGTATGTTTGTTAATTGCAGACAAAGGTACATGTTTTTTTTGTAAATGTAAGGCTCTTTAGGTTTTTTTTTGTTTCGTAGCTTCATAATATTTAGGTATAAAATGTTGCATGTGTCTATAATATAGAGAGTTATTCGTGGTTTTATGGGATGAATTAATTTTTGTCCAGATATATTAAATTTCATATCTTAGGTTGTACATGAAGACGTTAAACATATCGTTTCTCTTACAATATTCCTATCTTTTGAGATTCACTATGTTATAATATGTAAAAATATAATGTATTAAAGATGATAAGTCAAAAATATCTTTTATATTTGCGTCCACAAAAATAAGAAAATGATGAGACAGGATATTTTGAATTGTTATCGTACTGTGAACCCTCATGTATCGGTTGATTGCGTGTTGTTAGGTTTTGATGGGGAGCAACTCAGCGTCCTTTTGGTTAAACGTCAAGGGGTTGTGGATAAAGATTTTTGTGATACTAAACTTCCTGGAAGTCTTATTTATGTAGATGAAGATTTGGATGAGGCCGCTGAAAGGGTGTTGACAGAATTGACAGGATTGAAGAATATAAAACTTGACCAATTCAAGGCTTTTGGAGATAAAGATAGGACCAAAAATCCGAAAGACACTCTTTGGTTGGAGCGTTTGCATAGTTTGAAAACTCCAGTTGACCGAATTGTGTCCGTGGCATATTTATCTTTACAGAAGGTAGATAAGAAAATGATATTTCCTTCCTATAAATATGAACCGTGTTGGAAGCCTGTGAAAGAAGTTGGAGAACTGGCTTTTGACCATAAGCAGATTGTCGAAGAAGCATTGTTCTATATTCGCAATAGGGCAGAGTTGAATCCAACATTCCTTTTTGCCTTGTTGCCTAAAAAGTTTACGGCTGCTCAATTGAGGAAACTGTTTGAACTAGTATATGACAAGACTTTTGATGTCCGTAATTTCCATAAGCGTATCGCACAAATGCCATACGTGGTGGCATTGGATGAGAAGGAGAGGGGAGTTCCCCATCGTGCGGCCAGATACTATAAGTTTGACAAGAGTAAAGCCAAGTAGTGAAAATATTCAAACCTCATCTGGCGGATGTTCCTATATCATCTCAGAGCTAGAGATGCTTGAAGATAGAAGAAAATTAACGTGTATATCATTAAACTATAAGTAAGAACCAATAAAAAACTATTATCATGTATTTATTAGGATTTGACATAGGAAGTTCGTCCGTAAAAACAAGTCTGGTGAACGCTGAAAATGGAAAGTGCGTGGCTTCTGCTTTTTATCCGAAGAGTGAAGCTCCCATAACTGCTGTACAACCCGGTTGGGCTGAACAAGATCCCGAGATGTGGTGGACCAATCTCAAATTGGCTTTGGCTGATGTGATGGCAACATCTGGTGCGAAGGCTGATGAAGTGGATGCTATCGGTATTTCATACCAAATGCACGGACTTGTGTGTGTAGATAAGAACCAACAAGTACTTCGTCCATCCATTATTTGGTGCGACTCACGTGCTGTACCTTTCGGAGAACAAGCTTTCAAGGATTTGGGTGAAGAACAATGTTTGAAACATTTGTTGAACTCTCCGGGTAACTTTACAGCTTCCAAGTTGGCTTGGGTGAAGAAGTATGAACCGGAATTGTTTGAGCGCATTGATAAAATCATGCTTCCTGGTGACTATATCGCCATGCGTCTGACTGGTGAGGCTTGTACAACCGTATCTGGCCTTTCTGAAGGAATGTTCTGGGATTTCCAGAAAAATGATGTGGCAGATTTCCTTTTGGACTATTACGGTTTTGACCGTTCTGTTATCCCCACTATCCGTCCGACATTCAGTGAACAGGGACGCATGACTGCCCAAGCAGCTGCAGAGTTGGGATTGAAGGAGGGTATTCCTGTTACTTATCGTGCTGGTGACCAACCGAATAATGCCCTTTCACTGAACGTTTTCAATCCTGGCGAAATTGCTTCTACTGCGGGTACTTCTGGTGTGGTTTATGGTGTAAATGGTGTGACTGATTATGATCCCCTATCTCGTGTAAATACTTTTGCACATGTCAATCATACTGCTGCAGATCCACGTACAGGTGTATTGCTTTGCATCAATGGTACAGGTATCCTCAATTCATGGATGAAACGTAATGTTGCTCCTGAAAACATTTCGTATGCCGATATGAATGATCTCGCTGCACAAGCTCCTATTGGAAGTGCAGGTGTCAGCATTATGCCTTTCGGAAATGGAGCAGAACGTATGCTTCAGAATAAAGAGGTCGGATGTTCTATCCACGGAGTCAATTTCAATATCCACAACAAGAGCCACTTGCTCCGTGCAGCTCAGGAAGGAATCGTATTCTCGTTCAAATATGGTATTGAAATCATGCAGGGTATGGGTATGAATATCAGTAAGATTCATGCTGGACATGCCAATATGTTCCTCAGTCCTATCTTCCGCAATACATTGGCTGGTGTGACGGGTGCAACCATTGAACTGTATGATACTGACGGTTCTGTCGGTGCAGCGAAGGGAGCCGGTATGGGGGCAGGCATCTATAAGGATAATAATGAAGCTTTCGCTACTTTGGAGAAACTCGAAGTTATTGAACCGGTAGAGGCTGATCGCGCTGCTTATGCTGAGGCTTACGAACGTTGGAAAGCAAACATTAAGTAAACGGATATAAGTGTAATAATCATTTAGTAATAAACGAGTAATAAACCTTTATTAAAAACAAAAAAAGTTATGGAAAAGAAAGTGTATTTCCCTGGAATCGAAAAGATTCAGTTTGAAGGAAAAGAAAGCAGAAACCCTATGGCTTTCCGCTATTATGATGCAGAGAAAGTTGTAATGGGTAAGAAAATGAAGGATTGGTTGAAGTTCGCTATGGCTTGGTGGCACACTCTTTGCGCTGAAGGTGGCGACCAATTCGGTGGTGGTACTAAGAAGTTCCCTTGGAATGTAGCTTGCGATGCTGTTCAGGCTGCAAAGGACAAAGTTGATGCAGGTTTCGAGTTCATGCAGAAAATCGGTATCGAATACTACTGCTTCCACGATGTTGACCTCGTAAGCGAAGGTGCAAGCATCGAAGAGTATGAGGCTAACTTGAAGGAAGTGGTTGCTTATTTGAAGCAGAAACAAGCAGAAACTGGTATCAAACTGTTGTGGGGTACTGCTAATGTATTCGGTCACGCTCGTTATATGAATGGTGCTGCTACTAACCCTGAGTTTGACGTTGTTGCCCGTGCTGCTGTTCAGATTAAGAACGCTATCGATGCTACAATTGAGTTGGGTGGTACTAACTATGTATTCTGGGGTGGACGCGAAGGTTATATGAGCCTTCTTAATACAGACCAGAAGCGTGAGAAGGAACACTTGGCTAAGATGTTGACTCTTGCTCGTGACTATGCTCGTTCAAAGGGCTTCACTGGTACATTCCTCATCGAACCGAAACCTATGGAACCCTCTAAGCATCAGTATGACGTAGATACTGAAACTGTTATCGGTTTCTTGAAAGCTCACGGTTTGGAGAACGACTTCAAGGTGAATATCGAGGTGAACCACGCAACACTCGCTGGCCACACATTCGAGCATGAATTGGCTGTTGCTGTTGACAACAACATGCTTGGTTCTATCGATGCTAACCGTGGTGACTACCAGAATGGTTGGGATACTGACCAGTTCCCCATTGACAACTACGAACTCATCCAAGCTATGATTCACGTAATCCGTGCTGGTGGTTTCGGTAATGGTGGTACAAACTTCGATGCCAAGACTCGTCGTAACTCTACCGACTTGGAGGATATCTTCATTGCACACATCGCTGGTATGGATGCTATGGCTCGTGCTCTCGAAAGTGCAGCTGCTCTTCTCGAAGAGTCTCCTTACAAGAAGATGTTGGCTGACCGTTATGCTTCATTTGATGCTGGTAAGGGTAAGGAGTTCGAAGAGGGCAAGTTGAATCTCGAAGATCTCGTTGCTTATGCTAAGGCTAATGGCGAACCCAAGCAGGTTAGCGGTAAGCAGGAATTGTATGAAGCTATCGTAAATATGTACGCATAATCCGTAAAAATATAGCGTTAGTTTTTTAGGTATTAAGATTGTCTGAGAGGATACATCCGTTTGGAGGGTGTATCCTCTCTTTATTTTGGGAGGTTTCAAATCCCCTTTTGTCGCGCGTCAAAATGTACATAAATGCTCTTTTTTTTCATTTTGTCAGATAAATATATCTTAAAAATAGATTTTATTCTGTATTTTTGCGCTTTCATAAAACTTCAAACAGTAGTTATACGCTAATTGGCGTTGTTTACAAATTAAAATTGAAAACATAGAAACATAAAGTAATATGGCAAACAACAATCATGTAGTGATAATGGCCGGTGGTATTGGTAGCCGCTTTTGGCCGATGAGTACACCCGAAAAACCCAAACAGTTCATTGACGTACTTGGATGTGGACGTACTTTGATTCAATTGACAGTTGATCGTTTCAAGGGCATTTGTCCTTCAGAAAATATATGGGTAGTCACCAGTGACAATTATGCCGACATCGTGAAGGAACAGCTTCCTGAAATTCCTGAAATGAATATTCTGAAAGAACCTTGCCGTCGCAATACCGCTCCGTGCATTGCTTATGTCAGTTGGTGTATTAAGGCCCGTGACCCTAAAGCCAATATGGTGGTGACTCCGAGTGACCATATTGTTATGGATGTTCCGGAGTTTCAGCGTGTCATTCTTTCTGCACTTAATTTTACTTCACACTCAGATGCTATTCTTACATTGGGTATGAAACCTTCCCGTCCTGAAACAGGATACGGTTATATTGAAGCTGACCTTTCTGCGACTTCTGCCCGTAACAAAGAGATTTACCGTGTAGATTCATTCAAGGAGAAACCTGATTTGGCTACGGCAGAGAAGTATATCAAGAAGAATAACTATTTATGGAATGCGGGAATCTTTGTATGGAATGTAAACACAATCGTGAATGCTTTGCGTGTCTATCAGCCTGCTATTTCTGATATATTTGAAAATCTCTTGCCATACTACGGAACTCCTCGTCAGCAAGAGATGATTAATCAAGAATTCCCTAAATGCGAAAACATTTCTGTTGACTATGCTATTCTTGAGAAGGCTGAAGAGATTTTTGTCTTCCCTGCCTCTTTCGGTTGGAGTGACCTCGGCACATGGGGCAGTCTGCACGGACAGAGTAAACAGGATGCCAACCATAATGTTTGCATCGGACAGGATATCAAACTCTTTGAAACCAAGAATTGTCTGATACACACTACTCAGGAGAAGAAGGTCGTGGTACAGGGATTGGATGGCTACATTGTGGCTGAAAAGGACAATACTCTGCTTATATGCAAACTTAGCGAAGAACAGCGTATCAAACAATTTTCGGAATAAAATATTATTCACCTATTATATATAATATGAAAAAAGTTGCTTTAATTACCGGTGTTACTGGTCAGGATGGTTCTTTCCTGGCCGAATTCTTGCTTGAGAAAGGATACGATGTACACGGAACCATCCGACGTTCATCCGTTGATTTCCGCGAGCGTATTGCTCATTTGGAGGGAACTCCGAATTTTCATCTCCATTATGCAGACCTCAGTGACTCGATGAGTCTTGTTCAGGTAGTGGCTAAGGTGCGTCCTTCAGAAATCTATAACTTGGCTGCACAGAGTCATGTACAGGTTTCGTTTGACTCTCCCGAGTTTACGGCTGACGTAGATGCTACTGGTGTTCTCCGCGTGTTGGAGGCCGTTCGTCAATGCGGATTGGCTGACACTTGCCGTATCTATCAAGCCTCTACCAGCGAACTTTACGGTAAGGTAGAAGAAGTTCCCCAAAACGAAAATACCCCATTCCATCCCTACAGTCCGTATGCTGTAGCCAAACTCTATGGATATTGGATTGTGAAAGAGTATCGCGAAGCATACAATATGTATTGCTGTTCGGGTATCCTTTTCAATCACGAAAGTGAGCGTCGCGGCGAAACCTTCGTTACCCGTAAGATTACTCTTGCCGCTGCACGTATTGCCCAAGGCAAGCAGGACAAACTCTATTTGGGAAATCTTTCTTCTTTGCGTGACTGGGGTTATGCCAAGGATTATGTAGAGTGTATGTGGCTCATCCTCCAGCAGGAGAAACCCGAGGACTTTGTGATTGCAACCGGCGAACAACACTCTGTGCGCGAATTCTGTTATCTTGCTTTCAAGCATGCAGGTATTGAGTTGGAATTCCAAGGCGAAGATGAAAACGAAGTGGGTATCGACAAAGCTACCGGTCGTGTACTCGTAGAGGTCAGCAAGGATTTCTATCGTCCGACTGATGTGGTGAACCTTTGGGGAGACCCCACTAAGGCAAAACAGAAACTTGGATGGAATCCTGCCAAGACATCGCTCGAAGAACTTGTCCGTATCATGGTGGACCACGATATGAAGCAAGTAGCCGTAGAGCGTGCAAGTGAACGTATCAAGATGAACCTTGCCGAATACTTGGAGAAGGGTGTTGTGAAATAAAAAAAAGCAGACCCCATCCTTGGCCTTCCTCAAGGTGAAGGAGTAGATGGTATATTGTTAACTATTCACTCTTCTTCCTTGTGGAGGGGTAAGGGTGAGGGCCCATTTGATATAATCATGAACAAATCTGCAAAAATATACGTAGCTGGTCACCGTGGGCTTGTTGGTTCTGCTATATGGAAGAATCTCCAAGCCAAAGGATACACCAACCTTGTGGGGCGTACCCATAAGGAACTCGACCTGCTTGACGGAGTGGCTGTGAAACGTTTTTTCGATGAAGAAAAGCCCGAGTTCGTCATTCTTGCTGCTGCCCATGTGGGAGGAATCATGGCAAACAATACCTATCGTGCCGATTTCATTTATGAGAACCTGCAAATTCAGCAGAACGTCATTGGCGAGAGTTTCCGTCACGGTGTGAAGAAACTTCTCTTCTTGGGAAGTACCTGTATCTATCCGCGCGACATCGAACAGCCGATGAAGGAAGATGCGTTGCTCACCTCCACGCTCGAATATACCAACGAACCGTATGCCATTGCCAAAATAGCCGGTTTGAAGATGTGCGAAAGCTTCAACATGCAATATGGAACGAACTATATCGCCGTGATGCCTACGAATCTCTATGGACCCAATGACAACTTCCACCTCGAGAACAGCCATGTGCTCCCTGCCATGGTGCGCAAGATTCATTTGGCCAAGTGCTTGAACGAAGGTGACTGGACTGCTGTGCGCAAGGATATGGATGCACGTCCCGTTGAGGGAGTGAGCGGAGCTAATACTGATGAGGAGATTCTTTCCATTTTGACAAAATATGGTATCACTCCCAGTGAAGTACGTCTTTGGGGAACAGGAAAACCCATGCGCGAGTTCCTTTGGAGTGAGGAAATGGCCGATGCCAGTGTATATGTGCTTGAACACATCGATTTCAAGGATACTTACCAAGAGGGTAGTCGTGAGGTTCGTAACTGCCACATCAACATCGGTACTGGTAAGGAAATCTCCATCGCTGACCTTGCACATTTGATTGTTGAGGAAGTAGGATTCAAAGGACAACTTACTTTTGATTCTACCAAACCCGACGGTACCATGCGCAAACTCACTGACGTCAGCAAATTGCATGCTCTCGGTTGGCACCACCAAATAGAGATTGAGGAGGGTGTCAGACGCATGTATCAATGGTACTTGAGTTAATGAAAATAGGGGCGTTCATTCTTTGTCTTAGTTGTAAGGACACATCCGAATGAACATCCTGAAGAATGGTATTCTTACATACGGACGATAGGCATTCTTTCCTCGAAGGAATGCCGATCTTTTTTTGTGCTTGTTGTTCATGTTTCTATTTCCTACCATAATATTGAAGTACTCTATATGTAAACATTGAGTTTTCTCTCTATATATTAAAAGTATGTAAATTGGAGAATATTGAGTTTGGCATCTGAAAAATCTTAGTTTTCTAGTATTATATATATAGTTTTCTATTTGGTGAACTAAGTCTTTTGAGTGGTATTGTGATAAATGCCTCAAGCAGTTGGTGTTTGGTTATATGTTTTGAATACAACTGAAAAAGGCTCGGCGAATTGATTATTATTCATTTGACAAGCCTTCTGTTTTTCATATAATGGAGTGGGGCATAATCCATTTGGTATAGTCGTTTTTTTTCTTCAATAAAACAAGTGGTAAATTATTCTTTCGACATACAAAATTGTGTGTTATGATTTTCATCTCATGAACCGTTCCCCTTTTTATTTGTTTCATATACATACCTTATATAGATAAATATGGCAGAAACAAAATTCAAGGGTAATCCCGTGCACCTTGCTGGAGATTTTCCGCAGAAAGGGATGAAGGCACATGACTTTGTGTTGGTGAAGAATGATTTGACTACACTCCGATTGAGTGACTTGCGGGGGAAAACGGTTGTGATGAATATCTTTCCGAGTCTTGATACCGCTGTATGTTCTACTTCAGTACGTCGTTTTAATCAGTTGGCCACAGCTTTTCCGAATACTGTGGTTCTTTGTATCTCGCGTGATTTACCATTTGCGCAAAGCCGTTTCTGTGTGGCTGAGGGGATTAAGGATGTCATTACTTTGTCAGACTTTCACTTGCATTCCCCCTTTGGACGCGACTATGGTGTCTTGATGACTGAAGGTCCGCTCAGTGGACTTTTTGCCCGTGCAGTTGTAGTGATAAATCCCGAAGGAAACGTCATTCATACTGAATTGCTTCCCGAAATAACGCTGGAACCTGATTACAAGGCTGCATTGGAATGTCAGGGAAAACAATAGTTTACCTCTTTTCCGTCAGATACATTCCGCATAGTATGAATGCGCTGCCGGCAAGGAAGTAAGGGGTGATGGATTCGCCCAAAACCAACCATGCAGCTACGATTGTGGCAAGAGGGTTGATGTAAATCCAGTTGGTGACTTCTACTGCTCCCAAGCGACGGATACACCAATTCCACGTGAGGAAGCAGACCATGGAGGCTATGCATCCGAGAAAGAGTAAGTTGGCTGCTACATCTGCTTGTAGGAGCAATTCCATGGGTGGGAATCCCGGGACGATAAGGTAGTAGGGGAGAATGGTCAGAATACCATAAAAGAATACTTTGCGTGTGATAAACAACGATGAGTAGCGGCGGATAGCAGTCTTCATCAGTAAAGAATAGAACGCCCAGCAGAGACAAGCAGTAAAAGCCAAAAGGTCGCCTGTGGGAGAGAGATGGAGTACAAAGTGTCCGTTCAGTACCACTACGGCCATACCTATGCAAGCAATAATGGAACCCCATATCTGTTTGCTTTTTAAAGGATGCGAACGGTAGAACAGTTTATGTACCAGCATGGTCATAAGTGGACACGAGCATACTATGAGTGACGTGTTTGTAGCTGTGGTGAAGCGTAGTGCCTCGTTCTCTGTAAGGAAATAGAGTGACCCACCTGTAATACCTAATGCCACCATCAACAGTTCGTCTTTCCATGTATCGCACATCCATTGATGCTTTGTGCGTTTCCATATCAACGAAAATCCTAACATCAGAATGTATGCGATGATGAAACGCAACGTGAATATCTGTGCAGGGGAAATTCCGCTTTGTATCAGCAGTTTTGTCCATACGAATGTCGTACCCCAAATAGCTACGGTGATAAAGGCAACGAGATGGTACATGGAAGGATGGTAAAGTGTTTGAGATTTATAGTTTTGAGTTTTAGATGAAATAGGGCGAGTCCTTCAATCGTGACTCACCCTATTTTGAGTATGTAAGTTTACGGATACTTACTTCTTACTTACGATAGTTTTCCAACTTCTCAGCGTTGAACTTGCGGATGAAGTTGAAGTGCTTCTCTACCTCGCTCTCTGCATAGTTGACATATACTTCGAGACTCTTGGCAAACATCTCGGGAGCTTTGGTTGCATCCTGCAAAAGCAGGTGTGACATTACGTTCACTGCAGCCATTTCGTAGAGGCGACGTGCGAGGAAGTCAAGAGTTTCTTGGTCGTTCATCTCCTTCACGGCATTGGTGCAAGCAGCAAACTTGTTGGTCATCTCCTTGATGCGGTTCATGTAGCCTTCGTACTCAGGCAATGTGGGGAGAAGTTCGTAATCTTTCAGTGTAGCCAAGTAGCTTCCGTTGGTTACGTATCGGATAGCAGCTACGGTCTGCAACTGGGTAGTACCTTCGTAGATACTCGTGATACGTGCATCGCGGTAAATGCGTTGGCAAGCATACTCGAGCATGAAACCTGAACCTCCGTGAATCTGGATACAATCATAGGCGTTCTGGTTGCAATACTCTGAGTTCATACCTTTTGCCAATGGAGTGAAGGCATCGGCCAACTTGGCAAATTTCTTTTGTTCAGCACGTTCTTCGGGAGTGAGTTTACGTTCGCGGGCAATGTCATCCAAAGCCTTATAGATATCCACGTAGCGTGATGTCTGGTAAAGCAATGCACGTCCGGCATCGAGCTTAGCCTTCATGATAGCCAACATGTCATATACGGCAGGGAATTCGATAATCGCCTTTCCGAACTGTTTGCGGTCTTTTGCGTAAGCCAGACCTTCGTTGTAAGCGGCTTGTGACAAACCTACTGATTGTGCAGCAATACCGAGACGTGCACCGTTCATCAAAGCCATTACATATTTGATAAGACCCAATTTGCGGTCACCACAAAGTTCGCATTTGGCATTCTTGTAAACCAATTCGCAAGTGGGTGAACCGTGAATACCGAGTTTGTTTTCAATACGGCGTACATCTACACCACCATCGCGCTTGTCATAGATAAACATAGAGAGACCACGTCCGTCTTTAGTGCCTTCTTCCGAGCGGGCTAATACAAGATGAAGGTCTGCATCACCGTTTGTGATGAAGCGTTTCACTCCATTCAGACGCCAGCAGTTGTTCTCTTCGTCGAAGGTTGCTTTCAGCATCACACTCTGCAAGTCAGAACCGGCATCGGGCTCAGTCAAGTCCATTGACATGGTTTCACCAGCGCAGATTCGGGGAATGAAACGGCTATGCTGGTCTTCGTTACCGAACTCATAGAGAGTCTCGATACAATCCTGAAGTGACCAAATGTTTCCAAAACCGGCATCAGCAGCAGCTACTACCTCTGCACACATGGTATATGGAGTGATGGGGAAGTTCAAACCTCCGTAACGACGAGGCATAGTCATACCGTTCAAGCCTGCCTTTACCATGGCATCGAGGTTTTCTGAAGTGCCGCTGGCATAGCGTACACGGCCATTCTCGCAGTGAGGACCTTCTGCATCAACACCTTCTGCATTGGGAGCAATAATTTCGCCAGTGATTTCACCGGTAATCTCCAGTACTTTGTCGTAAGAATCCATTGCGTCAGCATAGTCTTGTGGCGCATAGTCATACTTATCTTTATCTTCGTATCCGCGTTCTTTCAGTTCGCAAATGCGCTCCATCATCGGGTTGTTCAGATGGAACTTAAGTTCGGGGACTTCGCTATAATAATTTGCCATACTTTTTTTTATTTAGGAGATAAAAGGAGATAAAGGGAGATAATCGCTTCGCTCCTTGGGGAGATAAAGGCCAATAGTTTTTCAATCATTGAACTTCTTATCTACCAATCCCTTTATATACGAGTTTAAGAGTTTGCTCGTTTCCTCTAATCTCATTATTAAACTATTATATTCTTCTTGATTGATATAGGACAAGTCACGGGAGAGTATGGTGTAATAACGGCTTTCTTCTAAACTACCTTGAGCAATATTCATAAACCGAAGTTTATCTGCTCTTCCAATTTTTTTATATCCTTCTGCAATATTTGCAGGGATGGAAACCGCTGCCCGTTGATACTGAGAGCAAAGACCAAAACGTTCTTCCATAGGGAAACTTTTTGTGATTTTGTACACATCCAAGACAAACAGATGGGCTTTTTGCCATACCCGAAGCTCTGTGAAGTTTTTGGACGGTTCAAACATTTGGCCTTTATCTCCCTTTATCTCCATCTTATCTCCCTTTATCTCCTTGGTATATTACTTCGAATTACTCTTATAATACTTAATCATCTTAGGAATCACCTCTTCCACAGTGCCGTTAATGACATAGTCCGCAATGGTGTTGATAGGTGCATTCGGGTCGTTGTTGATGGAGATGATGATACCTGCCTCTTGCATACCGGCGATGTGTTGTATCTGTCCACTGATACCGCATGCAATGTAAAGTTTGGGACGTACGGTAACACCTGTCTGTCCAATCTGACGGTCGTGGTCACAGAAGCCTGCATCTACGGCAGCACGGCTTGCACCTACTTCAGCGTGAAGTTCCTTGGCGAGGTCAAACAACATGTCGAATCCTTCCTTGCTTCCCATACCGTATCCACCTGCAATCACGATAGGAGCACCTTTCAAGTTGTGCTTTGCCTTCTCTACATGGCGGTCAATCACCTTCACTACATAATCCGTTTCAGGTACATATTTTGCCACATCGTGTTTGATGATTTCACCTTGGTAGTTGGGGTCGAGGATTTCCTTCTTCATCACACCTTCGCGTACGGTAGCCATCTGCGGACGGTTATCGGGGTTTACGATAGTTGCCACAATGTTTCCTCCAAAAGCTGGACGAATCTGATAGAGCAGATTCTCATATTTCTTGCCAGCCTTCTTGTCTTCGTATTCACCGATTTCAAGAGATGTACAGTCGGCTGTCAATCCGCTGAACAAAGCTGAAGATACACGTGGTCCCAAGTCACGGCCAATTACCGTAGCACCCATCAAACAGATTTGAGGTTGTTCTTCTTTGAAAAGGTTTACCAATACCGAGGTGTGAGGTAATGAAGTATAAGGGAACAAACCCGGTGCATCAAACACATGCAGTGTATCCACACCATAAGGCATCACTTGCTTTTCAATGCCGTCAAGGCTGCTTCCTACAGCTACGGCTTCCAACTTGCATCCCAGTTGGTTGGCCAACTTGCGGCCTTTAGTAAGGAGTTCAAGGCTCACTTCCGCTACGGTTTGGCCTTCAATCTCCAAATATACATATACGTTATTCATATAATATTCAATTTTAAGACTCCATCCCAACCTTCTCCAAAGGAAGGAGTTGATACTTCTGCTATGAAAAGCAGGACATTTTACTCCCCTCCATAGAAGGAGGAGTAAGGGTTAGGGTCTCTTGTTATTTATCCAATCGTATGATTCTCCAGCAGTTCTACAATCAATCCTTCGATGTCTTCGTCGCTACCGGTAAGTGCCTTACTCTCCTTGGCTTGGAAAGAGATGTTCTGGATAGCCTTCACTTTAGTGGGCGAGCCTGAGAGTCCGCACTGCTTCAAGTCACCATCCACGTCAGCTACACTCCATTCCGTAATGTTCAGGTAGGGCAACTTTTCATATTGTTCGGCATAGGGTAGGGTAGCACCATCTTTTGTGATGGCAGCTTTCTCTTGAGCACCCAATGCACGTTTGTACTTCATCACCAGCTTGGCATTGCGTGGACGGCAAGGAGCTGCACTTCCGTTTACTGTAATGACGATAGGAAGCGGACCTTCAACAGTCTCTACTCCACCATCAATATGACGTTTCACTGTGATGCGTTTAGCTTCCTCATCCAAGGCAAGAATCTCCTCGGCATAAGTGATTTGCGTCAATCCCAACTTCTCTGCTACTTGTGGTCCAACCTGTGCTGTGTCACCATCAATAGCCTGACGGCCACCAATGATAATGTCATATTCACCAATCTTCTTGATGGCAGTTGCCAAAGCGTATGAAGTAGCCAGTGTGTCGGCACCGGCAAAAGCGCGGTCAGTCAGCAGGTAACCATTGTCTGCTCCACGGAACAAACCTTCGCGGATAACTTCGGCAGCTCTTCCGGGACCCATTGTTAAAATGGTAATGGTTGAACCGGGGTGTGTATCTTTCAATCTCAAAGCCTGTTCCAGTGCATTCAAGTCTTCAGGATTGAAGATAGCTGGCAGAGCTGCACGATTCACCGTACCCTCTGCTGTCATGGCATCTTTCCCTACATTGCGAGTGTCAGGTACTTGTTTTGCCAATACTACAATTTTCAAACTCATCTTACTTTGTAATTATTAGTTTTAAGTATTAATATTTATTCATCTCAGTCAAGCCTTATGCGTGCATCGTCAAGACACAATTTCGGCTATCAAGGGACAAAAGTACGCAAAACACTCCAACTGACAAAGGTTTTCGTGAAAAAAATGTACGCATTCCCCTTTCCTAAGCTCTTGAATAGTCCGAAATGTTACAATCCCTCAATCTCTTCTTTCAATCTTTCATTTCCATAAGTAAGCAGGTCAATGTCCATGCGTACAATACCCTTGGCTTTATCTTCAGGAAGTCGGCCACACAGGCGTTCCATTTCCTTGAACTTCAATTTTATCTCATCGCGAGGTATCATTGTGTCAAACTCAGCCACTTGATTCAGAAACAGTGCAGGGTAAGGGAAGTTCACCGGCTCAGTCCATCGGGCCTCTCCCCAACTGATGTCAGGCAAAAAGTCATTCAACATCCTACGTGCCTTTTCCACATTCTTTTCAGCCTCAGTGTTACTTCCGAGGCAAAGTCTGCAACGAATCTTCTCCATATCATCCATTCTATTTTATACTGATGCAAAGGTAATCAATTTATTTGAGGTTCATCCGACAAATGCGTTGGTTTTATTATATTTCGTATAAAAGAAAGATTGCTAAGGTTAAATCACAATCTTTGTTTTTACATATAATAAAAAAGTAAACTATGAAGCAACTATGTTAATGATGCTAAAAAAAGGCATCATTTATTCAGAAATGCTTACTTTTGTCGCAAGAAATGACAAAAAAGCTATTGTTGTATGAAGATATTGCTTGTTGAGGATGAACCCGCTTTGCAGGAAATTGTGCGTAGTTCGTTGGAGAAAGAACGATATGTGGTGGAGGTAGCCGACACTTGTATCGCGGCCATGCGTAAGGTGAATGCGTATGCTTATGACTGCATTCTTTTGGATATCATGTTGCCTGATGGAAGCGGACTCCAATTGCTTGAGCATTTGAAGAAGATGCAGAAACAGGAGAACGTCATCATCATTTCGGCTAAAGACTCACTCGACGACAAAGTGGCCGGGCTTGAACTTGGTGCTGACGACTATCTGCCTAAACCTTTTCATCTGGCAGAACTTCATGCACGCATACGTAGTGTTATCCGACGTGGACAACGAGGTGGTGAAATGGAAATCAAGGTTGGGAATCTTACTATCGACCCCGATAAACATATCGTAAAGGTTGGTGAGACGATGCTTGACCTTGGAAGGAAGGAATATGATATTTTGCTCTATTTTGTGAACCGACGCGGACATTTGGTGAAGAAAGAGGTGTTGGCTGAGGCTGTTTGGGGTGATGATATTGACCAGGCTGATAGTTTCGACTTCATATATGCCCAGTTGAAGAATGTGCGTAAAAAGCTTGCTGCTGCTGGTGCTGATATGGAGATAAAGACGGTTTACGGGTTTGGATATAAGCTGGTATAACTCTTTGCGATACGATTTCTCAGCTACTGTTCATGGAGGCTTCTCCCTTAACTCCTAAAGTTGCTTCCGGACGTTGTTTCGTTTTTGATGATACAAATAGATGAGTGGTTTACCCTTAACATAATATATATATATAGATATGAAACTAAAGAATCACATTATTCGTCAGGTATCCGCTTTCTTGTTTGTGGTACTGACCCTTTGGGCTGTATTGTTCTATATTGCTATGATGGACGAAATTACCGATGAGGTAGATGATTCGCTCGAACTTTATACCGAGATGGTGATGACCCGTTATCTGGCGGGCAAGGAGTTGCCTTCTGTAGATAATGGCACCAACAATAGTTTTCATATTCAAGAGGTAGGGGAGGAATATGCCCGAACCCATTCTCATCTTTCTTATACTGATGAGACCCTTTATATCGAGGCCAAGAAGGAGGAAGAACCGGCTCGTGTGATGCGTACCATATTCCGTGGTAGTGAAAACCGGTTTTACGAATTGACGGTAATCACTCCCACTATTGAGAAGAAGGATTTAATGTCTTCCATTGCTTATTGGATATTGGGGCTCTATGTTTCAGTCGTTCTCACCATCATTGTGGTAAATGCTTGGGTTATCTCTCGTTCAATGAGACCGCTTTACCGTTTGCTCAAGTGGTTAGATTCTTACCATATCGATGAGCATGTCGAAGCGATAGACAATCCCACCCGGGTGACCGAGTTCAAGATTCTGAACGAGACCATTTATCGTTATTCGCAACGCAATCAAGAACTCTTTGAACAACAGAAACAGTTTATTGGCGATGCCTCTCATGAGTTGCAGACCCCTATTGCCATTTGTCAGAATCGGTTGGAAATGTTGTGTGATACAGACATGACGGAAGAACAGATGGGCGAAATCTTTAAAACCCTACAGACTCTTGAACATATGTCGGCATTGAACCGTTCGCTTCTTTTGCTTTCGAAGATTGATAATAACCAGTTCCTCGACACCGTACCTGTGGATATGGTAGCTCTTATTCGTCAAACTCAGAGTGAATACCGCCGTCTTGCAGCCGAGCGTTCCATATCGGTAGAAATTTGTGTAGAGGATGAAATCGTGTGGAACTTGAATCCTGCATTGGCCAAAGTGCTTGTTCACAATCTCTATCGCAACGCGATTGTGCATAATCTGGAGAGCGATGGCAATATATATATATATGTTGGGGATGGCTCGATAACCTTTGGAAATTCGGGTATTTCCACAAGTCTGAACAAGGAGCAAATCTTTAATCGTTTTTATAAGGAAGGTGGCCGCGAAGGTTCCAGTGGTTTGGGACTGGCTATTGTTGCGGCTATCTGTAAGAGTTCAGGAGTCCAAATAAACTATGATTATGAGGGAGGAACTCATTTGTTTACGATAAAACAATAATTTTTTTTCAAAATAATACTTTTTTCAGATTCATTTCAGAATTACCCCATACCTTTGCACTATGAAAATTAACAAAGAGTATAAATCAATAAAAAAAGTAAGATTATGAAGAAAGTATTATTTGCCATCGTATGTTTGTTCAGTTTCAGTGCACAATCATTTGCCGACCGCCCAGTGGATTTTTCACAGTTGCCGGCTAACGCACAGGAGTTTATAAAGAGACATTTTGCCAATGTGAAGGTGTCGTATGCGATGCAAGACAACGACTTGTTTGACCGCGACTACACCGTAGTGCTTGCCAACGGTGATAATCTCGAATTCAGTAGAAAAGGCGAATGGAAGGAGTTGAACTGCGGACGCAATGCTGTACCTGCCACTGTTATTCCTGAAGCAATCAAGAAGTATGTGAGCGAAAAGCATTCAGGCCATCGGGTCATCGAACTGAAGATTGACGGACGCCACTACGACGTGAAGTTGAGCAACAAGTTGGAACTGGAGTTCAGTCTCAAAGGGAAATTGTTGAGATTTGATTGAATATCTTATAGCATCCCTTTCCTTCACACCCACACTCACCCTTATCTGAGATTCTATTCATTCCATCTCAGTCTCAGTTGATAAAAACAGCGTATAAACCCTAAAAAAGAATGTAAAAGATTATGAAGAAGATATTATTTGCCATCGTGTGTTTGTTCAGTTTCAGTGCACAAGCCTTTGCCGACCGTCCCGTGGATTCATCACAGTTGCCGGCTAACATACAAGAGTTTGTAAAGAAACATTTCTCCGGTGTACAAGTGTCGTATGCAAAGCAAGACAGTGATTGGCTTGAGCGTGATTATACCGTAGTACTTACCAATGGTGACAAACTTGAGTTTGATAGTGACGGAGTTTGGAAAGAGTTGGATTGTAAACACAATCAGGTGCCAGCCTCCATTCTTCCTGCAGCTACAAAGAAGTTCTTGAAAGATAATCATTCTGGCCATCGGGTAATAGAGTTCAAGAAGGACTTTCGTCACTACGATGTGAAGTTGAGCAACAAGTTGGAGATGGAATTTAGTCTTGAAGGTAAATTTCTCCGCTATGACTAAAAGAAAAAGTCGTAATCGCTTGTTTTATTCGAAAGTTTACTTTATCTTCGCACAATCATTTGTTTAACAATTTAAATAAAAAATATAAAGTTATGAGCAAGAGTTTGAAAGGAACACAGACTGAGAAGAATCTCGGTATCTCATTTGCAGGTGAGTCACAGGCACGTATGCGTTACACTTATTTTGCCAGCGCTGCCAAGAAAGAGGGTTACGAACAGATTGCAGCTATCTTCCAGGAGACTGCTGACCAGGAGAAAGAACACGCTAAGCGTATGTTCAAGTGGTTGGAAGGTGGTATGGTAGAGATTACAGCCAGCTATCCTTCAGGTGTTATCGGTACTACTTTGGAGAACTTGAAAGCAGCTGCTGCCGGTGAAAACGAGGAGTGGACTATGGACTATCCCAAGTTTGCAGACATTGCTGACGAAGAAGGTTTCCCCGCAATTGCCAAGATGTACCGCGAAATTGCAAAGGCTGAGAAGGGTCACGAAGAGCGTTATCTTGCACTTGCAGCCAATGTAGAGAATGGCAAGGTGTTTGTGAAGGACGAAGAAGTTACATGGCAGTGCCGCAACTGTGGTTATATCCACACTGCTAACGAAGCTCCTAAGGCTTGTCCCGCATGTGCTCATCCTCAGGCTTACTTCGAAGTGATGAAGACCAACTATTGATTTGCCCTAAACACATTATATAACCGTTGTTTCCCTCTCTTGGGGAATGACGGTTATTTCTTTTTTCGGTTGTTCGTGATTCATTGGGAACAGTCCGAAAAACTGGTTGCCCCATTCATTGTAGGAATGTATGTGATTCATTGTAGGACTTTATGTGATTCATTGTAGGAATGAATGTGCATCATTCATGGTGTGAATAAGGGCAAAAAATCCTTTCTGATGGGACTTTATAAAGGGTTTTGAAAGTTTATTTACATATTTCTTCCCCCATATCTTTGCACATAGGATTTTTATTTCTATTTTTGCGCTCTATTTACTAATTTGAATTTATTTTATGTAGCGACTGATTGACTGAAATGCAACAGACAAATTTTATTATTGAAGTTCAGAATGTGTCGAGATACTTCGGAGAGAAGGTGGCACTGGACAACATCAACTTGAGCGTGAAGAAAGGTGAGTTTGTAACCATTCTTGGTCCATCCGGATGTGGAAAGACAACGCTTTTGAGATTGATTGCCGGTTTTCAAACGGCTTCAGAGGGTGAAATTAGGATTAGCGGACAAGAGATAACGCAGACACCTCCTCATCAACGACCCGTAAATACGGTGTTTCAGAAATATGCCCTGTTTCCACATTTGAATGTGTTCGACAACATTGCATTCGGCCTGAAGTTGAAGAAACTTCCATCTTCCATTATCGAAAAGAAAGTGAAGGGTGCACTCAAGATGGTTGGTATGACCGACTATGAGTTGCGCGATGTGGATTCACTTTCCGGTGGTCAGCAACAGCGTGTAGCTATAGCACGTGCTATTGTGAATAATCCCGAAGTGTTGCTTCTCGATGAGCCCCTTGCTGCTCTTGACTTGAAGATGCGTAAGGATATGCAAATGGAACTCAAGGAGTTGCATAAGTCGCTTGGTGTTACCTTCGTGTATGTAACCCATGACCAGGAAGAGGCATTGACCTTGAGCGATACCATTGTGGTCATGAGTGAAGGTAAGATTCAGCAGATTGGTACTCCCATAGACATTTACAACGAACCTATCAATGCTTTTGTAGCCGACTTCATTGGCGAGAGCAACATCCTTAACGGAGTGATGCTGAAAGACAAGCTGGTGAGCTTTGCCGGTCAGGAGTTTGAGTGTGTTGATGAAGGATTTGGTGAAAACATGCCCGTTGACGTAGTCGTTCGTCCCGAGGATATTTACATCTTCGACCCTTCGGATGCAGCCCAACTTACGGGTAAGGTGACAAGTTGTATCTTCAAGGGAGTGCATTACGAAATGCTTGTACAGACTACTACGGGTTACGAACTGATGGTGCAGGACTACAACTGCTTTGAAGCTGGCCGTGAGGTCGGATTGCTTGTGAAACCTTTCGATATCCATGTGATGAAGAAAGAGCGTACATGCAACACTTTCGAAGGTCGTCTGGTGGACGAAAACCATGTAGAGTTCCTTGGTCAGGAGTTTGAATGTATGCCAGTGAAGGACATTGAACCCGGTGCTACTGTGAAGGTAGAGGTTGACTTCAATCGGGTGATACTTCAAGACAATGAAGAAGATGGTATGCTCACGGGTGATGTCAATTTCATCCTCTATAAGGGCGACCATTACCACTTGACGGTACGTTCCGATTGGGATGAAGATGTCTTTGTCGATACCAACGATGTTTGGGATGATGGAGACCGCGTAGGTATAACCATTGCAGCTGAGGATATCAGAGTCATTAGTTGAGGCTCGTCATTCGTTACTATAAAAAAGAATAACCAATGCTAAACAAACTGTCTCGATTCTTTATGCGCCGACGGAATTGGTCGATACCCTATGCCATATTCCTGTTGGTGTTTGTTGTAGTGCCGCTTCTACTTATTGTGGCCTATGCATTTACGGACGAAGAGGGTGTATTTACCTTGGGTAACTTCCGCAAGTTCATGATGCATCCCGAGGCTATCAATACGTTCATCTATTCAATAGGTATAGCCATGATAACCACCATATTTTGTCTTGTACTCGGTTATCCGGCAGCATATATCCTTAGTCAGAAGCAGTTCAAGACCTCCAAAACCATGGTGGTACTCTTCATCCTTCCCATGTGGGTGAATATCCTTATCCGCACATTGGCTACGGTGGCTTTGTTCGACTTCCTGAAACTTCCGCTTGGCGAAGGTGCACTGGTGTTTGGTATGGTGTACAACTTCTTGCCATTCATGATTTACCCCATCTACAATACGCTTCAGAAGATGGACCAAAGTCTGATTGAAGCTGCACAAGACTTGGGTGCAAATCCTTTGAAGGTGTTTACCAAAGTGGTGCTTCCGCTCTCTATGCCTGGTATATTCAGTGGTATCCTGATGGTGTTCATGCCTACGGTTTCCACCTTTGCCATAGCTGAGTTGCTGACGATGAACAACATCAAACTTTTCGGTACAACCGTGCAGGAGAATATTTATAACGGAATGTGGAACTATGGTGCAGCCCTCTCGCTCATCATGCTTTTGCTGATTGGCATCATGTCGCTTTTCGGTAATGACGAGGATAATGCACAAAATGAAAGTGGAGGTGTGATATGATGAAGAATCTTTTAGCCAAGGGATACTTGTGGCTGTTGTTGGCCCTGCTCTATTCTCCCATTTTGATAATCATGGTATTCTCGTTCACCGAAGCCAAGGTGTTGGGTAACTGGACGGGTTTTTCGTTCAACCTCTATAGCTCGCTCTTCTCGGGTGGTATGCACCATTCGTTGACGAATGCCATCATCAACACGTTTGTCATTGCACTTATAGCAGCTACGGTGTCAACTATGCTTGGCAGTATTGCAGCTATCGGTATCTATAACCTCAAGAGCCGTACGCGTGCTGCCATGAATTTCGTGAACAACATTCCTATCATGAACCCCGACATCATTACCGGTGTTTCGCTCTTCCTGCTCTTTGTCAGCTTTGGTATTTCGCAAGGGTTCACTACCGTTGTGTTGGCTCATATTTCGTTCTGTACGCCATACGTCGTACTCAGTGTGATGCCTCGTCTGAAGAAGATGAATCCCAACATCTATGAAGCTGCACTTGACCTTGGTGCAACACCTTTCCAAGCGCTTCGTAAGGTGATTCTTCCCGAAATACTTCCGGGTATGATTAGCGGTTTCATCCTTGCCTTCACGTTGTCTATCGACGATTTTGCCGTTACCATCTTCACCATTGGTAATGAAGGACTTGAAACCCTCTCAACTTACATTTATGCCGATGCACGAAAAGGTGGATTGACTCCTGAGTTGAGACCGCTTTCTACCATTATTTTCGTTACCGTGCTTGTCCTTTTGATTGTCATCAACAGACGGGCTGAGAAGCAGAAACAGGAGTAATCCTTCAGTAAGAAGTTACTCCTTCCTGTACTACTTTTAACTACTTTATATCGAGCAAAAAGAAAGAAGAAATGAAATATCTGTTTCCCCTTATCCTTGCCCTCCTTACATTGGGGAGTTGTCAACGTTCGCAAGAAGAACGAAGCAAGATACTGAAAGTCTATAACTGGGCTGACTACATCGATGAAGACGTGTTGGCCGAGTTTCCCGAATGGTATAAAGAACAGACGGGTGAAGACATTGAGGTCATCTACCAAGTGTTTGACATCAACGAAGTGATGCTCACTAAAATCGAACGTGGACATGAGGATTTTGACGTAGTTTGTCCTTCGGAATACATCATCGAACGTATGATGAAGAAGGATATGCTTTTGCCTATCGACCGCAACTTTGGTGAAACCCCTGACTATATCCATAACCTCACACCTTACATTCAAGATGAGTTGAACAAGATGATTACCGATGGACGTAAGGTTACAGACTATGCCGTTGCTTACATGTGGGGTACGGCTGGTACACTCTACAACACCCAACTTGTTACCGAAGAGGAGGCTATGACTTGGAAAAGTTTGTGGAATCCAAAATTCAAAAACACGATTTTGATGAAGGACAGTTACCGCGACTGTTATGGTACAGCTGTCATCTATGCCAATGCCGACCGTATTGCCCGTGGCGAAGTCACTGTTGAGCAATTGATGAACGACAATTCAGCCGAAGCCATTGCTACTGCTGAAGAGTGTCTGAAGCAGATGAAACCCAATATTGCAGGATGGGAAGCAGACTTTGGTAAAGAGATGATGACCAAAGGCAAGGTGTGGATGAATTTCACATGGAGTGGTGATGCTGTATGGGCTATCGAGGAAGCTGCAGAAGTGGGAGTGGAGCTTGACTATGTGGTTCCTAAAGAAGGTAGCAACGTTTGGTTTGACGGATGGGTTATCCCCAAATATTCGCGCAATGTGAAAGCTGCCAGTTGGTTCATCAACTACATGTGCCGTCCCGACATAGCTTTGCGCAACATGGATGCTATCGGATATGTATCTGCTGTAGCAACGGATGAAATTCTTGAAGCTAAGATAGATACTACGCTTGAAACGTATTCCGACCTCAGCTATTTCTTTGGTCCTCATGCTGATAGTGTACAGGTTGACCCCATACAGTATCCCAGTCGTGAAGTGATAGAGCGTTGTGCCGTCATTCGTGACTTCAGCAACAAGGAAGATTTGGAGAAGGTTCTTGAAATGTGGAGTCGTGTGAAAGGAGACAATCTCAATGCAGGACTTGTACTCTTCATCTTTGCGGTTATCGGAGTGCTTTTTGTTTCCCTCTTGGTCAACAAGATAAGGAAATATCGCCGTCAGCAACAGCGCAACCGTTATCGTCGCAGAAGAAAGAAGAGAAAGTAAAAACAAACACCTGATTTTCTTCCTTCAGCCATAAGCAGGAGAATTGAACAAAGACATTAACATAGTAGCACAAACAAAACTTACACACTTTTTATTCCGATGAATACTCTTCGTTCCGCCATTCTATCAGGTATAGCAGTAGGTATAGCAGGATGGGGTTATTTAGCCTCTACAAACATTATAGGAGCCGCTCTCTTCTCGTTTGGCTTGCTTACAGTAGTCCAGTACAAACTTCGTCTTTATACAGGCACAGCGGGTTTTGTGGAGTTCTACGGAGAGGATGGAAAGTTACGCATACTTCCTGCCATTGGTGAGTTGTTGCATATTCTTGGCGGCAACATCATCGGTTGCTTGCTTGTAGCACTTCTTTCGCGTCTTTCTCCCATAGACTTGGGTGGTGCAGCTCAGCAGATTCTTGAAGGTCGTCTGGCTATCGGTCCGCTTCGTGCAGGAGTGTTGAGTATAGGTTGTGGTTTCATCATGACTACTGTTGTCACAGGTGCACGTCAAGGCAAACCATTGATACTGCTTCTTGGAGTACCTCTTTTCATCATTTGCGGTTTTCCTCACTGTGTAGCCGATGCATTCTATTACCTTGCAGTACCCACAGAGTTTACTTTCTCTCATCTCACTGACCTTCTTATTCTTTATCCTTCGTTGGTGGTAGGAAACTTCATCGGGTGCAATTTCTATCGGTTTGTCGCTCCCAAGGAGTGAGTAGGGATATTTATCATGAATCTGTTAAAATAGAAAGATATATGCATATTTCAAAGAATTTGTTCATAGGATTCTGTTGTTTGTTAGGAACATCAGTTCCTGTTTCAATGGTGGCTCAGAAAGTCAGTTACGACCCCTCTTCAGTAGTTGCCGAATGGAGTAGTGACGCACAAAAGGAGTTGATAGTTGATATCAATTTCTCCGATGCAACAATGCCTGATACCTGGACTGGTGAGACAGGACGTGATTGTCCTTCGTACAGTGATGGAGGTTATGTGAACACCGTATTGGAAATCCCTGTTACAGGAGCCGATAGTTGGCCGATGCTGTTTCACAACTGTATGTTTGCCAACAAGGAAAGCTATAATGGTTTTGCTGGTGCTACAGCAGCATTCTGTCGTCAGTATTATCTGGGTGAAGGAGTGACTGGTAGCGGCAGTTATCCCAACAACTGGAGTGTGACAGGACACAAAGTCTATCTTGAAGACAATATCACTTACGGTTCAAACGGAAAACCTAATTATGGTGAAGCAGGATTTGTACAGATGTGTCGTGATGCTTCGTTGGATGGAAAGACTTCCATGCATGGTTGGGTAGAGATAGACCATTTGCCTTATGTAGAGAAGATACAATGGTCATGGTCAAGCACTTCGTGGGGACGTGGTATCAAGTGTGATTATAAAATAGGTGATGGAGCATGGAAACCGTTGGTATGGATGGGTTCTAACCGTCATAAGAATGGTTATACATCGTACAGCGACCAAGGTTATCTGATGGAGAATGTCATCAATGCCGAAGATGTATCGTTGCGTTGGCGTGTATGGGATGGTGATGATGCTACCACGTTGGTACAGACGAATGCGGATGGCACCTCGTTTTTCAATGTTGCCATCAATCCTTTGGCACAGCAACAGGCTCCACGCGTACATAAGATAAAGATTTACGGTAATCCCGTTACTGCTGAACAGGCTGCTTTTGCCCGTGCTAATCCATTGGCTGACGTAGGTGAGATTACTGAGTTTGAGAAACCTGGAGAGGAAGTTGTTGAAGCACCTGATGCAAAGGCTCCATGGGTTTTCTTGACAGTTGCCAAGGATGGAACAGCAGACTATACAACCGTTCAAGCTGCCATTGATGCTGTGCCTGAAGGTTATCGGGGTATTATCCTTATCAAGAATGGAATCTATGAGGAGAATATCTATGCCGGTACCAAGAGTGTGAAGAACAAGTTCATCAGCTTGATTGGCGAAAGTCGCGAAGGAACTATCCTTACGTCGAATGTCAACAGGGGTGGAGATAATGGTAAAAGCTATCTCGACTGTTCGGCTCTGAATGTCTTTGTTGAGCGTTTCTATGCTGAAAACCTGACTATCCGTAATACTTCAGGCAATGTTGGTCAGGCTGAAGCTCTCTTTACTGCAGGTGATGGACACATCTTCAAGAATTGTACGATAACAGGTTTCCAAGACACTTACAAGAGCGACAACAATGCACGTGGATACTTCCTTGATTGCTTTATCGAAGGAGCTACAGACTTTATTTATGGTGGAGGATTGGAATGGTTCGAACAGTGTCAAATCCATTGTGTGAAAGGAGGAAAGTACATTACGGCAGCTGCTGAATCATGGACTCCGATGACCAAAATCCTCTATCCTTCCTTGGAGACTGCTGATGCTTTTTATCCGGGTCTTTTCTTCAATGAATGCCGTGTGACTGCTTCAGAAGGAGTTCCAGTTGGTTCATACTATTTGGGTCGTCCTTGGAAGGAAACAGCCGGTACAGCCTTTATGAATTGTACATTGGGAAACCATATCCAACCTGCAGGATGGTCAACATGGAATGGAACAGAGTCCACAGCATCTTATTATGAATACAAGAATGTAGGAACTGATGGAAAACCCGTTGATACCTCCAAACGTGTATCTTTCGGACATCAGGCTACGGAGAAGGAATATACGGCTTATTTCAATACCGAATTCCTCTATAAGAATGCCTCTAACGTTCCTTTTGTCCCTGCTGAGATACTCAATGTTACTGCACCCTCGAATTTCGAGACCATCGATGCATTGCTTACATGGAGTGGTGATGAAAGCCAAGTGGCATGGATGGTGTTTGCTGATAACCGTTATGTAACCACCGTCACAAAACCTTCCTATACACAACCCGAAGCGGATGGTGCAACTACCTATCATATTAAGGCCGTATCACGCTATGGTGTCACTTCAGAGGCTGTAAAGGCTGAAGGAAAAGAGCGGTTGAAAGCTTTCCTTACCGCCGAAGGTTTTGGTAAGTATGCTACCGGTGGTCGAGGTGGTGAAGTGGTGACTGTTACTTCGTTGGCTGATGATGGTTCAGTAGGTACACTCCGTTGGGCATTCAAGCAACATTTGGGTAAACCTATCACCATCGTATTTGCCGTATCGGGTGAAATCAAGCTCAACTCCATCTTGAAAGTCAATCGTCCTGATTGGACGTTAGCCGGACAGACAGCTCCCGGTGATGGTATTGTCATCACACACAATAAGGCAAACTTCGGAGGTTCTCAAAACTTCATTGTGCGTAATGTCCGTTTCCGTGTAGGACAAAAGAATACAGCAGGCACTATCATTGCCGAGAATGCTTGCGGTGCTGAGAATTGTCAGAACTTCATCTTCGACCATTGTACCTTCGGATGGTCTGTTGAGGAGAATATGAATGCTTTCGACAGTCACTTCCATACCGTGCAATATTGTATTGTTCACGAAGGTCTTTACGATGCAGGACATAGCAAAGGAGTGCGTGGATACGGTTGTCAATGGGGAGGTTCTCCAGCTACTTATCACCACAATCTATTGGCTCATAACAAATCACGCAGTTGCCGTTTCAACGGAGCACGTGGAGAAGACCATGTTGTATTCTTGGAATACATCAACAATGTCAACTACAACTGGGGTAACTGGAATGCTTGCTACGGAGGAGAGAATACGGCCGAAATCAACGAGTACAACGGATTGAACTCTGCCCATGAGTGTAACTTTATTGGTAACTACTATAAACCCGGACCTGCTTCAGCTGCTGATTCCAAATTCATCAGTTCATCTTATGCTCGTGAAGGAGCCAAGTCATGGGCTCCAGCCAAATGGTATCTCGAAGGCAATGTGATGGAAGGAAACTCCAGCATCAACACCAATAACTGGAATGGAATGAGTTCCGAAACCTATTCATTGAAACAGATTCGTGTGGACGAGAAACTTTCTCCTTCATTGCCTTATTACAAGTATTCTGTGACAGGAAACATCGGTCAGTATGACTACAACCTCTATGCACTGACAGGTTATGAGACTGCTACAGAGGCTTATCAGACAGTATTGGAAAAAGCTGGTACAGTCAATCGCGACCGTGTAGAGAAACGCATCATAGAAGATGTGCGTTCGGGTAAGGCTACATACGGAGGTAAGTATGGAGCGAAAAAAGGAATCATCGATACTGAGAATGATGCCGAAGGTTTTTATGCCTACAACGATATCTATGTGGTTGCTACTGATACAGACAAGGATGGTATGCCTGATGAATGGGAACGTACCAACGGACTCAATCCTAATGTGGCAGACCAGAATACACCCAATGCTAAGGGTTATACAGCCTTGGAAGTTTATCTTGGAAGTCTGATGGGCGAGCAGTTGGATACCAACTTTGCTGATGGGATAGGAGAGGTGATACTGAATCCCTCTGCCATGAGGTGGATTCACTCCAGTTCAACCGTTCAAGTTGAGCCTAAAGCCATTGGTTCTCACCTTTCGGTATTCAATGCTTCCGGAGGTTTTTTGATGGATGTTCCCGTTCATTCAACCCATATCTCCTTGGATTCTCTCCCAACAGGAATCTATTTGGTTCAGTTGAACGGTAGCAACATTGCTCCGCGCGTAATCAAGTGTGTGAAGTAACAAGGTTTATTGGTATAATGTGACAAGAGGGTATGTCATAATTAACCTTATAGACGCAGATTGCGCGGATAACGCGGATAAACAATTAACCATTATCCTTTCGGCTCATCAATCATACCTAAAGCTAAAAATTGAGAGATGTTTCCGACGAACGGAGTGTATAAAATCTCTTTTAATTATTTATCTAACGTATGGTTGGGTGAAAAGAAAAAAGAAATCCGTGTAATCCGCGTAATCCGTGCCTAAATAAAATGAGATAAGTGCATTTTGATACAGTCTCTTCTTTTTTGCAGAGAAAAAGCTGTTGCGTCACTTCAACCGCTCTTCCACGAATGCTTTGATGAACTTCATGGTGCCTTCGATGCCAAGGATGGATGAGTTGATACATAGGTCATACGTCTTTGCTTCTCCCCAAGTTCCAGGACTGTAATAGTTGTAGTACGAGGCACGTTTATGGTCAGCTTTTGAGAGGAAAGCTTGTGCTTGTTCTTCGTTGAATTCGGGATGACGTTTGCGTATGCGTGCTATTCTCTCATCGTTGTTTGCGGTGATGAAGATGTTGAGAGTGTTGGGTTCTTCGCGAAGAATATAGTCTGCACAACGTCCTACGAAGATGCATGAACCTTTTTCTGACAAGTGACGGATGACATCGCTCTGTATCTTGAACAGTGCTTCATCGCTCAAGCAATTTCCATACATACTGTCTCCCATGAAGGGTATCACTTCAAAGAGTCGCGAGATGATGCCTTTTTCTTCATCTTTGCGTTCGAATATCTCTTTGCAGAATCCGCTTTCCTTAGCTGCCATGTCTATGAGTGTACGGTCGTAGATAGGGATATTGAGTTCTTGGGCAAGCATTTGACCGATTTCTTTTCCACCACTACCGAGTTGGCGGCCTATGTTGATGAAGTATCTTTTCATGTGGATATGCGTTATTTTTTTTATGAATGTTTGTTATAGAGGGTTTGTTGATTTCTCGTTCTTGAAGAGCTGGAACTGCTTGTAGAGCATCCATCCGGCTAAGATGGATGAAAGCGTATCGCTGATGGGTGCTGCTATCCATACTCCGTTCTGTCCAAAGAAGTTGGGAAGAATCAACAGGAGAGGTATGAGGAAAAGCAGTTGTCGCGTAAGCGAGAGGAAGATACTCTTCTTGGCTATACCGATGCTTTGGAAGAAGTTTACCGTCACCATTTGGAAACCTACGAAAGGAAAAGCCAATACGAGTAGTGACAAACCGTTAGCAGCCTGTTTGATGAGTTCCTTATCCGTAGTGAATATGCGTGCAATGAATTCGGGGATGAATACACCTACGAGGAAAGTACAAGTGGTGACAATGGTAGCAGCATAGATAGTCAGTCGCAATACCTTGTTTACACGTTCAAACTGCCGTGCACCATAGTTGTATCCCGCAATGGGTTGCATACCTTGGTTGATACCCATCACTATCATTACAAAGAAGAATACCACGCGGTTGGCTATACCGTAAGCACCAATGGCAAGGTCACCACCATGTTTCTGCAATCCTTTGTTGATGAGTATGACTACGAAACAGGCGCATAGATTCATGAGGAAGGGTGAAAGTCCGATAGCCAATGAATTGCTCACTATCTTGCGTTTCAAGGCAAACGTACCGCGACGCAGGTGTATCATCTCGTTTTTGTTGGAGAAGAGCTTCAACTGCCAGCAAAGTGCTATTGTCTGAGCCATCACTGTAGCTATGGCAGCTCCTTTGATACCCATGTCAAACGTGTAGATGAATAGTGGGTCGAGGATGGTGTTGATTATCACCGTTCCGATGGTAGCATACATGGCTTGTTGAGGATGACCAGCCGAACGAAGCATGGCATTCAACCCGAGGTACATGTGAGTGATGACATTTCCAAGAAGGATGATAGTCATGTAGTCGCGTGCATAACTGATGGTTGCATCGCTTGCTCCGAAGAAATAGAGGATAGGGTTGATGAAGAGAAGCATCAGGACTCCGAATATGACTCCGATGATGGTGTTGAGCGTGATGACGTTTCCGAGAATGTTTTGAGCCGTAGTGTAGTCCTTTTGTCCCAGTTTCACTGAAAGCAGTGTTGAAGCTCCTACACCTACCATTGCTCCGAACGCTGCTGAAAGGTTCATGACTGGAAACGTGATGGCTAATCCCGATATGGCCAGAGGTCCTACACCTTGACCAATGAAGATACTATCCACCATGTTGTAGAGCGATGAAGCTGTCATGGCAATGATGGCAGGTCCGGCATATTGCATCAGCAGTTTGCGGATGCTTTCGGTTCCCAATGTTGTTGGGGCTGATTGTTGTTGCATGTCTTTATTTACGTTAATTTCCTTATTATTACGTAGAGTTCTCTCGTTTTGTTGGTGCAAAGATACGGCAATTTTCATTTTTATGGCTATTTTTGCAACTTCAAATGTTGAATCTATGGATAAAAAGATGGACAATAGGCGAGTGTTGGTAGGTATGAGTGGTGGAGTGGACAGTTCTGCCGCTTGTCTGATGCTGATGGAGCAAGGTTATGAACCCGTAGGTGTAACGATGCGTACGTGGGACAATCCTTCTTCCTTTTCAACCGTTGGACAATCTGAACCTGATTATATCCTTGAAGCACGGGCTTTGGCTGAAAAGTTGGGTTTTGAACATCATGTAGCCGACGAACGCGAAGAGTTCCGTCGGGTTATCGTGCAGAACTTCATTGATGAATACATGCAAGGACGAACACCCAATCCATGTGTGATGTGTAATCCACTGTTCAAGTTCCGTGTGTTGACTGAATGGGCTGACAAGCTCGGTTGCAAGTATATTGCTACGGGACATTATTCACGTCTGGAAGAGGTGGATGGACATACCTATATATCCGTAGGCAACGATGAAAAGAAAGACCAGAGCTATTTTCTTTGGCGTTTGGAGGAAAAAGTGTTGTCGCGTTGCATCTTTCCTTTGGGGAATTTCACCAAGTTGCAAGTGCGCGAATACTTGAAGGAAAAGGGGTTTGAAGCCAAGTCTTCCGAAGGTGAAAGTATGGAAGTATGCTTTGTAGAAGGTGATTATCGCGACTTTCTCCGTAAGGAAGTTCCCGAGATTGATACCCTCATCGGTAAAGGCAAGTTTGTGGATACCGAAGGTCATACGTTAGGCACTCATCGCGGTTTTCCCTATTATACCATCGGTCAGCGCAAAGGGCTTGAAATAGCTCTTGGAAAACCAGCCTATGTAGTGAAGCTCAATCCGAAGAAGAATACCGTCATGCTTGGTGATGCAGAAGACTTGAAGGCAACCCACATGATTACCGAACAACCCTTATGGATAAATCCGTCGGAACCATTCGACAATCCTCAGCTGACTGTAAGGATACGCTATCGCAGCAAACCCATACCATGCAGCATCAAGCAGCTTGAAGATGGACGTCTGCTTGTCAGATTCCTCGCAGAAACCTCTTCTGTAACACCGGGACAGTCAGCAGTATTCTACATCGGTGATAGGGTAGTAGGCGGTGCTTTCATTGATTCTCAAAGAGGCATTGGGATGTATCTTTAAATTTTAGGAGTGTAGGAGTGAAGGAGTGACGCTTCGCTTAGGAGTGCAGACAATACTTCTGCTTGCATTTTTTTAAAGGAGTTCAGGAGTGCAGGAGTTCAGACAATAGTGTTGCTTGCATTTTTCACTCGTAGCTCATCACTTGTAGCTCTTTAAACTTTGAACTTTAAACTTTAAACTTTAACAACTATTTCTAAATTCGTATGAACAGAATCTTCGTAACTTTCCTCTTGTCAGTGTCAGTATTTGTGATGACAAGTGCTCAACCATCGAAACCTAAGTTCAGTCAACCTCATGGATTGTACGATGAACCTTTTGAACTTGAAATCCGTTGCGAAGATGATTGGGCTACCATTTATTATACCACTGATGGAAAGGCTCCAACGAAGGAAAATGCCAGTGTCTATACCCAACCGCTCCGCATCAAAGGTACTACGGTAGTCCGCTCGATAGCCATTGATGAAAGTGGAGTAAGCAAGGTGAATACTGCTACATACCTTTTTCTCGATGATGTCATCCGTCAAGACAATACACCCGAAGGATATCCAAGCGAATGGGGAAAGTATGCAAGCCGTTCGGGTACTGCCATTGCTGATTATGAGATGGACCCCGAAATGACGGAGGATGAACATTTCTGCAACCTCTTGAAAGAAGGATTCCGTTCACTTCCTATCATATCTCTTGCTACAGACCCTATGAACCTTTTCAATAAAGAGAAAAACGATTCTACGGGAGGTATATACATCTATACGGGTGCACCTAACGGAAGTGGACAACCGGGTAGAGGTTGGGAAAGACCCGTTTCGTTTGAAATCTTTGATGCCAAGGGTGAACATGATTTCCAGGCTAATTGTGGAATCAGAATTCATGGTGGGCATAGTCGTCTTCCAGAGAAAAGTCCCAAACACTCCTTCCGACTGATGTTCAGAGATTCGTATGGACCCAAGAAACTCAAGTATCACCTCTTTGGAGAAGATGAACCGGCAAACCTCAATGCCGTAGTCTTGCGTACAGCTTTCTGTAATGCATGGCATCATCAGGAGTCGGACCAACGCAGTAGAGCTATCTATACACGCGATATGTGGGCTAAACTCACTCAGAAAGAGATGGGTCATCTGACTACAAACGGTATCTATGCACATCTTTTCATCAACGGACTCTATTGGGGATTGTATAACCCTACGGAACGTATCGATGATGACTTCTGTGAAATACACTTGGGAGGTGACAAGAGTGAGTACGATGTCATCAAGGTGGAAGAATACGGAACAAGTCATGTCGTTATGGCCGATGCTGGAAGTCTTACCAAGTGGAACCAACTCTTCAATCTGGCTACAAGGGTTGAGGATGACATGAACACTTACCTCAGATTACAAGGACTGGATGCAAACGGACTACGCGACGAAACGAAAGATGTACTACTCAACGCAGACAATTTCATTGATTACATGCTCATCAACCAATATGGCGGAAACAGCGATTGGGATAGTCACAACTGGCTTGCCGTGCGTAACAACGTAAAGACTGACGAAGGATTCCACTTCATCTGTTGGGATACCGAACATATCCTCAAAAGCCGTTCGGATAACGTGTTGGACAAGAATACCGAGAAAAGTCCTACTGCACTGTTCCAGAGTCTCATGAAAAACCCAGCCTTCAAACAACGCTATATCGACCGTGTACAAAAACATTGCTTTGACAACGGATTGCTTACACCTACCCGTAATTCCGAACGTTGGCTTACCTTGGATGCTGTCATAGATACCGCACTCTATTGCGAACAAGCCCGATGGGGAGACTATAGACGCGATGTACATCCTTATACCAGCAAAGGAGAACTCTATACCAAGGACAAACATTACAATGCACGACGCAAAGTGTTGCTCGAAAGTTATTTCCCCGAAAGGACGGAAAAGTTTGTACAACAACTCAAAGACAAATCATGGTTTCCCCAAATTGCGGCTCCCGTCATACTGTATGCTGACGAACCTGCTTATCTCATAGATACCCTTTCGAGCGAAGAATCCTTGACTATTGACGGTGAAGGAATCATCTACTACACTACCAATGGCGAAAATCCGCTTTGGTGGAACGAGGATAAAACAGCAGAACTTTCACCATCAGCCATCAGATACGAAGGCGAAGCAATCAAGTCCGATACCACCTTTACCCTCAAAACCATTGCCTGCAACAACAACCAGTGGAGTGCCATGCGCGAACAACGCATACCTATCCGTGAAACGGCAAACTACATTGGAAATACCTTGACAAACAACCTCCTCATCATGCCCCTACAAGTGAGCTACGATAGCGGAAAAACAGCTTTCATACGCTTCAAGACAACCAAGACCGTAACCAATGCATCCCTCCAAATCTATAACCTCCAAGGCGTATGTTTACAAACCCTTATACCATCCCATACACGCTTGAAAGCAGCACTTCATACCTTCGCTCTTTCACCGTCCAACTTCTCAAGCGGTATCTACCTTTGCCGCCTATGCATCGATGGACAAACCTCAGTAGTAAAACTGAAATTCTGACGTAAAAAAAAGAGAGAGAGTTTGTATGTCTCTCTCTCTCCTAAGACCTACGAGTGATGAGCTACGAGTGAAAAATGCAAGCAACACTATTGTCTGAACTCCTGAAACTCCTGAACTCCTGAACTCCTTTTAAAAAATTGCAAGCAGAAGTATTGTCTGAACTCCTGAACTCCTGAACTTCTTTTTAAAAACCTCCTTCACTCCTAAAGTTTACAACGGATTATTCCCATCATCATTACCAGTCGAACTACCTGAACCACCCGTTCCAGCATCATCATCATCAGTCTTATCAGAAGCCTTCTTATCATCCTCCTTAGCCCATAGAAACCAATCAACCGAAGTAGGTTGCATCGAACGCGTAGCAACCGTCTTATCTGCATTACGCGTCATTTCGGGAACAAACCTTACACGGATACCCTTGATCTGTGCAACTGAAACCTCTTCTTCCTTTTCAACACCCTGTTTCTGTGCGTTGATGCTATAGCGGAAGCTTCCTATTCCATCCAAATGTACACTACGTCCTTGTGCCATAAAAGTACTCATCACACTGCCCAATTCACTCAATACTGCATATGCATCAGCCTTAGTCACCGTACTGCGGTCTGCCAACATCTCAGCCACTTGAGCCGTAGTAATCTGCTTACCCACCGTGATAGACTGCGGATAATAGAGCTGAGACTTCTTCTGAAATCTTACTTTGTAAAAAGCCATAATCTGTAATCTCCTTTCTTTTAATTGAATCAATAAAATTAAACATTCTCCATTTCTCCGACCCTTCATTCAAACCATGAATGTATCCTGTTCATTGTACCACTCTTCTACGTTCATTGCACCACTCTTCTCGATTCATTCCACATCTGTATGTCAGAGTCATCAACCTGATATTCCGAACCGTGCACTGTTCTTCGTTATCTTTTCGTTGTAAAGATACAACATTTTACCGATTCACTTCCCCAATTCTTACCCTTGCGAACGCTTTTAGGCGATTCGGAACGGAATGTGAGAAAATGTTGATAAATAGTGGTATAAAAATTTGATAATCCACCCATTATTTCGTATCTTTGTAGAAAGGATTAAAAAGATTGTTTCTATGGATAAAAAACTAAAATCAGCGAACGATGACTTCCGCATCCGTTCCTATGGTAAAGGAGAATTAGCTCTTCTCTATCTGCCCGATGTGACTCCCAATGCAGCGCGTCGAACCCTCAATGCATGGATTAACGTTTCTCCCGGTTTGAGTGAACGACTCCACCAAACAGGTCTTACCGCATCAAGCCATTACTATACCCCCGCCCAAGTACGAATGATTGTCGAAGCGTTGGGAGAACCGTGAGAGGGGATATTTTAGAGTGGAAGGTTTTGGGATTAGGGAAAAGAATCAATAATAAAAGAAACATTGTCAATTATCAATTTTCTAAAAAAGTAAAAGTAATTCTTGGCTATTCGACAAGAAACGTGTAAATTTGCATCGGTGTATATGTAATTAGCAGAATAACAGAAAGAAACGTTAACGATATGACACAGTTGGTTTTGAACGTAAGAGACCGCAACATCATTCCTCATTTGCGCAAAGTGCTGAACAGCATTGACGGAGTAACCGTAGCCCGCACACCCCGAAAGAAGAAAAGCGGATTGGAAGAAGCGCAAGAAGATGTTCGCGAAGGCCGCGTAACGGAATACGCTTCAGTTGACGAATATTTCAAAAAAATGGGGGTATAGGACATGAACCGCTACAGGTTACGTACGACAAAGCGGTTTGACAAATCTGTCAAGCGTTGTATCCGAAGGAATTACCCCATCGATGAGTTGCGAAAAGTGATGTCGCTGCTTGTCGAGATGGGTTCGTTACCTATGCAATATCGTCCGCATAAACTGAAAGGCAAGAAAGGAAACGAAACGTGGGAATGCATATCCAACCCGACTGGTTGCTTGTATGGGAACAGCATGACGAAGAACTGGTCATGCTGATGCTGGATACGGGTACTCATTCCGACTTGTTCGGATAAGGGAAAGAAACAGAATTGGGGGAAGGTAAAAAAAGAGACGTCACACGAGAATGGATGTGGCGTCTCTTTTCTTTTTTGATTGCTTTATCCTTCACTATCCCATTTTAGCAGCATAGACCGCATCAAGCCATTACTATACCCCCGCCCAAGTACGAATGATTGTCGAAGCATTGGGAGAACCGTGAGAGGGATGACCTTATTATATGTTATATATAATTTTCTAATGTAATAATATCAGAAAGTATAAAATGGAATTCTGTATCTTTTTTATCTTTCCTAATCCTTTCCAAATAAAACGTAAACCGTTGTAATAAAGAATATTATTTCATTGTATAAATAATTTCTTAAATAAAATAGAAATAATGATTGTGTTAAAAAAAATACGTGTATTTATTTGGTGGAATAGAAAACTATACCTATCTTTGCGTTAGCAACAAAAAAAAGGTAAAAAGGATAAGGATGAACGGAAACATACACATAGCGACTCATGGAGATAGGGAATGCCTGAATCTTCCGATTCGGCTTCTGCAAGAAAAGAAGAAGTCGAAAATCGGACAGGAACTCATTGCCTTAGCCGTTGTAATCAAGTGTATGTCTCCCGATAGCCGCAAGAAGGATGTTTCACCTACTGCTGTTCAGAACTTGCTTCATTGCGGATTCAATAAAGCCAAAAGGCTTCTGCAAGAGGCAAAAGACTATCCCAGTCTTTTTGAATACAATCCGAAAACCAACTCACTGCTTGCCAAGAATATGGTGAAACCTTTCTACAGCTTGTCACAAAGCCGTAAGGGCGATATCATGGAGGGTGTCATCTGTTACAAGTTGGAAATAAAGGACTATTCACTGAAGGAACTGGTGAGGCTTTTCAAGTTCATCTTGGCGGAATATCCCGTCTGGGCAAAAAAAGTGAAAGAGGAGAAGGTTGCGAAGGATGCGTTACATTTCAAGAGAAAACCAAACTACAAACACTCGTTTATTCGCACCTCTCCCGTTTCACAACACAGCTTGCAGAAAGCTATCGGACTGAACAACCGCAAAGCCGTACAACGACTGACAAAAGCGATGGAGCAACGGGGAGAATGGAACGTGAACAGACATCAGTTGAAGTTTGCCGGATTCTATGCCTATCAGACGGAGTTGATGAAGCAGAAGTTCGACCCGAGGTTTATGGTCATACTTCCCGAAGACGGAGCCGTATGCTACAAGCAGTACAACGACTACACGTTGTCGGCCGATGGAATGATGCGTTTCAAACACGTCATCTTCAACCATCGCACACGCTTGCGTTCGCGTTACGTGAAACCCGAAACAGAAGGAACGAAACAGCCTACAAGGACGGAAGCCTTATGGAATCTGACTACCGAAAACATGACGCAGAACATCTGCGGCAATCCATTCGGTGAAGAGGTCGTAAACAGCTGTCGTCGTATGACCATGACAGAAGTGTTGGACATGATTGATGCACATGATTGCGAAACGCGAAAGTACTGTTGATTTGTTTACTGTTGATTTTATGCAGAATCTATACCCCTACAAATTGTCCCATTATACATTACTTTCAAGAGATATATTATATCTGAATAGAGTATAAAGTATAGTTTGGTAAAGTATAGTAAATAGCAGTAAATGTAGCAAATATAAGAAGATAAAGCATAAAATGAGGTAAAAAAAGACATAAAACCCATTTTTCTACTTTTTCGACCCGCTTTCAAACGGCTTTTCGACACTCATAATGATATTATTATCAGCTATATTAGGGGTGGTATTTTGATTATACCCCCCTGACATCAAATTACCACCCCCTCAATTGATTTTCCTTACGCAAAAATGCGGAATCGAATATGCAAAAATGAACAATCGAACGTGCAAAAATGCAGCATCGAATACGAATCGTATAGCAAACGTATAACATTGTTATAGCATTACTTGTAGTATTACTTGAGTATTACTCATGCATTGCTATAAGCATGCTTGTAGCATTTGGTAAGCATTTTGTTTAGCTTTTACTTTGTCATTGCATTGCGACAACATATTTGTGATAAAAGATGGGGTTCTTGTCAAAAACCTTTTGCCGTTCCGAAAACATTACGTACCTTTGTAGCGTGCTTACCGAATCTTATCGGCAGGCACAAGACATTTTGATTGCTCATTTCTCTACCGAATCACCACTTCGAAAAAAAGAAAGCGAGCTATTCTTGAACATCCAAACACACATTGGGGTTTGCGCTATTTGCGTAGGCTTACCCATAGTGTGTTTGGGGTTTGTGGTGAACCCGGTAGAGATATGGCGATGCCTACGCTTTCTTTTTATATCTATATGAAGTTTGCGTTGGATGGTTGCTGAAATGGGAGAAAGTAATTAGACGTATAACTTCAAATCGTACATTTTCAATATCATGGATTTTATCACTAACAACATTACCCCTCTTTCTACAGGATTTATAATCCTTGTATTCTTACTCTTTATATATCAAGCCCTTAAGGTGTACAAACTTTCAAGCATACTTAAGAAGGTGAACAAGAGCGAAGACCGTGTAAAAGCATTGTCAGAAACAAAAAGACTTGTGACAATATTGAATGATTACAAAAAGAGCATCAATATTGACATCAACGGAGAAAAAAAGACCAATATCCCATCATCGGAGTTCTTTTCGGAATTCAAAGCTTGCAAAGTAAGAAGCATCAACATGAGAATGTTGGATACCGCTTCGGGTACTTTGGTGGGTTTGGGATTGCTTGGTACGTTTCTTGGTCTGACGTTGGGAATACAGAATTTTGACAGTTCGAATACCGAAAACATCCAAAAGAGTATTCAAACTCTGTTGAGTGGTATGGGTACGGCATTCTTTACATCACTCGTCGGTATGTCTCTGTCTTTGATTTATACCATATTTGACAAACGTTGGCGAAATAAACTTTCCAGACAACTGTTTGATTTGACAGAAAAATTGGATTCACTATACTACATTGATGACGTAAAATTGAATATAATTCACCAACAGAAGATGATGGATGGACTATATGTCAACATCAGGAATATGATGGAAACGCAGACGAGAACTGTCATCGCCAAATCTGAAGCTAATGCGAATGCAATACAAGAAAAACTGGTATATGCCAATAGTGAAGGACAATTGACAACGATTGGTAATGCCATACGTGAAATTCTTACTGAAAATGTAGAGCAATCAAGGGCTTTGAAGTCCTTCTCTACTGACCTTGCACTTGAATTGAACAATGGATTCGATGAATCGCTCTCACGTCAGATGCAACAAAAGATTCTACCGCTGATGGAGAATGTGAATGCAACAACAAGAGCCATAGTGGAACATATTGACAGTATGGCTGAGAAAGTTTCCGCACCTGCAACTGATATGATACAAAATGTGGTAAATGAACTGAAAGGTAGTATGTCGGCAGTTATTGACGGATTTTCAGGAAATGCCACACGGGGGCTGGAAGAGTTGGTTTCACAACTTGGTATAGCGACTCAAACGATGGGAAACTTCCCGACCCAAATGGAAACAATGTCTGCCACATTGCAATCTACGATAGAAGACGTAAAGAACGCAATGGCAGAAATCTCCGCTTCTTCGGCAAATGCAAGTTCTACCACTATGCAGCAAATGCAAGAACAAATGGCATTGGCAACCGCATCCATTAGTCAAGCTATAAATGATGTGAAGGAGGTAATGAACGGCATTACACAAACTTCACAAGAACAAACTGACCAAATGATGCTGAAACTTGCCGAAGCGGCAGAAAAAATGAGTGATTATTTGAATGGTACAGTATCAGCCCTATCTGCATCGGTAACTGATTCGGTAAAAGGCATAACAGACAATTTAAGCCAAAAACAAGAAGGATTACTTGCCATCCAGCAAAATACGATGACGGAAATACGCAATGTCATGAGTGGTATAACTCAATCTACTCAAGAACAGAATGCACAAATGGTGAACAATATGACTGTAGCATCCGAAAAGATGAGTTCATTCCTAAGCGAAACAGTCTCTTCACTTTCATCAACGATGCAAGAATCAGTAAAGAATATCACAGAAGATGTGAATAACAAACAAGCTAATCTGATGGCTTTGCAAGAAGGAACAACAGCAGAAACAAGAAAATTGCTTGAAACATTCAATCAAGGGCTTGAACGCCTCGAAATGATGAATAAGCAAATCACCGGTACTATGAACCAATTCCAAATAGCACAAGGATACATCACTGACAGTACTGAACATCTGCAAAACATCACGGGTGACATGGCAAAGGCTACCGAACAATTCAATCTGGCACAGGCTGAATATACGACAAAAATAAACGAAATGCAGCGTAACAGCCAGCAAAGTATTGAGGACATAATCAAAATGATGAACGATACGGGTGAAATGTCGCAAGACTATGTAGATAAATTTGAAACTATCAAAGATGGAATAGCGAATATCTTCGCCCAACTCCAATCAGGTCTGACGGAATACAGCAGGACGGTTCAAGCTACCACACAAAAGTATCTTGAACAATACAGTTCAAAACTGACAGAGACCACTGATGCACTTTCAAGCACCATTCAAAGCCAAATGGAAATAGCTGAAATGTTAGCAGATTCACTCAATTCACGTAAACGCTAATGAAAAAGAAATCTACAGTTCACGAAGAACGTGAAGAGAATGCGTTTGCTCTCTCCACTGGCGACTTGATGGCAGGTCTGCTCTTCATCTTTGTACTCTTGCTGATGAGTGCCCTGTTACGCGTTCAAGAACAAGCAGAAGAGGACGAAAAAGTTGTTCAACAGTATGACCAAATCAAGACACAATTATACATAGACCTTCAAGAGGAGTTCAAGGAAGATTTGACGGTATGGCGAGCAACTATTGATTCTACTCTGTGTGTGAGATTCCAAGAGCCATCTATGTTGTTTGACTTGGACAAAGCGGTATTGAAACAGAATTTCAAAGATATTCTTAATGACTTCTTTCCTCGCTACATTAAAGTGCTTAACCGCCCCAAATACAGAGACAATATCGTGGAAATCCGCATCGAAGGACATACGGATAGCTCGGGTGAATATTTCCACAACATGGAATTGTCGCAAAACAGAACAAGAACAGTTCTTCAATATTGTTTTGGCCTTATGACCGAAAATGAATCGCAATGGGCAAAAAGTCTGATAACTGCTAATGGGCTTTCATCCAGTCAGCCTATTCTTGTGGATGGTAAAGAAGATATGAGCCTATCACGAAGAGTGGAGTTTCGTGTAAGAACAAATGCCGAGAAACAACTTGAAGAAATTGCAGAACGGAGATTCAAAATAAAATCATGAGCAGTATCAATAGCCTTTTGAAGATTAATATTGATGCCATTCGGGACTTTCCTTTATTGGCCAATCGTGTTGCTGACCATCAGACTGAAAGAGTCATTAACAAGAATATGAAGCGATTGAACGAGATAAAGGAACGTATGCTTGTGGAAAAACCTATAGAAGTTCCCAAAAATATTATATATGAGGTTATTAAAAAAGTAGAATATCTGTGTGCTAAAGAGAACCACTCTTTGGAAAATTGGAGTAGTCGGGAGCTTCGTATCATATCATATTACTTGATGTATTTGCGTGCAAACATCAAAGCTTATCGTTTTGCACTTGATTTACTTGATAGAGGTTGGAGAGATATGTATTTCAACGGACTGGTTTTCTATCTGATGTATTCATGGTGTTTTCTCGAAAGAGAATGTCGCGAAGCAACAGGTGAACTCGTTATGAAGAAACTACAATATTATCAAGGTAATAATCGACGCTATCTGATACTGAGAAATCATGCCAATCTTTTTGACAACAGCGGACCATTGCGCTTGGCTGCTATATTAAGAGCAAAGAATGTCGACTTGTTTGAAGCTCCTACTGTTTTAGGTTTCAAGAATACCACATTCAATCAATCATATTATTCAGACGTGATAATCAAGTATGTGGAACAACAGAAAACGTCTGACCTTGAGTTTGTTGGAAAAATCTTTGACATCCACAACCTTGACCGGACAAAGAAACTGGTATTTGCAAATCTTGTTGAAAAAGAAGAAAAATCTGGTAATGCCATATCGAGAATGACTCTATGTCGATTTATCAACAATTATTTGGGTGATGTCACATTGGCTGCGACATGGGCACCTTTCTCGGGTGCAACCGATGAAGATGCACGAAAATTAAAACATGCCAAAGAACAAGTTTACTTATGGTTTGCGCAACAAATCATAGAAGTATTCTTTGAAGTCTGCGTACAAGACCCCGAAAGAAAAGAGTTCTGGCTTGAATATATCAATGAGCTTAGCGGATTCAAGATTGTCGGTTCAACAGCAATAAAAATGATGTTGAGAAATGACAGACGAATAGGTAGCACATTCATCAGACACTTCATTGAAACCCAATCATCAAAATCACAAACGTCAGCCCTTGTATTCTTCATTCGAAATAAAATGATTGTGGAATTTTCAGATGTGGGTTCCGTATATGTATATAACAAGACTCACCATCAGGTAAAATTAGTCACGACATTCAAGAGTCAATTGTATTCAACCAATGATTTGAAAGTACCATCCATCGGATTGCTTGTTGAAGATACTGGTTACGGATTCTTGCAATGGCGTGAAGAAGGCCGTTTGACTCACAGGGGAAGTTGGCAACACCGTATGTCTAACTGGATGCAACGCATTATCTTTACCCAAAATAATGATGAACGATTCAATACTAAAGATGACGAACTGTTTAAAGCTACAAAGTATTCGACAGAAGAATTCAGTTATGCTTCCACAAAAATAAATCAAGAAGAACCAATCAATAGCAAATATGAATCTTCATTGAAAACCGTTTCAGCTTCTATCAGAGAGACAAAAGAGGAAAGCCAAAAGACATTACCAATATATACAACCAATATAAAGCCTGCCATTTATAGTAAATGGGTGAATGGTATGCGGGTTGTTGCTGACGAATGGGGATTTTATATGAACAGTATTTCGGCAAGCAACAAATATGCCAGACTGAGGAATATGTTCCCCGGTGAAATGCCTATTGGCTCAATTTGGATAAAGGGAGCAAAAATAGATAATTGGAGTGAATTGGTTCATTTCTGTAGTGGTGCGGAAATAACTATTGGCTATTACAAAGATGCAGGTGGTGCTTTCTTGTTCAAAGAATCCCTTGGAGTATCTGAAACTATAACAATAAATTTAAGATAACCATGCTAAAACAAAACATATGCAATGAAGGTATAACGTTCACTTCGAATGTTGACGGAAATAATATGCCATTTGAAGATTGGTGGCAAACGAATGACTGTATCTATTTCTTCCCATTGGAAACGCTTGTAAATAATGGTCATGCAACAGCAAACGAGTATGAATGCTTCGTCCCGTTTGAAAGCATATATTTGATGGAAGATGATGACCGCATACTATTAAACATTCCCGATGTTTACAAAAAGGGAATGAGGATTCGGGGAGAAAGCATTATGAACGCTTCGGATTTCAAATACTGTTTTGAGTTGCTTACCCATGTACCTGATGGAAAGTTGCTCACATACGAACGTCAAGGAAATATTGTGACCATCGAGAACAACAAATATTTGCTCAATGAAAAGCAATATGAGCTGATTTTATTCATAGAGGATTTCAATCAAACAGATGAAAGCTTAAAAACCACTGACTACAATCTACGAACTTTTGCAAAAATAAAGGAACTGGCCATTGAAGCAGGATGTGAACTTGACAGCTATCTTCAAAACGAGAATGTATTTACGCCCGAAAAGATTAAAATTGAAATTGGACGCGATGAAGAAGGCTTCACTATTGACCCATCGGTAAACATTGAAGAGAACAAGAAGTTCCAACAGACGTTTGACAAGATGAGAAAGGTTCAAGGTGTTTACCCCGTACAACGCGAAAATGGCGAACGGGTAAGAGTTGTTCTGAATCCCGAACAGAAGTCGAACCTCGAACATTTGAAGAAGACTGTAGGCAGACACAAAACTTCTGAAGAAATAAAAGACATTATTGAACGACCTACTGAATATTTTGACCCCGAATCATTCGATTTTTCTGAATTATACAGTGACCGTGTGATAGAGATAGGCATTTACAAACCAAAGTTCTATCCGTTCCTAAGTCCGTATGAATCATGTTGGATACCGGGTGCAACTATAGAAACTCCGCAAAACGGAACTGCCAATATAGTTATCAGAAACAGGAAGGAACTTGAAATCCTCAACTCTAAGATTGAAGAAGCTGTTTGTGCAAAACAGCCTGTTGTCAATTACAGAGAAACGATGATAGACTTGAACGATGCAAAGTTTCTTTCTGAAATGGCTACAAAACAACTGAAACAGCCCACTGTTCCTGTTGAAATGGATTATGAAGGAAAGTGTATCGAGCGAAAAGAACGTAGGGTACTCATTATTGAAGAAAACGCTGAAAATTTAGGCTTTTCGGAACTTGAACAAGACATAAAGAAAAACGAGAAATATACGTTGTTCAAGAATCCTTATCTCCGTGAAGAATATCCATTGAAGGCTCATCAAGAAGAAGGTGTTGCATGGCTACAATATTTGTATCAGAACAAAGCAAGCGGTTGTTTGATGGCTGATGACATGGGATTGGGTAAAACATTGCAAATACTATACTTCATAGATTGGCATTCAAGACAATACGCCAATCATAAGCCTTATCTCATTGTTGCACCAATTTCATTGCTCGAGAATTGGGAAAATGAATATGCCAAATTCTTCAGTTCTCCACGCCTAAGGGTACATAGGTTAACTTCTAAAGATATACCAAGACAATTCGACAGGGATTCGGTAGAAATGATGCAACGGATGGACATTATTTTGACCAACTATGAATCCTTACGCATTGCTCAATTGAATTTCTGTGCTGTAGAATTTGATATTGTTGCACTTGATGAAGCACAAAAGATAAAGTCACCAGGAACACTCGTCACCAATGCAGCTAAAGCTCTCAAAAGCAATTTCAAGATAGCAATGACGGGAACGCCTGTTGAAAATACATTTGTTGACCTTTGGTGTATTATGGATTTTTGTGTACCAGGTCTATTGGGGAATGCCAAAGAATTTGCAGCAAAATATCAAAACCCGTTAAAAAAGGAAGATGTTGATATTGAGGCTCTTGGAAATGAAATTCATGACAAGTTAGGCATTTATATGATGCGTCGTCTAAAAAAGGATGCCGCTAAAGATTTACCTCAAAAGGAAGAATTGAAGAAACAAGTACTGATGCCTGCTCTTCAAGAAAAAATATATATGAAGGCAATGGAAATGTACACAAGCGGCCAACAACCCAATATGCTTCAAACCATTCTGGATATTCGTGAGATATCCGAACATCCCTACTTGTATACAAAAACATTGACGGAGCATGAACAACAAGACATCATTGAAAATTCAGCACGTTTGATTGTTACAATATCTTTTCTCGACACCATCAAGTCTAAGGATGAAAAAGCTATCATCTTTGCTGAAAGAAAAGATATACAAAGAATGCTACAACAAGTCTGTTTGAACAGATATGGTATAGTTCCTAAAATTATCAATGGAGACACACCTACCATTGTGCGACAAAAGACTTCTGAAAAGCAATCGCGACAAACAACGATTGACAAATTTCAATCAAAAGAAGGATTCAACATTATCATAATGTCTCCGATAGCTGCCGGTATGGGATTGAATGTAACAGCTGCCAATCACGTTATACACTATAGCCGTCATTGGAATCCTGCAAAGGAAAATCAAGCTACAGATAGAGCATATCGAATAGGACAAACAAAGGATGTATTTGTGTACTACCCGATGGCTATCAGTGACAAATTCAAATCATTTGACGAAACACTGGATGCTTTATTGAATAGAAAAACGTCATTAGCAACATCTACCATATTCCCAACAGAAAGAATAGAAGTACAAAAAGAAGAACTTGCAAAAATGCTGTTTGGATGAAAAATTATAAGAACATAAATGTAATAATGTATTATAAATTATAATTAACAATGAAAGGATATGTTTATGTCATGATGAACCCTTCGTATCAAGGGGTTGTCAAAATAGGAAAAACCACCAAAGACCCTGATGAACGTGCAAGGGAATTGTCTTCTTCAACAGGGGTAGCCACTCCATTTATAGTAGTGTACAAACGAGAGTTTTACAATTGTGACTTGGCTGAGAAAATAGCTCATGCAGTTTTGACAGAAAAAGGTTATAGAGTAAATGATGCTCGCGAATTCTTTAATATTTCAATACCTGATGCTATTGATTTGATATTGAACTTGCCGAATGAAATGTCAGACATGGAAGATTTCTCTGACGATGAGGAGGAAGAATACGAAGAAAGTCTCGCTGAAAGTTATTATAGAAGGGCAGAAGATTGCTATTATGGATACAATGACACCTTTGAAGACGAAGAGCAAGCAATCTATTATTATGAAGAAAGTGCCAGACTTGGTTACAAGGAGGCATATCGCAAAATAGGCAAGATTTGGAAAGATAAGGGAAACACCTACAAAGCTATCCGTACATTCCAAGAAGGAGCCAACAAGGGGGATTATTATTGTTATGCAGAATTGGGAAAGATATACATGGACTCATATGATGACCAATTCTATCACAAAGACAATGCGAATCTTGCATGGCGTAAATTCTTTGAATGTGCAGACCGCATGTATTCCGAAGAATGTAGTGAAACTACAAAAGACATAATGGATCAAATGAATGCCTTTATCCTACTTTCCCAACTTTACTATAAAGACATTGAACTCCTTTATGAAGAAATACTATATAAGTACCATAAGCATTTAATAAGTTATAATCAAGAGCTCAAGAACTTATTTGGCGATGAATCCAAAACTAAATACTTTGACAAGACAATAACTTATTTGACAGGTTTAAAAGAAAAAATAATGTTGGCAGAGACTGATTCTGATAAACTGTCTGAAAACTATTTAATCTTGGCAAAAGAGTATATGAAGGGGAAGGACGACCTTCCACCATACAATGCAAAAACAAAGTCCTTGTTGAATAAGAGTATTGAATTGGGAAACAAAATAGCTTATGTCTATCTTGGAATATGGTGGTTGAACAACAAGAACCGGAACAATGCTGACAAAGCATGGAGAGATTATTACAATTATGTGTACGACCAATTTGAAAACAATGTCCCCATTTCAAACGAGCAACAAGAGATATTGCTGAATGGTTTTTGTCTTATATTTGAAGCGGCTATAGAAAAGGAGGAAACTGAACTTATACATCAATACTACTTGATAGCTGCCTTGAAATTAGGATTCATTGAGTATGCGACCAAGAAATTAGAAATTCTAAATGAAAGAATTGATGCATTGAATGAAAAACTTCCGACGGAAGAAGTTTCATCAGACGATGAAAATATCGTAGAATCGACAAAAACGTTGTTGGAGTATCTTGAATTTGAAAAGGAGAAACAACAATTTGTAAGTGTCTATTCATACGTAAGAAACTTCATTTCTGAGATGCAAAACAAACATGGTAACGAAACAATAATGATGTACCGATTGGAGAAATAATAACACTCACACATCTTTTTTCCCTCGCTCCATATACAACCATATATAGGGCGGGGGATTTTTCTTTTTTCTCGACCCTATCATTTGCTTAAAAGCAAGTCATTATAACGACGTACAAAAGATTCGTGTAATTCGTACAATTCGTGTTCTATAAAAACTTGTGGTTATTGTCAGGCAACATCCGCATTCCGAAATCGGGATGTACGGAGGGAATGTGAAGTGTTGAGTTTGTTAAATGTTGAGTTTATTAAATGTTGAGTTTATGAATACATTACTTCATACAGTCATGCATCATGGGGAAGTTTCCTGTTTTCAATCTCACCATTGCAAACAAAAAGGGTGAATTCTTTGGAAAAGCGGAAGAAAGCGTGTATCTTTGCGGTGATAATGGATTCAGATATAAAAAAAAGTTTTTATGCCGAAGATTTTTGAATATTTTGGATTTATCTTCTATTTCTACTCAAATGAGCACGAACCTATACATGTCCACGTGATTCATGGAGCTAGAGAAAGTGTTTTTGAACTTATCATGATGGATGGCGTATTGGTGGAAGTGCGTGTACGGGAGAAAAAAGGTGCAGAGCCACTGCCTGAAAAGGATAAGCGTACGGTAGAAGAATTTATCCGAAAATACCAAAAGAACATCATTGACAAATGGGTGAAATTCTTTGTTATGAAACAATCTATAAGAAGTACGAATATCAAAAAAAGAATATAGGAGGAAACGGTATGGACAGATTGTATATAATCGATGCAGTCGATATGGGTAACCTGACGGTCAGCCTGACATTCAATGACAATACGGTACAGACGGTGGATGTGGGAGAATTTATCCGCAAACATCCGCATCCGCAATACAATAAGTATCTTGATGCCAAAAAGTTCCGCCGTTTCAATATTGAAAACGGAAATATCGTATGGGGAAAGAATTGGGATTTGGTCTTTCCTGTTGAACAATTGTATGAAGGCAGAATCTTATAATTCCTCAACGTTTTGCAACGCTAACATTTGTAATGTCATAGGTTAATTACAATGTACGTTTAACTCTCCCTCGCTCCATATACAACCATATAGGGCGGGGGATTTTTCTTTTTTCTCAACCCTATCATTTGCTTAAAAGCAAGTCATTATAACGACGTACAAAAGATTCGTGTAATTCGTACAATTCGTGTTCTATAAAAACCTGTGGTTATTGTCAGGCAACATCCGCATTCCGAAATCGGGATGTACGGAGGGAGTGTTAAGTGTTGAGTTTGTTAAATGTTAAGTTTATTAAATGTTGAGTTTATGAATACATTACTTCATACAGTCATGCATCATGGGAAGTTTCCTGTTTTCAATCTCGCCATTGCAAACAAAAAGGGTGAATTCTTTGGAAAAGCGGAAGAAAGCACGTATCTTTGCGCCATACAAGTGAAAGAAAAGAAGGTGAATATGGAACGGGATGTCGTAATCAATCAAATCAAAGAAGTGGCACGCAAAGCAATTCCGCATAACGGACACGTGCTACTGTATGGCTCGCGTGCACGTGGTGAAGCTCGCGAAGATTCGGATTGGGACATACTCATCATTCTGGACAAACAGAAAATTGAAAAGGCTGACTACGACAATGTGGTGTATCCTTTCACTGACCTTGGATGGAATATTGGCGAAGCCATCATTCCTGTCATATATACGAAAGAGGAATGGAACAAATCTTCGTTCCTTCCATTCTACAAGAATGTGGAACGCGATAAAATAGTTTTGTTATGAGTTTGAGCGAAGAAGAACGTAACATATTGGTAAAACTTGAATACGAAAAAGCACAAGCCATCTTCTCACAAATTGAGGGTTTGCGCACTTTGGGGTATTGGGATAACATTGCCAATCGTCTCTATTATGCGTTATTTCATGCTGTATCGGCATTATTGATTCATGACAAACATGAGGTGAATACGCATAGAGGGGTTGTAGCTATGTTCGGACGATATTATGTTAAGACAGGACTGTTCACGTTGGATGACGGAAGACTCTATTCGCAATTGCAAACCATGCGTGAAAAGGGTGATTACAACTGCTTTTATCAAACAACGGAGGAAGAAGTTCTCCCTATGATAGAACCTGCCCGTTCACTAATGGAACGAATCTCAGACATCATTCAATAGTAATTTTAGTACCGATGCATCTACCATATTGGCAAACCCGTTGGCAATATCCGCATTTCGAAATCGGGATGTACGGAGGGAGTGTTAAGTGTTGAGTTTGTTAAATGTTGAGTTTGCATAAATGCAAAATAAAGAACAATGCCACTCCTCCATATAGTTGGAAGGGTGGCATTTGGTTATTCTATGTATAATGTTTATTCTTTGGGTGAACATACCAAGGAGGTAATCATATTGTAATAACCGTGGGATATCTGGTTTTCGATTTCGGACAATAGGCACTTGGCAGAGTCCAAATTTGTTCCTTATATTGAACTTACGTTATTCTTTTCTGTAATAGTGTTGTATCCCAATTAGTAACGATATGATTCTTTATTATAAACTATAGTGTTTATGTGTTGAAAATCTACTGTATAATATTTGTTGAATTATTAATTCTGTATTGTAGAAAAGATTGTTTGAAAGTTTATAACATGTTGTTGAAGGGTAATGACTTTAATAGAGGGAGTGGTTGGTTCAACTGTATTCGATGAGTTTTTGGTAGATGGGGTTTTGGCTGAGCAAGTGGGCATTGCCGATGATGAAGAGTTGTTTCTTGGCTCGGGTGATGGCTACATTGAGTTTACGGTCGATGACTTCACCATTTGTCAATCGGGTAGGTACGGAAAGTATCTGCAATTGGTAAGGTTGGCTGATGGTGGTACTGAAGATGATGATGTCGCGTTGGCTACCTTGGTACCGCTCAACGGTGTCGATGGTGATATCTGATGTTTCGGGTATTCCCAGTTTGGCCAGTTCGTGAGCAATCATTGATATCTGGTTTCTGAACGGTACGATGATGCCTATCCGCTTGGAGGCATTGAAGGGTAATTGGTTCTGGACGCAAAGGGTGTGTATGGTGTTTACGATTTGGGCTGCATGGACAGCTTCGTTACGATTGACTTTGTTGGAATCTTCTATCGGAGGGTAGGGAGTGTTGATGAAGGTGAAACGTTGTGTGGCTACTTGATGTTGTAGTGTGTCTGTTTCGTCATAGATATTCCATTCGAGGGGTGAAAGTTGGTGTGGTACGGGTACTATGTCGAGTTTGTTGTCGTAGAAATGAACGTTTACGAAGTCGCTTATGGTAGGATGCATTCTTCCTTGGCGGTGTAGCATGGCATGTGAATGGGTTGATTGCTGGTTGCTCAAAAGACGTTCGAAGAGGGAGTTTCTGCAATCGGTAAGACCTATTTCGTGCAGACTCGGGTTGTTTACGATGGAGTCTTGGATAGGTTGCAATACTACGGCAGGAAGTTGTTTGTGGTCTCCAATGAGGATAAACTTGTCGATGGCACACAAATTGCCTTTATGGGCACATAATATACCAATGATTTGAGGTTCCAATATCTGCGAAGCTTCGTCGATGATAGCTACGTCAAAGTGCTTGAGTTCGAATAGTTCGGGATGTCCCATGATGGATGAAACAGTACCTGTATATATGCGTATTCCGTTGAGTCTTGCCACAACGTCTGCTCTGTTTCTGCATGTTTGCATGACATTTTTCAGCAGACGTGGTTGATAGGGTTTGCTACACGAAAGTTCGCCACCAATACGGATGTATTCAATGTCGGTGGAGATGTTTTCGAGCATCTCGCATATTTCGTCAACGGCTCTGTTGGTGTAAGATAGTAACAGGATGTTTGTTTCTTTATCGCTATGAAATTCTTCTACCATCGAACGTAGAGCGACACTTGTTTTTCCTGTTCCCGGAGGGCCTATCAAAAGGAAGTAGTCCTTGGCTTGTTTGGCTTGGAGGACGATGTTGTTGATGGTATCGTTCAGATACGTACCATTGAGTTTTCTTGTCGGGTCGCTTTGGGGTTGTCGCTGACTCAACAAGAGTTCTCTTCGATGTTTTGGGGTAGTGAGTAGGGTATATAATCCTCTGTATAATCCGGTGTAGGAGGAATCCATATAGTCGTGTTCGATGGCATATTTGCTGTCGGAGTTGAACACAATGGGATTTCGTTGCTTGTTCTTCAGGGTGATGGTTATGCTTGTGGTAGTTAGTTCTTCAATGCTTCCACGTATGACTTGGTGGTTGGTGGCATTGTCAAGTTCATCGTTTCGCTCGTAGAGCATGATGATGTCTCCTTGTCGGAAATTGGGTAAGAAGTCATTCGCATACGAGGGTATGTCCAATACTACTTTTTCGATGCCTTCATTTTCGAGGAACTCGTGTATGGAAAGGTCTTTTAACAGGTTTCCTGCTGCTATTTTGGTGTCTGTATCGAGATTCCATGTAGCAGCGAATCCTTGGTTGGAGCCTGGGCGTGTATCGCCTGTCTTTGAAAGGAATTGTTCGCGTGCTACGAAAGCCGTAAATGTGTAGAAATAGTCGGAAAGAAGGGTGTCCATCTGATGAATAGGTGCAATGAATCCTTCCAGACTCGGACGTTGGTATATTTCCCAAAGTTTTCCTTTTACACCGTGTGTATTCAGCAAGTCGGGATTCAGTGTTGACATCAGTTCTCGTCCACCATCTTTCTTGAGGCTTTGTTCATTGGCAATGATGTGATTGCGCAAGTTCATCGCATGCTGTATCTGTGCCTTGTGGCTCCGTTCGGCAAACATTTTGGGATATTGCGAATAGAAGAGGTAACAGTTTACGGCATCGCGCGGTATATCCATGCTGTAATAGAGCACTTCTTTGTAGAGAGCCATTTGCAGGGCATGGCTTTGCTTGGGTCTTACATTCATTCCTATGCCTTCAGCTTTGCCTGATTTCAGTTCTATAAGGTTTCTGAAATCGCCTTGAAGGAAATCCATACGTCCTTGCAACCCCATGTGTTCACAAACAAAAGAGGGTTCCAACAAGGCTCCATCTTTATCTATCTGGCAGGTTGGTGAATTGAATACCGCTTGTACGGTCTCGCGGATGTATTTGAATTGTGACTCAGCTTGTTTGAAGTATTCGCGGTCAATCTTGTCGCAACACGAATATGCCAGCATCTCATTCCTGAAGACTTTCTGGATAGAGCGTTCGAATGTTGCCGGTTGCTGGGGTTGCTCGTTGACACAATCGTCAAGAAACTGGTTAGCGGCATTTCCCAACAAAATGTAATGACTGGTTTCACGCGGACGAAATTTGCTGACAATGTAGTTTAGCGGATGGTCGCCATAGTTTTGCAGACATTCGGCCAGACTACTGATGTCTATTAAGTAATCAGGCTCTAAAATGATAAGTTCGGGGGTCAGTACATCTTCATGCGAAACAACGGAAAGCAGGTTCAATTGTGCTCCTTGATACAAGATTTCAGGCAAGTTGCTTGCACATGCATAATCTACCCGAAGAAGTTTGTCGCTTGCATCCTGTTCGCTATATCCATAGAGGAATTTTTCGTCCCAATGGTCGGTTACCAAACGGATATGTTTGACTTTGGATTGAGCGGAAGGATTGTTGCTCAAAGCACGCCATTCATGCGGTAGAGCGGCATTCAACTTATCAGGTATAGGAGTGTGGTAGAAGTGGCTGACAGCTTCGCATAAAGCTTTTAAATCATAGGGATATCTTGACTCTTCGGGAGTTTCTTCGTTGCGAATGATACGACGGGTGTGTTGACGGAAATGTTCAATGGCATTTCGTCGGAATCCTGTATGTTTACAAATGGCATAGAGACGTGAAAAGAGGTTGGAGAAATCTGTTTTATAATCCTCTGTCAACTCTTTGCACATGCGGTCGAGCAAGTCGTAGAGACGCTTGTATTTCTCTGTCAACGGCAAGTTTGATTCATGATATTGCAGGATTTCATCAAAGAGGTTCATCATTCCTTTATTTTTGATTCATAAATGCGATGTCTTGCTCTGATTTCGCGTACAAAGTTATAGGTTTCGACTCCTCGGAAGTATCCGTTTCGGCATAAACTGTCGTTGTAGTATTCGGGTTTGCTTTTGAGGAGGATGAATTTTTCTACATTGTTTTCCCAGACGTGTTTGTCGTATCCATGTTTTTCGGCCAATGCCATAGCATCGTATATGTGTCCGATACCTGCATTATAGGATGCCAAAACGAAATTGATGCGTTCATCTCTGTTTTCGATGCTTCGGAAACTTCTTTCCATCTGTTTGAGGTATTTGCTGGCTGCTCTTACACTTTCTTCAGCATAGTGTTCCTTTCCTTCAGGTACACCTAAGGCACGCGCAGTACGAGGCATGAGTTGCATCAATCCTTTGGCTCCAGCCCATGATACTACGCTTGTGTCGAAGTTTGACTCCTTATAAGCCAATGATGCAAGCATTTTCCAATCCCACAGGATACTGTCGGCATACTTTTTGAAGAGATGGTCGAAGTGTGAAATTTTACCATCCTTGACGGATAAGATGTAGTAATGAGGTTGTGCTTTGGATTGTTCGAAGTAGCGTTTCATACTGGCTTTATAAGCAGGTGAAGTCATGTTCTCCTTGTGCCAGATATCTGCTGCTTCGGCTAATAATGGCTGATTCTTACGTACCGCCCACGATGAACGTTGGTCAAGTCCTACTTGCAGGCTGATGTTCAATTGTGGGAAATAGGTTCGATTGAGCCGTGCTACATCGTTATCGCATACGGTGTACTCTATTTCACCCAAGGCGACTTTGGTGATAAGGTCTTCTTCGGTGATGCTGTCTGAACTGATTTCGTGTATGATGATGCCTCCTCCCAACTCTGTATTCAGGTTTCGCAGGCGGTTAAGGCTTCTTCCCGTCTTTGCATACACTTCTTTGCCAATGAGTTGTGTGACATCATTCAAGGGTTTTGATTTTCGTTTGTTCCGTTGTACCAACACTTGGTGATTCACAACCTCTTCGCCACAATACAACAGGTTTTCTTTACCTTCAAAGGTTACGGGCATGTTGTAGGCTATGAGGTCTCCCTCTCCATCGAGCAGCATACGTTGCATTTCTTGTACGTTCGGTGCAATTTTCACTTCTAATGCTACACCGAGTTCGTCTGCAAATTGTTCGGCCAATTCATACTGAAACCCCATTGGCTCACCCCGATAGATAAAATAGGTGGTTGAACTGTAGAGGGTAATCACAGTTAATCGCTCGCTATCCTTGATTTGTTGTAAATCATGGATGGTGGAAAGTGAGATAGGCTTATCTTGCTTCCAACAATTGCTTATGCTTAAGGTGATAGCAAACGTGATGAAGAGAGGGATTATTTTTCTCATAACACACAACTCTGTGGAGGGCTTTTTATTCGATTGGTTTTAACACTACTCCAAGATTACGTTTTCCATCCATTTTCACAATCAAAGGTTTGTCAAAGTGAATATGGCGGAGGAAACGGGTTTCTTCGATGGCTGGTAAAGCATCCAGGAACTCTTGGTCATACACACCATCGTTGCAATAGGCATTGATGGTGAAATAGCCTACGCCAAAGGATGTGAGGTTTTGGAAGAAATGAGTACCTTGACTCGGGTCTACCCGATAATTGGTCAGTCCAGCTTCTACTATGACACGCGCAGCTGAAATGTGAGGCCACTTCACTGGAATGCCTAACCAAGTGTCGCTACTTCCCCATCTTCCAGGTCCTACAAGAATATAATTCTTTCCTTCATCAAGGAATCGACGGTTCAGTTTCTCAATGTCGTATGCAATGAGTTGGTTGTTGCTTGCAGAATATCCGTTTGTCTTGACGTAGATGATGTCTTGAATATCGGATACTACACCATGACCCAATGAATTGAACGAACGCAAGATTGTTTCTTCATCCTTCACCTCAGTAAGGTCTTCGTCAAGCATCTCTTTACTATCTACAATCGGACGTATTTGTAAGAGATAGAATGTTCCTGTTTTATCGGGATTCAATTTTACGGCAAATTCAATTTCTACGGGTCTTCGCATTTCGCTCTGTCCGTAGGTCTGCACCAATTGCAATATCTTGGCTAAGGGGAATGCATCGTGTTGCAAGATGTTTGCAAAAGTCACTAATTTGCGTCCACCAGGCCATATTCCATCGTGAATAACCATATCGTAGGGGTCATATGTGGAAGCAATGTAATTGAGTGCACCTTCGGCTTCTGCTTCTTTGATGTGTAGTTTCAAGATGTTGAATCCGTCATCTATGGAGAAGTTCGCACCTACGTTTTTCATATCCAAGGCATAGAATTGGGTTTGTGTCTCGCGTAGGGCTATCTCCATTTCGCTTGTCTGCAATACTTGATGAGGATGATAGGGACAAAAGCGCAATGTGAGTCCGCCATCGACAATGTATTTTCCCAATCCTAATGCTATGCTGACGGTTCCCTCTTCTGCTTTTTCATTACCAATGGGGTAGTAGTTGAGCGAACGTGCTACACCACTGATGTTGGGATAAAAATGGTCACCATAGCGTGTGCCAACGACTTCTTGTAGGATTACGGCCATTTTCTCTTGGTCAATCACATTGCTGGTGGCTTGCATATAAGCCTTACTATCGCGGTAATAAACCGAGGCATACACTCCCTTGATAGCATCGCTAAGCATGCGCAACATTTCATACTTGTCGTCGAGGTTGGGTATCATGTAAGTTGAGTAGATACCTGCAAATGGTTGGTAGTGAGAGTCTTCAAGAAGACTTGAAGAACGAATGGCTATGGGGGATTTCACTACTTCGAAGAAGGCAAAGAAGTCTTCTACCAAGCGGTCGGGAAGTTTGGCACGAAGGAAGTGACGAAGAATCTCCTCATCCGAAGCATCACTCAAGGCTATTTGGTAGAGGTTGTTCATGTCCATGAACTCGTCAAAGATATCGGTGCACAGGACAACGGTTTTAGGTATCTCCACGCGTGCATTGTCCAAACATTCAAACTCTTCGTGACGCATCACCATGTTGTCTATGAAGGCAAGACCTCTACCTTTACCTCCCAACGAACCTTCTCCGATGCGTGCAAAGTTTGAATATCGGTCAAATCTGTCGCGTTGGAAGATGGCTACTACACCTTGGTTCTTCATCTTGCGGTACTTCACGATGGCTTCGAAGATGATTTGGCGATGAGCATCTACGTCGTCGAGTGATTTCCAAGTAATCTGCTTGAGAAATTCGGCAACGGGAAACATGGCTCGTGAATAAAGCCAACGGCTCACATGGTTGCGGCTGATGTGGTGAAGCAATAGTTCATGTGGAATGGTGAAGATATTTTCTTGCAATTCCTTCAGATTATGTATGCGAAGAACCTCTTTATCAGTATGTGGGTCGCGGAAGATGAAATCACCGAACCCGAAGTTTTCTGACACGGTTTCGCGCAAGTCCACATCCATCTTTTTCGAATTCTTGTCCACGAAACTTACTCCCAAACGGAAGGCTTCTAACTTGTTTTCGCTTTCAGAAGATTGCAGAATCAAGGGTAGGTATTCATCGCGTTTACGGATTTCCTCTATCAGACGTATGCCTGCTTGCGGATCAACTTGTCCACCTTTGGGAAAACGTGCATCGGTGATTACTCCCAACATGTTTGAAGCATATTTGTCGTAAAGCATCATTGCTTCTTCGTAGCTACGTGCCAATACAATTTTGGGTCGACCGCGCATACGTAAAGTCCGTTGGTGGGCATTCAGAGCCTCTGTTGCGAATACTTGACTTTGTCTGAGTACAAATTTGTACAGATTAGGAAGTACAGATGAATAGAAGCGTATGGAGTCTTCGACAAGTAGCATCATCTGCACACCGACTTCTTTGATGTCATGCTCAAGGTTCATCTTGTCCTCTATCAGTTTGATGATGGAGAGCAGCAAATCGGTATTTCCCAACCAACAGAATACGTATTCGAAGATACTCAAATCTTCGTTTTGCATGCGTCTTGTGATACCATGTGAAAACGGAGTAAGCACGACGATGGGGGTATCGGTATGTTGTTGTTTGATGTTTCGTGCAATGTCAAAAGCATCGTTGTTATCAGTACCAGGCATACAGATGACAAGGTCGAAATTGGTCGTTTGCAACTTCTGTTGAGCCTCTTCCATGGTTGACACTTGCGTGAATCGTGGCGGATAACGCAAACTCAGGTTCATGTATTCATTGAAAATCTTTTCATCCACTCGACCGTCATCCTCAAGCATGAAGGCATCGTAGGGATTTGCAATGAGCAGTACATTGAAGATACGTCGTGTCATCAGGTTGGCAAACGATGTATCTTTGAAGTATAGTTGATTCAGTTGGTATTTGCTAAGCATTTTTTTCTCTTCTAAAGTGTTCCTTTTGTTGAAGGCAGTTCATAATGATAGATGTCGCGCCGTATGGCCATCTTAAGAGCACGAGCCAAGGCTTTGAAGATTCCTTCAATCTTATGATGCTCGTTTTCTCCTTCGGCTTTGATATTCAGATTCATGCGTGCTCCATCACTGAGCGATTTGAAGAAATGGAGAAACATTTCAGTAGGCATTTCGCCAATCTTTTCGCGTTTGAATTCAGCATTCCATACGAGCCATGCACGTCCACCGAAATCCAATGCCACTTGGCAGAGGCAATCATCCATTGGCAGGGTGTAACCATAACGTTCGATGCCTCGTTTGTTTCCGAGTGCTTTATAAAGACATTCGCCTAATGCAATGGCTGTATCTTCAATCGTATGGTGTTCATCCACATGGAGGTCACCCTTTACGTTGATGTCAAGATTCATACCTCCATGTTTGCCAATTTGCTCAAGCATGTGGTCGAAAAATCCCAATCCTGTGTTGATTCGGCAAGTTCCATTGCCGTCTAAATCCAATCGGATGTGGATGTCTGTCTCTTTAGTGATTCTTCTCACTTCAGCTGTGCGTTCACCCGCAAATAAATATTCGGTCACTTTGTCCCAATCCGTTGTAGCCAATGCACAATAGGGGAGTAGTTCTTCTGGCAAATTGTTCTTGTCATCTTGCAGATAGATGGCTTTGCAACCAAGATTTTTGGCTAACTCCACATCAGTAGTACGGTCGCCTATGACGTAGCATCCTTCCAAATCGTATGTGCCGTTCATATACTCTGTCAACAATCCTGTACGAGGTTTGCGTGTTGGAGCATTGTCGGCAGGAAAACTTCTGTCTATCAATACGTTGTCAAATATAATATCTTCGCCTTCCAAGGTTCGCATCATCAAGTTGTGAGCAGGCCAAAAGGTCTCTTCGGGAAAACTTTCCGTACCCAAGCCATCTTGATTACTTACCATGACGAATTCATAATCCAGATTTGCGCGGATGAATCCCAAGTTCTTGATTACCTTGGGGACAAATTCCAATTTTTCAAACGAATCTATCTGTTCGTCTGCCGGTTCCTTGATGATGGTACCGTCTCTATCAATAAATAATGCTTTTTTCATTCCTATTTGATATGATATTTTTTTCCTCCGTTGGAGAAAAAGTTTTTCCTAACGGAGAAGAATTTTCTGAACTTGAAACCTTTTCAAAGCTCCTCACACTCTTTCAGCCACTCTGTTGAGCAAGCATCGCTTGGCATGTGCCAATCTCCACGCGGAGAGAGTGATACGCTTCCGACTTTAGGTCCATCAGGCAGACACGAGCGCTTGAATTGTTGGTTGAAGAAGCGTCGGCAGAAGGTTGTCAGCCATTTCTTGATAACCTCATCCTCATACTTGCCTTTGAACGCATGTTGTGCGATATAGAAAATTTTGCGAGGTGTGAATCCGTTTCTGACAAGGTGATACAGGAAGAAGTCGTGTAACTCGTAGGGACCTACCAAATCTTCGGTCTTCTGCTTGATGTTTCCTTGTTCGTCGGCAGGTATCAACTCGGGGCTGATGGGGGTATCTACGATGTCGCGTAAAGTAAGGGCTGATGATTCATCGATATGGTGTTCGGCAATCCATAATACAATGCTTTGAATCAATGTCTTGGGTACATCTGCATTGACTCCGTACATCGACATGTGGTCGCCATTGTAAGTTGCCCATCCAAGAGCCAGTTCGCTCAAGTCGCCTGTGCCAATAACCATTCCTCCTTCTTGATTGGCTACGTCCATCAGAATCTGTGTACGTTCGCGAGCTTGTCCGTTTTCGTAAGTCACATTGTGATTGTTTACATCATGGCCAATATCGTTGAAGTGTTGTATGCAAGCCTCCTTGATGCTGATTTCGCGGATGGTTACACCCAGTGATTGCATCAGTTGGATGGCATTGTTGTAGGTTCTTCCTGTAGTTCCGAATCCAGGCATAGTTACTCCTATAATCTCTTTTCTTGAACGTCTTAGTCGGTCAAAAGCCTTTGCACATACGAGCAGTGCCAGTGTACTGTCCAATCCGCCACTGATGCCTATCACGGCTGTACGGCTATGCGTGTGTTCGATTCGTTTGCAAAGTCCTGCAACTTGAATATTGAACACTTCATTGCACCGTTCGTCCAATTCCATCCCTTGTGGAATGAATGGGGTAGGAGAGATGCTTCGTGTCAAAGGAAGATGTTTTTTTTCCTCATCGTGTTCCGTATTGACTTCTTCCTCTTCCAAATGCTTTGTCAAATCGTGGAAGTCGGATCGCAGGAAGTCTTTGTTACTCAATTTCCGATTGCGCAATTTCTCCACGTCAATTTCCGAGATGATGAGTCGTGACTCCATCTGAAACCGTTCGTTTTCCTGCAAGAGTTCGCCATTCTCATATATCAAGGCACTTCCACCATACACTCCATCGGTGGTGGATTCTCCGTATCCGCTTGAGGCATAGAGGTATCCACATGTACAACGTTTTGAATGTACCTGCATCAGTTGTTTGACGTAAGAATGTCGTCCGATGTATTCAGTGTTGGCTCCCATGCAAGCGATGATGTCTGCTCCATACAGGCTTTTCGTTGGGCTTGTGGGGATAATATTCGTAAATTCGTCTTGAAACTCTACGGCAAACTTGAAATCAGGTGTACTGAATACTACGGGTTTGTTGATGCATGCATATCTGATTTCTTCGCTTCTTTCTATTCGATAAAAGTCATCTCCCAGACATTCACCTCCCATGAACCAATTCTTTTCCAAGGGAGACAAGTTGGATTTGGGTAAAAAGTGTTTGATTTTTCCCTTGTGAATCACCGCAGCCATGTTGAATACCATATTCCTATATTCATAAGGAAGTCCTACAATGGATATGACGTTGCACTCTCTTGTTTCATTCTCAATGGCGAGTAGTGTTCTTTTGGCATTCTCCAAGAGGGTGCGTTGCTTGAACAAGTCACCACAACTGCATCCCGTGATGCACAATTCGGGGAAAACCAACAATTCCACCTGTGCTTTGTCTGCTTGGAAAATCAAATTTGTTATTTCCTTACCGTTATGCATACAATCGGCTACCTTCACCTGAGGAACGGCAGCTGCTACTTTCACGAATCCGTAGTTCATAAGATAAAACTTGTATCTAAATCTCTTTATTTTCTCTTTTGGAGGGCGAAATTACGAAATATTCTCTATATATAATTAAGGTATGAGGAAAAAATATTCTTAAAACATGTAAAAAAAGAGAGGAAATGTTTGTAGATATGAAAAATGGTTGTATATTTGCACTGTGATTAAAAATGTAATCATTACAAACTTGTAAAAAGATGATATATGAACTCAGTTGATAGATTGGTAAAATATGGAATCAAACCTTCGGTGCAACGTATAGCCATTATGGATTACTTGATGACTCATCGCACTCACCCTACGGCTGATGAAGTGTACATGGCACTTTGTAACTCCATACCCACGCTTTCAAAGACTACAGTTTACAATACGCTGAAGCTCTTTGTTGAACAACAAGCCGCTCTGATGCTGACGATTAACGACAAGAATGTTCATTTTGATGGCGACACATCCTTACACTCCCATTTCTTTTGCCGTAGATGTGGAAAAGTGTACGACCTCCCTTATTCAGGTAAGAAACGCGAGGCACGCGAACTTGACATTGAGGGACATGCAGTAGAGGAAATTCATCACTATTACAAGGGTGTTTGTAAAGAATGTTCGGATAAAGAATCTTAATTAAAAGATAAAAGAATACATAAAATAGAAATAAAATATTAATATTATTAACTAACTAATTAAAATAGAAGATTATGAAAAAGTTTATTTGCTCAGTATGTGGTTATGTTCATGAAGGTGATTCAGCTCCCGAAAAGTGTCCGTTGTGTAAGGTTGGTGCCGACAAGTTCACTCAGTTGGAAGAAGGTAAGATAGAGTTTGTACAAGAACATGTTATCGGTGTAGCCAAAGGTTGCGACGATGAGATGATTAAGGACCTCAATGCTCACTTCATGGGCGAATGCACCGAAGTTGGTATGTATTTGGCTATGAGCCGTCAGGCTGACCGTGAGGGTTATCCCGAAATTGCAGAAGCATTCAAACGCTATGCATGGGAAGAGGCTGAACATGCTGCTAAGTTTGCAGAACTTTTGGGGGATTGTGTTTGGGACACTAAGACAAACCTTGAAAAGCGTATGAACGCAGAGTCTGGTGCATGTGCCGACAAGTATCGCATTGCTAAGCGTGCCAAGGAATTGAATCTCGATGCTATCCACGATACCGTACACGAAATGTCTAAGGACGAAGCTCGTCACGGTAAGGGATTCGAAGGTCTCTTCAACCGTTATTTCAAGTAATTTTTGTAGAATGTAAATAAGAAGGACGGAATCGTAACATTGATTCCGTCCTTTATTTTTTATGCTCCGACCAAAGTCTATACCGTTGATTCTCAAATTTGTACTATGTGATAGTTTACTAAAATGGAGTGTGAAAAATTAGTATATTGTAGTTCTTATAGAAATTTTTCAATACTACTTTTCAGTTGGCTGAGTGATATCACACCACTTTGTCTCCAAAGTAATTCTCCTTTTCGGTAAAGCATCAGTGTTGGGATGGACTGTATGCGTTGCTTGGCTGCTAATTCTTCATGCTTGTCAACATCAATTTTGGCTATGCGCAATTTATCCCCTTTTTCTTTTTTCAATTCTTCCAATATGGGGTGCATGGTTCTGCAAGGACCACACCATGTGGCATAGAAGTCCACCAATATAGGTGTATTCGAGGTTGTCAATTCTTCAAAATTTTCCATATTTTCATTGTTAGAGTGTAATACATGAATTTCCAACAATGAAGAGAGGAAAAGGTTTAAAAATAGGCACGGATTATATAAATGACACAATTCGAAAACACCTATTTGGATTTATAGGTCTGTAAAAAAAGAAATTTGTGTAATTTGCGTAATCCGCGCCTATCTAATGGAAATTTCTGATTTTCCTTATTATTTATTATATCTTTTATTCAATCCTTCGATGATTTCGCCTGTGATATTGAAGGCAGGGTTGCCATAGAGCAGATTGTCGAATCCTGTATTACTCAAGATGAAATCATATTGCTTTTCGGCATTGTAGAGCTTGATAAAGTTGTTGATGGAATCGCGCAATTGCAGGTTGTTCTTTTGGTTTTCGATAGCCAGTTCTTCTGCTTTTTGTACCTTCAATTCTTCCAATTCTTGCGCTTTCTTCATCAGACGGGCATATTCCTCTTCAGCACGAGCCTTTGTGAAAGCGTTGTTTTCGAACTTATATTGGAATTCCTGTTGTTCATTTTCCAATTTTTTTCCTTTGTCATTCAGTGTGGCACGCACGTTTTCCTCCTTCTTTACCATCTCTTGATTCATATCAATACATAATTGATAGCTTGACAGGAGAGAATCTACCTCAACGTATGCAATTTTTAATCCGCTAGTTGCAACACCTTGTGAAGTTGTAGCTACTGCGGGAGCTGCTGTTTGTTGGTTTCCATTGCATTGTGCCATCATGAGGCCAAGTGCCAATGCAGCACATCCTTTCAATACTGTTTTCTTATTCATGTCTATTTTTTATTTTTTGATTCTTTCATTCACTTTAATCCGCTTTGGAGCACGAGCTTCACGGTCTTGTGATTGTACACATCCGATGCCCCTTTTGCGCATGGCTTTACTTCCGCTCACGTGTGTGTTAGGGAAACGGCCATTCTTCTTCAAAATGATTTTTATTGCTAATAATGCTAAACAAATAGCAACAATTATCACGGTTATGATGATAGTTTCAATCATTCTTCTTAAATTTGCGGCAAAGATAGTTCTTTTAATTATGAAATGCGTGATATGAAACATAAAAATTATAAAAAAAGAAAATAAACCATGGAAATGAAAGATTTGAACCCAGTAGAAGTGTTCTCGTATTTTGACGAGATTTGCCGTGTGCCACGTCCCTCGAAGAAAGAGGAGAAAATTATTGCTTATTTGCGTAACTTTGGCGAAAAGCATCAGTTGGAGACGCTTGTTGATCAAGCTGGTAATGTCCTTATCAAGAAACCTGCTACGGCAGGTATGGAGGGAAGGAAGACGGTTATCCTCCAAAGTCATATCGATATGGTATGCGAGAAGAATAAGGATGTGGCCCACAATTTTGATGTTGATCCTATTGAAACCTACATAGATGGTGAATGGTTGCGTGCCCGAGGAACCACGTTGGGTGCTGACAATGGTATTGGTATGGCCGCAGCTTTAGCTGTGCTTGCTTCCGACTCTATTCAGCATGGCCCCATTGAATGTCTCTTTACGGTGGATGAGGAGACAGGACTTACTGGAGCATTTGCTCTTCAAAGCGGATTCATGAATGGCGATGTTTTGCTCAATCTTGATAGTGAGGACGAGGGTGAAATTTTCATAGGATGCGCTGGAGGATGTCGAACGAATGCCACTTTCGATTATAAGCCTGTAGAGGTTCCTGAAGGATATTTTTACTTCACAGTCGAACTGAATGGCCTTACTGGTGGACATAGTGGCGATGACATCAACAAGGGATTTGCTAATGCCAACAAGGTGCTCAACCGTTTCCTCCTGCAAGCATTCAACAAATATGATCTCTATCTGTGCGAAATTTCAGGTGGAAATCTTCACAATGCTATTCCTCGCGAAGCACGTGCTATCTGTGCACTGCCCTCGAAACATAAGGAAGACATCCGTATCGACCTCAACCTATTTGCTGCTGAAGTAGAAGCAGAATACAGTGTTACAGAACCTAATATGCGTTTCGTACTTCAGAGTACCGACCCTGTGCCTATGGCCATTGATAAGGATACTACACTTCGTTTCCTTCGTGCTATCCATGCTGTTGCCAACGGTGTTTTCATGATGAGTCAGAATATGCCCGGTTTGGTGGAGACATCCAGCAATTTGGCTTCTGTCAAGATGATTGAAGGAAACCGTATCCTCATTGGTAGTAGTCAGCGTAGCAGTACTCTCTCTTCTCGCAAGGATATGGCTGAAACGGTACAGTCTGCTTTTGAATTGGCTGGTGCATCGGTTGATGTTGGTGACGGTTATCCCGGTTGGAAACCCAATCCTCAATCGCCTCTCTTGGCTGTTGCCATAGAGTCATACAAACGCCTTTTTGGTATCGAACCGAAGGTAAAAGCTATTCATGCAGGATTAGAATGTGGACTTTTCTTAGAAAAATATCCTTCACTTGATATGATTTCTTTCGGTCCCACATTACGCGGAGTGCATTCTCCTGACGAACGCATGTATATTCCATCCGTTGAACGTTGGTGGATTCATTTGCTCGATGTGTTGAAGAATGTGTGAATCCAATCCAGGCAGGTGTTGTATCCTGTGATGGGTTGCGATTAAAAGGTATATACTTTTCATAGAAAACTCAGAAACTTTTCTATGAAAAGTATTTTATTTTGATTATGCTCAACTGTATGCTCTTTGGTGGGATATGGAATATGTTCTTTGCAAGATAGATTAGACAAGGTCTTTTGTACGCTATAAGAAAAATCATCTATAGGGTGATAAACATTTATATGAAGTGTCTTATTCTTTAAGTAAAGATTGGTTTAATATTATAAAGGAAGAAGCCCCGTCGCTCACGCGATAGGGCTTCCTAATTTGTTTGTTTGAGATAATCGTAATTAATTGGGTTTTGCAGATTAAGCTTCTGCAGGAGCTTCTTCAGTGGCGGGAGCCTCTTCTGTAGCCTCAGCTTCAGCCTCTGCCTTAGCAGCAGCCTCAGCAGCTTTCTTTTCAGCTACTTTCTTGGCGATTTCCTCATTCACTTTCTTTTCAGCTTCCAAACGAGCCTTAGCTTCAGCCTTAGCAGCTTCTTCATTCTTGGCTACGAGCTGAGCAAGACCATTCTGCTTGTCTTTCTTCCAAGCTTCGAATTTAGCCTGTGCAGCTGCTTCGTCGAAAGCACCTTTCTTGACACCACCTTGGAGGTGCTTCATCATGTAAACACCTTCGCGAGAAAGAATGTTACGTGCTGTGTCAGTAGGTTGAGCTCCGCAATTTACCCAGTAAAGTGCGCGTTCGAAATTCAAATCTACTGTGGCAGGATTGGTGTTAGGATTGTAGGTACCAATCTTTTCAGTAAACTTACCATCACGTGGTGCTCTTGAATCAGCAATCACAATTGAATAAAAGGCGTAGCTCTTACGACCATGACGCTGCAATCTGATTTTTGTTGCCATTGTTTTTGTTAAAATTTTTAATTAATTAATGATTTGAATGTGCTAATAACTCGTATTAGCGGGCGCAAAATTACTGCTTTATTTTTGATTGACAAAGCTTTTACTCATTTATTTATCTCTCTAAGCCATTTTTCAAGTTCTTGTGTCCATTGGCCTTTGTAAGGGAAACTGTCGCGGAAGCCCCATCCATGACCACCGGTAGGGTAGAGATGCATGGTTGCAGATACTCCGTTAGAAATGAGTGCACGATAGTAACGGAGGCTGTTTTCTACAGGTACCGCCTTGTCATCGCTAGAATGCATGATGAAAGCTTTGGGTGTGCGCGGAGTTACTTGTAATTCGTTACAATAGAGCTTAACGGTTTCTTCGTCTGGATTTCTACCCAAGAGCCATGTACGAGTGCCCTGATGGGTAATTTCGTTATCGAGAGAAACAACGGGGTAGAAGAGTATCTGAAAGTCTGGGCGCACAGTCTCTTCTGTATCAAAATGGGTTGCTGCTGTAGCTGCAAGGTGACCTCCGGCCGATGAACCTTGGATACCTATTTTATTAGGATTTACTCCCCACTCGGCACCGCGTTGACGCATGATACGGATGGCCTGTTGGGCATCGCTCAAAGGAACTTCCTTATGCATGTTAGGTAAACGATAGACAAGCACGGCAAAGGTAATTCCTTGGGCATTGTACCAAGCTGCTAGGTCGTGTCCTTCGTGGGCGGTAGCAAGGTGGCTGTATCCACCACCCGGGCAGGCAATGACTGCCATACCTGTATTGCGTCCTTTGGGGGCAGGATATACCGTAAGGGTCGCTTCATGGTACATCTTGTCACCTTCTTTAAGTTCATTACTGTTTGGGGCTCCTTGCTCCCAAAGTTTCAATTCGATGGCACCTTTCTGTTGTGCCTCTACGCCTGTGAAGGCGGCAAATGTAGCCATAATGGCAATAATCAGTTTTTTCATTGTTTGATTAATTATTTCTTCATGCTTGCTTTAACAAAATAAAGTATCAGAGCGGCATAAGCTACTAAAGCAACTACTTCGCTCCATGAATTACTGAGCCACTCAGTGTTCATCAAGTCGATGCCTCCGAAACGCATAGCTGCGCTTACGACACCCATCAATGCACCACCAGCAATGAATCCTGATGCAAGGAGAGTTCCTTTCTCACCTCGTTCAGCATTGAGGATAGTGTCTTTGCTACGGGTGGTCACGTACCAGTTGATGGCTCCACCTACGAGCAACGGAGTGTTCAATTCCAAAGGAATGAACATACCCAAGGCGAATGCCAAAGCGGGAATTTTGCACCAAGTGAGAATGATGGCCAATAGGGCACCAATGCCGTAGAGTAACCAAGGTGCACCCACACCGCTCATCAACGGTTCGATAACTGCTGCCATGGCATTAGCTTGCGGAGCGGCCAGCTGTCCGCTGGTGAAGCCGTATGTCTGATTCAATATCATGATGACCCCACCCACCGTAGCGGCAGATACGAGTGTGCCAAGGAATTTCCAACCTTCTTGTTTTTGGGGAGTGGTACCAATCCAATAGCCAATCTTCAAGTCGGTAATGAAGCCTCCGGCCATAGAAAGGGCTGTACATACGACACCACCCATGATGAGAGCTGCTACCATACCTGTTGTCCCTTCGAGGCCTACTGCAACCATAATAACAGAAGCTAAGATGAGTGTCATCAGGGTCATTCCTGATACGGGGTTGCTACCTACAATCGCAATGGCGTTGGCGGCCACGGTAGTAAAAAGGAAAGCAATGATGGCTACGAGAAGGATTCCTACTACGGCATGAAGTACGTTTCCTTGCATCACATCGAAGTAGAAGAAGAGGAACACAAGCAGGAGTGTAATGATGCTTCCGAAGGCTATAATCTTCATAGATAGATCGCGACCTGTACGAGGAAGGGTTGTCGTGTCTCCACCTTTGCCCTTCATTTCTTTGGCTGCAAGTCCGATGGCACTCTTGATAATCCCCCAAGAACGGATGATGCCGATGATGCCGGCCATGGCAATACCTCCAATACCGATACTCTTGGCGTATGCAGTAAAGATTTGTTCGGGTGTCATTTCACCTACCGTTTGAGTGATGTCCGGATTCCATTGGTTCAGTACTACATCTCCCCAAATGAGTGACATACCGGGGATGATAATCCACCATACGGCCAATGAGCCGAAGCAGATGATGGCTGCATATTTCAATCCTACAATATAACCCAAACCAAGTACGGCTGCACCGGTATTAATTTTGAATACCAATTTGGCCTTGTCGGCAATGGCTTCACCCCATCCGCAAATGCGGGTCGTAAAGTTTTCGTTCCACCATCCGAAGGTGGCTACGATGAAGTCATAGAGTCCACCGACCAATCCGGCAATAAGAAGAGGTTTGGCTTGATTTCCGCTCTTTTCGCCCGAGATGAGTACTTGTGTAGTGGCTGTAGCTTCGGGAAAAGGATATTTTCCGTGCATGTCGCTCACAAAATATTTGCGGAAAGGGATGAGGAAGAGGATACCCAATACACCACCGAGCAATGAGCTGATGAACACTTGAAAGAAGTTTACCGTCATCTCTGGGTACTTGGCTTGCAGGATGTAGAGTGCGGGCAGGGTAAAGATGGCTCCTGCTACAATCACACCCGAGCAGGCACCTATGCTTTGGATGATGACGTTTTCGCCCAATGCGTTCTTACGCTTGGCAGCACCCGATACTCCCACGGCGATGATAGCGATGGGGATGGCCGCTTCAAACACTTGTCCAACTTTCAAACCTAAATAAGCCGCTGCTGCTGAAAAGAGTACAGCCATACCAATGCCCCAAAGTACTGACCACAGATTTACTTCTGGATAGCTCTTTTTAGGAGAAAGGATAGGTTCGTACTTTTCGCCTTCCTTCAGTTCGCGGAAGGCATTTTCGGGAAGTCCCGTGAATTGTTCTTCTTGTTTTTCCATTCTGAAATGTTTTACTGTTATTTTATTGATTCTTTGTGTCTGAAATTAGTGCAATACCCGTGGATTGTCATTTAGAACATCTTACCGATAGAGAATGTCAAGGATGACATAGCCGTAGGTGATTTCTTGTCTAAGAAGAATTGGCATTCATAACCTGCACCGAGCATGATTCCTTCGCGGTGGGCAAGTTGTACTTTAACGCCAGGTCCTACGAGCCAATGGTTATGCATATCTAATGGTTTGAAGTTCGGACGTGTAGCACCGTGTTGGTGGAGGTGCATCACTGAAGTGGCTACATACGGGATGATGCTCCATATTTCATATCCGTTTTGAAAGGGGATGCAATATCCACCTCTAATGCCTACACGCCAAGCATCAATATCTTTTATTACTTTCTCGAAAGGCCAATAGTCCTCACCCCAAGGGATGTAGAGAATTTGGGTGCATGAAGCAAAATCCACTCCTCCGTAAATGTGTTTGTATGTGAAGTCGGCTCTGAAACTTTGCATGTCAGAGAAATCTCCCTAAGTATCACCGTGATGCCAGTCGAATGAAATGCCTACAGATACGGATGAAAGTGCATCTTTCCACGGTACAAATCGTGTGCCTCGATTGAGAGCATCACTGTATGTGGTAGTTGGAATTTTGCTTTTCTTTCCGTTATAGACGGTTTTTTCAACCTTCATTGTGCGCCAAGGTAGTGTATATTCACCTTCGAAAGTGCCGAGGATGGCTATGGGCTCTTCTCCAGGAAATACATCGCATACTTCAAGTATTTTATAGTCTTCGGGATAATCGGATATCTTGAATCTGTATGCTACTCCGTCGTCATAGACTCTCACTTCGAGCATCATTCCATTGTCCGTTGCCATGTAAAGGACATTGTATCTGCCAGTAAGGTTGGATAGGAGAGTGTCTCTTGTTTCGGGATGGTCCAACATCCTTTCACCTTTATTTGTACGGATGATATTGGCTTTACCGAACGCATATCTGCGTCCTTGGGATTTTACGGTAAGGCCGATTTCTGCATTCGACAATGTTTTCGCCTCTTTCGAAACTTTCATCGTCATTTTGGTTGGAATCAAAAATTTACTTGCGCCTTTTCTACTTTTGTTCGTATTTAGGGATACACTCAGTTCTCCATTGGGGGAGTAAACGGCATATTGTGCGACACAAATACTCGTTTGAAGTACCAATGCAATGATGATAAGTAGTTTTTTCATCGTATAAATTTTTAAAAAGTTAAACATGTTTGGTGCAAAGGTACATAATATTAATAATGAAACGAATAGTTGCTATTATTTTTTTTCCTGTGGGAGAGAATTTTTTTTCAGGTAGGGGAGAAAAATATTTCAGGTAATCCAAAGATTTGTCTGTCGTTTAATCCGAAAGGGGTAGGTATGGGATAAGGTTACTTTTGTCCATAGTTGAGCTCGCTTTATCCGTCACTTGAACACGGCATTTGTTTGCATGAAAGTAGAAAATGTGTGTGCGTCCACAAAAAACTCTTACTTTTCCTTCGCTATTCCCTTGAAATGTGTTATTTTTGCCACGAAATGTAACGCGCACATTGCAAAATGAGTGATATTATCGAACATCAAGGTACCGTGGAAAGTATAGTTGGTTCTCACATTCGCGTGAGAATCGTGCAAACTTCGGCTTGTGCAACTTGTGCAGCCCATAAGTTTTGCAACTCTTCAGAAAGTAAAGAAAAGATGATTGACGTGTTTGCCAAAGATGCTGCCCGATATGAAGTTGGTCAGATGGTAAAAGTTATAGGTTCCACTTCAATGGGAATGCGGGCCGTCCTATGGGCGTTCGGTGTTCCTTTTATTGTTTTGGTGGCTGTGCTCTACGTTTGCATCCTTTCTACAGATGGCGATGAGCCGCTCTCGGCTCTCATTGCCATGGGTGCTTTGTCCCTTTATTACCTTATTTTATATATGTGTCGCAATCGGATGAGCAAGAAGTTCGTCTTCACGATAGCAACCCTCTGATGAGGTGGGAGATTTGAAAAATGGAAATATTCAATAAATTAACTAATAACTAACTTTAAAGATTTTATGGACTTAATTCTTGTAGCAGTGATTTCGCTCGGAGCTGTAGGCTTGATTGCCGCCATTATCTTGTATGTGGCCTCCAAGAAATTTGCTGTGTATGAAGATCCGCGAATTGCCCAAGTAGCCGAAGTGTTGCCTCAGGCAAATTGCGGAGGATGTGGTTACCCCGGATGTTCGGGCTTTGCCGATGCATGTGTGAAGGCTGGTTCACTCGAAGGTAAACTATGTCCGGCTGGAGGTCAGGCCACGATGGAGAAGATTGCAGCTATTCTTGGTTTGCAAGCCGAAGCATCAGAGCCTAAGGTAGCCGTTGTTCGATGCAACGGTAGTTGTGAAAATCGTCCGCGTATAGCGAAGTACGACGGTGCCCGTTCGTGCAAGGTTGCTCATGCCACTTGTGCTGGCGAGACAGCTTGTGCATTCGGTTGTCTCGGATGTGGTGATTGTGTGTCGGCTTGTCAGTTCGACGCTATCCACATGAATCCTGAAACGGGACTTCCTGAAGTGGATGAGGAGAAGTGTACGGCTTGTGGAGCTTGTGTGAAAGCTTGTCCGCGCGTCATCATCGAAATCCGTCCGAAGGGTAAGAACAATCGCCGCGTCTATGTCAGCTGTGTAAACAAGGACAAAGGACCTGTTGCCATGAAGGCTTGTAAGGTGAGCTGTATCGGATGCGGTAAGTGTGTAAAGGAATGTTCTTTCGAAGCCATTACCGTGACGAATAATTTGGCTTACATTGACCCCTACAAGTGTCGTCTATGTCGCAAGTGCGAAGCAGTTTGTCCAAAGAATGCTATTCTGACGGTAAACTTCCCGCCACGCAAGCCGAAGGTAGAAACTCCGGCAACTGAAGTAAGTGAACAAAAGTAAGTAAGAATTTTAAATAATAAAGAAACATAATCGTGAAGACATTTAGAATAGGTGGTGTACATCCCGCCGAAAACAAGTTGTCTGCCTCCAGTGCCATTGAGACATTGGGATTGCCTAAACAGGCTGTATTCCCCTTGTCACAACACATAGGTGCACCTGCCGTACCCTGCGTAGCCAAAGGCGATGTAGTGAAGGTAGGAACCAAGATTGCCGATGCTGGTGGTTTTGTGTCAGCAGCCATCTTCTCGTCAGTATCGGGAAAGGTTGCCAAGATTGATAGCGTCATTGATGCAAGCGGTTACCGCAAGCCCGCTATTTTCATCGATGTGGATGGAGACGAGTGGGAAGAGGGTATCGACCGTAGCGAAACTCTTGTGAAAGAATGCTCTTTGTCACCCGAAGAGATTGTAGAGAAAATAAAGAACGCCGGTGTAGTAGGTATGGGTGGAGCCTGTTTCCCCACACACGTTAAATTGTGTCCTCCTCCGGGAAGCAAGGCTGAGTGTGTCATCATCAATGCCGTCGAGTGTGAGCCTTACCTCACCGCCGACCATCGTTTGATGTTGGAGAAGCCCGAGGAAATCCTTGTAGGCGTAAGCCTTTTGATGAAGGCCGCTAAGGTTGAGAAGGGATACATCGGTATTGAGAACAACAAGCCCGATGCCATCAAACTGATGCAGGAGAAAGCCGCAGGTTATCCGGGTATAGAGATTGTTCCTTTGAAGGTGAAATATCCTCAGGGTGGTGAAAAGCAGTTGATTGATGCCGTCATAGGTCGTCAGGTACCTGCTCCTCCCGCTATCCCCATCAGTGTAGGTGCGGTGGTACAAAACGTAGGTACTGCCTATGCTGTGTATGAAGCCGTTATCAAGAACAAGCCTCTTTTTGAACGTATCGTAACCGTCACAGGTAAGAGCGTAGCCAAACCCTCAAACTTCCTCACCCGTATGGGTATTCCGATGAGCCAGCTCATAGACGCTGCCGGTGGATTGCCCGAAGATACAGGTAAGGTTATTGGAGGTGGTCCTATGATGGGTAAAGCACTTGTAAACATTGAGGTTCCCATTTGCAAGGGTTCATCCGGTGTACTGATTATGAACGATAAAGAAGCCCGTCGTGGTGAAATCCGTCCTTGTATCCGTTGTGCAAAGTGTGTGAGTGCTTGTCCTATGGGATTGGAACCCTTCTTGCTTTCTACTCTTTCCTCATTCAGCGAATGGGAGCGTGCCGAGAAGGAAGATATCGTCTCATGCATAGAGTGTGGCTCTTGCCAATTCACATGTCCGAGCAATCGTCCTTTGTTGGATATGATTCGTTTGGGTAAATCAACTGTAATGGGCATTATCCGTGCTCGTAGTGCGAAGTAAGTTAAATTTATGGAGATAAGGAGATAATATGAAAATAAAGGGAAATAAGTACTGAATGTAAGAGCTACGAATTGTTAGTTAGAAGTTTTCACGAAACTTGTTACTCGTAGCTTGTCATTTGGAAGGCTTTTGGACTTTGTCTCCCTAAAGAGCGAAGCGATTATCTCCCTCTAACTCCTTTGACTCCACAAAAAAAAATAAAATAATATGGCAAATAAATTTGTAGTTTCCATGTCGCCTCACGTGCACAATAATGACACGGTAGAGCGCAATATGTATGGTGTTATCTTTGCCCTTGTACCAGCCCTCTTGTGGTCATTCTACGCCTTCGGGTTGGGTGCTGTGGTGGTGACACTGACATCGGTGTGTGCCTGCATTTTCTTCGAATGGGCCATTACCAAATTTATCCTCAAACAGGAAAACTCTACAATCACTGATGGTTCAGCGATTCTTACCGGTATCCTGTTAGCGTTCAACCTTCCCTCCAACCTTCCCGTTTGGATTATCATTATCGGTGCTTTGGTAGCCATTGGCATTGGTAAGATGACTTTTGGAGGTCTGGGTTGCAATCCCTTCAATCCTGCTTTGGTAGGTCGTGTATTCCTCTTGATTTCTTTCCCCGTCCAGATGACCAGCTGGCCTGTTCAAGGACAATTGGGCGCTTATCTGGATGCAGAGACTGCCGCTACTCCGCTTTCTCTTATGAAGGCTGCCGTGAAGGGTGACATGTCCGCACTTGACAAACTTCCTTCTGTATGGGAAACATTCATGGGAGCCGACTACGGTTGTGTCGGTGAAGTCAGTGCTCTGGCTTTGTTGCTCGGTTTGGCTTATATGTTGTGGAAAAAGATTATCACTTGGCACATTCCTGTATCCATCTTGGTGACCATTTTCGTTTTTGCAGGAGTGATGCACTTGGTTGATCCTACGGTGTATGCTTCACCCGTGTATCATCTGTTTACGGGTGGTGTCATGTTGGGTGCTATCTTCATGGCTACCGACTATGTCACTTCACCTATGACCCACAAGGGACAGCTTATCTTCGGTGTAGCCATCGGTTTCCTCACCGTGGTAATCCGTCTCTTTGGTGCTTATCCCGAGGGTATGTCGTTCGCCATTCTGTTGATGAATGCATTTACTCCGCTGATTAACACTTATTGCAAACCTAAAAGATTCGGGGAGGTAGTAAAGAAATGAAAAAGTTAGAATCTTCATTGTTGAATATGGCGGTCGTATTGACCGTGATATCTGTAATTGCCGGTGGATTGCTGGCATACGTGAACGGTGTAACCGAAGGTCCTATCCGTGAAATCAAGGAAAAGGCTTTGGCCGACGGTATCAAGGCTGTACTTCAAGCTGAAGAAGCCAATGTACAGAAAGTGGATACAGTAGGAGAGGCTATCGTATATACGACCGATAAGGGTGTAGCTGTACAGGCTGTTAACAATAACGCTTTTGGCGGAACCATCAAAGTGTTGGTTGGTTTCAATGCCGAAGGTAATATCCTTGGTTACAATGTCCTCGAACATGCCGAAACTCCGGGACTCGGTGCAAAGGCTGGCGAGTGGTTCCAAAAAGGTGCCAAGGGTGATATTATCGGCAAGCATCCGGCAAAGAATAACTTGACCGTAAGCAAGGATGGTGGCGAAGTGGATGCCATTACAGCTTCTACTATCACCACTCGTGCTTTCCTCGGTGCTGTCAACGATGCTTACAAAGCATATTGCGGTCAGGCCGTGGATGGAAACTCCAGTGCTACACAACAAGTGAACGAAGTTGCAGGTGGCGTTGACAAAACCGCATGTTGTGGCGATCCAGCCAAGTGCGAAGCCAACTTCTGCACAGGTGATAAAGAGAATTGTGTTTGTGGTAATAACTAATAAAAGAAAGGAGTATAAGATATGAATAACTTTAAAGTATTGATGAATGGTATCATCAAGGAGAATCCTACGTTTGTACTTCTTCTCGGTATGTGTCCTACATTGGGTACAACCTCATCAGCCATCAACGGTATGAGTATGGGCTTGGCCACCATGTTTGTGCTTATTTTGTCAAACTTGGTCATCTCGCTCATCAAGAATTTGATTCCTGATATGGTGCGTATTCCTTCATTCATTGTTGTTATCGCTTCATTCGTAACCCTCTTGCAGATGCTTATGCAGGCTTATTTGCCCGACATCTATGCAACCCTTGGACTCTTCATCCCCTTGATTGTGGTGAACTGTATCATCCTTGGACGTGCTGAAGCTTTTGCAGCCAAGAATGGTCCTGTAGCATCTATTTTCGACGGTATCGGAATGGGACTTGGTTTCACCATCGCCCTGACTGTGTTAGGAGCTGTGCGTGAAATTCTGGGAACAGGCAAAATCTTTGGTCTTACGCTCATGCCCGAGGAGTATGGTATGCTGGTCTTTGTCCTTGCACCCGGAGCCTTCATTGTGTTGGGTTACCTCATTGCCATTGTGAACAAATTGAGAAGTAATTAAATAACCAGACCCCATCCCTGCTTTCCCTAAGTGGAAGGAGTGGACAGCTTGGTAAAGAAAACATTTCACTTTCTTCCCTTGTGGAGGGGCATGGGCAAGGGTCCTTAATAGTAAATTAGTATGGAATATATATTGATATTTATCACCGCCATTTTCGTGAACAATGTAGTGTTCTCGCAATTCCTTGGTATCTGTCCCTTCTTGGGTGTGTCCAAGAAAGTCGAGACAGCTGCAGGAATGGGTGCAGCCGTAGCTTTCGTATTGACCATTGCTACGATTGTCACCTATCTGATTCAGAAGTATGTGCTCGATGCCAATGGCCTCGGTTATTTGCAGACCATCACCTTCATCCTTGTGATTGCTGCGTTGGTGCAAATGGTTGAAATCGTGTTGAAGAAAGTGTCACCCGCCCTTTATCAGGCACTCGGTGTATTCCTTCCTTTGATTACCACCAATTGCTGCATTCTTGGTGTGGCCATCCTCGTTATCCAGAAGCAGTACGACCTCCTCACAGGAGTCGTTTACGCCTTCTCTACCGCTCTTGGTTTTGCTTTGGCACTCATCATCTTTGCTGGTATCCGCGAGCAGTTGAGCCTTGTAAACGTACCCAAAGGTATGCAAGGTATGGCAATCGCCCTTGTTGTTGCAGGTCTTCTTGCCATGGCCTTCATGGGCTTCAGTGGTGTTGATGGTGGTCTCTCAGTTCTCTTCGGATTGAAGTAAAAACAAATCCTCATGGGGACATTGCCTTGCAATCGTTCCCCATTTGTTTTATACAGAAATATAGGCAGATACATTTATGGATTGACTGTAAATGTGTCTGCCTAAATTGTATATGGGTGGTTGTTCTTTTCAACTTTTTTCCTTTCGGTATGTAAATACTTCAAAAAATAGATTCTTGATTACAGACATCAGTAAACCATGAATCTATTTCTTTGATGTTATGCAATCATTATGTAATAAGGTGATACATAAAATTAAGTGGAAGTTCTCCTAAATTTCAGCGCATGTTTAGGATAGATTCAGCAGAATCCACCCGTTCGTCCCTTTTCCTTTTACTTATTCCCCTTTTCCAATTCCTCCTGCCTCCTGTATATATATGCAGAAACACACCCGTCACAAATCTTTTCTTCCTAAGGAAATAGAAAAGAAATGGTAATGTTAGAAATTTTACTGGTGAATGTTAAGAAATAGGAATGTTTATCCTTTTTATGCATCAAGACATTTAAATCTCATCCCATTCTAGTAAAGAATAGTTATTCTTCATTCACCGCTGCTACACCCATGAGACATTTTAGTATGAAGGGTGGGGAACCAAACTTTTTTTCTGCGTGACGCAAGACACAGAGATTGGTACAGTGGGTAATACTGGTAATGCAGCAACTACTCCTGCCCACTTGCATTATGGCATAGCTACTCTTATTCCCTATCCTTGGCGAATGGATGATGCTCCGCTCGGTTGGCAAAAGATGTTTTACTTGAATCCGATTGATTATTTAACGAAGTAAATGAAAAAGGTTAAGACTATCATTGAAGAATTTAGTGTGCAGAGTCAACATTTTGACTAAGCACAGTCAAAGTTTTGACTAAACACGGTCAACCGCCTGACCATGTATAGTCAATCATTTGACCATACACGGTCAAAACTTTGACCAAACGAAGGGATAAACAGGTAAATACAATAACTTATTTATCAGGTGATTGCAAACAGAACAAAACCCATAAATTTCTATTGAGAAGAGAAACCTCTGTTCTCCGTGTTCCGGACTCAAAAATGTATTTTGCCCCACCTTCCTACATAGTTATTCTTCGTTCTTCACTCTTCGTTCTTCATTTTTTTGTATTTTTGCACAAGTTTCTTGCTCAGCTGAATGATTTTGTTTACATTTGCCATGTCTAAAGGATTCATCCTGCGGACAGACATAGTTAAATCGGGCGTTTAGCGATATTATCCCAACAGGAATCTGGACAATTCCATTACAACAGGATAATGAGCAAGAACGCCCACGTCAATGGTATATACACCTGTTATGGGTTTATTATATCCAATTGGCGTGGGTTTTGCTTATAATGTTGTAAGGCAGTCCAGAGCCTCTGTTGAATATAAGCAAAGTTCCCACGCCTTTTTGTATAATAAACCGTCTCTGTCTGGGAATCTAGGGGGCATGAAAAACTAAAAATTATGGTATTCACAAATGAAGAACTTAGTGCCATTTTGAGATTGGCACATGCAATGGCAAACGCAGATGGTAAAATCACCAAAGAAGAAACTGGTATGATTGTCCTTGAACTTCACAGATTTGGAGTAGATCAAGCCAAAGCCAAACTCCTTGCAGAAATTGGCGATAAAATGTCATATGCAGAAGCATGTCAAATTGTTTCAAGAATGACAACACAAGAAAAAAAATATGTTACAGCATATTTGGGAACATTGATTTGTGCTGATGGTGATATTGATGATTCTGAGTTGAAGCTGTGGTCTTTGATAACTGCTCTTTGTGATTTGCCCGAGATGAACATTGGAGAAGCAATCAATATCATGGCAAATTTGTAACAAGGATTTATTACGTACTGACTGTCAGTTTATCAGTGTCTTTGCGGAGCTAGATAGTTGATGGTAATCGTGACTCACGTGAAATCGCCATCATCAATGACGTAAATCAAATTATGTGAGTTACTGTCGTGGATGTTGAATCATCACGTAGATTGTCAAGGCCGACAATGACAAATAGCCTTCGCAAATGGATATGTGGGTAAGTTTATGACACAAATCATTCCTACAGGTGGTGCAATTATACAGAAGGAGGAACAGTTCTTCTTTTTATATCCACCGAAGGTTTGACTTTCCTAAAATAAACCAATAAGGAACAATGATTTGTTCTCCCTAAATATCAAGAATTAAGTATAATTTAAAACTATGAGTAATTTCTTTGGATTTGATACAGCAGATTGTTTCTATGACAAGCGAAGACATGTTAATTTAGTGTACTACTCAATGATGTATTTAAGATTCTTGAAAGGCAACGGTTCAGAATTAAATACTATCAAGCAAATATTGTCCTCTGGTAATAGTACTCTAACGAGAGCGAACATGATACGTAGGGATGTTTTAAGTGATTATGAGGTCTCCTTCTTGGATTATTTACAAAAAAGATATGATTTGCCAGAAAATGACTATATTACAATTTTGTCTGGCGAGACCTTGACTCAAAGCATCGTTAAATCACCTGCAGGTTATACATCTACGAGCAATTGGGAATTGATAATACAAATAATGTATTCAACAATGTTGAGCGGACCGTCGTATCAACATCTGGTCCAGCAGTTTGTAAGGGAATTTCTTGCACCAATAAGTGCAGATATGAGAGGGATAACGTTACAAGCTTCTACATTCCGTTTGATTAGTGAAAGTTTAAATACTTGCTTAAATAGCGGAAAAAGGAAATGGTCAGATTTGCCTTACATTGAACAATATGTAATTCGGCGTATTATTTGAATTTCTTATAAAAAAGTTATTCTCGTTATTTTTTATGGAGGTTTTCTATAGCTACTTATCAATTGTAATTCACCTTGAATATTAGCATAGTCTATTAAGGAGTGGACTTTAAATAGAAAATGTCATTAGTAACACACTTATTTCATAGTCACAAAAGATTTGAAAATGGAGTACAGGTTTCACACGATCATGTACAAAGACGTGCTAATTTAGAGTACGATATAACAGGTAATAAAGTTGTCATCTCAATAATTCCAACTTTAAGTCCAAAACGTGCGTACCTTGTACGACAGGATTTTTTCACACTGTATTATAAAGGGGAAGACCCTGATTATCGTTTCGAAGTTGAATGTTGGCCCGATAATGGAACGATAAAAAGATTATCTGTATTCAGAGATGACATGGGAGTAGAGATTCAATATATAAGTGATCATCAAGACAGACTTTAATTGGTAATAAATGATTAACTGTATCTGAATGAATGTAAAATTCTTCATTCAGATACAGTCTTTAATGGAGTATTTTAAGATGAGTATATTTAATTTGTTTGGAAAGCGTAACACAGATTCTCATAGTGGGATGAAGTATGCAAAAATTATAGATAAAGGAGAGTGTTATTCTACTTTAAATCTAAATGTCAGTGAAACTCCTGCTAATCGTAATGAATGGGCAAAATACAATTTTTATCCTAAAAATGGCATGGTAGGTATAGTTTTGGAGGTGAATGGATACAACGTTTTGAAGATAAAGGAAGGTATTTATGTTCCTATGTCAGCACGTGGTATCGAGTACATTAACGAACAAGAATACGAACGAGGTTTGCCTAATAATGTTTGCACAGGAATGGATGCGAGACAAACAAACATAAACCAACAGTATGATAGTTTTCAACAAAAGAATTTACCACATCTAAAAGAAAGTTTCAAGTCAGATATTAGACAAAATATAGAGCGTAAAACTGTTGATTTTACACGTAATATTTTTATTAATGATTTGATAGATGAAGCCGTGTATTATGCAGCAGATATGTGCTTGGAGTTTTATATTAAGTCTGGGAATAATTTGCCTCAATATTGGATTGACCACATAACAAATGAGGTTTGTGGAGTATTCTTTGACTTTTTCCCAGGACAATTTGTTGCCAATTCGGCTCAACAAGTTCGTAATAGAGTAGATTCGATGATGACAAACAAAACTTTAGCAAGAATTTCGATCGATGATTATTATGCAAAAGTGAAGCAATATTACTCAGTACATTCATAAAAGGATGATAGAATTTCACCATCGTATTTGGATTTTGTTAAGAAAGCTATTTTAACTGTAATATTGTTGGGTAATCACAATGCAATCAAACTTTAAAATTCCTAGAGCCTCTTTCTTGTGGAAATGCCTCTTAAGGATTGACAAAACCAAACGAGAAATTACCGCAGACATGAATGTAAGCGGTTGGGAGATTTTTATTAACTTTCTCAAGTTTATTCAGCCATAATATGAAACAATTTGATTTAAATATAGATAAAATTTTAGAAAATTGGGAGTGCAAACATGCCCTGAGGGAAATCATTGCAAATGGTTTAGATGAACAAACCATAACCAACAGCAAAGATATTGAAATTTATAAAGAAGGAATGCTATGGATAATCAGAGACTATGGAAGAGGCTTAAAATATGAACACCTCGTACAAAAGGAGAATTCGGAAAAACTAAACTCAACGGGATTGATTGGAAAATTTGGGATAGGATTAAAGGATGCTTTAGCAACTTTTGACAGGCATGGAATAAACGTAAAAATTTATTCTAGACATGCAGATATTAGCATTAGGAGATTGCCTAAAAATGGCTTTAATGAATTGACTACCCTACACGCAATCATTGATGTGCCAACGAAGAATATACTTGGAACAGAATTCCGTTTAAGTGGCATTTCCGATCAAGATGTTTTTGCGGCAAAAAAGATGTTCTTAAAATTCTCTGATGAGAGAATTATTGAAAAGACAAAGTATGGAGATGTTATTGAAAACAATGGTATAGTCGGAAATATCTATATTAATGGAGTTTTAGTAGCACAAGAAGAAAATTTCTTGTTTAGTTATAATATAACGTCTATAGACTCTATTCTAAAGAAATCCATTAATCGTGAAAGGACGAATGTAGGAAGAACTGCGTATGCGTCTACAGTACGAAAAATCTTGTTGGCTTGTGAAAGCGAATCTGTAGGAAAAAAAATGAGTAATGATTTAGCGTTATATTCTTCTGGAAGAAATCACGACGAATTAAAATGGATAGATGTTCAAGAACATGCTGCAAAGATTTTATCAAAGTACAAAAAAGTTGTTTTTGTTACTTCAACTGAAATAAAAGATAAAACAGATTTGATAAGGGAAGCTTCTGATAACAAACGAGAGGTTGTTGTCATTCCAGACACTTTAAGTAGAAAAATTGAAGGAAACAATACGAACTCGGGGGTAGAACAGGAAGTTACAACTTTAAAACAATTTATACAACAAAGGAGCAATAACTTTGAATATAGATTTGTGTCTCCATCGTCATTGACTGCTACAGAAAAAGAAAATTATGAATTGATAACACGTGTATGTGAATTAATAGGGGGAAAACCTCAACAAGTTCATTCAATAATAATTTCCGAAACAATGCAAAAGGATACGATTACATTTGATACTTGCATCGGACTTTGGGAAAATGCTCATAATAGGATTATAATACTTCGGGAAATATTAAAAGATAGAAAACTATTTTTAGGAACTCTTTTGCATGAATTGGCGCATGCGAGAAGTGGTTGTTCAGATTCTACTAGAGGATTTGAGAAAGAACTAACTCACATGTTAGGCATTCTTGCTGATTTGGCGATAAAATAAGCATTCCTTCGCGTTCAACGCGAAGTCTGTAGTATAATATTTGCTATGTGTCATACAGTTGAACAACCACAATGAAAAATAACTTCAAAATCCCAGGCGTCTCCTTCTCATGGAGACGCCTATTGGGAATCGACAAAGTAAAGCGAGAGATAGCCAAGACCACAGGTATTCCTACCACACGGGCTGGGATGGAACGCAAGATTGGCAATGCTATCATAAAGACTATATTTGGGAAGGGGAGATAGTGACGAGCTACAAGCTACGAGTTACTCATAATATGAGTTTACTCCCCTCCGATTTTGAACAAGCAAGAGAAGAGCCAACATTGTATGAAGGAGTTAAAGCCACAATCATAAAGACGATACTTAAGTAATAAGGAGCAAAAAGCAGCAAGAATGCATTCTTTGAACCATAAGATTACTAATCCTTAGTGCGAAAGAATGCATTCTTATTTTACACGTTAAGTTAACCCATTATTCTTTAAGAAACAGGCAGATTACACAAGGTAAAGATTTTGAAGTGACAAAGTCACCGATTTGTGTGAGATTGACTCCATGCTTGTGGCATTTCATACAACGAAAAACGCATTTCGTACAAAAAAGAGGCATTTGTTTGGTCACTTACAAATATCTTGTGATATTTGCAAAAGATTAAATAAAGACAATGAAAAAACAGATTATCATATCATCAACCAATGAACTGGTGAGGGTGCAACCCGAACGGATAGTTTACATTTCGTCGGATGGAAACTATTCGACGATGGTGTTGCACGACCAATTGGAGCATCTGTTTACGATGAATTTGGCACATGTGCAACAGGAGTTGGAAAAGCAGCTGGGGGAAAAGGCTCAAATGTTTATCCGCATCGGAAAGAGCCTTATCATTAACAGGAATTACATATACAAAATAAATGTGGGGAAACAACAACTTGTGCTTTCGGATATGGTGTTACCCCAAGCATTTACTTTATCTGCTTCAAAAGAGGCATTGAAGCAATTGAAACAATTATTGGAAGACGAAATTAAATGAATATGAAAATGATTGAAAATGAAATACAAGTTTTAGGGACATCACATAAAAAAAAGAATAGGTTTCGTCCCGTGTGGTGGTCAATCGTTGTTGTGATAACAGTAGTTTTAATAGCTTCTGCAATTTACCGTTTGGGACGTCTTGAAAAGACCTATGTATCGACCATTAACAGCGGTTTGCAAATGGGAGTTGATTCTCTGTTAAGAGAGAAGATGTTTGAGCTCAATGCCCTTTCAGGACAAGCCATTGTAATGGATGTGAAGAGTGGCGAAGTGAAAGCATTGGTAGGAATATCGAGAAGGGATGGAGCATTGCAAGTGGATGAAAATGTCTTTGGCATTCAGCAAGAATCTGGTATGGTTCAAGGAGTATCGTTTATGGCGGCTTTGGCAAGCAGAAATGTGCATCTGACAGATAGCGTGGATACAAAAGATGGCGTGCTGACTATAGAAGGTATTACCATAAAGGATCACAATTGGTATAGAGGTGGATATCAGACTATCAGTGTTGAACAAGCTTTACATGTCAGTTCTAACATTGGCATATATGAGTCTGTCAAAAGGGCATTCGGAAAAGGACAGGGCTACTTTGATATGCTCAAGAAAATGAGCTACGGAATGCCTGATAGCATAGAAGGAATATCGGGATTGAAAAAGGGAAATTTCTTAAGTCCTAAAGAAAGAAGTTGGGATGATACATATCTGGCATGGTCATGCATTGGATATGATCACGCTATTGTCCCCATTCAGATGCTTACTTTCTATAATGCCATAGCCAACGATGGCAAGATGGTGAAACCTCGCATTTATGAGGGGGATATTGAAGTCATCAATCCGCAAATAGCTGATTCGGCGAGCATCAAGGCTATGCAATATACATTAGAAGGTGTTGTAAGCCATGGTCTTGGGAAACTGGCAAGTTCTGGATTTACCAAAGCTGCAGGTACAACAGGAACTTTCCAAATCTACTCTTCTGAAGATGAAGGACTACCAAACATTTATTCGGTAGAATTTTGTGGATATTTTCCAGCTGATGCACCGAAATATTCTATCATCGTAAATATGATTAAGCCTGGATATCCCGCAAGTGGTGGTGGTATGGCTGGCCCTGTATTTAGGGAGATTGTGGATTATATAGTAAAGGAACAAAACTAATATAAAAGAATTTCCTTCGTCGCCGATATGTTTACGTGCTTATTGATCGTGGCGAACTGGACGATGCCGAGCGGATGCTGATCAGCATGATTGCAGACGAACAGGACGTGGAGTTTGCCAAAGGGGAACTGGAGTTCCTTCATGAGATTAGAAGAAATGAGGAAGACAATGCCCAAACTGAAGAGGGTGGAGAGAATGAATAATTTAAACTATAAACCTATAAAAAACGTAAGATGAAAAAACTCTATTCAATTATCCTACTATTCTGTGTATTGCTATCTTTGGATGCTTGCAAAAATGATAGTGACAGGCAAGAGGGAGGAGTTGTTAAACGAGATTCGATATCTACTGATGCCTCAAAAGTGCTGAATGACATTCGATTTGAAGGATGGACAGTGGAGGAGTGGTGTGACAACGATTACATCCGTACATTACGTAACTATGTGGATGCCTACAACCGAGGTGAGATAGAAGACTCTACATTAATTCCCTATAAAGAGTTGCTGAAGGGACAATTCGTTGTGGAAACCATTGAAGCGTTCTTATTGGGAGGAGTATACATGAATATCACATTTATCGACGATCCAGAGAAAGTCTTTATTGCATGGGTATATAGTGAGGTTGACCCTGATACAGAAGAAGTTGGACCATATGAATGCAGGGATTTCCGATTCGAAGACGGACTTATAGGATGCACAAAAGAGGAGCTTCGAAAAATCATGGCGGAACATCCAGAAATGAAAATTTGGTAAGAACATGAAAAGCAATGCCAATAATAAAACTGAAGTAAGTTATTTTTTTATGTCACTATGATTAACTTAAAAAATATTTTTTCCTCGTTGGAGAAAAAGTTTTCTCAGGTAGGAGAAATATAAAGTAAAGAGAATATAATGGAAGACAAAGCAAAATCATTAGAAAGATTTGTGGAGGCACAAGCCTTTGCTTCCGTTTATGAGCGGGCATTGGCCGAAGTGAAAAACGGATTGAAGATTGGCCATTGGATATGGTATATCTTTCCACAAGTGAAGGGATTAGGAATGAGCGGCAATTCGCATTATTATGGTATTGACGGATTGGAGGAGGCACGGGATTACCTTCGTCATCCTCTTCTTGGCAAACGATTGAGGGAGATAACCACGGCTCTGTTGGAGGTGCAAGGAAAGAGTGCCAAAGATGTGTTTGGCTACTTGGATGCAATGAAGGTGCGCTCGTGCATGACACTCTTCGACGAAGTGGCAGAGGATGACCTTTTCATGCAAGTGTTGGAGAAGTATTATCAAGGCGAAAAGGATAACCTGACACTGGTACGATTATATCCACCCACGGAAAAGTTGTTTTTGGGAGCTATTGCTGGAGATGTGATAGGCTCTGTATATGAATTCCGACCATACAAAGGTAATGACTTCAAACTATTTTTGGATTCTTCTGAATATACGGATGACACGGTGATGACCGTAGCCAATGCTGATTGGTTACTGACGGGCGATAGTCTGCTTGGCATCATGCAAGACTATGGCAATCGTTATCCGACGGCAGGATACGGAGGTATGTTCTACAGTTGGTTGAAGTCAAGAGACCCCAAACCTTACAATAGTTGGGGAAATGGCTCGGCCATGCGTGTAAGTCCTGTTGGATGGGCTTTCGATACGTTGGAGGAAACACTTGAAGCAGCCAAGCAGAGTGCAGAAGTGACACACAACCATCCCGAGGGTATCAAAGGCGCACAAGCCACCGCGGCTTGCATCTGGATGGCTCGCAAGGGCAAGAGCAAGCAAGAGATTAAGGAGTATGTAGAAAGAGTGTTCGGATACAATCTCAACCGCACTTGTGATGAAATCCGCATGACCTATCAGTTTGACGAAAGTTGCCAAGGCACAGTCCCCGAATCAATCATCGCATTCCTTGAAAGTACCGACTACGAGAGTGCCATCCGCCTGGCTGTCTCATTAGGAGGCGATGCCGACACCATGGGGGCCATCACTGGAGGCATTGCCGAAGCTTTCTATGGCGGAGTGCCCGAGCACATCAGGAATGAAGTGGTGAAGCGACTCCCCGCCGAGTTCATCGACATTATGCAACAATTTTATGAAAGATTTATAGAAAGGTGATTACATTTACATTCCGCTTGGTAGCAACGGCACTTTACAACATTGCCCAAATGTTTGGCATGACTTATAACGAGGTAAACGTCCTTGCTTATTATCTGCTGATCCATTGAGTTGGACGATTTGTATATCGACCTTCCCCTGACTACGGGTATATTACTCTACATGTGGATAGGAATCAAAATCGGCACATGGAAAAACAAGAATCCTGTAGAATATCGAATATGAAATGGACACTATTGTTGATAATGAAGAGATGAATTAAGTTTTGACTTTATGGAGATTTATTCACTGGATGAATGAAAAAAAGAAGAGGATGGGTGAATATTCACTCATCCTCTTTGAGGTTTTATGCATCAATGTCTATTACATGCTTACTTTAATTGTTTGAGATTTATGTCCGTTGGTGATGGTTATCAGATAAATACCTTTGGACAAAATGGGGGTAAGAATGGTTTGGGAATTGATAGCATGTGTTTGGCAGATGAATTGTCCGCTGAGGTTTGTGACTTTTATATTGCATCCGACAGGTGTCGTGATAGAGAGTTTGCCATCAGCTTTTGAAATGGTGACAGGTTGTTCTCTATCAATGGCTTCTATATCGCTTGAGTTGTTCAGTGTAATAGTCCATGAATGGAGGTTCTTCTGATACTCGGCCTTAATATAGATGGTGCGGATGGTGTCAGCCTCGGCGAAGGTGTAGGTCTTGCCACATAGTTTTCCTGCTGCATTCATTTGGCTTTCCATCACAAAATGTCCGTTGTTGGCATTCAATGGAGTCTGTTCGTCAGCATAGAAGTGGAGGCTTCCATAAGCCGGAGTGATGTCGCTACTGATTTTGAATATGCATTCGGTAGCAGCAGGGATGGTAAAGGTGTACCATGTATCGTAAGCGTCAGCTGTGTTTGGAAGATAATAAGCCTTGTCTGCTTCAACTTCGATGGGGCTTCCGAAGTATTCGCCTGGGCGTGCTTCAGCAAAGCTTACGATGATGTAACGGTCAGTTCCTCCAGTTGTGCCTGGGTTGGAGCTAATGTTGATACATACGTAAAAACGTGTACCTTTCTCTACGTAGATTTTGCTCACTTTGTATCCTGACATGTAAGCTTCTTCGTAAGAGTTATCGGTGGTAGAGTTAACCATGTTGTCGGGATTTTCGCCAACCATGGTGCGCATGGTTGAGCCTTGGCCGATTTTGGACTTGATGGTGTAGAATCCTGTTTGGTCGGCCATGTAAGCGAACCAGCGAGTGAGGTCAGGAGTATTGGGTATGCTTACCAGTTCGTTCAATGCAGGGATGGTGAGTGCTGTCTCGAAGTTGCTTCCGTCTGTAGCACTCATGAAACTGGTATGAAGGATGGCTTCTTCACCATCGTTGGTGAAGGAGGTAATTTCAATGATGTAAGTCTCTCCTTTAGTAACGGAGATTTCATAAGACAATCCAAGGTCACCTGTATTTTCATCTTCGTATTCGCTGCGCTTGAAGTCGAGGGCGATTCCTTGGCAATCGTTGCGGAAGACTACACTCCATCCATTTTCTACCCACAGAGGACTCGTGGTCTTGAAGATAGCTGTACCACTCTCTTCGGCGATGAATCGGCGGTAGTTCATGATTTGTTCGCCACGGTCTTCAATTACGATATCGTTGCCCAATGTGAAGTCGATAGGAAGGTCACAATAGTCTCCAATTACAAGATTGTGTTCCTTGATGCTGAGTGTGTGGGTATCATTGTCGGGTGTCTTTACACAAATATAAAGTTGGTCACCTTCGAAGACACGATAGCGGTTGAACTCGTTGATGATGTTGGCATCGGCACCATTGTAGCAAATGTAGGAGAGGAGCGTGTCAGCAGTAATTTCTAATTGCACGTCTTTTGTTGCGGTGAAAGTAAACCAGTTTTCATAGTTTGTGCCTACGAAAGAGGTTTCACCAGCTTGTACCGTTTTGGCCGTAGTAAAGTCTTCGCCTTCTGTGTTAGGTTGGCGCAGGGAGAGTGTGATGGCTTCCTTTGTATCAGTTTCTGATTGGATATTGAGATAGAGGTAATCAAATGTTTCCAATCGGGTAAGGTGAAGATTCTTGCTGATGGTGTTGGAATTTTCACGGATGCTGTCAGAGCATAACCAACCGTTGATGTTGTTGGCATTGTTCCAATAGCTGATGTGTCCTTTCCAATCAGATTTGGCACAGATATCCATCATGTATGTTGCATCCAAATCCTTGACATTCATGCGATACCAGTTATTCCCTTTTGTCAATGAGAGGGTAGTTGGGAAGTTATTGATGTCAATAGGGTAGGTGGCCAATTGTCCTGGGGTGTCAGCCGTAAGTTTGAGTGTGGCTGAAGTCGGACGGGTATTGGGAATCATCACGATGTAGTTGTGGAAACGCTCGATGGGGAATTCATGGTCATCGGTCATTTCGGCCTGTACGGCATACTTTATCTGTGAATACCCGTAATCGTCTTCATCGATATAATAAATAAGGTATTCGTTGGTAACAATGCTTGCCAATCCGTCGGCAATGGCTGTAAAGCGGATGAAGGTTGTATGGCTGAAGCCTGTGTGATACTCGGGATAGGTATTCTCGTACATAGGTAATTCTACGGGAGTGTCGAAGGGAATTTCGATGGCACTCTCCTTGGTGTTACCTCCGTAGTTTCCGGCAAAGAATTTGCTTTTAAGGGTGAAGGATGTTTCCTTGATAGCTTCAGAACCGCTTGACTTGGCTGCTTGTATGGTGAAGCGGATGACATCGCCCACGGATGTTTGGATAGTGGCAAACACACCCGCACCGTTGTCATAAGGCTCGGCAATGGAGAAGTCCTTTACATATTCGTAGTTGGCATACAAACCACCACTGATGGTGAGTCCTAAACTGGTGCTTGCCGTGGGAGCCATGATATAGAGGTTTCCTTCTTCTGTGGCGGTGTAGGTGAAGATTTGTGATGCACCGGCCTTCAAAGTAACCGGCAGGTCGGCACCATCCCATTTGATGATGGCGGCGTATCCTCGTGTTGTTGTCATGAGATGAAACATGGCGATGAGGAGCATCATTAGCATGTAATTGGTCTTTTTCATATGAGTTTTTAGTATTTGTTTATTTTGTTTTTTCTTTTCTCTAAAAAATCTTTAACTCCCAAACCGGTTTATTCTCCAAATGTACGGTCGTAATCCTCTTGAGTGAAAAAGAGGTAATGGGGAGAGAGGTTGGTGAGTCCGCTTACGTCCACATCCTCTTTGGTGAGTCCGCAATCGATAAGGCTTAGGAATCCTAAATTGTTGCTTTCTACACGAGGGAATCCATCCAAGGGGTTACGGTCGAGTACGAGTGTGTTGAGGTCGGGCATATTCTCAATCTCTTCCTTTGTCACATGGGTAATGAGATTGTCGCTCATAGAGAGTTCGCAGATATCTGCACGCTGAATCTCCTTGGGAATCTCGGTGAAGGCACATCCGTCGAGGTAAAGACCACGAATGCTCTTGCGGGTGTATCCACCACCTTCGTAAGGTACTTGAGCTGTAGAAAGCGAGGGTGGGAGTGTACTCAGATTCTTGTTGTTGGAGAAATCGAGGATAGACATGCGATATACTTCGTCGAACACATCGGGTATTGACGTGATTTGTGAGCCTGTGATGATGAGGTTACTCAATTGTGTCCAATTGCGGATACTTTCGGGTATTGAGTTAATCTGCTCGTTCACCATATTGAAGTGATAGATGTCGTCGATTTGAGTCAACACCTCAGGAAACTCCGTAAACTTGTTGTTGAAGAGGTAAACATTGATGAGGTGCTTCATGTTGGCCATTTCATCGGGGAGATGTGCCAGATTGGTATTCTCGATGTGGAGAGTGACTAGGTTCATCTGTGCAATTTCGGCAGGCAATTCCTCCAACTCGCAATTGCGTATGGTGAGGTTGACCAACGAAGATAGGTTGGCAATAGCTGCCGGCAATTTCTTCATGTGCTTGAACTCCGTGAGTGCCCTGTTTACAGGTTCTTCTCCGTTATCGAAATGGTATCGAGGAAGACCATCAATGACAATACCGTTGATGGATACAGGGTCGCCATAGTCGTCGATTTCGAACTCAAGTCCTGCCCATGTGTCATCGATTACGCCTCCGTCGAAATCCCACGACTTGGGCCACTTGGTCTTATCCTCACCCAAAATCTCCAGACAGAGGGCATAGAGGGTGTTGAAGTAATTGTCGCCCGAAAGCACTTGTTTGACCTTGGTGGGAAGTTCGTATTCGCACTTTTCACCCGCTTTGATTACAAAGTCATTATTGCGTTCGAGGGTAATATCGAGCACATCTATCAGGGTGGCATTCTTGTCAAATGCACGGTAAGAGATGAGTTTGTAATCTCCTTCTTCCAAGGCTATATAGGGAGTGCTCACCACCTCTTCATTACCCTTTACGGGGAGACTTTGGAGGGTTTTGCGTACACCATCCTTCTCGATGGTGATTATTACACTTCCAATCTCCAAAAGATTGTTGAGTGTATAGGGCCTTGGGAGTGAAAAGTCATAAGTCTTCGTCAAAATGAACTGAAAACTGATTTCACCTTGCGTGGGTGAAAGGCGTTCGTTATTCTCTTTGTCACACGAAGAGAGGAAGGGCATCAATGGCATCAAGATTGCCATGAACCAAAGGATTGATTTTGCCTTTTTCATATCTGTTTTTTTTAGCGTACCTACAAAAAGTTTTTTTCTAACCGGGGAGAAAATTATTCTTCATCATCCTCGTCATCCTTACCCCATAGCGGACAGGGACGCTTGATGTAAGATGGAACATTATCGAATCCAACGCGTTTGCCTGAAGAATCCTTTCCATTCTCGTACTGATTGAAGACGAGTGTATAGGGGTCCCAACACTTGATGTTCTTGTGGTAGAGTATCCAGTCGGGGATGTTTCCGGTGAGGAAGTTCAGATTGATGGCGAGGTTCTCCAATTGAGGCATCACGGGATTGTTTGCCACCTTCTCCTCCTCGGTTTCGTATAGGCTTGCATCGTATCCCATATCAGGTATTGAGCCTTCGAAATAGTTGTAAGAGAGGCCGATATACACCACATTCTTAAGTGTAAAGAGAGCTTCGGGCAAGGTGCCGTGTAAGCCCAGGTCCGCCTTCTCTGATGTGTTTTCGTTCAATTTCCCAAAAACATCTTTCACGCGATTGTTTCCGAAATTGATATACAGAAGGCTATGTTTGTCCAACTCTGTGATGATGTCAATGGGTAGTGAGGTGAAGTTGTTTCCACTCAAATCCAATTCCTCAAGCTTGGTCATTTCCTTCATGCGTGCGGGTAGTTTGCTGATGCCGTATCCGAGGAGGTTAAGTGATTCGAGGTGGGGCAGATAGGTGATGTCATCCTCTAATTCAATGTTTTTTCCTGCCGCATCGGTGTTTCCTGTAAGCGAGAGGGTGCGCAATTGGTCGAGCTTGCGAATCTGATAAGGGATTGTACGGTCGGTGTCGAACATGGAAAAGCGGAGACCTACGACACGTAATTCATCTACGGTTTCACCCTTTTCGTTGACATATTCCAATTCTTCTGTCTCGATGTTATTCCAATGAATCATAGAAGTAGTGGGGTCTATGTTGAAGGCACATCGCATAAGGCGTGCAATGGTGAGTACGGCCAATGAGTCGCCTTGACGTGAGGGGATAATCTCTTGTGCCTTCTTTTGGCGGAAGGTGAGGCGTTTCTCTATAAGGGAATCTCCCTCAGCCATAGTATTCTTCTGCTTGAACACGATAGTGGCCACTCGGTCAGCATCGCTTTCTGCATACAAGTCATAATCAATACGAACGGTAGAAGTGCGGGGGATAGAGCCGCCTTTCAACTCTTCGGTCTTCACTTTCAACCATCCTGTGCGTGATTCATCCGCATATTCCACCTCCACAGTATAGGGGATGTTGGAGGTAACACGCACGTTTTCAAACATCTTGTCATAGTCTGAGAAGTCGGCAACCTCAATCAGTTCTTTGTCGAGCTTAATCACTCTATCGTAACCCAATTGTTGGATAACAAGTTGACGACTATATTTCCCGCATCTGAAGGTGAGATGTGCCTCGCGTGTGTCATACAGATAGCTGCTATCCACGCGGATTTCGCAGGTGGTAGAACCATTTCCATTTGCAGGAGAGACAAGACACCATTCGCGGTCGGTCATCACAGTCCATTCATCAGATGCCGTCAGTGAGATGGTGTTGATACCTCCGTGAGCATCAAAGTCAAGCACTTCGTGACTGAGGGCTATTTGAGGAGAAGGAATAGTCTCATCCTCTTCACATGCAATGAGGCAGAGGCATAATACAAAGGTACAATGAATGACGTTCAATCTAGGAATGAACTTCATTAATTCTAGGAATGTATGTCGTTTAATCATAGTCTTTATTCTATATTAATTTGCCAATGTAATGTCCTGTTCTTCGTCGTAGGTGAATCCGAACAAGCCGTTCTGTATGCGATATACTACACTTTGGGGAATGGTCATCTTGATATTCGGATTGTTGGACACATCCAATGAGTTGAGGTTTGAAGGGAAGTTTGTGACCGCACGGAAATCGTTGCCCGAGAAATCCACAATGATTAATCCTGGATGCTCATGCAAGTATGCAGGCCATTTTGTCATTGAGCGTACCCATTTGGTTTGTGCTTCATCGCGGTAATATCCTTGACTGGCCATGAGCAATTGGGTCATACTTGCCACATTCAGTACATTTTCAGGAAATTCGCGAAACTCATTATAGCTGAATTCTACTCCCGAGAGGTTGGGCAGATTGGCGGTATTGAACCCGTTAGGAAGGGATTTTAGATTGTTTCCTGCACAATCCAATGCCTGCAACGAGTGGAAATCCTTCAGGGCGGCATTGCGAATGGTGTCGATGTGGTTATTGGCTACCACAAGATAGTTGATTTCAGACTTGGTATCTGCAAATTCACGTGGAAATTCACCGATGCCGGTATCGCCCTCGCGTTTGCCTAATTCGTTCATAGCCATACTCAGTTTCTCCACACGGATGCCCTTGAATCCATCTTGGAAACCATGCATTTTGTTGGTTGTAAGGTCAATCTCCTCGATGGCATATCCTCCTTCTATATTGCTGAGAAAGGCCGGAAATTGTTGAAGATTGTTGGCTACACAGGTGAATAGTTCCATATCATCCACTCCACAAAAATCTGCAGGAAATTCGCTTATCTTATTGAAATCAAGGATAAGTTGAATCGGGGCAATGGGTTGGATGGAGGGTACACTCGTGATTTTATTGAAAGCCGCATCGAGTAAGCGTAAGTCGCTCATCCGGTACAGATTTTCGGGGAGTGTGGTCAGTTTGTTTTCGTTGAGATACAGAAGTTGCACCTTGGTACAATTGAGGCACATCTGCTCAAGAGTTTTCAATATCGCATCGGGTGACATCTTGTATAAGCCAGAGATGTTGACGGATACCAATTCTGTCAAACCTTCAAAAATGGAGGCATCCAATTCAGTTAAGGGAAGGTTGAACAACTCCAAATCGGAAAGTTTACTTAATTGGGCAATGCTTTTCGGAAGTTTTTCTATCTGGGCATTGGCAATGAAGAGCATTTCCAAATTCTCAAGTTTGCCTATGGCTTCATCAATACCTGTGATTCGGTTGGCCGGCTCTCCGGCAAGTTGCGCATAGGTGGTGAGGTATTTATAGTCCTTCTCCACTTGTTTGCCAAATTTGAGAGGAGAACGGTATGATGCACCCGATTCTGTTTTTCTTCTCATCGAGGTTCTTTCGCGAGCGATGTCCAGACGATGTTTGCGAATGTCTATTCCTTTCTTCATCAATGTATAAGGTGAATAGCGGAATTTTCCTGTACCATCGTTGACATCACCTACAAATTCCTCATCGTGTGTACCTAAATAAAGAATCTGCAGTTCTGTAAGTTGGCCAATAGCAGCAGGTACAACACCCAATGGATTGAATGCTCCCAAGTTTAATGAGATAACACGCCCTTTAGAGTTCAACTCTACACCCGGTTGGTTTCCCCATGCATCAATAGGGCGGGGAGTACCATCTTCAAATTCAAAAAGCCAGTTGGCTCCAGGCTCTTCCGAATCACCATTGAAACTCCAATTCTTTCCATCCATAGCCTCCCAAATCTGACGAAGAGCAATGTAGTCATGCATTGCCTCACTTTCTGGTATTTCCACAGGGACGGTATGTGATGTGAGTTCAAAATGGCGGATATGAAAGTTGAGTTCTGTATCAGCCGCATACATGAACTTCCGACTCTTGTCACTGAGTTCATAACGTACAAGAGTATAGTCACCGGCTTGCAGAGTCAAAGTATCGGTGTGGAAATAACGTTCATTTTTTGCTCTCCATGCTTTCACTTTATGTTCTTCGCGATAATTGATTCCATTCATATTGCGAGAGAAAACAAACTTGATACTATCAATCTTCTCGTAATTAAACAAATCGGTGTAAGTATATGAATCGGCTCTTGACAATTCGGGCAAAACTTTCTCCATGGTAGCAGAGTAGGTTCCGTATGCTACACTTTCGATGTAAATGGGATGAATGGTGATGTGGTTGGGAGTGATGGTGAACGAACGCTCTTCATCAGGTGTGCCCACTTGAAGAATTTCGGCCATTGTCCCCTCTTTGTATTCACCATAAATTACGTAACCAACAATTTGATACTCACCCGTAAGGAGCTTTAAGTTTTCAGATGTAAGCATAAATTCACTTCCACCTACACCCGTAGAGGAGAGGTTGAGAGATTGCTTGATACTCTTTCCTTTATGAATCAAGGAGAGTTCAATCTTTCGCGCTTCTTCCAGACGATTGAGAGCATCTCCCTCCATGAGGGCTCTACTTGCCTGTTTGTAAAGTTTCAATTGGATATAACCGTATTGATTATTTCCTGCTGAGAGATTATCTTCATCCTCAGAGCAGCCGTTCATTATGAAAAGTGACACTGATGCGAAGAAAATCCACATCAGACATTTTATAGAAACATATGGTTTGTATTGAAATATAGAGACTTTTTTCATGAGAAATTATTCGTTTTCCTTTAACTTGATGTCAAATGTAAATATTTGGGTTTCACTATAACCATCCCCACGGAAGACATTGATATTGAATCGGAATCCGCGTGTAGTCGTCAACATGCCCGGTGCAACATTCAAAATGATAGATTCCAATTCTCCTGTCTCTTCTGAACGTAGATATTCAAGTGTGACGCCATTTTGTTGAGCTGAACTTGCATCTCTTTCTTCCCATTCATTCGTAGATGAATTGTACCAAAGACGGATGAGGTTGGGGGTGAGTTGTTCAGAGGTCACCTTTGATACTTTGAATTGCAAAGTACCACCGTCAGAAGGAAGATATACGGTATTTCCATTTTCCAAACCTTCAAGTACGAGTTCATAAGTAATCTCATGGTCCTGCTTCTGCATGATATGGGAGAATGATTCGGCATATTCTTCCTTCAATGTAGCATTACCAGAGTTAAACAAATCATCGAACGAAACATTCTTGGGTACAATGAAAATGAAAGCCTCTCGCATAGATGCGGGGTTTGTCAATCCATTTTGGTCATCTGCATCGCCTCGGTCATTGGCTTTCAAGTATATTTCTTTGGTAAAAATGCCATTTGCTTCTGAACGATTAGAAGTATCGCCCATTCGAAGCGAAGCCCAATGTACTTCTTCCTTCAATACACGTCCATTGTTTGCGTTACACATGATGAGATGATAAGGAGCATCTTCAATGGATGTATAGTCAATGGAAGTTTTTATATTGAAAGGAAGTTCCATTTTCTTCCAATAATCATTCTTGTTTTCGGCATCGATATAACTTGATTTTGCCTCAAATGAAAAGTCGTTACCAAGCGGGTCGTATGAGGGGAATGCAAAGTCGTGTTGCAGGAAGTTTCCTTGAATTCCATCAAATGAGATTTCGATAGATTTCAATACCTCTCCACGGATATCTGTCAATTGAATCACTCCATTTTTTGTTTCAGATGACAGGTATTCATCCTTTAGTATCAAACCTACACCTACACGATGTGTTTGAAGCGTTCCATCATCCTTTCTGTTAGTTGCTTGAGAGGTTTCGCTTGCCAATTGAATCCATTCGGGCATATTATTTACTTCCCACATAATGTTGGATTCTACATAGAAAATGGTTTGATAAGTGCCGGCTTGAAGGGTATCAGTCAGTTCGAAAGAGACTCTTTCTTCCTCATTGTCAATCTTTGTATCACCTTCAAAAACATGACACTCTGATACCGCTTTTACCTGGATATGAACGGGTGAAGTACCAGGTACTTGTAAACTGAATGACCCACTCATGCTGGTATCGGTAAAGTTTTGATAATCGGCATTAATAGTCAGGTTTACGGTTGTTTCTTTTCCATCCTGTGGCTCTTTGTCTTTAGAGAAAGAGAGCCAATTGTTGGTATTCTCCGTAGAGATGTTCCATTTGCTGGAGGAGGTAATTTGAAGATTCCCTACAAATTTTCCTCCTGTATTGTCTGCCTTCAGGTTCATTACTCCATCCTCTATGTCGCCTGTTATTTCCAAATCGCTCTCTGCGGCAGACAATTGGGTGATTCTAACAAGGAAAGGCAAATCCTCACCATCCACCAACACCATAAGTTCTGCACTACGTGGATTACTACTTCTGTTATCTCCATAGGGTGTAATGAGAATGGTTGCTTCACCGGCCTTACCTTGTGTAGGCGAAGCTGATAGCCAATTATTGGAACTTGTGAATGTTGCCGTCCATGACGCACCTGCCGTAAAATGAATTTCGGCTTCTTGCCCTTCGGCAATGCCTTCGAACGTGATAGGTTCAACTTCAAAAATGGTTGTACCTGTGGTTTCTTTTATCTCAGTGTTGTTATCATCGCATGATGCAAAATGGAATGAAACCATACCACAAACTAATGCGGTAAACAGGATGGATAGAATATTTTTCTTCATAATCTGAATACATTAAATTATTAATAGGGGTTAGTAATGCCGTTCTTTTCAGCTTCTGCTTGTTCGGGTGTTACCCATTCAAAAATATAGTAATAGTCTCCGAATGAGCCAACCTTGGGGATAAATACATTTAAAATCAATACAAAAGCGCGGTCAGATGGTAAGTAGTAGCTATCTACTCCGTCAATGGTACTCATTGCCACTTCTCCATAATAAGAGTCGGTGAAAGCTATTTGTTCTGTCATCTCGATGGTGGTATCAAACGGATTGTCCTTAGCCGTATGAAATTTCAATGTCAAATCGTGTGAGTCATCAAAGGGTGATTTCACAATCAATGTACTGTCGTTTTTCTGTTCCGTTGTAACCAAGAATTTGGTAACCTGAGTGGTACTGAAGGGGAAGGTACAAGTCAAGCGCATGTTACCTGTGTAATCATTGATATGAAAAGGCATACATTTGTGTAGCCGGATGTTTGCCCAATCATTGTACAACTCAGTAAAGCCATTTTCGTTATCTAAGAATCGGAGAGTTACAGCTAAACTGTCTTTCACATTCATGTGATTATAATATCCCTTCAACACCACCTTTCCTGTACGCTCACCGGCTTTGATGGTGACATTGCGCGAAAGAATGTCGAAATGATACCCTTCAATGGCATTCGTTCGCTTCATATCTACATCCACTATGTAAGTGCGGTCGATATCGGATGTGTGTGTGGCACCTATGATTACTTCGAATGTCTTTTCTTCATTTTCGGTGACGGGCATATCAAATAAAGAATCGGCAAACATGACGTAGTTAGGGCCTGTGTAGTGGATTTCATCCTTTTCACAAGCGGTTAGTGATATCAGCCAAAAAGCTAATAATAAGAGTTTATATATCTGTTTCATTGTTATAATCTTTCCCGTTTTTTATCGTTCATTTTGGATAATCAATCCTCCAGAAGCGGTCACTTCGTGTTGGGGAATGAGCCATGTATATCGTTTGTCGTTACCATCTATCTTCAGTGATGAATAGTTCTCACCTGTAATAGTGCCAGATTGTGGTTGACGCTTGAATCCCTTTTTCCATCTCTTCAAGTCTGCCAAACGGAATCCTTCGAGGAAAAGTTCTTTAGCACGTTCTTCTTGAATGGCTTCTAAAAGTGCATCTTGTGAGTGTGCCGCTGTTCCGTATCCTTGAATACGAGCTTTGCGAAGGGTGGTCAAATCCTTGTTGGCTTTGTTTGTTTCACCCATCATGGCATAAGCTTCAGCTCTGATGAGGTAAGTTTCACTCAAGCGTAACATCTTGGGCATATTGGTATAATACGTGCCTGCTGATCCGTCGATTTCTGGATTTCCCGGATATTTCACCACAACTTCGGTGTTGAATCCTTGCATGGTGTTTACAAGTGAGAAGAAGGTGGTATATCGAAGGTCGTATCCATCGTACGCATCAATCAACCACTTGGCAGGCAAGTAACTCGGATTGTATATTCCACCTGTAATGCCCATGAAAAGAGAACCTAAAGCTCCTCCACGGTCGGTTGTGGTAAAATATATTTTCCAAATAATCTCATCTGCTGTATCATAGGTCCACATGGCTTTGTATTCGCTCATTACTCCACTGGGTGTGGATACATGACTATTTGCATCGGCCAAGCTGTATAGAGTGTATGAACCCGATTTGGCATCAATGACGTTTGTCGAATATTCAATGGCCTTTTCCCAATTACCCATGTAAAGATATACACGTGCAAGCAATGCATCTACTGCTCCTTCAGTTACGTATGCAGCATCACTTCCCACGCGTGTCACCAACGAGTCAGCCTTATGTAAATCATGCAATACCTGTGCATACGATTCCTCTAAAGTGGCACGTGGTTTTTTCACCGAACTTCCGTTTCCTTCTCGATAGTGGAGATAGATGGGAACACCCAATGTTTCCTTAGCAGTAAGTGAATCGTAGGCCACACAAAATGTTCGTATCAAGTCGGAATAGGCGAGTGCACGAAGGAAATGTACGTCACCCTCATATTTGTCCATTGTTTTCCGTTCACTTTCGTTCTTCAATGTGACACGCACCTCTTCGGCATGATCCATAAAGAAGTTACATCGAGCAATGATTTGGTATAATCCGGCATAGACGTTGAGCAATACTTCATCGTTGGCATTCGTTTCCCAGCGGTAGAAACTTCCGAATTGGTTGGTGTAACCGATAGCGGCATACAACATGTCACTTTGGATGTCACTTGCTTGTACCAATGCTCCACTATAAAGCGATGAATTCTTCAAGCAACTGTAAATGCCGACAACTACCTCTTCCGCTGCATTTAGATTGGTCATAGCCTCTGCTTCGGGCACAGCAGTCTCTGGAATCTCGGTCAAGAAATCCTCGCATGAACTACATGCCAACAAGGCTAAAAGGAGGAAATATATTTTATATGACTTCATTTTCTTTATCATATATTTAAGTGTGCTTAATAATCTTTTGAACAGCTATTTATATCTTTTTACTAAAAGGTTACTTCAAGTCCGAATGTAAATTGGCGCGACATGGGATAAGCGGCTTGATAGACATTCTTGCTTGATTCGGGATCCATCCCTGTGAACTTTGTGAAGGTCAACAGATTCTGTCCTTGGGCAAAAATGCGTGCCATGCTGATGGCTTTGGTACGCTTCAACATTGCTTGGGGAAAATTATATGCAAATGTCAAATTCTTCAGTCGAAGGAAAGAGGCATCTTCAAGCAGATGAGCATCCATCTGAGGGGTCACACCATAGCGAGGGACAGATGTAATGTCACCAGGCTTTTTCCATCGTTTGAAGAGCTCTTTTGACTGATTGAAGGCCGAACTATACATACCGTTGCTTTCGTCGAAGAAGCGGTCGTTGTTCAGCATCCAGCGGTTCTTTACCCAACTGAATTGCGCATTCACTGAGAATCCCTTCCATGAAAGGTTTGTTCCAAATCCGCCTTGCCAGGGGGCTACGGATGATTTGCCAAGCAGTACTTTGTCATTTTCGTTGTACACATTAGTAATGTTGCCATTCTTGGTGTACCAAAGAGCATCTCCATTAGCTGGATTAACTCCAGCATAACGTACCAAATAGTGTTCACCGTACGAGTGACCGACTTTTAGCAGAATGTTTGCACCTGGAATTTCGTATTCATTCAATCCATTATAGAGTTCCGTTATTTCATTGTGATTGTACGAAACTACGGCATTGATGTTCCAGTTAAAGTTTCCACGTTGCAAGGCATGCAAGTTCACGCTTGTTTCCACACCTTGATTTACCATGGCACCGATGTTATCCCATTCCATACCTGTGCCATTTCCAAGGGTGATAGGAACTTCCATCAGCATATCGGTGGTAAGCTTATGGTACAACTCTGTATTCCATTCGATGCGACCGAGGAATCCAAGTTTGATGGCAAGGTTGAAAGTATTAAGTTTTTCCCACGTGAGTTCGCTATTTCCGCGTGTATAAGGTGCAATACCGGTCATGCCAGCATATTCGGGACCTGCCGCAAACAAAGGCATGTGGTCATAGTTGGGGATGCTTGAATTACCCGACGTACCATAACTGGTGCTTACTTGTGCCATATCCAGCCATGACACATCCTTAAGGAAATCTTCCAGTTTGGCATCCCAAAGGAATCCTGCAGACCAGAAGTTAGCCCAACGGTTTTCCTTTCCAAACTTGGATGAAGCGTCCCTGCGGATAGATAAATCTATGAAATAGTTGCGCTTGAGGTTATATTCAGCTCGTGCAAATACCGATACGTAGGTTGATGCTGAGAAATTGTCACTCCATCCTGTCGCGGTAGTTCCTGTACTCAAAGTCAACAATTTGTCGTTTGATTGCCCGCGAGTGCTTACGTTGAACGAGTCGGCTCCATTTCTTGTTACCTCGTGTCCGAGAAGGAAGTTGAAATTGTGTGTCTTATTAATATTAAAAGTATAATTGGCCGTGTTGGTCCATGTGAGGTTAAAAAGATGAGTGAATCCTTTTCCTACCGATCCGCTTCCGTAGTTTGAGGGGTAGGAGGGGAGTGAATGAGTATTGCTTCTTGTGTCAGAGGCATCTATTCCTATCATCGTACGCAACTTCAAGTCTTTCATTGGATTCAGTTCAAAAAATGTAGATGAAAGGATATGAATCTTATTTCGGTTCAAAGGGTTGGCTACTATATATTCAATAGGATTTCCGTATGAACCCATCCATGTGCCTTCATTTGTACTTGTCAGGCTTCCGTCCTCGTTGTAAACCTTCCAATAAGGCATCATGAATTTAGAAGCAGAGATAGGAGCCAACAGACTATAGTCTCCATATTCCGTCTCTTCTGATTGGGAGTAGGTAAGTGCAGTGTTTGTTCCTATTTTCAACCATTCAGTGGCATTGGCCTCTATGTTAGCACGTAGGGTATATCGTTTGAAATCAGACCCCACAGCTGTTCCTTTCTGTGAAAAATAACCGGTCGAGAAGTAATAGTTCACCGACTTTTCGCCTCCGCTTATGCTCACTTCGTATGATTCTGTCGGGGCATTATTGTCAAACACGACATCCTTCCAGTTGATGTTGATTCTTTCCAGCGCTTCGCGATCATACTTTCCTGGTATTCTCAATCCTATCTCCTCTTCAAAATCCAGTCGCTCGGAAGTGTTCATCTGGTTCCACTTACCATAAGCGAGATTCGAAAATCCATATTGTGCTCTGAAGGTCACTTTGGCCTTTTCTCCTGCTCGTCCACGTTTGGTGGTAATCACTACCACACCATTTGCTGCTCGGGCACCATAGATTGAGGTGGACGAAGCATCCTTCAGTACTGACAGATTTTCAATGTCATTGGGATTGATAGAGGCAAAGTCTGCGGCAGAAATAGGACTTCCATCCAACACAAACAGAGGTTCAGTATCTGCGTTGATGGAGTTGATTCCGCGTATCATAAAGTTGGCCGGAGCATTGGGCTCACCCGAGTTTTGCAGTACGGTCAATCCCGTAGCCTTTCCTTGTAGTGCCTGATCAAAACTGGCTACAGGTGCGTTTTCGAAAACCTCGCCTTTCACTACAGATACAGATCCGGTAATTGTCCCTTTTTTACGGGTACCATAGGCGACAACCACTACTTCGTCAATGTCCGATGTCTCATTTTCCATCACCACATTCAGCACATGGTCTTTCCCTTTCTTTACGTGAAATTGCATCGTCTTCATACCGACGTAGCTGAACTCCAATGAACCCTCTTCGCCTGACATGCTAATGCTGTAGTTGCCGTCTATATCAGTGATGGCAAATGCTTTTCCATTCGTCTGTTTGACGTTTACACCGATGAGCGGTTCCTTCAATTCACTGTCGGTAACCTGCCCTGTAATGATAAAATCTTGTGCGTTCGTACACAATGCATGGCACATCATGACCAACATCACAAGCATGGATGATATATTGATTTTCACAATCAAATACGCTTAGAGTAGATTAAATATTCGTTTTCTAATAGTCATATTATAAAAAAAGGATACCTTGGCATGCTTATCGAGGTATCCCTTTTTGTTTCTCTAAAAAGGAAAAATTACTTTAACCAATATGCCAATTTGTCCTTTGCAAAGAAGTAGTAGATAATCAGACCTACCCAACTGGTCAGAAGTAATACGATGATTGTCAACAATTTCTTTGCTCCATCAACGGGTAATTTCCAAATTTCCAAACATGCCTTGATGGTCAATATAAGACCAACAATCCAAATGATAAATGCTAACATAATGATTCTTTATAATTTAATAATTAATATCTTTTCTCTTTAGCCTTTGGTAAATCAAAAAAAAGAGTGAAGACCAAGATTTTCATCATTCATCTCCACCTCTTTCTTTGTTTTCTATGACTAAAAACATTTTTCAATTTGTGATTCAGGCGGGATTCGAACCCACGACCCACGCCTTAGAAGGGCGTTGCTCTATCCAGCTGAGCTACTGAACCATCCTTAAATGCGGTGCAAAAGTACACTTTTTCTTTGAATTGAGCAAACTTTTTCAGTAGATTCTTTTGATTTTCCCTAAATCACGGGATATTACTTTCTAATTTTCTTCAGTTAATCCATGTCTTGTCTTTTGTTAATGCATAATTCCCCTTTTTATCCTTCTTCATTCAGACTATGGATGAAGGCCGTTCATTCCATGGATGTTCTATAAACATGTGACGCCTTTTTATCGTATCTCCCAACTTTGGTGGTTGTACGCTTTGGTAGGGTTGTTTGTCGTTGTTATTGCACTTCTCACAGTCCTTGGACTTTCATTCAGGGCTGCCAATGCCAATTCTGTTGAGGTATTGCGTAAAGCACAATCTTGATTGAGTAAAAAGGAAAACATATAAAATGAGTATTTTATCATAGCATAGTTGTGGCACGTCGTGAGACGCGTCACAACTTTTTAAATAAAAATCATTAACTCCCTAATTATTTTTTATTAATTCAACTTTACTTTTTGCTGTTTATTACGCTTATCATATATATAAGAAATGTGTTAACTAAAAAATCATTATATGACCATTAAACGATTCCTTTTTACCATATTCCTATTTCTTTGGATAGGTACTCTTTTCGCTCAATCGGTAAAAGAACCTTTGTCTCGTTTACGAGATTTCATGCACAACCTTCAAACCTTCAACCGTCTTTACCCGCAAGAGAAGGTGTGGCTGCATTGTGACAACACGGCCTATTTCCAAGGCGATACCATCTGGTTTGCAGCATACGTCACTTCGGCAGAGACGCTTCGACCTGCAGAACTTAGCAAAGTACTTTATGTGGAGTTGCTCAATGAATCGGGCGAAGTGATAAGTACCCAACGTTTGCAAATAGAAAATGGACGATGCCACGGACAGATACCGCTGAATACGGAGTTGGAAAAGAAATTTGTAACTCTACAGAAAAAATACCTTTCTTCTTTTTATCCCATAAATCCAAAAACAAACAATTATATTATTCCTCTTCACAGTGGTTATTACGAAGTACGTGCCTATACCCGTGCCATGCTCAATTGGGGTACGGATGTCTGTTTTTCAAGGGTATTCCCCGTGTTTGACACTCCCGAACGGGAAGGCGACTATTCACAACTGACCATGGAGAATCGAGAAAAGAGGAGAGTTGACTTGACAAAAAGTTATTTACGCCCTAAAAAGGAAAAAGAAAAAAGTTTGAATGTCAGTTTCTATCCTGAAGGGGGAAATATCATTCTTCATCAACCGTGCCGCGTAGCATATAAAGTTACAGACAAGGAGGGAAGGAATCTCATTGCTCGTTGCCAATTGATGGCTGATGGAAAAAGCCTCACAAGAACGGAAACCCTTCACGATGGCATGGGTTACTTCTCATTTTTCCCGCAAGAGGGAGTGAAATACAAGTTGCGTGTAGAAACAGACAAATATAACCGTATCTTTGACTTGCCCGAAGCGCAATCGCAAGGGTTGATGTTGGCTGTTGATGCCACAGAAACGGATAGTGTGCGCATGGCCATCGCCGCAACGGATTCATTGCGCCACAAAGCCATCGGCATAAGCATTACCTGTCGGGGAAAACTGCTTTATTTCAATGTATATGACGGAATCCCCAAACGCCCGATACGATTGCCTGCCATTGCCAAGAACAGACTTTCACCGGGTGTCAACCAAGTGACCTTGTTCGATGCCGATGGACAGGTGTATGCCGAACGGCTCTTCTTTGTGCACGATACGGCGGTTGTGGGAAGAAAGTTAGTGGAATACCAATTGGACAAAGAAGAATACAAACCTTTTGAGAAAATAAATCTGATGTTGCAATCACGTAGGGGCGGACCGATGTGTCCGCCCGAAAAGGACGTGGTTGCGGATTCGGGCAGACATATTGGTCTGCCCCTACAAGTTGCATCTCTCTCCGTCCGCGACAGTGGTACAGAAATAGGAACTGCCTACAGCGAGAATCTTCAGACTTATCTACTGTTGACAAGCGACTTGAGAGGTTATATCCATCGTCCAGAATATTATTTCGAAGCTGACGACTCCGTGCATCGTACTGCCCTCGACCTACTGATGATGACACAGGGATGGCGACGCTATGCGTGGAAACAATTGGCTGGTGTGGAAAAGTTTGAAAAAACTCATATAGAAGAAAATGGACTTGTTTTGATTGGACAAATAAAGCAAGCTGGAAGAAAAAAAAGGAACTTGATAAAAACTCCTGTTGCATATAGCATCAGTGACAATTTAAAAAAAATGCAGTGGGGACGCACAGTAACAGATAATAACGGTAATTTTACAATTGATTTCGAGCCATTTGTCGGAAGAAAAAGATTTAACATTAGTGTTAAACATCGTTCTTCTAATGGAGTTCAAGTCCTGTTGCATCGACATTTCTCACCAAAACCTCGTATTTTCTACGAAAAAGAATGTTCTATCGAATCAACTCCAATGCCTCTTCAGTCCACAAGTGGACAATTTTTGTTTGACCAATCAAATTTATTGGACAACATCACAGTGAATAAAAATCGTAAACGCATGTTGACATTCTCGTTTTACAATATAAAAGAAGAACGTGAAAAGTATCTTGATTTGGGAGAAAAAACCGATGACGACCTCGAAACAAAAGACTATGTCATCCATAGACGTGGAGAGCCTGAATGGCCTCCCATGTATTCATGCAGATTATATAAAGTAAAAGATGGAGAAGAAATCTTTATAGGTGAAAGAGTTTGTAAATATGGATGCAGCATAATTGATGAAGTGGATTATATCCTTGTATATGATAGCCCGTATGCACATCTGTATTACGATTGGGAGAAAATAAAATTTCAAGATACGAATATCAAAATGCAACTTGTGAGTTCCTTTTGTTATACTCGAACTATGGATATTCCAAATCAACGCACCACCCACATCGACGGCTATTCCGAAGTCATAGACTATTATCATCCGCAATACAACCGTGAAATCATTCCCGGTGAAGTGGATTACCGCCGCACGCTCTATTGGAATCCGTGTGTGGAATTGAATGAAGAGGGAAAAGCGGATGTTGCATTCTATAACAATAGTACATGCAAATATCCAATCATTTCAGTAGAAACTTTAAACGATTGAGTGATTTTGAAATTTGTAACAAACTAAAAACTCTTTGCTATTATAACGTGAGTTCGATATAAGAGTGATTTTTATCAGGTGTCCGATCAAAATCTATTAGCTTGATAGCTTTTCTTCTATCAGTTCAAAGAATTACCTCGGATACCTGATAGATTTTGAAGGAACTGAGACATACTTTCCTGCGACGTTTCTTGTATCGAACTCACGTTATTTTAGAATCTTAGAGTAAAAGCATCAAGAGCCTCGTCCACACATGTGTGCAAATTCACAGAATGCACAATGAGATGGTTGGCAGGTTTGGATAAAGTCTGTTTGTGAAGAAAACATTCGGCAGAGCAATTCTTTGAGTCGGCTCATATAGTCACTTTTCAATGGTGCAAAATCTTCTACAGGTTCTTTGGCTAACTTTACTGTAGGTGAATAGTCTTCGGATGCCGCTTTTTGTATGTAGAAAAGGGCTGGGCTGACGGTTGAATTGGGTAACTCATCAGTCAAGAGTGATGCGTAGAGGAATGTTTGGAAGATGTGGTAAGGACGATGCTCCATTCTTGGGTCGAAGAGGTCTTCCATTTGCTTGGCTTCTTGGATGGTGTTGCTTGTTTTGTAGTCGATGATGCGTTGGATTCCATTCTTCTCGTCCCATCGGTCAATGTTTCCACCCAAGTTAATTGTGAAAGACTCTGTACCGTCCATCGTATTCAATTGGATGCTCTTTTTAACCGTGTATTCAGCACCAATGAAGCGGAAGGGGGCATAAGTCGCATCGCGTCGGAGCAGTTGCTTGACATAGGCAGTGATGACTTCTTTGTTGAGCAGTTGTAATCCGTCATATTCAGCCTTTTGATGCAGAGGAATCATAAAGAACTCCTCCTTGAATGCACGGTTGACCGTTTCGCGTAGGGTGAGGTCGTCTTTCAACAGGGCTTCTATTTCACTTTTTGTTATAAGACCATCGGAGTGTTTGCCCAACAACTCTTTATAGATGATTTCTGTAGAGCGATGAAAGATGTTACCGAATACGGATGAATTGATTTCTGTTGTCACTTCGTCAGCTTCGCGCAAGTTGCAGGCATAACGCAGATAGAATTTGAGCGGACAATCAAGGAAGACATTGATGGCCGAAGGAGAGAGAAATCCCTTGCCTTGTCCGAAGCGCTTGCGCAATCTGTTGGCAATTTCTGTACTTCCTTTTATCATAATGTCTGTTTGTTTTCGAATCGTCTGGTTGGGTTGGAGTGTATATTTCACCAACGTATTGCTGGGGTTTTTCTCTACAAGATATTGAAGCATGAAGCGCGACATTTCTCCTCTGTTGAGACCTTCTGATGACGTATTATATAGCATGGTCACTCTATCGGCCCGTTGGATAAGTCTGTAGAAATAGTAGGCATATACGGCATTTTTGTGTTCGATGGTGGTCATACCAAAGGCCTTTCGCAGATTATAGGGAATGAAGGATGAGTCGCCTTCCTTCTTGGGAAGTTGTCCTTCGTTGACACTGAGCATCAGGATGTGACTGAAATCAAGATTACGCGTTTCCAATACCCCCATCACCTGTAATCCGATTGCTGGTTCACCATGGAAGGGTATCGATTGTGAGGCCAACAAATTATTTATCAACCGGGCAAATATAGGAAGTGAGACGGTGAGTAGTCCTTCATCGACAAGTTTTTTCAAACGATTTACCAGAGTGTAACATTTGAAAAGTGCCTCTTGGCTGAGTTGTGCTTCTGCCGTTTGTGCGTCATTTGTCGTTTGGAAGAGGGTGGCACATTGTTTGATTGCTTCCAATAGGTGGTCTAGCATGGAGGCACCATTAGGAGCACCTTCTGCTGGGAAAAGATGGAGTAGTATGTCATCAGTTTGCAACTCTGAGGGAAGCGGATAGAAGCGGTTTTGCTCAGTAAGTCTCCGTTCAAGCTGTTCGGCATTGAAGGAGAGCTGGCGAACGTAAGGGTGCTTCAGTACAGCAGATACGTAGCGATAGAGATATCTGCCTGAATGGACATCGTAGCCTTCTGTATATAGTGCTGTCAAAAGGGAGAGAAGGCTGTGTATGGGAGTGCCGTTCATCGGGTAACCCATGGTGATGTTGAGAGCCTTCACATAGTCTTCAGGTAGTGTATGTAGGACGCCTTGCAACAAGGATTCGTTGCAGAGTACAACGGCTGTTTCGTTTTCCTTCTCAGTCAGGTGCTGTTTGAGCCATTGGGGTACATAGCGGGCTTGTGCATTTTCTGTGGCTGCAGCAATGTATTCTATCTGCTTGGGTTTGCTGAGGTTGTCGAAAAGATTCTTGTCGGTCAGTTCGTTGGGGAAATCTCGCAGATTACGGCGGATAAACTCACCAGCTTCGTGTTGCTGATACTCTTGCTTTGGCTCTACATAGTGTGTATCAAAATCCCAATAAAAGAGAGCTTTCCCATTCTTCTGAAGGGTAGAGAAAAGTCTGTGCTCTACTTGGTTGAGTACATTGAATCCGACGAATACATACCTGTCGTAAGGCAAGGCATCAAAATCTGTGTTTCCCTCCACTACGCTTCGATAGAGCTGGCCTTCATAAGTCAAGCCATCGGCCTCCAACGTTTGACGGAAGCGGTGATAGATGTTTCCAAGTACATTCCATAGGGTGAGGAAACGGTCTTTCAGTTCGGTCTTCTTTTCAATGGAGAAGTTGTGGAAAAAGAGTTTCAAGGCTTCCTCCTGTTCTTTTGTCAGATAGCTGTGATCGTCTATCATTTTATGGAGGTCCTCCAAGTTCTTGAAGAGACGATTGGCATCCACAAGGTTCTTGTCGAGGTCATCGAAGTCGGCAATGAGCATTTCTCCCCAGAAATAGAAGTTGTCGAGCGTTTCCTTATCGTTACCTGTCTCTTGGCAAAAGATGGTGTAGAGGGTGCATACAAGGCGAATGGGATCGGCTACTTGAAGGGGTGTCAACAGGCGGAATAGTTCGCTGATAGTCATGTAGGCTGGTGTCCACAAGGGCTTGTTGGTAGATTGTGAAAGCCATTGGTTGAAGAATAGACCTGCACGTTTGTTAGGGAAAACTACGACGGTGCGCGAGAGGTCTTGTCCGACTTTATTATATAGGTCTTCGGCTACAGCTTTCAGGAAGGGTTTATTGGTCATAAGTGTCAGCAGGTATCTGTTTTTCTGTGTTCTTAAAAGTCTCTTTATTTATCTCACTTCGTGGATTTCTCCCTTATAGACATACCATAGGTAGCCTTTTACCTCGGGGTATCCCATGTGGCTGAGCAGTTGCATATACTCTTTGACTTGGGCATTGTATGATTCACGCGGATTTCCGAATTTGAAATCAACCACTACTATCTTTTGCCCGTCGGATGATAGCATCACACGGTCAGGTCGTCGCAAGTGTGTTTCTTCGCCTCTGCGGAAGATGATGGCTTGCTCGTTGAAGAGTTGCCATTCGCGAGTGAACCATGTGGCACCTTGGGGATGAGTGAGTGCGTGAGTAATGATGCGTTTGACATCCGTTACACTCATGTGGCTACCAAACAGACCTTCCATCTCCATTCGTTGTATCAGTGGTTCAACATCGTCGGATGTATGGATAGCTGAGAAGATGCGGTGTAGTAATCTTCCTTGGCGTAAGTACAACTCTTGTTCATCAAGTTCGTACCCATCTCCTTGGATGAAGGCCGCCGAACGGTTACTTTGGCGGAATTCTAAGGGGCGGTTATAGCTTTCGAATCCGACGCTCAGATTTTTAGGACGTTGCACCAAGAGGTTCGTAATTTCCTTCTCAGCCTTTTCGAATGGCAAGCAGAGAGCTCCTCGCTCAAAGGGAGTATCTGCATCGTATCCAGGGAGTATATGGCAAAGTGTCTCTTGCATCAAGGTGGATACTCCGAAACCTTTCTCCTTTCTACGCCCCATCACGATGAGGTTTGCCGTGGCACGAGTGAAACCCACGTAAAGGATATTCAGGTTATCCACCCACAGTTCGAGTTGTTCCTTCAAGAATGTGTCATGATAGGTCGAATTGTCCATTTCTGCCCCATATTTGATGGGCAGCAGATTCATGTGGTTATAGGGCTCCTCGGGTGGTGTACACCATACTGTTTCTCCTTGTCGTTCGTTCTCCATCTGCCAATTGCAGAAAGGTATGAGCACAGTATGAAACTCCAATCCTTTGGAATTGTGGATAGAGAACATGCGGAGTCCGTCAATGTTGCCTGAAGGGATGGTTTTCGCACTTAGCTTTTCGTTCCAATATCGTAGGAAACTATCGTAGTCGGCTGTGTGTTTTTTCAAGAATTCTGTCACTGCGTCAAAGAAGGGCAAAAGGTAGGCCTCCTCTCCTTTGCGGAGGTTTAATCCAAAGAGTGCCACCAAATGCTCCAAGAGCTCATAGAGAGGCTTTTGGCGGAGCGTCTCCAAATTTTCGATAAAGGTTTGTGGCAAAAACTCGTTGATGTTGGAGGCTTGCAATCTGTCCCATTGAAACGGTTCGTTGCCCGTATGGCATAGGGTAGCAAGATGGGCGCGTGCTATCAAATCATCCGGATGAGCCAATACACGCACGGCTTGCACAAGTGTATGCAGGGCTGAAGATGCATCCATGCGATAGGCCTCATTAGACACCACATTCACCTCTGGCAAAGCAGTCTTGAAGTAATCTGCAATCTGTGGTATAAAACGATTTTTTCGTACGAGAATAGCAATGTCTTTGGCGCGAATCCCTTTCTCCAACAAGTGCTTGATCTCCTCGGCAAGAGCTTGCAGGGTTGCCTCTTCGTAAGTTTGAGTGTTGCTTTGGGAGGGGAAACAGACTTTGACGTATCCTTTCCCCTTCGTTTTACCTTCAGGGAAGGCTTGACACACGTCGTTGTAGGCATCCAACAGGGGCGTACAATCCTTCTTTTGCACTTCGAGGTGTCTTTTATTCAAGACTTGGATGGCAGAGGTGAAGAAGTCGTTGTTGAATCGGATAATCTCCTCCTCGCTTCGTCTGTTTGTAGTCAGGCTTTTCTCGATGATAGAGAAAGCTTCGAGTTTACCCCGCAATCCGTTGAGTATTCCCCAATCACCGCTTCGCCAACGATAGATGGCTTGTTTCACATCGCCCACAATCAAGCTGTCTGCCCCTTGTGAGAGGCCTTCGATGAGGAGCATGCGGAAATTCTTCCATTGCAAGCGTGAAGTGTCTTGGAACTCGTCAATCATCACGTGACGGATGTTTGCACCAATCTTTTCGAAGACAAAGGAGGAGTCTCCATCTTGTATAAGTTGGCGAAGGAGGATATTGGTTTCTGCCAAAAGGAATTGGTTTTTCTTTTCGTTCAGCGCATGCACAGCTTCATCAATGGCCGCCAGCAGGCTTACCTTATTGATGTGCTCCAATGACAGGTTACACGAGTTGATGACAGGGATAGCTTTCAGGCGTGTGTCTTCCGTTTGGGTGAGCAGCGTTCTCATCTCTTCCAAAAAGATATCATCCTTCAGTGCGTCATGGCACGTTTTTGTTCGCCAATGCGTAATGTTCACCAGGCAGTTCTCTACCGTTGCATTGCGTATGTTCTTTTCGTCATACTTCTTGTTCCGAAGTTTGTTGAAGTAACTTCCAATGCCATTCTTTCCCCCTTTGAATACAGTATAGTCAAGCCCTCGAACATCCAGTTGGTGGAAGAAGGTATCTACAAGATTTTTGATTGACTCTTCCTTTTCTTTTCTCAAACCTACCAATAATTTTTTGTAGATAGAGATAAAATCCTTGTCCTTCAATTTGGCATGGAGGATGGCACGTTGCTCCATAAACTCTTCGCGGAAGATGTCTCGTCCGAAACTCTTGATGGAGTCAATCACCTTCCATGTCTTGTCCTCTTTTATCAGGTCGTTGATGTAGGTGAGCAGGTGGGTGAATACGGGTGAATGGATGTCGAGTTGTTCAATCAGAGCATCTACGGCTTTGTCGAGTACACTGGTGGTGTCCAACTCAATGTTCATACTTGCACCAAGACCCAATTCACGTGCAAGGTTACGCATCACCATTTGGAAAAACGAGTCGATGGTAGTCACTTGGAACCGGCTATAGTCATGAATCAGTTTCGTAAGAGCCTTGGAAGCGTTTGTCCTGACCACTTCGGGTGACATCTCCAATTCTTCGCAAATCTTTTGCAGGTAAGCCTCTGAATCCTTGTCGCCATTGGCGATACCATACAGTTGGCTGAGGATACGTTCCTTCATCTCACCGGTCGCTTTGTTGGTGAAGGTCACGGCCAATATGTTTCGGTAGGCAGTTGGATTTTGTATCAGTAACTTGATATACTCTACGGCCAAGGTGAAGGTCTTTCCTGACCCTGCTGATGCTTTATAGACAATTAAGGAGGACTCTTTTGGTTTCATGTTCTTAGTTTGAGTAAGCAACGGACTTAAATGATGCTTGTAGCTGATATCCCTTCATTTTAAAGAGAGGAGGGGGAATAAGTTGAAAAAAGGTGTGTTAAATATCATCATAAAAATGCTTTAACACACCTTCTACAGGCATTATAAATGAAGAGATTTTATTTGTAATCAATACACCTCTACCTTTGCAGCTGCGGCCTTGCATTTGTCGCGCAAAGCATCGAGGTCGCTACCAAGTGGAGCATAACAGAGGGTTACTCCCATACGGCGTTTTACGCGAGTGGTAGGTTTGCCGAAGATGCGGAGGTAAGTATTCTCCATAGCACAAACCTCTTCTTCACCGCGATAGTTCGGACGTTCCTGACTGGCTATGGGTGAAGGTATTACGGCACTGGCTCCCATTCGTTCGAGCGTAATGTTGGGGATTGGCAATCCGAGTACTGCACGGCAATGGAGTTCAAATTCGCTGAGGTTTTGTGTACCGGCTAATGTCACCATGCCTGTATCGTGTGGACGAGGTGATAGTTCGCTGAAATATACTCCATCTTTGTTGCTGAGGAAGAATTCTACACCCCAGATACCAGCTCCTGTCAAGGCTTCTGTCACCTTGGCAGCCATCTCTTGAGCGGCTTTCAGATGTTCGTCGCTGATAGGTGCGGGTTGGAAACTTTCCTGGTAGTCTCCTCCCTTTTGGATATGTCCGATAGGAGGGCAGAAGAGGGTAGGTCCGTTCTTCTGGGTAACGGTCAACAGAGTGATTTCGCTATCGAAGTTGATGAATTCCTCAATAATCATCTCTTTGATGTCGCCACGGCTACCTTCGCAACCATAATCCCAAGCATGACGGAGGTCGTCAGCTGTCTTTACCAATGATTGTCCCTTACCTGATGATGACATCAAGGGCTTGACAACACAGGGGAAGCCAATCTCCTTGCTTGCCTCTACAAGCTCTTCGTAACTCTTTGCGTAGAAGTATTTGGCGGTCTTCAAACCCAATTCCTTCGCAGCAAGGTCGCGGATAGCCTTACGGTTCATCGTAAAGTTTACGGCACGTGCACTGGGGACAACCTGAATACCCATCTTCTCGCAATCATAGAGACGTTCGGTGCGGATAGCCTCAATTTCGGGTACTATTAAGTCGGGTTTGTGTTTCTCTACCGTTGCCATCAATGCATCACCGTCGAGCATGTCGAATATTTCACACTCGTCAGCCACTTGCATAGCCGGCGCACCTGCATACGAATCGCAAGCTACTACATATTGCCCCTTGCGTTGAGCGGCAATCACGAACTCTTTACCAAGTTCGCCTGAGCCTAATAGAAGGATTTTCTTGGTCATGTTTGATTTATGATTTATGATTTATGATTTTTAATTTATGAGTTATTTTATTGCCAAATATACGACTTATTCCTTTATGTGTATTGCGTGTACGGTTATTATTAAGGTTTATTAAGGAATAAAGTCGCTTGGGATGGTTGCCAATGCTTCGGGCTTGCCTACATCAATAAGCCTGAGGTCGGCCTTGGGTACTCCGATGACGGGTACTTTGTCGGCTACAGAGAGGTAGAAGTCGATGATGGAGAATCGCGAAGGCCAATCAGTCATCTGTTGTAAAAGACTTTGACTGAACAGATGGATACCTGCAAACGCATACATCCTGCAATCCTCCACACGGAGGTTAGGGTAGGGAGACTTCACTTCACCCGTCTGTATGTTTGTCCATCCCATCAGGCGGTTGTCTTCGGGGTTGAAGAGCAAGTAGCGCGATGTCTTGCGTTCGCTTACGAGCAAGGTTGCGCCTTCGACGGTTGGATGCATGGTGTAAAACTCCTTTACATCAAGATTGCTGAATATATCCACATTGTGGATGAGGAAAGGCTTGTTATCTTGCGTGAACAGGGCGCCTGCCTGTCGGATACCTCCACCCGTGTCGAGCAATTCGGCCCGTTCATCACTGATGATAAACTTCATCCCTTTGACGGGGTGTTTGTCGATATAGTCAACAATCTGTTCGCCAAAGTGATGTACGTTGATGACCACCTCGGTGTAACCCGCTTTGCGCAATTTCTCTATCACGTGGGCAAGCAATGGTTTTCCCTCTATTTCCACCAATGCCTTGGGTCTGTCGTTAGTCAATGGCCGTAGTCTTGTGCCAAGTCCTGCGGCAAATATGAGTGCTTTCATCCTGTTTCGATTTGTTTAGATTTCTCCTAATATTGTTGAAATTCCCTGCTCCCTATGTGTCAATTCCACCTTTACCCCATATTTCTCGTGTAGATGGTGTGCCAGATGTTCAGCACTATAGACTGAGCGGTGTTGCCCGCCTGTGCATCCGAAGGAGAACATCAAATCCGTGAAACCACGTTCAATGTAGCGCTCTACGTGTGCGTCTGCAAGTCGATAGACGCTTTCGAGGAATGTAAGGATTTCTCCGTCGTTTTCAAGAAAGTCGATGACAGGTTTGTCGAGTCCTGTGAGTTTCTTGTAGGGTTCGTATCTGCCAGGATTATGCGTACTCCTGCAATCGAAAACATATCCTCCGCCATTACCACTGAGGTCTTCGGGAATGCCTCGTTTGTATGAAAAACTGAATACGCGCACGACCAGTTCTTTTCCCTTCTCGCGGCTTTTGAAGCGTGGCTGGGCACATACCTTGCCCAATACCTCGCGAAGGTAAGGGAAGGCATTAATGACACTGTTTTCGGCCTCTAAAATAGTCCGTACACTTTCAATGGCAGGGGGGATGCTTGTAAGGAAATGCGCCTTGCGTTCAAAGTATCCGCGAAAACCATACGCGCCCAACACTTGCATCATGCGGAAGAGGACAAACAGTCGCAAGCGTGCGTCGAACTCCTCCCTGTCTGTTTCGCCCATGAACGGACGTGCATGTTCGAGGTAAGTGTCTATCAACCTTTCGCGCAATGCTTGCGGATACTTCGAGGCTGCTTGCCAAAGGAACGAAGCTATGTCGTAGTAAACAGGTCCTTTCCTGCCTCCTTGGAAATCGATGAAGCGGGGTTCGCCATCCTTCGTGAGCATCACGTTGCGGGCTTGGAAGTCGCGATAGAGGAAGACTTGCACTTGGTCGGGGCAGAGCAATGCGTCTGCCAATCGTTCGAACTCCCTTTGTAAACGTATTTCATCCACATCATCTACGGCTGCTTTCAGGAAGCAATATTTGAAGTAGTTCAAGTCGAACATGATACCTTCGTGGTCAAACTCTGCCTTGGGGTAACACCATTCACCCTTCAGACCCTCGCCACCCAGGAACTGCATACGCGGAAGTTCGGCTATCGTGCGATGGAGCAACCGTTCCTCTTCCTCGCTATATTCCCCTCCACGCTTTCTTCCTTCGGCGATGGCATCATACAGAGCCACACTCCCCAAGTCCTCCTGCATGTAAGCATGTCCGTCATCACTCAGCTTGCCAATGATGTGGGGCACGGGCAGACCTTTTCCTTCGAAGTGTCTGGCCATCTCTACGAATGCACGGTTCTCCTCGATGCAATTGCCATATACGAAGATGATGGAATGACCCTCGCCATCGTGCAACCTCAAATATACGCGATTGCTTCCCGAGCCTGTAATCTCTTCCACCTCACCCGTGTGCCAAGCCAGGTATTTTGATTTGATGTATGCTATGTCAGTTTTCATGGTTCTGAAATTTACTATACTATATATTACGTGAGAAAATGCATGTTTCTATAAAAGAGAGGGGAGGGTGCAAAGTCAATATACAAGCAATCCCACCAAAGCCCCAATTCCGATGATGGAGAATGGACCCACCTTCTTGAAATAAAGGGCGATGAATGCTACGATGCAGATGACAAAGCTCTTCCAGTCAATGAAGTTTTCGGGTGTAGCCAGCGTGAGGGCTGCCGTACCGATAAGTCCCAGCGTTGCGGGTTTCAATGCCGACATGATGCCCTTGAACAAGAAGTGCTCCTTCCACTTCTCATACATCTTGGAAAGCATCAGCACGATGAGGAACGAAGGCAGTACAACGGCAAACGTAGCCGTCAGCGAGCCCAAGACACACATCGTTTCCGATGCGCCCGAATTGGCAAGCACCTCATACCCTACGTATGTGGCAGAGTTGATGCCGATAGGGCCGGGCGTCATTTGCGATATGGCTACAATATCCGTAAACGTCGTGTCGGTAATCCATCCATGTACCGTCACCACTTCGTTCTGAATGAGTGAAAGCATCGCATACCCTCCTCCAATCGTAAACATGCCGATGAGGAAGAACGTCAGGAAGAGTTCCACGTATATCATCGCTCCTCCTCCTTTCCTTTCTCCTCAATGGTTGGCTGAGGGGTGTCTGTCAAGCGTCGGTTGTTGTACCAGCTGATGAAGGCTGCCATGACGATGACACAAATCAGTATGTAGATGGGTGAAACTTTCAGCACACATACGAGGACGATGGAGGCAATCATGACCATCCACGACCACCAGCGCATCTTCGTAGCCTTCACCATCGTTATCATCGGCACTCCGATAAGGGCTACCACTACGGGTCGGATACCCTTGAAAGCCTTTACGACATATTCATTGTCCTTGAACGAGGTGAAGAACATAGCCACCAGCAGGATGATGAGGAACGGGGGCAGACAACTCGCTATCGTAGCCACCACACTCCCTTTCGTCCCGCGGAGTTTATGTCCTGTCAGTATCGAAATGTTCACGGCAAAGAGTCCGGGAGCCGTTTGTGCAAGGACGATGATGTCAACGAAATCCTCGTCATTCAGCCATTTCCTCTCTACCAGCTCACTCTTTATGGCCGCAATCATAGGGATGCCACCCCCAATCGTAAAGGCTCCAATCTTTGCAAAGACCCAAAATATCTGCCACAAGCTAATCATGCTTCTTCTCTCTCTCTGAATTATCTATTGAAATCGCGTGCAAATTTAAGAAAAATACAGCTACACCCCTCCTATGTCCGTCAGTTCATGGGTATCTCAGGATTCTGTACCGACAAGGGCCAACCTTCCTTAGAGAGGTAGAACATATAGAGGACTACAGGCTTGGCGCCACGATTCTCGCCATGGTGAATGTCGCCCACCATCTCTACTACCACTTCGCCCTCGTGCACCACCTTTTCTTTTCCATCAAGACCGATGATGGTGAGTTCACCCTGCACCAACACACCGTGATTCATGGCTACGTGATGATGCCATCCCAACTTCTGACCGGGAGGAATCTCGTATTTCACAGCCACCAATTCGGGGCGTCCTTCAGGATAGTCGGGCAACTCTGCCTCATTCCAACTTTGGCTCGTACGCAGCAGTTCCGTACTCACCACCGCAGACTTATTCTCCTCGGCATTCACATCGTTACACGAAACCATTGCATTCGCCATGCATACGATTGCTGCAAACAGCGTCCATTTTACAAATTTCTTCATACGCTCTATTCTTTTTAGTTACGATTATATTAAAACATCTCTCTTTGGAAGCGGCATTGCCTGATGAGTCCGTAGCTCTTCTCCATGGCTCCACGCTCCCCCGAGAATGATACAGTCTGCAAAATTAGAAAGAAATTTCCAATTCCTGCGCTATTTCCCCGATGTTTCGCACATTCTTTTCCGTTTATTGGTGCTCGTTTTTTAGGTGGGCAGGGATTTTTTTAGGAGTTCAGGAGTTCAGGAGTGACGCTTCGTTTAGGCGTAGCAAGGCTCGTAGAAAGAAACACTAGATGTGCTTCTGTGCCGTAGCGAGGGGAGCACAGTGCTCTGTGCGACGGGGCTCCTAAAAAACTCTCCTGCACTCCTAAAAACTCTCCTAAAAACAATTTGGGCACCCAATCCTGGATGCCCAAACATTTCTTAGAGTGAATCGCCGAAGTCTTCCTTGAACTTCGATACGAGTTCCTCCTGCCAATGTCCGATTTCCTTCAGACGACCGAAGAAGAAGCGGAGTACTGAAGGCTCTTCTACCCACTGGAGACCACCGATGATTTCGCGATTGTCCCACAACCACTTCACACGGTCGGCCACATACTTGATTTGTGAGAGGGTATATACACGACGGGGTACGGCAAGACGCATCAGTTCGAGTTCTGCGAAACGCTCTGTGCCATCGGGCTCGCGCTGCTCGGAGAGTGAACCACGCTCCATACCACGAATACCGCTGGCGATGTAGAGGGCAGCAGCTACGGCAGCAGCAGGATACTGGTTGTGAGGCATTTCGGGCACAAACTCCATACAGTTGAGGTGGGCACCCAATCCGCCGGCAGGCTTGATCATGGGCACTCCGTAGTCGTCGAGCTCTTTGACGAGGTAGGCGATGTATTCGGGGCCGTGGCTCAGGTAGTCCATATCGAGTGACTCGTAGAGACCCTCGGCCATGGCTTCGATAGAACGTACGTCGATACCTCCGTAGGTCAAGAATCCTTCGTAGAGGGGGATGTACTCCATCATGCTCTTGATGAGTTCGGTGTTGTGGCTGATGATGGCTCCACCGCGTGCAAAACCGAGTTTGCGTGCAGAGAAGTAGATGATGTCCATCTTGTTGGCCAAGAGGTGGTAGATTTCCTTCGGAGTCATGTACTTGCACTGAGCCTCGCGGGTCTTCATGAAGTAGATGTTGTCCTGCAACAATGATGCGTCGAGGATGCTGGGTACTCCGAAATCGTGGCAGATGTCGGCTACGGCAAGCATGTTTTCGAGGCTTACGGGCTGACCTCCGATGAGGTTTGTACCTGCTTCTACGCGAACGTAAGCAACCTTTTCAGGACCGATTTCGCGGATGGCCTTCTTGAGTTCTTTCAAGTCGAAATCGCCCTTGAAGGGGTCGTCGCTCTGAGGGATGAGACCTTTCTTGTGAACCAACTCGATGACATTACCTCCGCAACGTGTCACGTGGGCTTTGGTGGTGGTGAAGTGGAAGTTCATGATAGCCGTCATACCGGGCTTTACGAAGCGCTCTGCAAGGATGTTTTCGCAAGCGCGTCCCTGATGGGCAGGCAATACGTTGTCAACGCCAAACACCTCCTTGATAGCAGCTTTCAAGCGGTTGAAAGTCTCGCTACCGGCATAGGCATCGTCGGCAATGTGCATGGCTGCAGTCTGACGGTCAGACATGGCATTCACGCCTGAATCGGTCAACATGTCGAGATAGATATCCTTATTCTGAAGGAGGAATGTGTTGTTACCAGCCTGTTGGATAGCGCGCAGACGTTCATCTACGGGCAAGAGGTTGAGTTTTTGTACCACACGCACTTTGTGCATTTCCAAGGGTACTTGATTCTCTGATTGATAGAATTTTACACTCATGGTTTTTTATTTATGATTTATGATTTATGATTTTTATTTACGATTTGTTTTCCTTAATTATATTTTGACTTGTAGCTCGTCACGTTTGAGTGTTAAATGTTGAGTGTTAAATGTTGAGTTTTTGAGTGCTTTGAACCTTAAACCTTGAACTTTGAACCCACTCTCATCACTCATAGTTTGTAGCCATTTCAAATTTTGGGTTGCAAATATAGAGCATTTTATTGGATTAATGATGCAAATAGAAAGTTTTTTATTGAAATCGTATGTATTTTGTCAATTATAGAGGCTGTTTGCTGAACTTTTATGTCATTTTTTGCCGATATTTTTGTTAAAAAAACTAATGGGTATGGGTGAAAAATCGAATAGATTTGTTTATCTTTGCAAACGAATAATCTTTATATAATAGATAAGGTAGAATCAGAAAATGTCAATATTGAAAGGACATATATCGCAAGTGATAGGCCCCGTGGTGGATGTATCGTTTGAAAAGGCTAAGGATGAAGCATTTACCTTGCCTCGGATACACGAAGCGTTGCGGGTCGTGAAGAAGAATGGGCTTGCACTCATCCTTGAGGTTCAGCAACACATTGGCGAGGACACCGTGCGCACTGTGGCTATGGACCGTACGGATGGATTGAGCCGTGGTATGGAAGTCGTCCCTACGGGTAGTCCGATAACGATGCCTACGGGTAATCAGATAAAGGGAAGGATGATGAACGTGACGGGTGACAGTATCGACGGTATGGGCGAACTCGACCGTACAGGAGCTTATCCCATCCACCGCGAGCCTCCCAAATTTGATGAACTATCGACGAAGCAGGAGGTGCTCTTTACGGGTATCAAGGTGATAGACCTTCTCGAACCCTATATGAAGGGAGGAAAGATTGGATTGTTTGGCGGAGCGGGTGTTGGAAAGACGGTGTTGATTATGGAGATGATTAACAACATTGCCAAGCGCCATAATGGTTTCTCGGTGTTTGCAGGAGTAGGGGAGCGCACTCGCGAAGGCAACGACCTGTTGCGCGAGATGATAGAATCGGGCGTTATCCGCTATGGCGAAGCATTCAACAACGCTATGGAGCGGGGGGATTGGGACCTCTCGCTGGTTGACCCTGAAGAGCTTGCCAAGTCGCAAGCCACACTGGTGTATGGACAGATGAATGAACCTCCCGGAGCACGTCAGAGTGTGGCCTTGTCAGGTTTGACGATAGCCGAATCCTTCCGCGACCAAGGCAAGGAGGAGGGGAAGTCGGGGGATATACTCTTCTTCATCGACAACATCTTCCGCTTCACACAAGCGGGTTCAGAGGTGTCGGCCTTGTTGGGACGCATGCCTTCAGCCGTAGGCTACCAACCTACACTTGCTACTGAGATGGGACAGATGCAGGAGCGCATCACCTCCACCAAATATGGCTCCATCACATCGGTTCAGGCCGTATATGTGCCGGCTGATGACTTGACAGACCCTGCACCGGCTACAACGTTTGCCCACCTTGATGCTACAACGGTGCTCAGCCGAAAGATTACGGAATTGGGTATCTATCCTGCCGTTGACCCGTTGGAATCCACGTCGCGCATCCTCGACCCGCTGATTGTGGGCACGGAGCATTACGAGACGGCCCAACGCGTAAAGCAGATTCTCCAACGCAATCAGGAGTTGCAGGACATCATCTCTATCCTGGGTATGGATGAGTTGAGCGAAGCCGACCGATTGACGGTGAACCGTGCACGCAAGGTGCAACGTTTTCTTTCCCAACCCTTCCATGTGGCAGAGAAGTTCACGGGTGTACCGGGTGTCATGGTCTCCATTGAAGATACCATCCGAGGTTTCCGTATGATTCTCGATGGCGAGGTGGACCATCTCCCCGAACAGGCATTCCTCAACGTAGGCACTATCGAGGATGCGATGGAGAAGGCCAAGAAGTTGATAGGTAGTCATTAAATACATCGGTAAATAATAAGATACGAAAATGTCCATCCATCTTCACATACTGACGCCCGAAAAGACCTTGTTTGACGGACAGGTAAGCAAAGTCTCGCTACCCGGAACAAAGGGCAGGTTCACTGTATTGCCCCGCCATGCAGCCCTTATCTCATCGCTGGAGAAGGGGGTGATAAACTTCTCGGAAGTCAAGCGAAGCAATCCCAACGAAGCGGTAGAGCGCATCATCTCCATCGAACGAGGCTTCGTGGAGGTGAAGGATAATGAGGTGGTGGCTTGTGTAGTGAATAAGGAGTAAAAGGGAGTTGTCGCAAGCGGGGCTTTGCCAGCCCATCGTTTTGAGATGAGACTCCTATAAATAAATATATGAAAAGATATAGAACCATATGGCTTGCCTTCGTGCTCAGTCTGCTGGGAAGTCTGCTTCCTGTGCAGGCCTCTTCGCATACAGGGGAAGAGGAGAAGCCGATAGATGTCAAGGAGATAATCTTTGACCATATCGGTGACGCTTACGAGTGGCACGTGACAACGATTGGCGACAAGCATGTGAGCATACCCCTGCCCGTGATTGTCTTCAGCCAGGAGAAAGGCTTCCATGCCTTCCTCTCCAACAAGTTGCACCATGGCGAGTCTCACGAAGGGTTTCATATAGCCACAGAAGGCACCCATAAGGGCAAGGTAGTGGAGACTACTCAAGAGGGTGAAATCGTGCGTCCCATGCTCGACCTCTCCTTGACGAAGATAGCCGCAGGGATTGTCATCAACAGCCTTCTTCTGGTCTCAATCATCCTCTTCGTAAGCCGATGGTACAGACACAGGAAAGCCTCAGACGAAGCGCCACGTGGGTTTGTAGGCATGATGGAGATGCTCATCATGCTCGTCTATGACGGTATCATCAAACCCAGTGTCGGGAAGGATTACGAACGCTTTGCACCCTATTTGTTGACAGCCTTCTTCTTCATCTTCCTGAGCAACCTGATGGGGTTGGTGCCCATCTTCCCGGGTGGAGCCAATGTGACGGGTAACATAGCCATCACACTCTTCCTGGCTGTATGCACCTTCATTGCCGTCAATCTGTTTGGCACGCGTGAATATTGGCGCGAAGTACTTTGGCCGGATGTACCCACTTGGATGAAATGTCCCATACCCTTGATGCCTGTCATCGAGATATTCGGACTCTTTACGAAACCCTTTGCCTTGACCGTCCGTCTGCTGGCTAACATCATGGCTGGCCATTCCGTGATATTGGCATTGGTATGTATCATCTTCATCACCCACTCAATGGGTGCTCTGTTAGGAGGAAGCCTGACGGTGGTATCCGTCCTTTTCACCATCTTCATGAACATTCTGGAGTTACTCGTAGCCTTCATCCAAGCCTATGTGTTCACCATGCTTTCAGCCGTGTTCATAGGCATGTCGAGAGTGGAACATCATTAAGAAACCATATAGAATAGAAAATCATAAATCATAAATCCAAAAAATAGAAATCATCATGTTATCATTAATCGCATTACAAGCAGCCGCAGGAGCTGTAAGTTTAGGGAAAGTAGGTGCCGCAATAGGTGCCGCTATCGCAGTTGTAGGAGCCGCTTATGGTATCGGTAAGATTGGAAGCTCTGCCATGGAAGCCATAGCACGCCAACCCGAATCATCAGGCGACATCCGTACGAGCATGATTATCATTGCAGCCTTGATCGAAGGTGCTGCCCTGTTTGCCATCGTTGTGTGTCTGCTTGCTGTATTCTAATCCTTTAACCTATGGATTTGTTTACCCCTGATGCAGGGTTGCTCTTTTGGATGCTCCTTTCGTTTGGAGTCGTCTTCTTTGTATTAGCCAAGTGGGGCTTTCCGGTCATTACACGCATGGTGGATGACCGCAAGCGGTATATTGACGAATCCCTTGAAGCTGCCCGCGAAGCGAACGAGAAGTTGGCTCATATCAAGACCGAAAGCGAAGCCATCCTCAAGGAAGCCCGCGAAGAACAAGCAAAGATATTGAAGGAAGCTACCCTCACTCGCGACCGCATCATTGAAGAAGCACGTGAAAAAGCCCGCCTCGAAGGACAACGCCTGTTGGAGGAGACACGCATTCAGCTCAACAACGAAAAGGAAGCTGCCATGCGAGACATACGCCGACAGACAGCAGAGATAGCCATCGGAGTAGCCGAAAAGATTATGCGCAACAACCTCACTACGGAGCGTCAACACATGGATTTGGTAGAACGGCTGGTAGAAGAGGTGAAGAAGAAGAAGTAACAGAACAGACTATGGACCTTGGAAACATCGCCAAACGATATGCTAAAGCCCTGTACCTGTATGCGGCCGAATGCAAGGCTGAGGAGAAGGTGTATGAGCAGGCATTGACACTCTGTCACACGATGACACAAGTGCCCGAACTGATGCGTGCGCTGATAAATCCTGTAGTAGAGCAATCCATCAAGTTGGATTTGCTCAATCAAGCCACAGGAGGGCAGATGGAGGACGCATTCATGCACTTCCTCCGTTTGGTATTCAGGCAACATCGCGAAAGCCACTTGCTCTTTATCCTTCACTCTTACGTTGGGGTTTATCGCAAGCATAAGCATATCTATGTAGGCAAACTCATTACTGCTGTCCCCATGGATAGTCGCATGGAGGAGCTTTTGCGAAACATGGTGAGCAATGCTACACAAGATGCCTCTGTAGAGTTCGATACCAAGGTTGACGAAACCATTCAAGGCGGCTTCATCCTCCAATTGGATGACCAGCGCATGGATGCCAGTGTGAAAGGCCAGCTCCGATACCTTCGTGAAGAGCTGATGAAGTAAGAAAATAAAGAATATATCTATAGTCCCTATATTTCCTATAGTCACTATAATCCCTATAGTTCCTATAAAAAAAATAAAAAAAAGATACATTATGCCCGATAATAGCTTGAAACCCAGTGAAGTCTCCGAAGTGCTGCTCCAGCAGCTTCGCTCCATCAATGCCGATTTGAAGTTTGATGAAGTGGGTACAGTACTCCAAGTAAGCGATGGCGTAGCCCGCCTTTATGGATTGAATAATGCCGAAGCCGAAGAACTCCTTGAGTTTGAAAACGGAGTGATGGCTATTGTCATGAACCTCGAAGAGGACAATGTAGGTGCTGTTCTTCTTGGTCCTACCGATTTGATTAAGGAGGGTATGGTAGCCCGACGAACGGGACGCATAGCCAGTATCCTCGTTGGTGAAGGTATGCTTGGACGGGTAGTCAATCCATTGGGTCAACCCATTGATGGAGGAAATGCTATCGAAGGAACACTATATGAAATGCCTCTCGAACGCAAGTCGCCTGGTGTCATCTTCCGCCAACCTGTCAACGAACCTCTGCAAACAGGTATCAAGGCTATCGACTCCATGATTCCTATCGGAAGGGGGCAGCGCGAATTGATTATCGGCGACCGACAGACGGGTAAGACATCCATTGCCATTGACACCATCCTCAACCAACGTGCCAACTATGAAAAGGGCGATCCCGTCTATTGCATCTATGTAGCCATAGGACAGAAAGGGTCCACCATTGCAAACATCGTGGATACACTTCGCGAACGCGGAGCTTTGGATTATACAGTCATTGTAGCTGCAACAGCTGCCGACCCTGCTGCTATGCAATACTACGCTCCCTTTGCAGGAGCTGCCATTGGCGAGTACTTCAGAGATACAGGCCGTCATGCTTTAGTCGTATATGATGACCTCTCGAAACAAGCTGTTGCTTATCGCGAAGTATCGTTGATTCTACGTCGCCCGTCAGGACGTGAAGCCTATCCTGGTGACATCTTCTACCTCCATTCACGTCTGCTCGAACGTGCTGCCAAGGTTATCAAACAACAAGAGGTTGCCGAACGCATGAATGACCTCCCTGAAAGCCTGCGTCCGATAGTGAAGGGAGGAGGTTCGCTCACAGCACTTCCTATCATCGAGACACAAGCAGGAGACGTTTCTGCCTATATCCCCACGAATGTCATCTCCATCACTGATGGACAGATATTCCTCGAATCCTCACTCTTCAACCAAGGTTTCCGACCCGCTATCAACGTAGGTATATCCGTATCGCGTGTAGGTGGTAGTGCCCAGGTGAAATCCATGAAGAAGGTTGCAGGTACGCTTAAGATTGACCAGGCACAATACCGTGAACTGGAGGCTTTCTCAAAGTTCAGTAGCGATATGGACCCCGTGACGGCTCAAACCATTGATCGTGGTAGAAAAAACAACCAACTCCTTATCCAACCCCAATACAGCCCCATGCCCGTAGGAGAACAAATAGCCATCCTCTACTGTGGCACACGAGGCTTGATGGCTGATATATCCGTGGATAAGGTTCGCGAGTTTCAGAACCTCTTCCTCGACCGTCTTCGTACAACCCATCAAACGGATGTCATCGACACCCTTGCCTCGGGTATCATCAATGATGAAGTGACCACCATCATTGAGCGCATCGCTAAGCAAGTAGGAGAGGGGATGGTTCAAAATTAGTTAGACACAAAGTTCTCATCAGCTTCGCAGTCATAATTTATAATTTAAAATTCATAATTGGAATAGTGGCCTCCCTCAAAGAAATAAAGACCCGCATAGCTTCAGTCAAGAACACCCTGAAGATAACCTCTTCCATGAAGCTCGTAGCCTCTGCCAAACTCCACAAGGCACAGATGGCTATCGAAAACCTGCGTCCCTACGAACAACGCTTGGAGGGTATGTTGCAACACCTGTTGGCTACAAGCTACGAACAACAGACTACGGGTAATCATGCGGAAGAAAAATCAGTAATTCATACTTTTACAACCCCACTATCAACCCATCCCAAACGCGTTGCCATCGTAGCAGTAAGCAGCAATGCCAGCCTTTGCGGAGGATTCAACAACAACCTTATCCGCTATGTCGAACAAGCTGTAAAGGCTTACAAAGAGACGTTAGGAGAGGGGAGTGTCATCCTCATCCCCATCGGTCGTAAAGTGGCACAAGCCATGTCTGCTCATCATTCGTCACTCATCACCGACTACATCGAGATAGGTGAAAAACCCACTTATGCCGAAGCTGCTTCACTCGCATCCCGCTTGAGGGAGATGTACCTTCATGGCGAAGTGGATAAAGTGGAGTTCCTCTATACCCACTACAAGAATATGGCTGTACAGACCCTTACGCGTGAGCAGTTCTTGCCGATTGTAGCCATTGGGAATGACGAGCAACAAACCGAACAAAGCAAACAAGACTCTCCATTCGCTACAGAGTACCTCATCGAACCATCCATCCCCGAACTGCTCGACAAGCTTCTGCCACAAGCTCTATCCATGCGTCTGTATGCCATGTTGCTTGATTCCTCAGCTGCTGAACATGCAGCCCGAACTTTTGCCATGCAAACGGCTACCGACAATGGCGAAGACCTTCTCCAAGAACTCAATCTCCAATACAACAAAGTACGCCAACAATCCATCACAAACGAGCTCCTCGACATCATGGGCGGACAGATGCGTTGACGTAATATTCTTAAAAGTCCCTTCATTCAAAGTAGGAATGAATCGCATTCATTGTAGGACAGTTCTATAAACATACTAGGAATGCATGTCGTTCATTGTAGGAATGTATCAAGCATTCAGCACAGGGATGAATGACATTGAAGACAAGGTAGAATGACACGAAAGATCGGGATGAATCCTGTTGCGTTACATCAACGGAGCAAACAGTCTGAATATCGACTCTTCCACCTTTCGCCACCATGAACGATGCGCCCAGCGTTGGGAAGTGATGTAAGAACAATGCTGTTGGTCGTCGAGGAAAATGTTCTTCAATCGAACAGCCGTCTGCGTGTCGTACATGAACGCATTCACTTCGAAATTGTATTCAAAACTTCGGAAATCCATATTGGTAGAGCCCACAGTAGAGATGAGGTCATCGATAACCATCATCTTGGCATGGAGGAAACCGGGTTGGTAGAAGAGAACTTTTACACCGGCCTCCATCACATCGCGCAAATAAGAACGCGAACACATCTGCACCACGCGGATATCGCCCTTCCATGGGAGCATGATGCGCACATCGACACCAGAGAGAGCTGCCGTTTGAAGGGCGGTGAGTATCTGCTCAGTAGGGAGAAAATAGGGAGACTGGATGTAGATGTAGCGACGGGCATTGCCGATGGCGTGGAGGTATCCTTGCATAATCTCGCGCCAACGCCCAACGGGTTTGGAGGTGACAATCTGCACTTGTGAATGTCCCTGTTCATCTTGTAGCGGGAAGTAGGAGAGTTCGGTAATCTGTTCGCCCGTAACGAAACACCAATCCATAAGGAAGACCGTTTGAAGACCTTGCACGGCCATGCCTCGTATGCTGATGGTGGTGTCGCGAAATGCTCCCCAAGAAAGGCCGTGAAGATAGCGGTCGGCGATGTTCATACCACCGATAAACCCAACGAGACCATCGATGATGGCTATCTTACGATGGTTGCGATAGGTCACTCTTCGACTGAAGATGGGGAAGCGCACTTTCAGGAAGGGACGAACCTCGATACCTGCCTGGCGCATACGATTGAAGAACGAGGATTTGACATTCCAACACCCCACATCGTCGTACATCACGCGCACTTTTACCCCTTCGTGTGCCTTACGGATGAGGGCATCGGCAATGCGATTGCCCACTTGGTCGTCCTCGAAGATAAAATACTCAAGGTGTATGTGGTGACGAGCTTGTGAGATGGCTCGCAGAAGGGCTTCCACCTTGCTTATTCCATCGGTAAAGATGTCTATTTGGTTTCCTCCGAAGAGCATGGAGCGATTCATCCTTCGGAAGAGCAAAGCGAGAGATTGGCACTCCTCGGGTAAATCACCCGGAGGCTTGCGCCAATACCCACGCAACGGTTTGCGGGCAATGTTGATGAACGAACGTTTGCTGATGAGCCTCTCCTTGCGGACACTTTGTCCGAAGAAAAAGTAGAGGATAAGTCCGATAATGGGCAGAAAGACAAGCACCATCAGCCATGCAAGCGTCTTCACAGGATGGCGATTGTCGAGAATCACCACCGCTATGGTACCCAACACGATGGTCAGATAGACAAGGTTGAGCACAATGAAGAGCTGGTTTGACCAATCAAACATGGCTATGTGGCTTAAATCATGCAAAAATAGATTTCTCATGCAAAAATAACCGAAACGGAGATTGATTGCTCTATTCATTAACAAGAATTAAACTTGTATTTCAGTTGATGGTAGTGCGAGTTTTGGGAATTTGTTGTATTTTTGCAAGAAATATTGAACGAAAAGTCAAGAATCAAGGGGTTTCGTACATCCAAGAAAGGCATTTGTCTGAACTTCTGAACTCCTGTAACTCCTGAACTCTTTCAAAAAAGAACATTATGTCTGAAACCAAATACATCACCATACAAGGTGCGCGGGTGAACAACCTGAAAAACATCAGCGTGAATATCCCACGCGGAAAGTTTGTAGTCATCACGGGACTTTCGGGTTCGGGTAAGTCATCCTTGGCCTTTGACACCCTCTATGCCGAAGGCCAACGCAGGTATGTCGAGAGTCTCTCTTCCTATGCACGCCAGTTCTTGGGACGTATGGGCAAACCCGAGTGTGACTTCATTAAGGGTATCCCACCCGCCATTGCCATCGAACAGAAGGTGAATAGCCGCAATCCGCGTTCAACGGTAGGTACTTCTACGGAGATATACGAATACCTTCGTCTGCTCTATGCACGCATCGGAAAAACCTATTCACCCATCAGTGGTGAGTTGGTGAAGAAACATTCGACGGATGACTTGGTGGAGCGCATGCTTTCCTTCTCGCAAGGTACAAGGTTCACAGTGCTTTGTCCCATAGTACCTCGCGCAGGGCGTACGGTGAATGAGCAGCTGGCTATCGACCTCCAACAAGGTTTTACCCGCGTGGAGGTGAATGGGGAAATCATGAACATTGAGGACTATTTGAAGGATGTACAACAGGATAACCAGACAAATCCTCCCACGATTTATCTCCTCATCGACCGTCTCTCGGTCAGCAATGAAGCAAGCACCATCAGCCGTCTGATAGACTCTGCCGAGACCGCATTTTATGAAGGCGATGGAACCTGTCTGATGCGTATCTATCCCGCAGGACTGCTCTATACCTTCAGTAAGAAATTCGAAGCAGACGGTATCGAATTTGAAGAACCTACCGACCAGCTCTTCTCCTTCAATTCGCCCATCGGGGCTTGTCCCGAGTGCGAAGGTTTCGGACGTGTAATAGGTATTGATGAATCTTTGGTAATACCCAACACGGCCCTCAGCGTCTATGACGGAGCCGTTGTCTGTTGGCGGGGCGAGAAGATGACAGAATGGCTCAACGAATTTATCCGTCGTGCATCCAAACACAATTTCCCGATATTCGAACCTTACTACAACCTTACCCAGGCACAGAAGGATTTCCTCTGGCACGGCAAGCGCACCGAGGCTTGTATCGACTCCTTTTTCCAGATGTTGCAGGAAAACCAGTACAAGATTCAGTATCGCGTCATGTTGGCCCGCTATCGGGGAAAAACCATTTGTCCTGTCTGTCGGGGTACCCGTTTGAAGAAAGAGGCCCTCTACGTGAAGGTTGGTGGACGCTCCATTGCTGAATTGGTGGAGATGCCCATTACGGAGTTGCAGACATTCTTCCTCAACCTCCAATTGGATGAACATGATGCTGCCATAGCCAAACGTTTGATGTTGGAGATAAACAACCGCATCCGTTTCTTGGTAGATGTCGGATTGGGTTATCTGACACTCAGCCGTTTGAGCAATACTTTGTCGGGAGGTGAAAGCCAACGTATCAACCTGGCCACTTCCTTGGGAAGCAGTCTGGTGGGTTCACTCTATATCTTGGATGAACCGAGTATCGGACTCCATAGCCGCGATACTGAACGTCTCATTCGTGTACTCCGCCAATTGCAAGAATTGGGCAATACCGTCGTAGTGGTAGAACACGATGAGGAGATAATCCGCGCTGCCGACTATATTATCGACATAGGCCCCAATGCCGGACGTTTGGGTGGAGAGATTGTCTATGAAGGTGACATGCACGACCTCCAACGCGGAAGCAACAGCCATACCGTGCGTTATCTGCTTGGGGAAGAGACCATACCCACTCCTCTTTCACATCGCCCTTGGAACAACTACATTACCGTGAAGGGTGCACGCGAAAACAACTTGAAGGGCATCGACGTAAAGTTCCCCTTGAATGTTATGACCGTAGTGACAGGTGTCAGTGGTTCGGGAAAAAGTACCCTTGTGAGAGACATCTTCTATCGGGCCCTCAAACGTGAATATGGCGAATCATCCGAACGCCCTGGTGAACACATCGGCTTGGGGGGAGACATCAAGATGATGAACAACATCGAGTTTGTTGACCAGAACCCCATCGGCAAGTCCAGTCGAAGCAATCCTGTAACCTATTTGAAGGCTTACGATGAAATACGTAAACTCTATGCCGACCAACCGTTATCCAAACAGATGGGATATACAGCAGGACATTTCTCGTTCAACTCCGAAGGTGGACGATGCGAAGAGTGTAAAGGTGAAGGTACCGTTACGGTAGAGATGCAATTCATGGCCGACCTTGTGTTGGAGTGTGAATCCTGTCACGGAAAGCGTTTCAAGAAAGAAATTCTCGACGTGAAGTTTATGGACAAGAGCATCTACGACATATTGGATATGACCGTCAACCAAGCCATCGAATTCTTCACCGAACATCGTCAGCCAAAGATTGTGCGCAAACTTCTTCCTCTGCAGGAGGTGGGACTTGGATACATCAAACTCGGACAATCCTCTTCGACACTGTCAGGAGGTGAGAACCAACGTGTAAAGCTGGCTTACTACCTCAGTATGGAGAAGACAGCACCCACCATCTTCGTATTCGACGAACCAACCACAGGACTCCATTTCCACGATATCCGCCAATTGATGAAATCCTTTGATTCCCTTATCCAACGAGGTCATACGGTAGTCATCATCGAGCACAACATGGAAGTAATCAAGTGTGCCGACCACATCATCGACCTTGGTCCTGAAGGAGGAAACCAAGGAGGCAACCTCGTCGTTTGTGGCACTCCTGAGGAAGTGGCCGCATGTGAAGCATCCTATACCGGGCGGTTTTTGAAGGAGATACTGGGAAGCATGTCGGAATAAGTATTAGAGAATGAGGGCGTGTCACAATGCCCTCTCATTGTGGGAACATTCTAGTTGAAAAACTCTTTGTCCTCAGCATTATAGGTTCATCGGCCAAGCATCTTATGATACTTCCCACTTTATCTTAACTTCTCTTAAGTTGCAGGGGCATAACTCATCGATAACAAAAAAGGCATCCATCACTCACTCGGATGCCTTTTTTGTTTCCCTTCTTGAAATGATTCCTGTTGATTCTATAAACAATTTGGGATGTTCAAAGGATTAGCATTCTTCAGCCGAAAGAATGCTAATCTTATGCGGGTAAGAATAGTATTCTTTAAGGGCTTTTATCGAAACATCAACGCGTAAACGTCGCACGGATAAACGCCTCTTGAACTTTGAACCTTGAACTTTGAACTCACTCGTCACTCGTAGCTGATTAAACCTTGAACTCAACGCTTCAACTTCTCAACGGTTGCAAAAGTAACACTCAACTAGTTCTTCTACCCTTTGGGGTATTGCGGGGGCTACTCTTTATTGCTCATTACCAAGACACATAAAGTGCTCAGTACTAATCTAAAATGTTTTCCAACATATATTCTATTGTCTATTAAATAGAGTTAATAGTACCTCTTATATTGCAAGTATTAGAAAACATCAATATATTTGCACGGTCGATTAAAATAAAAAGATATGTTTTACGGATTAAACACTTTAGCAGAAGACGCGACCAAATTGATTGTATTGCAAGATGATAATATTCGTCGTGCAAATGATGAATGGGAAAAGTCTAAGACAAGGGCACAGATATGCCAAGTAATGAATCAAAAAGCAAATCATGCTCTTGCATGTGTATTGTTAGATTTGGGCGTAGGATATATGCCATACCAAACAAGACAAGAGTTGATGCGTCATCATTATAATGAATTCTACCAATGTGATAATGACCTTGGTGAAATATTGCAGGAATACGCTCGCGGCAAAGTAATCTCATCTGCTGCAGAATTACGTTCACGCAGCAGACAAGGTTACTGACATCAATGTATTAATCCAACATAATCCATCCCGCCCAATATTTCGGGTCGGGCTTGATGGAACGGATATAACGTTGGGCGTTGTAGAATGCATCGTGTTTGGATTGACCAGAAAATAAGTTTGTATAGAACTTATTCATCATGGCCATGGTAGTTTGATCATCCACTTCTGTAAGACTCATCACGATGGTTTGTGCACCAGCCATTTTGAATGCGCGTTGCAAACCAAACACTCCGTCACTGGTGATTTTACCTAAACCTGTTTGACAAGCGGAAAGAACCACCAAATCAGCACCTCGTAAATCAAGGTCGCTGATTTCTTGTGCTTTCAAAATTCCATCCTCCACCCGGTCAGGGATTGTCTCACCTTTCCATGCACGATTACCTCCAGAAAGCACCAAACCAGATCGCCACATGGAGAAATCGGGGTGATAGGTTGAGGTGGTATTCATGAACGTTGGTTTGAAGTAGTCTTTCTCTTTGGCCACTTTATCCGGATAAAAGAATCCGTGTGTAGCCAAGTGGATAATGTTATATCCTTTGCCAGACAACGATTTAAAGGATTCTTCATTACCTTTATTATGTTGATAAGTCGCAGTTGTCACTTGATTTTTGTTCAATAAGTCCGATATATATTCAACTTCTCGTTCTGTATTTCCCAATTTTGTCCATACATAACCACGAATAGAATCTTCCAACAAACCACGCGAAACAAAGAAACCTTCTTTCTCGTCAGATTGAATTTGACTTTCGGTTATCATCTCTTCATCAGTCATTTCATAATTCAAATTTCCATAAAGCACAGCCTTTTCATATTTTACCTTTTCTTTTTTCATAGCCAATTCACGCGTAGAAGAAACACGATGCATGTGATAAACATCACTCATTACCTTTCCATCTCCAATGGGTAATGATTCAATAGGTATTTGGTGTAATATGCCAGAAGGGGAGAAATAGATGTGGTCACCAGGATTGATAATTTTATTATGTATCATTGAATACCAAATACTACGACATAAAGAATCTCCAATGTTTGCCTTTTCATAAAAAGATTGTATCAGACTTTCTTTCTTTAATGGTATAAAAACAGGCTCTTCCATATTTGAACGAATAGCAATTGCAGAATAAACAATAGAGTCAGTTTCATACATACTCCATGGATGTTTTATAAATTCTATTGCAACTTCGTTTGCAAACAAACAACCTTTTATCGTTTTCCAGTCATTTTTAAAATTGGGAATATCAAAATTTTTGGAGTTTGCTAACTCTAATCTTAGTTTACGCTCCAACTTACTAATTCTTGATTGTAAGCTATCAGAATTAGTATTGTCAAGCTTTTCAAGTCCTATTTGTTGTTTGTAATTTAAGAGAGTTTCATACTCTGATTTATGATTTTTTCGTAATAATTCTACAGTTCTCTTTGTGCTATTAAGCAATAATCCTTTAAATAGTAAAGAATTATCATAAGTCAATTCTTTCAATAATTTACGTGATTCTTTCTTTTCTGCTATAAAAATCAACTCAGGAATATCCTCATTGAAATTTTCATTAAAATAGTCACTAAAATTACCTTTTTCAGAATCCAAATATAAACATAATTGTGTTTCAAGAAATTCTTTTATTATATCTCCTTCTTCTTTTAAAGCTAAAAAATAGCCCTCTTTATCCCCAGAAAAATATATATCACGAATTTTACTTTCTAATCCCTTTATATAATTTGGTGTATATTTGCCTGAAAGTTTTTCTATTAAAGATAAATATTCATTATAACAGGAAATAGAACGATTGTAATTTCCCATAAGACTAAAGCATTCCCCTAACCGATATTTTAACTCAGCATAAATATGTATATATTCCTTCTGTTCTGCTAATTGGTCATATATTATTTTTATTACCTCTTCATAATTCTCTGTTTCAATGCTAATATCTATTAAATGATCTATATATGACAACATTCCGTATCCATATGTCCTACTATTTTTTTGTCCAATGGAATCCAACAAAGAAAGTCCTTTCATCGCGAAATGTGCGGCTTTATTATACATCTCATTTGAAGCGTAAATTTCAGACAAATTAAGCAGTGATAGAGCATAGTTAGATGCATATTCTTTATCATTTTCATACATTTCTTTTGCTATTTTGCTTGCTTCAATGATATAGTTACTAACATTTTCTTCATCTCCAACTCCACTATAATAAATACCCAAATTATTTAATGCGTTTATGTATTGCGAAGATTGCTCTCCTGCTAGTTTTTTAATGTTAACAAGGACTTCTTGCCCAACATTAATTGCGATAGAATAGTTGCCGATATACGCATTACACAATGCGTAATTAGATATCGTTCCCCAATAAATTAGATCTCTTTGGTTCGCACTTAATTTATATCTTTCAAAATAAGCAATTGCATTTTTATATTGAGACAATTGCATATAACATTCGCCTATTCCTACAAGACTTGAAACATAGATGTCAGGCTTTTGTTCTTTTTCATCACACAAACTAACACAACGTTCATACAGAGATATAGCTTCATTGTAATATTGTTGTTCCTTTTTACAATGCCCCAATATTTGATATGCAGTCTCAATATAGTTGTAGCTATTTTTTTTGGACTTATTATAAAAAAGTAGGATTTGATTGGCATGAGATTCTGCTCTTTTATAGAGTTTATTATTTAAGAAACCATTTGCCAATATTACAGAAACCCATGCAGCATCTGTATTATCTTTTTTATACTGCAATTTTATCGAATTTTCAAATTCTTGCAAATTAAATTCCTTACTTTGATTTAGCAAATAGGATGTTTGCAGATAAAAAGAAACATCATCTTTAATACTATCGGGAAGATTTTCTTTTAGCCAATTTTGCATCTCCTGCGAAGAAGACTTGCATACTTCTGGATTATTAGTTATTTTCTCAAATCTTTCTTGTGAAAAGGTTTGAGAGTGTACTTTAACATGAAAAACGAAAAATAAGAATACAAATATAAATGCTTTCATTTTCTATTGCTTTTTAATGCGATTATTTTTGTAAAAGAATAATAAAAATACAAAATTACATTACACACAAACTTAATATAGTTCGGTGATAAATAGAAGTCAATTCTATCAATATTACCCCATTTCAGCTGATCTATTATCTTAACAGATTCGTGTTTTTTCAAATGACGTATTATTTGTTGCTCTCTACTGTTCATTCCTTTCCCTTTATGTTCCTCTACATTATAATTTTTCCGTTTCATATATAATTGAGCATCTTCATGTACTAAGGTATTTCGTACTAATACAATTTCTTTTATAGAATTGAAAGTATGTAAAGTAGCCCCATTCAATTTTATACATTTTTCTTTTACTATATATTCAACCATAGAAGCTACAATACTTTTATTACCCTCTTTATTGGGATTTTGTTTCAAAGTTTCCCTATATAAATTCTTAAGGAAGAATTCAAACGTAGATACTATAAGCATCAAAGCCCCCTTTAGACAAGTCTGTTTGTATTCCATAAGAAACAATAAGGTGTCGTTTTCTGCTTGAGCCAATTCGTATTGATTTTTACAATTATCTAATATTCTTTTATAATCGTCTTCTTGTACTTTTATATATTCACTGTTATTATCGACTAAACGTTTGATTTCATTTATTTTAGTCTTTAATAATTCTCTTTCCATTTTATATTTATGAGGACGAGTTCTATATTTCATTCTATATCTAAATTTATTTTGTTAATAAGTTCTTCGGCTTTCTCTCCTTCATGCACCTTCAAATAAGCCAAAGCTAGATACCAATTTGCTTGTTGGTAATACTCTGTGGCTTCACCATGATTAACCAATTCCTCTAATAAGTGAATAGCTTGGGGAAGTTGGTCTGTTTCAATCAAGCAAATAGCTTTGTATATCAAGAAGTTTTCATCAAGATTAAGAATCACATCTAATTTTTGTAAAGCCGCAGAATAGTCCTGGTGTTGATAAGCATCCATTGCCTCTGTCAATTCAAGAGAAAGGGGAGATTCTTCACCGCGAGACATCAACTGAGGGTCATATTCCAATGGGGTATAATGTGTACGAAAGGCTTCATCCATTCGTAGATTATTGCGATATATATTCAATGAAAACACTATAGCAATGATGGCTGCAATAGAGGCTATTGACAACCAAATAGACTTAATCTTTGATGATGTCTTTTTAGTTTTTGTTGACAATGGTTGTTTGTTGCAAGCTTTTCTATATACTTTTTCCCTTTCCCCGTCTTTTATACTCAGAAATTCTCGCAATACAGTAAAGTCACGCTCATCCTTTTCCTTTCCTACGCGTTGGATAGCTTGCTCTATAAGTTTATCTATTTTCTGTTCTTCCATAATCAAATCAATCCTTTTTGCTTGAATACATTCATAACCTTTTCTCTCAACCGCTTCATGCAACGACTCTTTTCTGTCTTCACTACATCTGCACTACGAGCGCCCGTCAGTTGGGCCAATGTTTCTAATGAAAGATGTTGCCAATAGAATCCAAAAAGAATTTTCTTGCATTTATCACAATCAAATTCTTGTACAATACGGTAAACTTCTTCCTGCATTTCCACTGTTGTTTCATCATCGTCTGCCATATCAATGCTACTGCCTGGCAAACCTATTTCATAATCGGGCAATTCGGTCGTATTGTCTTTTGTCCGAAGCAAACTGACAGCTTTGTTTCTTCCAATCTGATTGATATAGGTTTGCAATGAACAGGTCAAAGTCTGTAGTTTTCCAGAAGAAATGTTGTCGCAAAGAGCTAAAAAAGAATCGTTGTAAACCTCTTCCAGCTCTTCTTCCGTAATCATAGAAACAGCCACATGGATATATGCAAAAAAACCTGTGCGTAGTTCTGCATATATGCGGTTAGTCTCTTGATTGTTTTGTATGTCCCTTAATAAATCCATAGGCTCAGTATGTTCTTTCCATCATGGGAATTTGCTTGATTGACAAACGTTTGGCATTATCTAATACCATCGGGTATAAAGAAGGAATCCATTTGTCACAATTCGTCAAGACTTGATAAAGTGAGTAGGATAGAGTACCATAATATTGTCCGTCAACTTTTGTTTCAAAATTCCGTTGAAAGGGTTGGCAAGCACTGATAACACAGACAGGAGAATATCCTTTCAAATGAGGAAGTTCCGTATTCCGTTCCACTTTCTTAATTTCGGGAGATAAAAAGAATGGATCAGAAGAAAACACAGAACTGCTGCCACGAACGGGCGCTTCCTCATCTTCTTGATACTCTTCTATACGATTAGCGGTTCCACTGTGACAAGCATCCAAAGTTACAAACAGAGAACCTGGTTCACCAAGCTGTTTGCGTATTCTCATTAAATGACGTTCCAACTCATCATCCCGCAAATGAGATTCCCCCTCGTATATACCTTTATTATATATATGGGCTGCATCGTAAGGAATCAATGCTTCATCCAATTTGTCAATTTCATCCCCATTGTCATCTTCCATCTGCTGACCATGACAAGAGAAGTGCAATACTACATAATCCCCTTTAACGAGACGTCTTTCCAAGGAGTCTAACTGATGAAGGATATTCTTTTGAGTGGCTTGTTCATTGAGCAGAACAGTACAATGAAAGCCTAAGCGCTGGAATTCTGGCACAAGAATAGCCGCATCGTTGTTGCTATGAATCTTACTCCATCCTGATTGAGAGGGATATTCGGAAACTGCAACCACGAATGCGTGTTTCTGTTGGGCATAAGCGAAGAAACAGAAAAACAGGCAAATAAAGGCTATCCATTTTCTCATTGCGAAGCAAATGTATAGATAATTTCTTTAGACTAAAAACTTTTTTCTCATTTTCTGTCATTATTCTGTTTACCTTTTCCTTTTTGATACGATAAATGAGTAAAAGCATGAATCAAAACTGTCATAAATATCAAATAACATGGCTTACATTACAAAAGCAAACTCAAAAAAGATTCTCCATAAGTTGAACTTAAAGAATACCAACTTAAAAGGAATAATTTATGAAAAGCCCATTTATTTCTTCAGTAAGATGGAGGAACAATCATTATTGGCCTACCAAATGTTTGTCAAAGATCCCCAAAAGTTCATCAAAGAAGTCTATCAAAGAGTTCCAATAAAAGAAGATACTATGACTTATGTGTTTGAGGGCGAAGCGCCTTGTTACCACAATGTACCGTATTGCGAGCGGCTTCATGCCGATTATTGCAACTTCCGTATTCCTAAAGAAATCATAGAAAAAGGCGAAGGATTACGATTTCGGAATTGGTTCAAAGCAAACCTTTACTTGTTGGAAGGTGATAGAAGTGTACTTGAAATGCGCATCAACATGGCTTTCGGAATTAATATTTATTTGGAGGACATTGTATGCAAAAACTCCGGATACGTAGCAATTGACAACTTACCATTGAACAAGCTTGTAGAAATAATAAACAAGAAATTAGATGGGGCCTCAAGATTTTATTATGCAAGTGCCAAAAACACTTGTATTTTAAAACGTTTCAGCAAATTAACTTTTTTAGCCCATAGACTGATACCCATACAGAATAATGATACTGGATATTCTGATGAAGAGGTAAAAGAGTTGCTTGCTCAATACGAACAAGAATTCAAAAAGCCTATTATCGAATTGTTACAGAATTATTATCGGGTAAAATATAATCCAGAGCTTGAAATGGAAGGTTTCCTGTTAGAACAATTGGGATTCAAGCAATGCCAACATTGCAAAAATGAATTTATTTTTTGATTCTCTTGTTTACCTTTTCATAAACTTTGCGATAAACAAATAAAAGAAAGATTAAACAATAGCGAAACAGTTATGAATAGCATCATTGGGACAATCAAGAAGAGAAACGAAGTTGATAGAATAAATCATGCTATTTATGACAGGACACGAAATTATTCGTGTTTGAATGGAATCTGTAGGGATACACATTCCATTCTTTAAAACAAGGATTTTATAAACCTAAAACATAAATAGTATGAGATTTATTGATTATTTCAGAAAGAACACGTCAAATACTCCCGTATTAACAGAGGAGTTCGGACAAGAAGAGAATGTAATGAATGAAAATCCGACAAATGAAAAGGATTCTTCTATGGTAACAATCAAGTATGGTACAGGAATGCCCATAGATTTAATCTATGCTTTTCTTCAAAAGGATTACGAATCAAAAGGATATGAAGATGCATTATCCAATCCGGAAGTTTCGTACAAAGAGATGAACAAAGCCATTATCCGTAGCAAACTTGAGGTAAAATTCAGACAAGTACGACTTAGCTATACAGACAAATTGCAGAAATTGGATTTTCACATCAATTCGCGTAGGGAAGCAGGATTGATAGATTTCGTCAAGCAATTGGAAACAGAGAAAAGCAAATTGCAAGAACATGTAGACAGACTTGACCAGATGGAAAAGGATTTTCAAAACAATGTTCCCTATATGATTGGAATGCTTTTGTCCTATGAAAAGGGCTTCTTGAAAGGACTGTCGGCTGTATCTATGGAGCAAATGAATATGTATGTAAACGATAAGGAGGATTGATTATGAAGTGGTGGATAAAATTCGGTTGTTTTCTCACAGGATGGAATAGCAATATCTTGTCACAATGCAGTGAGGCCAGTTACAAGCATTTGAAGAAATATACTTCAGCATTATTAATTCTGATACTCTTATGGGGATTTACAGGATTCTGTTTTGCACAACGATATGTACATGCACCAGTATGGGGATGTATAGTTTCTTCTTTAATCTTCATAATTGTCATTATTCAAATAGAAAGGCAGATAATTCTGACAGTGGGAAGTAATAAAATGGGGGTTGTGTTCAGATTCTTCATCGCCATTATTATGGCAGTTTTAGGTTCTGCCATTTTGGATCAAGTAATCTTTGGTGAGGACATAAAGAAGAAAATGGTTGAGATAACAGATCGACAAGTACGTGAACAACTTCCTATGCGTCTGAGTGTGATAGATTCAAAACTTCAAGAACTGAAAGTAACTATAGACTCATTGGATAGAGTAAATATCAGACTCAATAAAGAAATAGCAGAAACACCTACTGTCTCACGAACAGGACGGTCAACTACATACAAAAAAGTCCTACAAGAAGACGGGAGCTATAAAACTGTACCTGAAACAACTGTTACGACTTCTCATGTCCCCAATCCAAGAATCAAACAAGTAGAAGCAAATGACACTTTGCTAAAAAGGTATCGGAATTTGCAAGATGAATTCACAAATAGGAAAATGGATGTGGAGGATAATTTAAGAAAAGAATTATCAGAAAGTGTAGGTTTTCTGGAAGAGTTAAATGCAATGATTGAGATTGTCTCCACGAGAACAGAAGCCTTGATATTCTATCTTATCATCTTCTCATTCCTTATTTCATTAGAACTTTTTGTGGTTGCCAGTAAAATGGGAGATAAGAAATGTGATTATGACATGATAGTTGAACACCAATTGAAAATGAAAGAAACGACACTTAAAGAGTTATCACGAAATATCAAATAATCAATTAACCATATAAATTGTAAGCAATATGTCTTGGAAAAATCTATTCAGTAAGAAAGTGCGCCAAATGAAGACGCAAGCGGGAGCAAATAAGAGTAAGGATTCTAAAAGAATGACCTCAGTCTATCACCTCATCGTATTGGATGAAAGCGGTTCGATGAGGTGTATTACAAGAGCCACCATCTCGGGATGTAATGAGACGATACAGACCATTCGGATGATGCAGGAACAGACGATTGAAACACAACGCCACTATGTGTCAATCTATCTGTTTGATACGACGAAAAGCCGATATATAATCAAGGAAGAAAAGGTTGATAAGGTTCGGGAGATTACAGAAGAAGATTATCGTCCCTATGCCAGTACTCCGCTTTTTGACGCATTGGGTTTCACACTTACCGAACTGAAACGGACAATTGAAAGAGAAAAGGAAAGCTTGGGATATGTTACCATCATTACAGATGGGTATGAGAATGCATCGCGTGAATACAACCTTAATTCGGTGAAAATATTGATTGATGAGTTGAAAGAGAAGAATGTGATATTCTCTTTTATCGGAGCGAATATTGATGCGGCTGATTATGGGAAAAAACTACACATAGACAACTTTATGCAATTTGAGCAAACCGATGCACAAACAGGTGCTATGTGGAAACGTGAACGCGAAGCACGATTACGTTCAAATGCCAAATATAGTTTTAATATCCTAATGGAAGATGAAATGTCTAGAACTTCATTCAGCAAGAGAGAGAATAGTGGAAACTACTATACGAAAAAAGAGGTCAACCCCGACCGCATTACTCCTGAAATGGTCACTTCGCTGAATGAGAATGAAATTTTCGTGTTCGGAAGCAACATTCGTGGAGAGCATAGCGGAGGGGCATCGGCTTATGCATTACACTACTTTGGTGCTATCAACGGACAAGTTGAAGGAATTCAAGGACAATCGTATGCTATACCCACTGATGGGGTAGATGTAAACGAATTGTATTTGGGAATTCGACGTTTCCATGATTTTGCCCAAGCGCATCCTGAACTTATATTCTATGTAACACGCATTGGATGTGGTACTGCCGGATGGAGTGTTTTCAGAGTTGCTCCTATGTTCGCAGATTGCGCCAATCTCGATAATGTGAAATTGCCGAAAGAGTTTTGGGATTATCTGTGAGACTCGAAATAAATGATTACTTTTACACCCGTAACTATTTAAATATAACATACATCATGAACGACCGTATAGTAGCTTACTTCAAGTATAAGGAATTTTGGAATGCTTCTGCAAGAAAGTGGTGGGAGAATAAACCGACAGAGGAACTGCTGAATCTTTTCATTGACAAAAAGAGTAGAAAAGTGAGCATGGCTGCTAAGGAACTATGTGAACGGTTTATTTTTTCGATGTACGATGAACAGAAGAAAATTCTTCATGCGATGTTGGAGAGTGGATGTAAAACTTACCGAGATTGGGCATACCGAAAGCTGTTTGCCCATTGGGATGAAGAGTTTACTGAGTGTATTTGCCACTTATGGGAAAGATACAAGGAGGAGCATTGTGCTTGGGTTGTAATAGAATATGGCCCGATTGAATACCTGAAAGCCCATACGGATGAATTGGTTCAGTATGACTATTGGAGGATTTGTTTACGGTTGGCAAATGATACGGATTTTTGGATGGAAGAAAGTCGTCTGAAGCCATGGGAACAGATGTATGTATACACTAAAAACAAACTTGAAATGACAGATGAGGAATGTGAACGTCTGCTATATATGACAATCGCTGAATATCTGAATAATCCTCAAGGCTACAACCTGTCTGTATCACACGAAACCTTTGCAAAAATGCGAGACAAAGGTTTGCAGTATGTGCCACAGATTGACATCGTTGTGTGGTGTGTACATAAGAAGAATAGCATGTTGGCGAAAAAATTTGATAAGTGGAATCAGGTTTTGCAAGAAAAAACACAATACATATTTGACTTTGATGAACTTCGACTCAAACTGAATGAAATTGCACGTAAAAATTTTCCTCTGCAATATTCCTATATGCTTGCCACATCTTCTGAGGAGACGCCAAGTGAACCTGTTGTTCAACTTTCCGACCCCTCAAAGCCTTATTATAAAACCGTTTCAATAGAGGAGGCTATGGATATATGGAAAGAAAAGAATCCTGTATTTGCAAAGTTTATAGAACGATTTAATGAGGAATAAATGGATAATAATTAGTTATATTATGGAAGAAGAAGAAAAGAAAAAGAAATCGTTGTTGAGTTGGCATGATACAATGAAATTGGGAATCGGATTTGCCGTGGGATTTACGTTGATATGTATAATCGTATTCTTTATCAGTGAATGTTCAAGTAACAATAGAAGAAATGGAGTAGAAAGAAAAATTGAAACTGCAATTGAATCGTGGAGTGAGAAAAGACTTGTAGTATCAGGTGTTACTGCCGATGGATATGAAACATTTGACAATGATACTATAGGAATTTTCAAGAAGGATGACAAATACGGATACTACAACGTGAACACGAAAGAGATTGTGATTGCGGCTGATTATGAGGAGGCAAAAAGATTCTCACAAGGGTTAGCCGGTGTTGTGAAGAACAGTCGCATGGGTTTCATCAACTTGAAAGGTGAAACGGTCATTGGGTTTGATTATGCAGATAACAAGCAGGATGGAGAAGACAAATGTGTATTCCGATACGGATATTGTGCCATTGCGAATGTGGATGGTAAATATGGTGTGATTGACCTAACAGGCAAATGGGTGATTGCTCCCGAATACATGGACGCTATCGTGTGTAAGGACTATGCCATTGTGAAGGTAAAGGATAGTTTCAACATGCAAATGGATTATTCCGGCCATATACTGAACAGGCATGTGGTGGATAAGGTGGATATTCTCTGGATAGAAAAAGCTGATAAGTTTGGAAACTCTGATTTCATAAAGGAAACAAAGTATTGCATGTACACGGTGAATGGTCGATGCGGATTGATGGATTGCAATGGAAATATACTGACTGGCCCCATATACTTATCTATAAAGGCCATCGGCAACGAATTGTTTACTGCCACACTTCTTGATGACAATTCTAATGTGGTGCTGAATGGAAAGGGAGAGGTGATTAATCGGTAAACGTACTTTCGTGGGAGAAGTTAAAAACGGACTTAACCGACAGAATGTCGCGCACATTCCCCTCTATACAGACAGTATAACATGTTAAGAAACATAAAGGGTGACAAGGTGGCTGAATGTAAGGGTTGGCCTCGGGTTTGTAATTGAATCACTAAAAGAAAAACTAAAAAAATAATTTATATGGAAATAGCAGCAGTTGTAGTGGCCATCGTATGTGCAGTGATTTACTTGAACACACGAAAGGACAAGAAGAATGAGGTGAAAGAAACGAAAGAGACATCGGATGCTCCCCTGCAAATGGTAGAACCCGATGAGTTGTTCAAGGCATTGGGCGTGGAGATTAAAGACAAACATGAAAGTGAGGATGGGAAACAAATTTTTTACTATATTGTCTATCAAGGTGGCTACTTCAGATATACTTTCCTCAAAGGTTCGAGATGGATGGATGTGGCATTCTTCAATTTTCACGAATGTAGATTTGAGCATTTAGTGAAGGCTATGACGGTGGCTAACCACTTGAACGAGAACTATAGAGGATGGACTTGCTATGTGGATGTCTCGAATAATGACGGGGGTGAGAGGATCATAAATGCCAACCTTTCTTATGGCTTTGCCCAATATGGAAATTTAGAGCAAATGAAAGCCCATCTACAGTCCGTGATGGGGGTGGCCTTTACAATTGCACACGACTATAAAGAGCGATTGAATGAAAAGATTAAGAATCAGGATGAGGTGAATGAAGAGTTCCTCAACGACAGAGCTTTCAAAAATACCATTGCCCGCATAAAGAATCTGAAGGAGCTAAACCATTTGCCCAACCGACAAGAGGAGCAACCGAAGGCTTCGTCATTTTCCATTCAACATGTGGTAAGTCTGTTTGAAGATACAGATTTCGGATGTTTACAGGATATGCGTATCATTTGTGGTGATAACGTGGAGAAGGTGACGGATGTGGCTCTTATCGAAGCATTCGACTTGCGTGAATATATCCGCAAACGTTCGGATGCAAGGGACATCCAAAGTATGACACTGATTTTTGGATTCGAGCATCATGAATTGTTCATCAATTTGACGAAGGCGGAAGGTTCGTCGGAGAATACGCTTTACTTTACCATGAATTTTATCTGCTCTGGAGGCGAAGTAAGCAAAGATACGGTAACTCCTTTACGAACGAAGGTAGAAGTACGATTGACGGATGATGACCAAGATTATTGGGAAGCCAAATACATGGTGGACGAGGCTATGGACAAGGCTAAGGAGGGAAGGATGAATGAGTTGACGAACGAGCAACGCCTGGTGCTTGCTCACACTGACCCTTCTGTGCAGATGGACCTCTATTGGGGAAAGAAGTACTACAACCACCAATGTTATTACCAATCGCTCCGTCACTTCATGCAGGTGCATACCGCCATCAAAAACATGAATGGTGATTTGAGCGAGGAGGTATTGAAACTCTATGCAGAAATAAATTTCTACATCGGATTCATCTACAATGACATGAAGATGTACGACCATGCTTTCTATTACCTCTATATCGCCCAATCATTCAACCGCATCGATGCCATCATGGAGTTCACCAATTGCCTCTGCAACATGAGGGACACGGGCGCCAAAAACTACATCCACATGCAGGCACAAGAGACATCGAAACAGATGGAGAAGAACGAGGAGGAGGCCGAACGATTGATGCCTCTGTACAACTTCCTCCGTCGCCGCTTTGCCTATGTGTTGGTTGATCATCGTGAATTTGACGATGCCGAACGGATGTTGAACGAAATGATTGAAAACGGTCAGGATGTGAACTTCGCCAAGGGTGAACTGGAGTACATCAAAAAGATACAGGAAAGCGAGAAGGGGAAAGAATAAAGAAAAAGTCTTTTGACTGAAGGACATAAGAATTTATATGATTAACATAAAAAATATTTTTTCCACGTTGGAGAAAAAGTTTTCTCAGGTAGGGGAAAAAAAAGTAAAAAGAATATTGAAGAGATCTTTAGATAGATGATTACATTTACATTTCGCTTGGTAGCAACGGCACTTTACAACATTGCCCAAATGTTTGGCATGACTTATAACGAGGTAAACGTCCTTGCTTATTATCTGCTGATTCCATTGAGTTGGACGATTATGCTGGAATGTACATCGGTCTTCCATTGACTACGGGTGCATTGCTCTATATTTGGATAGGAATCAAAATCGGCACATGGGGACACTTCAGCGCATGGTGCGACTGGGCCTTCATGCGCTCGGTGGATTTCCTCAACTACTTCAACCGATGGGGAAGAAACTATGTATTGAACTCGGTCATCATCTGTGTGGTGATACCCGTATTGGTGTATGCAGGATTAATCGGCTTACTGATGTTCCGATAGCATTCGTTAGTGTTTGTTTTCCTTCAACTTCTTTACCATCTCCTTAGCGGCTTTTTCGCTTGCACCGGCAGGGCCAAGTATGTCAAGGCATTGGTCGTAACCCTGAAGCATTGCGGCACGTTCGGGAGTGTCACGAAGAAGATCGGAGAGTTCGGCACGGATATTTTCTACGGTCATCAAATGGGCAACAAGCTCTTTTACGACGCCACGACCTGCTACGAGGTTAACCAATGAGATATAGCGTACCTTCAGCAAATGGCGACGAAGGAAACTGATGAACTTGCCCATGGCAATGTAGTAACATACGACTTGAGGCACACGGAAGAGGGCAGTCTCTAAAGTGGCTGTGCCCGAAGTGACAAGGGCCGCATGTGCATGAGAAAGAATGGGGTAGGTCTGACCAAAAAGAATCTTCACGGAGTGGTTACCGATGTACTTGGTATAAAATTCGGGAGTAATCCCCGGTGCACCAGCCAGGATGATCTGGTGATTTGCAAAAGTAGAGGCAGCTTCGAGCATTTGAGGAAGATTATCCTTGATTTCCTGCTTTCGGCTACCTGCCAGAAGGGCGATGATGGGCTTATCGGCTTCCAATCCATGGCGAGCGATGAACTGTTCCTTTGTCTCTGAATAAGTCTCCTTGAAATGGGCGACTGCATCTACACAAGGGTTTCCTACGTAATGAATGGGATAGTTGTGTTTTTTCTCAAAGAAATCCACCTCAAACGGGAGGATGGAAAATAGGGCATCCACATCGCGCTTGATATTCTTGATACGATACTCTTTCCAGGCCCATATCTTGGGAGAAATGTAATAATAGACGGGGATGCGGGTGTTAGCACGGAGATACTTGGCTATGTCGAGATTGAAACCCGGATAATCGATAAGTATCACGACATCAGGATTCCAATTTACAATATCCTGCTTACACAACTTCATGTTGGCAAGAATGGTGGGCAGGTGCATCAATACGGGGATAAAGCCCATGTAAGCCAATTCGCGATAGTGCTTTACGCGAGTACCGCCTACGGCACTCATCAAGTCGCCTCCGAAGAAACGGAAGTCTGCTTCTTTGTCTTCGCTTTTCAATGCCTTCATCAAGTTGGAAGCATGAAGGTCGCCCGATGCTTCACCGGCTATGAGGTAGTATTTCATTGATTCCTTTATTTTTTATTGGAGGGGATAATTTCAATAGGTATTATAGGGGGATAGGGATTCTTTTATAACTCCCATGTCTTCATCTCTTCCAAAAGTGGATAGGCGGTCATGTCTATCTGGATAGGAGTGATGGAGACGTATCCATTATCCAAAGCCCAACGGTCGGTATCTGTGGATTCAGGTTCGTGGTTAGAGAAGTTACCAGTCAGCCAATAGAGATTTCCTCCACCACGAGGATGAGGAACTGAAGCCCACTCGTTGCCCCAGCGTCCGCGTGTCTGACGACACACCTTTACACCTTTATAAGGACCAAATTGAGGGAAGTTGACATTCAGACATGTGCCCATGGGGATGCCTTTTTCTAATACTTGGGCAACGATGCGTTGGATATAGAGTCGGGTAGGACTGAAATCGAGATTGGGGTCGTGGTCACAAACGGAGAAACCAATGGAAGGGATGCTCTTCATACAGCCTTCGAGTACGACACCCATCGTACCTGAATAGTGGACATTCACGGCTGAATTGTCGCCATGATTGATACCTCCAAGTACCATATCGGGGATGCGGGGAAGAACGGTTTCCAATGCCAACTTGATGCAATCGGTGGGAGTACCCGAACATTTGTAGATAGTGACACCTTCTGTTTGGTTGACAAGTGTGATGGTAACGGGCAATTGCGAAGTGATGGCACAAGCCATACCAGAACGAGGACCATCGGGAGCTACAACAATGATATCAGCCATATCTTTGAGAAAATCAACAAGTTCATTGATGCCCTTGGCGAGGTAACCATCGTCGTTGGAAATGAGTATGAGAGGACGTTTTTTGCACATAATTCAGCTCGTTTTTCTACATTTATTTTAAGAATAGGTGCAAAAATAGCAAAAAAAGTGAAATGAGCCAAGGAGGAAAGCTCATATTTGTCGAAAAAAGAGTATCTTTGTAGCCTCTGAATGACAGATGTGATGAAGATATTTCTCGGAAAGGTTATTAACCAAAAGAGTGAGTTATCAACAGTTTGAGCATTCTTTATCTGAAAAAATAGGTGGTTTGTAGAATTATAACTTACTTCGCAGCCGTAAAAAACTATTTTTATGGGAAAAATTATAGCTTTAGCCAATCAGAAAGGCGGTGTGGGAAAGACTACCACTACCATTAATCTGGCCGCCTCATTGGCTACATTGGAGAAGAAAGTGTTGGTGATTGATGCTGACCCTCAGGCAAACGCATCATCAGGACTTGGTGTGGACATCAAGGAGGTGGATACCTCCATCTACGAATGTCTGATAAACCAAGTGGATATCCGCGAAGCCATTTATACTACGGACATCGAAGGATTGGACATTGTGCCCTCGCACATCGATTTGGTGGGTGCAGAAATTGAAATGCTGAACCTTACGGCACGCGAAAAAGTGATGAAAAAAGTGTTGGCAACCGTTGTCAATGACTATGACTACATCCTCATCGATTGTTCACCATCCTTAGGATTGATAACTATCAATGCCCTCACTGCGGCCAATTCGGTCATCATCCCAGTGCAATGTGAATACTTTGCGTTAGAGGGTATCAGCAAATTGTTGAACACGATAAAGATTATCAAATCTAAACTGAATACAGCTCTTGAAATAGAGGGATTCCTGTTGACAATGTACGATTCACGTTTGCGCTTGCATAATCAAGTGTATGACGAGGTGAAGCGACACTTTCAAGAACTGGTCTTCCGCACAGTCATCCAACGCAACGTGAAGCTGGGTGAAGCCCCCAGTCATGGTATCCCTGTGATATTGTACGATGCTGACTCCACGGGTGCACGCAACCACTTGGCGTTGGCACAGGAAATTGTAAAAAAGAACTGATAGCTCATCCCTAGGATGAACCTACTTCAACCCTTGGATGAAGCAGGAACAACCCTAAGATGAAGTTAATAGAAACTATATGTAATAAACTATGGCAGTAAAGAAAAGATATACGGGCCTTGGCCGTGGATTGGATGCTCTTATCTCTACAGAAGAGGTGAAGACACAAGGTTCATCATCCATTCATGAAGTACCCGTGACACAAATCAAGGCAAACCCTAACCAACCACGCCGTGAGTTTGACCAAACGGCCCTACAAGAGTTGGCTGACTCGATAGGAGAAATTGGAATCATCCAACCCATCACTCTGCGTCAGATGGAAGACGGCACGTATCAGATTATTGCCGGAGAACGACGTTTCCGTGCTTCGCAATTGGCCGGTTTGACGAGCGTACCTGCCTATATACGTACGGCTGACGATGAAAACGTGATGGAGATGGCTCTCATCGAGAACATTCAGCGCGAAGACCTCAATTCATTGGAAATAGCTTTGGCTTACCAACACTTGATAGAGCAATACGGACTCACGCAGGAGCGCCTGAGCGAAAGAGTAGGGAAGAAGCGTACAACGATTGCCAACTACTTGAGATTATTGAAATTGCCTGCCCCCATCCAAGTGGCTCTTCAAAACAAGGAAATAGATATGGGACATGCACGTGCCTTATTGACCTTGGACAACCCCACATTGCAGATACGACTCTTTGAAGAACTAATGCGTGAGGGATATTCGGTGCGTAAGGTAGAACAGATGGTAAAGGCCTTGAACGAAGGAGAAGCCGTAAAGAGTATCACTGGCAAAAAGATTGCTCCGGCTAAGCTTCCTGAGGAATATAATCTGTTGAAAACTCAACTTTCAGATTTTTTCCATAGCAAGGTGCAACTTTCATGCTCTGGGAAAGGGAAAGGAAAAATTACTATTCCTTTCAACAATGAGGAAGATCTTGAACGTATCGTGGGAATTTTGGATCAGTTGAAATAAGAATCTTTTGTTTTGAAAACGACATATATATATAAGGTATTACTTAGTGTTTTGGGGATGCTATTTATCTGTGTTGCAGAAATACATGCTCAACAGAACTCTCCCCGTGCACAACAAAAACGTGAGCGGACAGATTCAATCGCTATTTCCAATGAAACGAATATAGAGACGTTGGAGTCCCCTATAGATACTGCTAAATTGGGAGAGGGGATATTGGCATTCGAACAAACCGAAGAGGTTTCCATAAAGGAAAAGAAGCAATTCATTCCCGACCCAGCCAAAGCTACATGGCTGGCTGCTATATTCCCCGGTGGAGGACAGATCTATAATCGCAAGTATTGGAAGTTGCCTATCATCTATGGAGGATTTGTGGGATGTACATACGCCTTGACTTGGAATGGTCAAATGTATGAAGACTATTCGCAAGCATATTTGGACATCATGGATGACAATCCGAACACAGACAGTTTTTTGGACCTATTGCCACCAGGATACCCTGTTGATGCGAACATGGATTATCTGAAACGCGTAATCAAAAGAAAAAAAGATACTTATCGCCGATATCGCGACATGAGTATCTTTGTGTTCATCGGAGTTTATGCCATCTCCATCATTGATGCATATGTGGATGCGGAGTTGGCCAGTTTTGACCTTAGCAAGGATTTGTCTATGAAGGTAGAACCTACGGTAATACAAAACAACCAGTATAATTTGAAAGATGGAAATTCTTACGGATTGCAATGTAGCTTCCGTTTCTAACTAAAGAGAAAAGATTTGTAGATGAGAAAAATATTAATATCCATAATAATTGCTTTTACCATCATTCCTATAACAATGGCAAATGATGCGGATACACTCATGGTGAATGGTATTCCGATGGAAATGCCAGAAAGTATGACTGCACATGTGGATTCAATGTTGAAGCAATGGTATTCGAAACATTACCTTACATTTTCAGAGGAAGATTGTCAGACAATAAAAAATCATTCGACAGAACTCAGTGATTCCGTCGTTGCAGAGCGTTTGGCGCGTATTCCGACATTGATGGAAATGCCTTATAATGAAGTGGTAAGAAAATACATCGACCAGTATATTGTGAAATCGAAAGGTTTGGTATCCTACATGTTGGGGGCTATGAACTTTTATATGCCAATCTTTGAAGAAGCACTTGATCTTTATAACTTGCCCAATGAGTTAAAGTATCTTCCTATCATTGAATCAGCTCTTAACCCACAAGCTACGTCTCGTGCTGGAGCTGTTGGCCTTTGGCAATTCATGCTGAAGACGGGAAAACTATATGGTCTCCAATCTAACAGTTTGGTGGATGAACGTCGGGATCCTATCAAGGCAACTTTTGCAGCTGCACGCTATTTGAAGGATTTATATAACATTTATGGGGATTGGAGTTTGGTGATTGCTGCTTATAATTGTGGACCTGGCAATGTGAATAAAGCCATTCACAGGGCTGATGGTAGCCATGACTATTGGGAAATATATCCTTATTTACCTCGCGAAACACGTGGATATGTTCCGAATTTTATTGCTGCTAATTACATCATGAACTACTATTGCCAACATGACATCTGCCCCATGCAAGTACAATTACCTGCAGCTACTGATACAATGATTGTCAGTCAGGATATCCATTTCCAACAAATTGCAGACCTTTGTCAGGTAAGTATGGAAGAAATCCGTGCTTTAAACCCTCAATATAAGAAAGATATTATACCAGGAGCAAGTATGGAGTGTATTCTTCGCTTACCTGTTGATGCTGTTGTATCGTTCATCGAAAGTGGGGATTCTATCTATGAACATAGAGCTGACGAACTCTTCACAAAACGTAAGTATGTTACAGCTAAAGATGGAAAAAAACGTCGTGTATCAGTTAATGGTGGAACTTACCATACCATACGTCGAGGTGAAACCCTTTCAACCATCGCACGTAAATACGGCATTACTGTAACTACACTGAGAGAACTCAATAACCTGAAGGGTAACAATATCACTGCAGGCAAAAAATTGCGTGTCTCTGATTGAGATAATTGGGATATATGATAACCTTGAAATGAATATGATATTATGGAAGATATTCAGAATAAAATAAGAGAGCAGGAAGAGGAACAAATGATTAACAATGCATTTCAAACTCTTCTGGATTCATATTTGGCCTCCAAGCATCGTAAAAAAGTTGAGATAATTACGAAAGCTTTTAATTTTGCAAAGCAAGCACATAAGGGAGTACGACGTCGCTCAGGCGAACCTTATATCATGCATCCAATAGCTGTAGCACAGATTGTGTGTCAGGAAATAGGACTTGGATCTACCTCCATCTGTTCGGCTTTGTTGCATGATGTAGTAGAGGATACAGATTATACCGTAGAAGACATTTCTAATATATTCGGTCCTAAAATTGCCCAAATTGTGGATGGCTTGACGAAAATATCTGGTGGTATCTTTGGAGACAAGGCTTCTAGTCAAGCAGAGAATTTCAAGAAACTTTTGCTCACAATGTCTGAAGACATTCGAGTGATTCTCATTAAAATAGCCGACCGTCTGCATAACATGCGCACTCTTGGCTCTATGCTCCCAAGTAAGCAATATAAAATTGCAGGTGAAACACTATACATATATGCTCCATTAGCGAACAGATTGGGGTTGAACAAAATTAAAAGTGAGCTTGAAAATCTGAGTTTTAAATACGAACATCCCGATACATACAAGGAAATATCGGACAAATTGCAAGCCACACAGAATGAAAGACGGAACATCTTTGAGAATTTCATCAATCCTATCAAAAAGAAATTGGATGAGAAAGGTTTTATTTATCGCATAGAAGACCGAATCAAAACGCCTTATTCTATATGGAATAAAATGCAAACCAAGCATGTGGCTTTTGAAGAAATCTATGATATTTTGGCTGTGCGTATCATCTTCACACCTTTGGTTCCTGAAGAGGAATTGAATGAATGCTTTGATATCTATGTTTCGATGAGTAAAATTTACAAATCTCATCCTGACCGTTTGCGTGATTGGATCAGTCATCCAAAAGCGAATGGATATCAAGCTTTGCATACAACGTTGATGAGTCCTCATGGTGATTGGATAGAGGTACAGATACGTAGTGAACGTATGAATGATGTGGCAGAACATGGATTTGCCGCACATTGGAAATATAAAGAAGGTGGGGGAAGCGAGGATGAAGGTGAACTTGATAAATGGCTTTATACCATCAAGGAAATCTTGGATGACCCTCAACCTGATGCCATGGATTTTTTGGATACCATCAAACTGAATTTGTTTGCATCAGAAATATTCGTGTTTACACCTAAAGGAGAAATCAAGACTATGCCGCAAAATAGTACGGCATTAGATTTTGCGTTTACAATTCATTCTTCTTTAGGTAGCCATTGCATAGGTGCTAAAGTCAATCACAAATTAGTACCATTGAGTCATCCTTTAAAGAGTGGTGACCAAGTAGAAATTATATCATCAAAGAGTCAACATGTAACACCTGCATGGCTGAACTTTGCTACTACGGCAAAAGCAAAATCGAAGATTACTGCCATTCTTCGTAAAGAACAGCGTATGGCACAAAAAAATGGCGAAGAACGGTTGACTGAATTCTTGGCTAACGCAGAAATGGAAGTTTCTACTATTGTGATTGAAAAATTATGTAAATACCATGAACTTGCTTCCAAGGAACAATTGTTTGCAGCGATTGGCAGCAAAAAAATTATTTTAAGTGAGGAAGATTTAAATGTACTACGCGAAAAGACAAATTCTACCAATGTTTGGAAGAAATATTTGACATTCCCTTTCCCTAGTAGCAATCGAAACAAAAAAGATAAAAAAGACGATGTCTCAAAACCGAAAATCAATCCTAAAGATATTGATAGAAAGAAAACTCTAGAAATAACGGATGATACAATTCAGGATAGTTATGTAATAGCAGATTGTTGTAAACCTATTCCGGGTGATAATGTTTTGGGTTATATTGATGACAATAATCAGATTGTAATTCACAAACGCCAATGTCCTGTGGCTTCACGTCTGAAAAGCAGTTTTGGTAACAGAATACTGGATGCAAGATGGAATACTCGTAAAAAGTTATATTTCCCCGTAAGTCTGCAATTGGAAGGCATTGATGGAGTTGGGGTTCTGAATGCTATTACAGAAGTAATTTCACGTCAGATGAATGTTAACATCCACAGACTTTCTTTTGAAACGAACGATGGAATTTTTGTAGGAAACATTAAACTATATGTCCATGATGTTGATGATGTTACCACTATTTGTCGTAATCTCAAATTAATAGAGCAAGTAAAGAGCGTGGGACGTGTAGATCAGTAGGACATTTCATCTAAAAAACATAAAGGCACAAAGACCTAAATTATAAAACATCCAAGTCTTTGTGCCTTTTTTTATTAGGTGAGCTCTCTATATTGCATAGGGGAATAACCTGTATGTCGTTTGAAATATCGCCCAAAGAAAGATGGATTAGGAAAATTAAGCGAATTGGAAATTTCTTGTACAGTAAGTTCGCTGTTGTGTAATTTGGCTTTTGCATCTAGAATGACAGCATCAGCTATAATATCTGTTGCTAGTTTGTTGCTGACATCACGACATATTGTTCCTAAATATTTAGGAGTTATGCACAGTTCATTAGCATAAAAAGATACACTTCGATTGTTTTTATAATGTTCAACGAGCAATGCTAGAAATTTGCGAAAAATTTGATTGCCTCTATTGGATTTCTCATTTGATTTTTGAGGTAGCTGACGACGATAGATGGCACCAACAGTGTATAACAATGATGTGAGTAAACCCTTGCGTATTTCGGGTGACGTATCTATCAACTCATTTCCTTCAATACGATAAAAGAAATTACAGAAGTTAAGGAGTAGTTCTTTCTCTTCTTCTTTCAGTTGTACAAGTGGGCGATAGCGCATTTCGGACATGAAAGATAGATTAGAACGCCATAAATTGATGTCAGCTGCAAATGCAGGAGTAAACAAAATTAAATAACCAACAAAATCATCTGTTATTGAATGACCTTGAACAATGTGATGTGGGATAATTGTCAATAGCTTATTCTCTGTGACTTCGTATTGAGTAAGATTCATTGAAAGGGTAAGTTTTCCTTTTAATCCAATAACAAACGCTCCGTTTGCTAAACGAAAAGAATCCTTTTTAAGCTCAAAACTATTCTTTGCTTCTGGCCAACGGGTAACCATGAAGTCTTTTTTTACCTCTACTGTTGGAATGATTTCTCTTTTCATACACAAAACTAAATTCTTTGCAAAAGTTTTATGCAAAGGTACAATTTTTATTGAAGTAGAGATAACAAATAGGAGGTTTTAAACAGATTTTGTATTTCTTTTAATTCCCTTATTTAATATCTGTAAACGTTCTTCCTATATAAGACAGGGATGTGGATAAAAGGAAGGAATTACTATCCATTTGAGAATTTCTCTCGTTCGACAACAAAACGAATGTGTTTGGCTTTTCCTACAATTTTTTCTCCTTCAAAAGCCTCGATTGTAAATGTAAGTTTTCGTCCTTTAATTTCTGTAAGAGTTGCTGTCGCAGCAATAGTAGCTCCAATGAAAGAAGGAGCTAAATGACTCAATTCAATGAATCCTCCTACAGTAGTAGAAGCTTCAGGAAGTTTTGTTGAAACTGTAAGCATAGCCGCATTTTCCATAAGTGCAACGAGTGCTGGAGTCGCTAATACAGACATATCACCAGAACCCATAGTCAGAGCCGTATTATTGCCTGATACAGATATTGTACTAGTATGTTGTAAACCTTCGGTAAGCATGTTGATAAAATTATAGTTCTTCAAAATTTATGAATCATGAGTGCAGCTTGTTATTTTATAAGGATTCTTTGAAGAGAAGTTTGTAATGGAAGTTGAATATCAATAATAGGAGTGTACCAAGCATATAGAAACGCATTTTTTGATAAAGAAATCTTGGAAGTCCCCTTTTGTTTTATATAACTTGAGAGGGTCTCATTTGGTTGGATAGGTGGTTCTTTCTCTGTACTGAAAATTATGGTTCCTCCCATCCACTTTATAAAAGCTCTTTCGCAGTAGTCAAAAGGACCTTCCAATTCTGCGTGACTCTCTTCCCCATATATTTTGATGATTGAAGCACCATGTCTTATGCCATGTTCGTTAATAAACTGATGACAGGCTAAAAGAGTATATAGATACTGGTATTTCATATTTTGAATACTTGGGGAAGTAAAAGGAAACATCACGTTTTAAGGATTATCAATCTTTATGGTTTGTAGAGTATCTATATTTGATGTTTCAAACTTATGTTTTCTTATAAAAGAAATATTACTCAATAGTAAATCCATTGTTGGCAGAGAGGTTGCTTGTATGTCGAAATCTGAATAATCCATCTGTATCAAATTTCTTTCTTCCATGGGGAAATAATAGATATGTCCGACAATTTCCTTTAATTTGTAGGAGGGATTACAAGCTAAACTCAATGTATATGTGCCTGAATGATTGATTACTTGTGACAAACCTACTGTATCCTTGTCATATAGGAATGTCATTGACATTATAGCATGTGATTTGCAAGTATCTCCCAAAAATAAAGCTTCCATATTCCATACGAAAGAGTCATTTGCTTGATAATTGCTATCTGGTTCGAATTGGAAAAGAAGTTTATTGGATAATGTAGATAAAGAAAGTCGAAACAGTTTGTAGTCTGTCCAAATATTTACAGAATCTCCTGCAGGTGATAATACTTTCATTCGCTTATTAGGAGGAAGATAGTTAGCCATCTCTTCCTTCTTAGCTGAAAAACGTTTGTTCAAATTCTTATATATAGCTTCCAGTTCTTTGGTATTCCGCATATACCAAGTAAGAGATGTGTCGAATTCTGCTTCCGTAACATGATGTTTTGCAAATACAGACTCTTCGTAAATCTTTCGCTTATGATTCTGACTTGAAGTCAAGTCGCCAGCCATTGCTTGCATCAGGTGGTAATCATATAGCAAATCTTCCATCTCGTCTGGTTGAATTACATAAGATGGGATTTCAACCATGCAGCTTGCCAATAATGAAAATATCAAGGTGACAATGAGCAGATGGTGCTTGTCTTTTTTTAAGAGCATTCTCATTTTGTAATCTTATTTGATTGATTTTCAAGATTATTACTATTCTCTTCTTGCGGACTCTCAGTAGTCAGGTATTTATTATAGAAGAGTAATAGAACCACGATACCACAACTGATTGCAGAGTCTGCAAAATTAAAGATTGGACTGAAGAAAATAAAGTGCTCGCCACCCACAAAAGGCATCCACGATGGCCAGTTAGTTTCAATCAGAGGGAAGTAGAACATATCCACAACCTTACCATAGAACCAAGGTGCATACCCATCGCCTGGAGAAACAAAATGTGCCAACTCATAGTAGGTACTTTCACTAAATATGGCTCCGTAGCAAACACAATCGATGATATTTCCTATAGCACCAGCCAGAATACATGACAAGCAGATTATGTACCCTGTTGGGACATTGTACACAGTTTTCCGGCAAAGTTTCCATAAGTAATAGATGATTGCTATTGCAGCTACGATGCGGAAGCTGGTTAGGAACAACTTGTCGAATATTTCCATACCGAATGCCATTCCTGGGTTTTCGGTAAAGTGAATGTAGAACCAGTCAGCAATGCGGATACTTTCACCTTTATACATGTGGGTCTTTACCCATACCTTAATGGCTTGGTCAATAAGCAAGATTACTGTCACAATCATGGCTGCAATCCTGCCTCTTGTAAATAGTTTCTTCATCTTTTCTTTTGGGTTACGAGCTTACAAGTTACAAGCTACAGGTTTCAGGTTGCATTGCAACCTCTTGCCCGTAGCTTGTAACTTATCACTTATCACTGATTTACTTTTTCATTTGCTTAGCCTCAATGCTCAGTGTTGCGTGAGGAACGGCGCGTAATCGCTCGGCTGGAATAAGTTTTCCAGTAACACGACATACACCGTAGGTTTTGTTTTCGATACGAACGAGAGCAGCTTTCAAGTCTCCAATAAACTTCAATTGGCGTTCAGCCAAACGTGTAGTTTCCTCTTTACTCATTGTATTACTACCTTCTTCCAGTATCTTGAACGTTGGTGAAGTATCGTCCACTCCATTGCAATCGGTATTCATCAACGTTGCTTTCATGGAATCATAATCGCGTTGTGCCAGCTCCAGTTTTTGAAGAATAATAGCACGGAACTCTTCTAACTCGGCATCCGAGTATCTTGTCTTTTCTGACATAATGATTTTGTATTTAGGTTAATTGATATGAGGTTTTATGCTTTTTCTACGTGAGCAACCAGCTTGAAGTCATCGAAATCAAGTTCTGTACCTTCTACTGTTTCGGTCAAATTGAGTGCAGTGGCTTGTACTTGTGTACAGATGTATTCCTTGTAAGCCTCAATAGCGGCATCAGTCTGTTCATTGCTGCTCAATGTCACATTTATCTTATCGGTAATTTCAAATCCATTGCTTTTACGGATATTCTGGATACGGTTCACCAGTTCACGTGCAATTCCTTCGCGACGCAGCTCTTCAGTTACCTCAACCTCCAAGGCTACAGTGAGTTTGCCTTCGTTGGCAACCAACCAACCAGGGATGTCTTCATTGATGATTTCAACATCGGCTACTTCTACTATCAGCGGAGTTCCATCAATTGTCAGCGAGTATGTTCCCTCTTTCTCCAATGTAGCGATGGCTTCCTGATCAAGAGCTTCCATAGCAGCAGCCACAGCTTTCATCTGTTTACCGAACTTTTTACCCATTACGCGGAAATTACACTTTACCTTCTTTACCAACAAACCTGTTGATGTCTCTGCAAAGTTCACTTCCTTTACATTTACTTCGTTCATGATAAGGTTCTTCACAGCTTCAATCTGTGCTTTCTGTTCCTCGTTCACGGTTGGTATCATGATACACTGTAGAGGCTGACGTACCTTGATGTTCACTTTCTTACGCAAGGCAAGCGTCATGGATGTAATGTCTTGTGCCATCTTCATGCGTTCTTCTAAGGCAACGTTAATAAGTTCCTCATTACATTTAGGGAACTTGGCAAGGTGGATGGATTCAACATTGTCGCGACCAGTTGTTGCAATCAAGTCCATGTAGAGTCGGTCAGCAAAGAAGGGAGCGATAGGAGCCATCAACTTAGCTACAGTCTCTAAGCAAGTATAAAGAGTCTGGTAAGCTGAGAGTTTGTCTGTTGTCATACCTCCACCCCAGAAGCGCTTGCGGCTCAGGCGTACAAACCAATTAGATAAGTTATCGTTCACGAAGTCTTGAACAAGACGACCGGCACGTGTAGGCTCATAATCGTTCAAACATGCGTCAACTTCTTTGATGAGTGAGTTCAGCACAGAAAGAATCCAACGATCGAGTTCTGGGCGTTCGTTCATCGGTACCTCTTCTTCGCTGTAGGTGAATCCATCAATATTGGCATACATGGCAAAGAATGAATATGTATTATATAAGGTACCGAAGAATTTGCGGTTCACTTCTGCCACACCATCTTCGTCGAACTTCAGGTTGTCCCATGGGGATGAGTTGGTAATCATGTACCAGCGCAAGGGATCAGAGCCATATTTCTCAATCGCTCCAAAAGGGTCAACAGCATTGCCAAGGCGTTTTGACATCTTGTTACCGTTCTTGTCCAGTACGAGTCCGTTAGATATTACATTCTTGTATGACACACTGTCGAATACCATTGTGGCAATAGCGTGCAAGGTGAAGAACCAACCACGTGTCTGGTCCACTCCTTCAGCAATGAAATCGGCAGGGTAGTACGAACGATTGTCAACAATCTCCTTGTTTTCAAAAGGATAATGAAGTTGTGCGTAAGGCATGGCTCCAGAGTCAAACCACACGTCAATGAGGTCAAGCTCACGCTTCATGGGCTTACCTGTGGGAGAGACAAGGATGATATCATCCACATAAGGACGATGCAAGTCTATCTTGTCATAGTTCTCTTGGGTATAAAGTCCCGGTACGAATCCTGCTTCCTTGTAAGGATTTGTATCCATCAGACCAACTTCTACAGACTTTTCCATCTCTTCAAAGAGTTCTTCCAAAGAACCAATGCAGAGTTCCTCACCATCTTCGCTGCGCCAGATAGGTAGGGGAGTTCCCCAGTAACGTGAACGGCTGAGGTTCCAGTCATTCAAGTTCTCCAGCCACTTGCCAAAGCGTCCTGTACCGGTTGATTCGGGTTTCCAGTTGATGGTCTTGTTCAGCTCCATCATACGTTCCTTAGCAGCTGTTGAGCGGATGAACCAACTGTCCAGCGGATAGTATAGCACAGGTTTGTCTGTGCGCCAACAATGGGGATAGTTGTGCACATGCTTTTCTATCTTGAATGCTTGATTTCCAGCCTTAAGCATCATGCAGATGTAGATGTCAAGCGATTCGGCAGCAGCTGCAGCCTTCTCGTCAAAACGTCCATCCACAGTGTATTGCGGATCATAGGCGTTCTTCACCCAACGTCCCTCGTATGCTTTGTAGGCTTCCACGTCGATGCAACTCTTCACGAAGTCTGCATCCAATTCCTCCATCAGATAGAACTTACCGGTGAGATCCACCATGGGACGAGTTTCGCCTTTTTGGTTAATCATGAACAATGAGGGGATACCTGCTGCACGAGCCACAAAAGCATCGTCCGCACCAAACGTTGGTGCAATGTGTACAATACCCGTACCATCCTCTGTTGTCACATAATCACCGGGGATTACTCGGAAGGCTTTCTCCTCGGCAGCAGTCCACTTACCCTGCTCGTCCAGTTCCACGGGTTTTACCCATGGGATGAGTTGTTCGTATTCCATACCTACGAGGTCAGCACCCTTATACTCACCAACGACTTTGAAGGGAATCAACTTGTCACCAGGCTTATAGGCTTCAAGTTCAATACCTTCAGCTTTTTGATTGAAATGAGTGTAGAGGAGAGCTTTGGCCAATACTACAGTGATGGGCTGGCCGGTATATCCGTTATAGCTCTGTACGGCTACGTAATCAATTTTTGGACCCACACAAAGAGCTGTATTCGAGGGCAAAGTCCAAGGTGTCGTTGTCCAGGCAATGAAGTAAGGAGTTCCCCATGCTGACATTTCGGGACGCGGATTCTTCATTTTGAACTGAGCCACACAAGTAGTGTCTTTCACGTCGCGGTAACATCCGGGCTGGTTCAACTCATGTGAACTGAGTCCTGTACCTGCGGCAGGTGAGTAGGGCTGTATGGTGTATCCCTTATAAAGGAGGTTCTTGCCATAGAGTTGCTTGAGAAGCCACCATAGGGTCTCGATGTAGCGGTTGTCATAAGTGATATAAGGGTTTTCCAAGTCCACCCAATAACCCATTTTGTGGGTCAAGTCTGTCCATTCTTTGGTAAACTTCATTACGTCAGTACGGCAATGCTTGTTATATTCGGCCACGCTGATGGTCTTTCCGATATCCTCCTTGGTAATGCCTAAAGCCTTCTCAACACCAAGTTCTACGGGCAATCCGTGGGTATCCCATCCGGCTTTACGCTTCACTTGAAAGCCCTTCATTGTCTTATATCGGCAGAATACATCCTTGATAGTGCGGGCCATTACGTGATGGATACCCGGCATACCATTTGCCGAGGGAGGACCTTCGTAAAATACAAACGAGGGACAACCCTCGCGCTCTGTCATACTCTTGTGGAAAACGTCAGCTTCGTCCCACAGTTTCAGTACCTGCTTGTTTACCTCAGAGAGGTTCAAGTGGCTATGTTCAGCGAATCTTTTATTCATGAGCTTATTGTTCTTTTTGTTACCTTTCTTAATTTAAAGGCGCAAAAGTACTGAAAATTTTTGAGAGAAGGAAGTAAACATACTGAAAATGTGTTAAGAAGATAACTGATTGAACCGACTCTATGATGTAGTACTCTATGCCGAGGTGGTAACAATAGTTTATACTGTCTATGCGGAAAAAGTTTGTTGGAGATAACAGATTGGCCTGTCCTTTGGTTCATTGTCATACAACGGTTTGAACAATTCCCCCGCTGCGGTGTTTAGCAGTGAGTAGTGAAACTGACAATAGAATATGATTAATTATGAAGAAAAGTATTGTTTCAGGATGGTGCATTGTAGGCTTCTGTTTGGGCATGTATGCACAGGATTTGCAACCCGAAGATGGTGAGGGGATGCCACAACGATGGCCTGCTGACGGAGAATTGTTTGACCAGACTCTGCCCGTCGAAGATGGTTGGTGGAAAAGGTTTGGTGACTATCAATTGGATTCGCTCATCAGCCTAGCCATGCAGTACAACTTGGATGTTGATGAAGCACTGGCAAGAATTGAGCAGGCACGTTTGGGAGTCCTCATTACTCAGGGCAACTACCTGCCGTCCATTGCTATTGGTGGCGGATGGACACGCCAGCAATCAAGTGGAAACATTGGAGGCAGTGCCCAATGGAATGGGCAATACAATTTGAAGGGGCAGATGACTTGGGAGTTGGATATTTCAGGAAGAATACGCCAGCAGGTGAAAGCCGAGCAAGGAATGTACAGGGCTTCAGAGGAGGAGTACCGTGGTGTCATGGTATCCTTGTGTGCTCAAGTTGCCATCGCCTACTTGAACCTCAGACAGTTCCAGCAAGAGCAGGAAGTGCTGGAGCACAACTGTGAGTCGCAGTTGGCAGTGCTCAAACTGACTGAAGCCCGCTATGCTTCGGGATTGGCCAGTCGCTTGGATGTAGCTCAGGCAAAGCAAGTGTACTACAGTACCTTGGCCCAATTACCATCCATGAAAGCGCGTGTCACGAATATGATGAATACGTTGGCTGTACTGATGGGGCAGTATCCTCAAAACCTGATTCAAGGATTGGAGGCACCCGTAGAATTACCCGATTACATCGAGCCAGTGCAAGTGGGCATTCCGGCAGGGTTGATTCGCCGACGTCCTGATGTAAGGCAGGCCGAGAGGCAAATTGAGGTGCAGGCGGCACAGCTTGGTGCTGCCAAAAGAGAGTGGTTACCACAGTTCTTCCTCAACGGTTCCATTGGTTATGCCTCCACTGAACTGAAGCGGCTTGTACGCTCGGGCAGTGTAGAGTGGGAGATAGCTCCATCAATGAGCTGGACTCTCTTCAACGGGGGACAACGATACCATTCTGTGCAGCAGAGTCGTGTCCAACTGGACCTTGCTATCACGGCTTTCAACCAAACTGTGCTTCAAGCTATGCAGGAGGTATCGAATACCATGGCAGCCTACAGCTACTCCATCGAGCAGATAGTAGCCAATCGTCAGGCTCTCAACCACAGTCGCCAAATGCTCACTCTTTCGCTGGACCTTTACAAACAGGGGCTTACTACTTTTCAGAGTGTGTTGGATGCTCAGCGGTCGTTGCTGAGTGCTGAAGAGTCATTGGTGCAAGCTCGCGGGGCTTCGCTTACTACCCTTGTGCAGATGTATCAAGCATTGGGTGGCGGATGGCAGTAAGGAGTGCATACATACTGTATCAGCAATACTGTTTGCAATGAAGTGTCTGCGAGTTCAAGTAAGGGGATTATAAGGGTATCAGATACTCACGCATGTGTATATGATATTGTAGAAAAAGAAAACAATCCATAATATTAACTTAGAAAAATAAGATGTATGAACCAACGAATCTTTCCCATGTTCCTGCTGACAGGTATCGTCTGTCTGGCCGGATGCAGCAGTCATAATTCCGGTAAGCCGGCCCCATCAGCTACAATACCTGTAGAGGTAGCCCGACCTATAGTGAGAGATGTGGTGCTCACACGCCAATATCCCGGATACCTTTCGGCCGATGCTGCTGTGGAGGTGGTCTGTCGGGTGAACGGACAACTTACCCAAAGCAATGTCAGTGCCGGACAGCGTGTACACCGAGGCGATGTGCTCTATATTATCGACCCCACTCCTTACCGCGATGCTATGCAGCAGGCCGAAGCTGCTCTCAAAACTGCCGAGGCCGAACTTGCTTATGCACAAAGCAGCTACGAGCGTATGCAGCAGGTCATCAAAAGTGAAGCCGTCAGCGAGATACAACTTCTTCAGGCTGAAGCCAACGTCAAGAAGGCCGAAGCGGCGATGCACAGCGCCAAAGCCAGTCTGAACACAGCACGTACCAACCTCGGCTATTGTCACATCAAGGCCCCCATCGATGGGCAAATAACAAAGGGCAACTACAGTGTAGGAGCATATATCCCCGGTGGAGGTACTCCTGCGACCATGGCCACCATCTATAAGGACGATTTGATGTATGCCAATTTTAGTGTAGCCGACAATCAATGGCTGCGCCAACTACTAATTGAAGAACTTACGAAACATTCGCCCGATAGTACCTACTATGTCACTGTTCGCTTGGGCGAGGGTGGAAAGCTCAAGTGGCAGGCAAGGCTCGACTATCTGTCACCCAACATCTCACTCACCACTGGTACTTTGGACGTGAGAGCCGAACTTCTGAATCCAAACCATCTGCTGAAGGCTGGCTCCTATGTGAGCATCACCCTGCCCGTAGGTAATCAGAAAGATGCACTGATGGTAAGCGAATCCAGCATCGGAACCGACCAATTGGGCAAGTACCTCTATATAGTATCTGATTCGGGAGTGGTGCATTACCGCCATATCCTTACGGGCGAACTTATCGACGACACCTTGCGCATTGTCAAGAGCGGTCTCAGGCCTACAGACCGATACGTCACGCAAGCTCTCATGAAAGTGCACGATGGGATGCACGTAACCCCTATACTAAGGAATCAGCAGTAATATTCTTTCACGATACACGATAAAGAGAAGTTGTTGATATCGAATAGATGAAGAAACTGAGAGTTCCGATACTGTTGGTCTCACCTTAATAGACACTATTAGTCTTACTATTGGTAACACTACTAATCTCGGAAGCAGTCTCTACAAGATCTCATCAGCTTCTCTTTCTTCTTTATCCCAATAATACTTTCAAGATGAGGGGACAGACAGCCATTTAACACAATGTTACATCTCCTCACTGACTTACTAACTATCTCAAACAAAGACGTATATGAATTTCTCACGTTTCTTTATCCATCGGCCAATCTTTGCCACCGTATTGGCACTGCTATTTGTGGTGGCTGGTCTCTTGAGCTTGGGTGTTCTACCCATTGCTCAGTATCCTGATATCACACCTCCCACTGTGCAAGTCAGTGCCACCTATCCAGGAGCCAATGCACAGACAGTTGCCCAAACCGTGGGTGTACCCATCGAACAGCAGGTCAACGGTGTGGAGGGGATGATGTACATGAGCTCTACCTCCTCCTCTTCTGGTGAATATCGGCTGACAGTCACCTTCGAGGTGGGGACAGACATAGACATGGCTACCGTCATGGTACAGAACAGGGTGAATGCGGCTTTGCCTTCCATGCCCGATGCAGTGAAACAGCAAGGGGTGGAGGTAAGAAAGCAATCGACGGACATACTGATGTTCCTTACTCTCACTGGTGACTCTCTTTACGATGGTCTCTATCTGGCCAACTATGCGCAGCTGAACATGGCTGATCAACTGGCGCGCGTCTCCGGTGTGGGAAACGTACAGGTGATGGGCTCGGGGAATTACTCGATGCGTATTTGGCTCGACCCCGAAGCCATGCGTATCCGTGGAATTACTCCACAAGAGATTTATCAGGCTGTATCCGAGCAAAATATGGAGGTGTCGGCCGGATACGTGGGGCAGGCCACAGGAGTTGGCAGTGACAATGCCTTTCAATATGCCCTCAGTGTCAGAGGAAGACTAGCTGATGCTGGAGAATTTGGTAACATCATCCTGCGCACTGGTACGGATGGAGCTATCCTTCGCCTTTCAGATGTGGCAAGGGTAGAAGTAGGTAGCCAGACATACGGCACTGTATCTCGCGTGAACGGACAGCCTACGGCTGCCATCGCCATCTATCAGTTACCCGGAGCCAATGCTTTGGATGTGGTTCACGATGTAAAGCTCCGCATGGAGGAATTGGCAGCTTCGCTCCCTCCTGGTGTAGCTTATGAAGTGGCACTCGACACCACCGAGGTTGTACGTAGCAGTATCCACGAGGTGTTGAAGACCTTCATCGAAGCCACCGTGTTGGTGGTGCTGGTTATCTTCCTCTTCCTGCGTAGTTGGCGGGCGGTCATCATTCCTTGTGTCACCATACCAGTTTCCTTGATAGGCACGTTGGCCGTCATGCATCTATTGGGGTTCTCGTTGAATATGCTTACGCTTTTCGGACTGGTATTAGCCATAGCCATTGTCGTTGACGATGCCATCGTCGTCACCGAGAATGCAAGCCGTCTGCTCGATTCCGGTCGCTATGCTCATGCCGCTGAAGCTACTGAGGAGGCCATGCGAGAGATTACGGGTCCCATTGTGGGAGTCGTGTTGGTAATGCTTGCCGTCTTCATCCCAACGACCTTCATCAGCGGCATCAGTGGCCAACTTTATCGGCAATTTGCACTCACCATAGCCGCCTCTACAGTCATCAGTGGTATCTGTTCGCTCACTCTCTCGCCAGCTATGTGTGCCCTTTTATTGAAGCGGAGGATTGGCTCATCTACTAGACATGGGGAAAATCATCCAGCGATTGACAGACAGGAATCTGTAGAATCAGTGGAGTCCTTAACACCTCCACAACCTATGGTCTCACCAACCTCTACCGGCCGCCTTCAACGACTCTTTGACCACGCGGTAGGTCTTTTGCTTGTACGTCCTACTTTGGCTGCTGTAACATTTATCGTGATGGCTGTGGTTGCTTTCACCTTGTATCACCGTTGGCCCTCGACCTTCATTCCCGAGGAGGACGACGGGTACTTCATGGTGTCGGTGCAACTGCCTCCTGCTGCATCACTTACCCGTACAGAAGAGGCTTGTTCCAAGGTTGAAGGGCTGCTGGCTTCTTATCCCGAGGTGAAAACCTGTATAAGCATTGCAGGCTTCAACCTGATGGGAGGCGGCACACAGACCAACGCAGGCACCTTCTTTGTTGTCCTCAAAGATTGGAAGGAACGAAAGGGTAGGGAGCATTCGGCAGCAGCAGTGGTTGAACGCTTCAACACCGAAGCGTACATAGCAGTACAACAAGCCCAAGTATTTGCCATGATACCACCAGCTATTCCGGGTCTCGGAGCTACGGGCGGCTTACAATTGGAACTGGAGGACCGTCGCTCGTTGGGCACGGCAGAGATGCAAAAAGCTGTCAATACCTTGATGTCCTCATGGAAAGAGGAACCAGCATTGGCAGGTTTGAACAGCATCTTTCAGGCCGATGTACCACGCTACTTCCTGGAGATAGACCGTGACAAGGTCCAACTAATGGGGTTGACGATGAATCAAGTGTTCGAAGCTCTAGCCTACTACATGGGACAAGCATATGTAAATGATTATATGCAGTTTGGCCGCACGTATCAGGTACTGCTTTCGGCAGGTGAACGGTCGCAACGCAATGCTGATGATGTGTTGCGTCTGAGCGTTACCAATGTAAAAGGAGAAGTGGTACCTTTCAGCAGTTTCACTTGGCTGAAAGAGCAATTGGGGATGGATCAGGTGATGAGGTACAACATGTATGACGCAGCCACACTTACCTGTAACGTAGCCCAAGGATACAGTTCGGGCGAAGCCATTCAAGCAATGGAGCGGTTAGTGGAGCGTCATTTGGGCGACAACTTCGGACACGAATGGACCTCGGTGGCCTACCAAGAACAACAGGCAGGAGGAAGCACATTGTTAGTCTTTGCACTGGCATTACTGGTGGCTTTCTTAGTATTGGCTGCTCAATATGAGAGTTGGACAAGTCCTGTAGCTGCTATCATGGGAGTACCTATCGCCTTACTTGGAGCCGTTGTGGGGTGCTGGCTATTCGGTCTTCCTATCAGCATCTATTCGCAGATAGGTATCATTCTGCTTGTAGCCCTCAGTGCCAAAAATGGTATCCTTATCGTGGAGTTTGCACGCGACTACAGAGCGGCAGGCAACTCTATCCGGGAAAGTGCAGCCGAAGCAGCCAGTGTCCGCTTGCGTCCCATCCTGATGACATCTTTGTCGTTTGTCTTCGGAGTCATGCCGTTGCTCTTTGCCAGTGGAGCAGGAGCCGGTAGCGAGCTCTCGCTTGGAGTAGCCGTGGTCTTCGGTATGGCACTGAATACAGTAGTTGCTACCCTCTACATCCCCAACTGGTATGAGTGGATGCAGACGTTGGAAGAGCGTATGAAAAGAGGAAATAAAAAAAAGTAGGTAGGGTAGAGGAAACAGATCGTAATGTTTCCTACATAGATAAAAGAAAAGGTTGAAGAATATGATAGAGGAGATAAAGGTTTTTCTGACTTTATCTCCTCTATAAAAAGATTACTGTATTTTCTCCAACACCTTTTCGCACTTCACAATATCATTGGGACGAATCACCACGTTGGCGTTCGCTCCCTGTGCAAAGGCATACATGTATTCGATGAAGATGTCCTCCTCTGCCAATTGGTCGAGGATACCGGCCAAAGAACCGGCCACGTCGGGACATGAGATACATACCACATCGGTAAGCATAACAGCGAAGTCAGCTCCACGCAACACTTCCACTGCTTTCTCCACATCAGATACTATCAGACGCAAGATGCCGAACTCTGTGGTTTCTGCCATACTGAATGCATGCATATTGATACCGTTGTCGGCCAATACCTTGGTCACATTGTTGATTCGTCCTGCTTTGTTCTCCAGGAAGACTGATACTTGCTTGATTGTCATATTAACACAATTTTGTGGGTAGGTTCCCTTAATTCAACTTTCTGTTATCTATCACATGTTTGCTCTTTCCTTGGCTTCTTTCGATGCTGCCCGGCTCCATCAACTTCACATCTGCACTGATGGAGAGTACACTCTTGAGTTTGTCTCCCAATGCTTTCTTCAAGGCAAGCATACGTCCGATGTCGTCGCTGAAGAAGTCACGGCGAACCTCTACTTGAACCTGTAAGGTGTCGAGGTTGTTCACGCGATCGACCACAAGCATATACTGGGGTTCGAACTCCGACATGGTGAGGATGACACTCTCTACTTGTGACGGGAAGACATTAATGCCTCGGATGATGAGCATATCATCACTACGTCCCATAATGCGTCCCATCTTCACGGATGTTCTTCCGCAGGAGCAGGGCTCATTGTAAAGCGTACAGAGGTCCTTGGTACGGTAACGGAGCACTGGCATACCTTCCTTGGTAAGGGTGGTGAATACAAGTTCTCCCTGTGTGCCATAAGGCATTTGTTCCAATGTTTCGGGGTTGATGATTTCGGGATAGAAGTGATCTTCATTGATGTGTGACCCGTTCTGTTCTTGACATTCATAAGAGACACCTGGCCCCATAATTTCACTCAAACCATAGATATTGTATCCCTTCAAGCCAAGGCGTTCTTCTATTTCTTTACGCATATTGTCTGTCCAAGGCTCGGCACCGAATGCTCCGATACGGAGTCCGATGTCATCCTTCGTAAGTCCCATCTTTTCAAGAGTCTCAGCCAGATAGAGGGCGTAAGAAGGAGTACACGCAATGCCGCTAATCTTCAAGTCGCGTATAAGACGGATATGTTTCTCTGTGTTACCCGTTGACGTGGGGATTACGGTTGCTCCTAAGTTTTCTACACCATAATGGGCTCCCAAACCTCCTGTAAACAAGCCGTAGCCATAAGCGACAGAGAAAGTGTCATCACGGGTCACGCCATAGGCAGTGAGGCAACGTGCCATTACCTCTGACCACACGGCCAAATCCTTACGTGTATAGCCTACAATGGTAGGATTACCTGTAGTACCCGACGAAGCGTGTACACGAACAATTTCTGAAGGAGGTGCGGCCTGCAAGCCGTAGGGATAATTGTCACGAAGATCTTGTTTGGTGGTGAAGGGCAACTTCACTATATCATCAATACTACGTATGTCTTCGGGTGAAAGATCCATAGCCTGCATTTTGTTACGGTAGAAGGCTACGTTATGATAAACATAGTTTACCAATTTCTGAAGCCGCTTGCTCTGCAACGCGTGCATTTCATCGCGGCCCATGCATTCTTTATTTGGATTCCAAATCATAATTGTATAGTTCTTTTTTTCTTTATTCAACAATGTGGTCCTTATGGAAAGCTTTCATACGCTCTTCCATGACTTCATACAGGTCATCCTTCATGCGTGAAGTGCATGCACGCACTCCTTGTTGTTGGCTTCCTGTTGTGGACAGGTTGATACTGCTGACCCCATAATAGAGCAGTTCCTTAAGCAATTCGCCACCCGTCATACCCGGATAACCGATGGTGAAGAAGAAACCGTCACCCACCACTTGTGTGGCATCAAAGTCATAGACGATGTAGAAACCATTGTCTGTGAAAATCTTCTTCATCTTTTCGGCGCGGGTGGCATATTCGCGTGTATCTTCCACAAAGTTTATTTTGCCTTCTGTAGAAAGACGCAACATCTCGGCATAGGCGTACTGGGTAGAGGCCGTACATCCTGAGGTAATCATATAAAGGATAGACGCGATAAGGGTTTGGCCAAAGACTCCGGCATCCTTATAGCGTTCGGCCAAGGCTGGATAATATTTGTCGAAGAGTTTGTCACTGATGCAGATGAGAGCCATGCGTTGTCCTGCATAGCTGAATATCTTCGATGATGAGAGCATCAGTATGTAGTTGTCAGTATATTTGGCTACGGTTGGTGCATAGGGAGGCTCGAAGGGATGTCCCATGTCGCGACGGAAGTCCATGCAGAAGTAAGCCAAGTCTTCCATTACCACTACATCGTGTTTAGTTGCCATTTCACCGATGATGGCCAGTTCCTCTTCTTCCAAACAGATCCATGCGGGATTATTGGGGTTTGAGTAAATGATTGCGGCAATGTCTCCTGCACTCAACATCTCTTCAAGTTTCTCTCTCAGCGCTTCACCACGATAGGGGTAGATGTCAAACTCCACCCATTCGGCACCAATCACTCTCAATTGCGACTTCTGGATAGGGAAACCTGGGTCGATAAAGAGCACTTTGTTCTTGCCTGGGATACGTTGTGTACAAGCAATGAACGAACCATATGAACCTGCTACACTTCCTACGGTAGGCACACATGAGCGGGGTGATACATCCACGTCGAGGAAAGCCTTCACGAAGCGCGAAGCTTCTTCTTTCAACTCTGGCACACCAGCAGCTGCAGGATATTGAGAGCCTACACCACGGTCAAGAGCAGCCTTCTCGGCTTCTACTCCATATTTGTTCACGGGTAATCCTGGTGAACCCTGATCCATGCGGATGAAGGGGATACCTGTCTCTTTCTCCAAATATTGCGCCACCAGCAGCACTTCACCGATGGTAGCTCTTGAGAGGTCGGCCACCTTACATGCTTCTGCCGCCTTCTCTACTAATTCTTCACTGAATATTTTCATACTTTTTTCTCCTTACTTCACCGCATTCAAGCCCAAGTCGAATGCCTGTTGGTTGGCTTCTACGATCTTCTCGCCCTTGCTGGCAAATACCCGTGCAATACTTTCTCTGAGTTGCTCGGGAGTGAGGATTTCGATGTAGCGGGCGGCCATACCGAGCAACACTACATTGGCACTCTTCGGGAGATTGTTCTCCTTGGCCACATCCTCGATGGGAAGTGAAGCGACATGGGGTAGGGCACTGAGTTCTTTCATCAGAGCTTCTTCATCGGGGTAGTTCGGGATATTCTTGAACGGATGTGAAGAGGTTACCACCCAACCTTCCTTGTTCAAATATGGCAAGTAGCGAAGGGCTTCCATCGGCTCCATGGAGATGATGAGGTCAGTTGCTCCTTGTTTGATAAGGTCGGAGTGAATCAATTCTGTTGAAAGGCGGAGATTGGATTGTACGTCTCCACCGCGTTGGCTCATGCCGTGTACTTCGGCTTGCTTCAAATTCAAGCCTGCATGAGTTGCGGCATCGCCTATGATGGTAGCGATGGTGAGGATACCTTGACCTCCCACGCCGGCGAGTATGATGTCTTTTTTCATGTTTATTTAGCTACGAGTTACGAGCCACAAACTACGAGTTTTCATGCTATTTCTATTTCTTATAGATTGTGGCTCGTCACTGATTTACTTCTTCTTGTTTCTTAATTTTCGTTGCAATGTCTGCATACATTCACGACGGGGGATGATGACAGACACTCCCTTGTATTCAATCTCTTCGCGGATGATGCGGGTAATCTCTTCCATATTCTTCGGAAGGGGCACTACCACACGCACATGCTCCGGAGCCAGTCCCAAACCAAGACAAATAGCTTCGAACTTGTTTGTACCTGCTGAATCCTGTCCTCCCGTCATGGCGGTAGTGAGGTTGTCGGAGATGATAACAGTAATGTTTGCATTATCATTGATGGCATCCAGCAAGCCGGTCATACCCGAGTGGGTGAAGGTTGAGTCACCAATCACGGCAATGGCAGGAAATACACCGGCATCAGCCGCACCCTTTGCCATGGTGATGGAGGCTCCCATATCCACACAACTGTCTATGGCACGGAAGGGAGGCAGAGCTCCGAGCGTATAGCAACCGATGTCACCGAAGATGCGTGCATCTTCATACTCGGCAGCTACCTTATTGAGGGCATCATACACATCGCGGTGTCCGCATCCTTGACAAAGGGCAGGTGGACGGGGCATCACGTTTTGAGCCTCTGTGTAAGGTTGCTCGATGTTCACTCCGAGAGCTGCACCTACCGAGTCGGGCGTCAGTTCACCCATGCGGGGCAAGTCGCCCGTCAAGCGTCCTTTGATGGCGTAGTCAGCACCGAGGAGACTCTTCACCTGCTCTTCCACCAACGGTTGTCCGTCTTCGGCAATGAGCAGTGCCTCACACTGGTTGGCCAACGCTTTGATGGCCGTTTCGGGCAAGGGATATTGAGAAACCTTCAGTACGGGGATACCCAACTCCTGTGGGCGATTCTCCATGACATAGTTGTAGGCTATACCACAAGCGATGACACCGAGTTTTGATTTCTGATTTCTGATTTCTGACTTATTATAAGGTGATGCTTCCGAAGAAGCCACCAAGTCTTCCTGCTTCCCTACGAGCGAGGCATACTGCTTGCGGGCATTTCCAGGAAGGAGCACCCAATGGCTACGCTCTTTGTCAGGATTCAGTGCATTTTGAGGCAAGAGGTCATTGACCACCACACCTGCACGCGAATGTGCCAAACGGGTCACTACACGCAACAATACGGGCAATTTCTTCTCCTCGGAAAGTGCGTAAGCATACTTCATCATGTCGTAAGCCTCCTGTTGGGTTGAGGGTTCGAGGATGGGTATCATGGCAAACTTGCCGTAGAAGCGTGAGTCTTGCTCGTTTTGCGACGAGTGCATCGAGGGGTCATCAGCAGCAAGCACCACCAGTCCGCCATTCACACCCGTGATGGCTGAGTTTACAAATGCATCAGCAGCCACGTTCATTCCCACATGCTTCATGCACACCAATGCACGCTTGCCTGCATACGACATACCGAGGGCAGCCTCCATGGCCGTTTTTTCATTCGTGCACCAACGGCTACGCACCTCGGGAGCATGGCCTTGGATGTATTCGGTTATTTCAGTTGAGGGCGTACCGGGGTAGGCATATACACCACTGATGCCGGCATGGATGGCTCCCAATGCAATGGCTTCGTCGCCCAGAAGTAGTTTTCTTTCTATCATGGTTTGTCGTTGTTTATTTATCTTTTTATCTTTTTTAGATAGCCACTATAATTTCTATAGCCACTAAAATTACTATAATCACTATAATTACTATAATTACTATAATCGACTATATAGCCACTATCCCTATCAAATATCTCTATCATTCAGCACAGGAAATTTCTCTCTGAAGGCTTGCAGCATCTCCATATCAATCAAGGCCGATGCCTCGCACTCTTCGCCTCGGGCACAAGTGGTCAGAGTCTTGCCATACGGGTCGATGATGACGCTACCGCCACAATATTCACACGAGGGGTCTGTGCCCACGCGGTTCACGCCTGCCACGTAACATTGGTTTTCGATGGCACGGGCTACGAGAAGGGCACTCCATGCCTCTACACGAGGGGTAGGCCAACTGGCAACGTAAAGTATCATGTCGTAGTCGCCTCGGTTGCGTGCCCAGATGGGAAAGCGCAGGTCGTAGCATATCTCCAGCAGGATGCGCACGCCTTTCCACTCCACAATGACGCGTTCGTCACCGGCCGTGAAGCGCTTGTGTTCGCCACCGTATGTAAACAGGTGTTTCTTGTTATATTGAGCCACGCTTCCATCGGGTTTCACAAAGTAGAAACGGTTGTAGTATTTCCCATCCACTTCGGTTGCCACACTTCCTGCAATGGCAGCTTGTCGCATGGATGCCTGTTGCTTCATCCATGCAAGTGTAAGGCCTTCGCGTTCAGCGATTCCTTCGGGTTGTGTACAGAATCCCGTGCTGAACATTTCGGGCAATACGTAGAGGTCGGCTCCCGCATTTCGGTCGAATGCCTCTTCGCATCGTCGGCAATTTTCCACAGGATTTGCCCACGCAATATCGCGTTGTAAAATCGTTACTTTCATACTTTTTCTGTAAAAATGGCACAAAGATAGCAAAAAAAGCAATACAATAGCATATTTGAAGCAAAAAAGCTTGGTTTATTTAAAAATTGATAGCCGCATAGTGGATTTCTTGATTGAATTTATTAGGCTTATTCAGATTATTGAACTCTTCTTTGCCTACAAAAAAAGTAAGGGACACCCCACCAGGGATGCCCTTACCATAGAGATATTCACTACTCACTCGTAGCTCGTAGCTCATCACTCGTAGCTAAACTTCACCTTGCCTCGTATGTCGGTCGATGAACTTCCTACGTAAGCCGTGAATTTGCCTGCCTCGGCCTTCCATGCGTGGGTGCCTTCGTCGAAGAATTTCAGCATGTCGGGGGTGATGGTGAAGGTCACTTCACGCGTTTCGCCAGGTGCGAGGGAGAGTTTCTGGAAGCCCTTCAACTCCTTCACAGGGCGGATGACACTGGCCTTGTCGTCACCGATGTAGAGTTGCACCACTTCCTTACCTTCGCGCTTGCCCGTATTGGTAACACTGATGGTGAGGGTCAACTCGCCACTTTCGTTCATTGCCTTGTCCGAGAGGGCAGGTTTGCCATAGGCGAAGGTAGTGTAGCTAAGGCCGTGTCCGAAGGGGTAGCGGGCAGGGATTTTCTTTGTGTCGTGCCAACGGTAGCCTACGAGGATGTCCTCTTTGTACTCCACCTTCACTCCGTCGCCCGGATAGCCTATCTTGCCGAAAGCGTGTGCTCCGCAATCCTCCAATTTGGCGGGGAAGGAGAAGGGCAACTTACCACTGGGGTTCACCTCGCCACACAATACATCTACCACCGTGGGGCCTAATTCAGAACCGATGTACCAGCTCTGCAGGATGGCAGGCATACGTTCGGGGTAGGGGATACGAACGGCATTTCCGCTCACCAGTACGGTTACCACGCGAGGGTTCACATCGAGCATCTCTTTGAGCAATTCGTTTTGTCCGAAGGGGAGGTCGTAAGTCTGTCGGTCGCTATCCTCGCAATCCTGATGACGGTTCTTGTTCAATCCGCCTACGAAGACAATGAGGTCGGCCTCGCGGGCGGCAACTACAGCTGCATTGCGGAGCGAATCCACGATGCTCTTTTTCACCTCCTCAACACTTCCGTAGAGGGTCTTTCCCGCTTGATAACCCTTGGCATACGAAATCTTGTCGCCATACTTCGCCTTCATGGCATCGAGCACCGAGGTCTCGTGTTGCACCTTCAACTCCGATGAACCACCGCCCATGCAGAGCTTGCGTGTGGCATTGTCGCCCACGACGAGTATCTTATTGTAACGTGCAGGGTCGATAGGGAGGAGAGCCTGTTCGCCTTTCTTCGGAGCATTGTTCTGAAGGAGCACAATACCCTCGCCACCGATTGTGCGTGCCACCTTGGAGTGTGCGGCATAGTCTTGGTTACCGAAAGGTTTCCGGGTGTTCATGGCCGTGCGGAAAATCAGTCGGAGGATGCGCGACGCCTTGTCATCTACGACACTCTCGCTCACCTTGCCTTGGCGCACAAGGTTGAGGAAGTCATTGCCCAGGTAGCAATCCTGTGCCTTGAATGCACGTCCGCGGATTCCCTTGTCAGGGCGGCTATCAGTACCCATCTCGATGTCGAGTCCGTTCACGGCCGATTCGTAGGTGTCATGGGTGCCTGCCCAGTCGCTCACTACCACTCCGTCGAATCCCCATTCGCCCTTCAGAATCTTGTTCAGCGTGAGGTCGTTGTGGCAAGCGTGAGTACCCAATATCTTGTTGTATGCGCCCATGATGCTCCATGCGCCACCCTCTTGCACGGCAGCTTTGAAGCCCGGCAAATAGATTTCGTACATGGCACGTTCGCTCACGATGACGTCCACATTCCAGCGTTGCATTTCCTGATTGTTCAGCGCATAGTGCTTCACGCAGGCAGCCACACCGTTCTTCTGCAGTTCCTGTACGTAGGGCACTACCATGCGGCTTGCCAGGTAGGGGTCTTCGCCCATATACTCAAAGTTGCGTCCGTTCAGCGGGGTGCGGTAGATGTTTACACCGGGTCCCAAGAGGATGTCCTTCTCGCGGAAGCGTGCCTCCTCGCCGATGGCCTTGCCATAGAGTGCCGCCATCTCGGGATTCCACGTGGCCGCAAGGCAGGTGAGGGCAGGGAAGGCCGTACACGAGTCGTTCGTCCATGCGGCATTGCTCCACGAGCCCCATTGGATTTCCTCGCGCACTCCGTGAGGGCCGTCGCTCATCCACAGTTCGGGGATTCCCAATCGGGGTACACCGGGGCTGCTGAACTTGCTTTGTGCGTGGCACATGGCCACTTTCTCTTCCAGCGTCATGCGGCTGAGTGCGTCCTTCACTCGCTCTTCAATCGGCTTCGTCTCGTCCTGATAGACAGGAATCTGCGCTTGTCCCATCCATCCGATGGCCAAGGCACACAAGGTAATGATTGTCTTTTTCATGTGTCTGTTATTATTTTTGAATGTCATTATGTATTCTCTTTTCCTCACTCTTCAGTGGTCTCGTTCTGCCCTTCGAGGAAGAGGGTTTCGCCCACCTCTTCGATGCCCTTCTTGCGCTTGTTTTCTTTGGCTCCAGCTTTCAGGAGGTTGCGTGCGGCAGTGATGATGCTTGGCCCACTATCGGCCGTAGTGATCTTCAGTCGGCTCATCTTCTTGAGTGTATCGCTCATGCTTGCCTCCACATCCATGAAGCGTATGCCGAAGTCCTGTATGCGTTCGATGACCGTGTTGGCAGCATCCATCATCGCCTGTTGGTTGCTCAGTTGGCGCACCTGTGTCCACATCATCTCCAGCACGCGCAGGTTCATGTACATGGTCTGAGGCCCCAGGATGAGTACCCCCTCGTCGTAAGCCTCGCGCCACAGGGTGGAGTCGTTCAGCAGGGCAAGGTTCAACGCCCCTTCGATGGGGACATACATGATGGCAAAGTTCAGGCGGTTGTATCCTTGTGGGAGATAGCGCGTGTAGTCCTTCTTGGCAAGCCGTTTCACTTGGGCGCGCACACTCTGCAGATGGGCTTGCAGATGCATGGTTTTCTCCTCGCCCTCCTCACAGTTCATGTATCGTTCGTAGTCGGTGAGCGACATCTTTGCATCCACCACCACGTGGCGGTTGTTCGGGAAGTGGAGGATAAAGTCGGGTATCAGTCCCTTTCCCTCATCGCCCTTCAAAGCCTTTCCAGCCTGGTCGCGCAGCGTCTCTTGGGTAGTGAACTGTTCGCCCTCCTTCAACTCCATATCCTCCAGCAATTGCTTCAGTTTCAACTCTCCGAAGTTGCCCTGCACCTTCACTTCGCCCGTCAGTGCGCGTGTCAGTCGGTCGGCCGTTTCGCCCAGCGCGGCACTCTTCTCCATGTTCACCTTGATGGTGGCATCCAGTCGGGTCATCGCCTCGGCCTGTTGCTCCTTCGTCTTGTTGAAGGCCTCCTGCATCTCCTTGAAGCTCCGTTGCAGAGGGTCGATGATTTTCGACACCTGCTCACGGTTCTGCTCACCCAACTCCTGTTGGCGGGCTTTCAGCACCGATTCCGATGTCGCCTTCATCTGCTCCTTGATGAGCGCGAGTTGTGCCTCCACCTGCTTCTTGTTCATCTCCTTCAGTGCCTCCAATTGTTTCTCCGAGGCCTCCTTCACTTGTGCCAGTTGGCGCTCGTGAGCCTCCTTCATCTCGTTGCACTGTTGTTCGTGACTCCTCTTTATCTCCTTGATTTGCTGTTCGTTTACGGCCTTTTGCTCATCCAACCGTTCAACGGCATTCGTCGCCTTGGCACATTGCACATCGCGCTCCGATGTCAGCGTCCGTATCTCCTCCGTCTGTCGGGCGATGATGCTATCCTGCTCTCCTACGCGGGCCTGTAGTTCGTTCATGCTCCCTTGCAGAGCGTCACACTTCGCCTCACCCCCCTTTTTGCCGACGAGATATCCGACGATGGTCATCACCATCATACCCACAATAGCCAATATAATAAGGTATAAGTTTTCCATACAATCACACGATTCTTTGATTTAATGGTGCAAAAGTAAGAAAAAAAACATTCAAGCGTGCAGATGTCTGCATTTTTTTCTCTTTTCCATCCCTTGTCCCCAACTAATTTTAGGCGCAGATTGCGCCTAAAAAAATAGAGGAGGGAGTCACCATGCAAGCAGCACTATCGTCTGCACTCCTTCGGAGCCCCGTCGCACAGAGCACTGTGCTCCCCTCGCTACAGCACAGAAGCACATCTAGTGCTTCTTTCTACGAGCCTTGCTACGCCTAAGCGAAGCGTCACTCCTGCACTCCTGCACTCC